>NZ_AP024845.1:2400000-3042110 GCF_020892095.1 Claveliimonas bilis | reverse complement strand
AGTGCGTTTTGTGGACGGTTAGAAGCCCGTTTTCCGGGGCGGGCGATACTTTATACCACCAGCCCCGGTTTGGGGCTTGCGAAGCCTGATAAATCAAGGCTTTTTTCGCTCCTAACTGTCCACAGCAGACCTCCTTTTCCGTTCACTTTCTGTTTTCTGCCGCCTGTGAACTCTGGCGGCACAGCCGGGGCAGTATTTTGCCCGGTTGGATTTGGGGACGAACACACCGCCGCAGACCTCACAGCGTTTCAAGTCCTTATCCCGGAAAATCTCCGCTTCCAGCGTCCCGTCCAGCGGCAAGACCGCCCAGCGGAACCACTTACAGCAGACCGAGAAAGAAATCGTCTGCGGACAGGTGCAGGTGTCCCCATCGTCAAGGACAATGCAGTTGCCGTCCTCACAGCAACAGCACTCCCGGCGTATCAGGCTGGCCGCCTGTTTTCTCTGCGCCGGGGTCATGCGGTAAAGGGAACCGTCCGGCCTGCGTTCCAGCGGCGGCAAGTCTTTATAGGGGTTATCTCTCATGCGTTCCCTCCATTTTGCTTTCCGTTGCCGTTCTCCCCGAAAAGGTTTCCTGCCCCATTCCTGCGGCGTGTTCCGGCGTTGGCACGCTCCTCGCAACTTCGGGACATTTTGTCCCGAAGTCCGACTCCTTGCGGTGCTTCCCCAGCCGGGGTATTCCTTTTCGGACGGTCATTCTGTTTTCAAGGTGCCGTCCATCGATGAACTACCCTAAGTCTACACGAAAAAAATGCAATTCCCGGAATATTGCGAGAATTGCATTTTGATGAAGTTTACACTTTGGAAATTGCATTTTTGCAATCATTCTGTATAATGGAAGTATGCGGAGGAGGTGCGTATCTATGGCTTTACCCGGAACGCCCGGACAGCGGATTTCCGATTTATGCAACGGGAACCACATCACACAAAAGGAACTTGCGGAGAAGATAGGCGTTTCCGCTTCCCAGTTGAGCCGCATTGTCAGCGGCGAAACAAGAACGGTCAGCAGTGATATTCTCATAGGTGTGGCAAAGGAATTTAAGGTATCGACAGACTACATACTGGGCTTGTCTACCGTGAGCGTTCGTAAAAGCTACGATATTTCTGAATTAGGCTTGTCCGAGGGAGCCGTGAGGGGGCTTGTGACGGGTGCTGTTGATGTGCAAATCCTCAACCGCCTGTTGGAACACAGGAATTTTCCTAAGCTGATAGATTTGATACGGATTTATTTTCAGGATACGGCGGCAAAGGGCATAACAGCAAGAAACCAGCTTATCGAGATGGCAACGGCTTCCCTGTCCGACCTGATGAAAGAACACCCGGAACACCGGGCAGAAGCGAAGCAGGATTTACAGCTTTTGAACGCCCAAAAGATAGGGGAACATGAAGCGGAGATTGAAAAAATCAAAAATGTGTTCCTGGCTATCCTGCGGGACATTAAGAAAGACATTGACAACGGGGAACAGCCGGGAGAAGCTGTGACCGCCGCTATGTTCCAAGCCATGCGGGACGCACTGGCGGAACAGAAACAAAAACCACTTTCCATTGACGATGTAACGGCGATGATAGCTGGACAGATCGGACAGCTTACACCGATGGATAAAGAAACTGTTGAAATGTTCCAGCAGTTTGCGAAGAAGATGATTGAGCAGGCAGGAACAAAGTGATAAATTTGAATTGTGAGGGAAAATACAGATGAATCAAGGAAGAATTATTGTGATTACAGGCTCACCGGGGACAGGAAAAACAACAACTGCGTCAATTGTCGCAAAGGAATCAGATATGGATAAATCAGTGCATATGCACACCGATGACTTTTTTCATCACTTAAGCAAAGGCGCAATACCACCACATTTGCCAGAATCCAACGAGCAAAATCTGGTTGTCATTGAAGCCTTTTTAGAAGCTGCAAAGCGATATGCTCGTGGCGGATATGATGTAATTGTAGATGGGATTGTCGGGCCATGGTTTTTGGAGCCATGGAAAGCTCTTGCCCAAGAAGATTACGAGGTACACTATATTGTATTAAGAGCGAGTAAAAAAGAAACTATGAAGCGAGCTGTGGAACGCTCAAAATTAGATAGAAAAACAAATATTGAATTAGTGGAAACAATGTGGGAGCAATTTTCCGGTTTGGGAGTATATGAATCAAATGTCATAGACACAACTACATTCACAATTAAAGATACGGTTTCCGCAATAAAAGAAAGAGTTGCATGTGGGACGTCTTTACTATCTTAGACATTCCCATTTGTCAGGAAGATAGCAAAGCCAGCCGAGCCAGTCAACGGTCAAGATGAACGGCGCATTTCATGCGCCGCCGTTGACAGTCCCGCCCGTCTTTGCTAAAGGGTAATCAAGGCGGGAAAGCCCTAAAATGGCTTCACACCTATTTCAATAATTGGAGGAGATAAAAATGAGATCAGAAAAGGAAGTTTATGATATTGTTTTGAATTTTGCAAAAACAGACAAACGCATTCGCATGGTTACTTTGGAAGGATCTAGAACAAATACAAATATTCCGCCTGATGATTTTCAGGATTTTGATATTACTTTTTTTGTTACGGATATGGACAGCTTCACAAGTGATGATAAATGGCTAGATATATTTGGTGAAAGGTTGATTCTGCAAAAGCCGGAAGATATGGAATTATTTCCAGCTGTAGAAAAGGGATTTTCATATTTAATGCTGTTTACTGATGATGTTAAGATAGATTTAACTTTGCTGCCGCTGGAACTGATAGACGAGTATTTTACATGGGATAAACTGGTAAAGTTACTGTTGGATAAAGACAACCGTATCGTAAAGCCGCCAATACCAACGGATATAGACTACCACTTGCAGAAGCCTACTCAAAGAATGTTTGACGATTGCTGTAATGAATTTTGGAATACTACAACATATGTAGTAAAGGGCTTATGCCGCAAAGAAATTCTTTTTGCTATTGACCATATGAATGATATAGTACGAAAAGAATTGCTTCGCATGATTTCCTGGCTGATTGGTATCAAACAGGGATTTCATTTCAGTTTGGGAAAAAACTATAAATTTATGAAGCAATATGTCCCAGAGGAATTGTGGGAACGACTTATGTCCACTTATAATATGGATTCCTATCCCCATATGTGGGAATCCTTTGAACAATGTATGGCATTGTTCCGGGAGGTTTCGTCAGAAGTGGCATGCCAGTTGGATTACCAGTATCCACTATATGATGAAAAAATCAGTAATTATGTGATTCGGCAAAAGAAAAAATATGGCATTGAAGATGATAACAAATAAAATTTTTTCAATCGAAAAAATTTATTTTGATTATTCAATTTTGAAAAACTGAATACCTCAAAATCAGAAAGAGAGCGGCCAAGCACTTTGAGGGATTGGCCGCCTTGTCCACCCATCCAGCGGGACAGCGGGCGGAGGTCAAGGCCGGGTGTAAACCCGTTCATTTCAGCCTTGACGGTTGCCCGTTGTCCTGCTACTTTTCCGGGAGTGTGGCCACAACTTCGGGACACTTTGTCCACAAGTTGGAGCGTAGGACGAGGAACTGGGGCTTTCATATACGCCCTGTCTGCTGATGAGTCCAGACCTGCGCTTGCGGCTCCACGCCACGCAAGCACAGCCCTGTTTTCCTGCCGCTTCAAATGCCCTTGCCCTCCCCGGCGGCAACGGCATTTTCACGGCAACGCCGGCAGAGCGTATAACACACTACACTTTGCTTCGCAAAGTCGTGTGCCAAATGGGGGCGTTGCCCCCTTTGGAAACCCCCACAAGAAAAGGCGGTACGCTACCCCTCCACGGGGCGCATACCGCCTTTTCTTGTTATCCAGCCCTCCGGCTGTATCGGTTGAGCAAAAGTCCGCGTGGGATTGATGTGGTATCTTTAACTTTGGGAAACTCCTTGCTCCCATTTAGAAACAGTTTGCCGCACGACGTTCAGCTTGACAGCAAGATCCTGCTGCGAAAGTCCTTTTGACTTTCTGATTGCTTTAATGTTTTCATTAAGCATTAGGGATGCCCCCTTTCTTGTTATCGTTACCATTATTGTAGTATGAATTGCCCATTGCCACAAGCAACGTATCTTAACATTTTTAGAAAAACTATCGACAAGTGTACTTGGCAATGTTATGATGAAGATACGACAAGAAAACTTGGCAATTCGATTTGGAGGCTTCCATTATGAACAAGGATGAAATTTTAGCAAAAAGCAGAGCGGAAAATAGAAATAAGGACGTATACGAGCAAGAAGTTATAAAGCAGGCAAGTCAAAAGGCAGTTGTGGTTCAGATGGCTTTGGCGACGCTCTTTTTCGCGATACAGATATTTGTCGGAAAAGGTACAAACTGGGGACTCTGGGCACTTGTCTTTAGCGCAAATATGACGATTTCCTGGGTGAAATATATTAAACTTCATCGTAAGTATGAGCTTGGGATAGCAATTGCCTATACGATATTGGTATTCGTAATGTCCGGATGCTATATTTATGACCTGAGCGTATCTTCCACAATTTTGTAGGGCGGTGGAAAATATGGATGACAAGCTGATATTAAAAAATCGCCTTAAAGAAACACGGATGGAATTGAAATTATCACAGAAGCGGCTGGCAGATATGGTTGGCGTGTCTCGGAACACGATCAGCTCCATTGAAACAGGACAGTTCAATCCTACAGCGAAACTGGCGCTGATTCTCTGTACTGCATTGGACAAAAAGTTTGAAGATTTGTTTTACTTTTGAATATGCTTGTAGACAGGCATTATTGTAAATTGTGTGTTCCTATTCTTTGATTTGGATTTGAGATATTGTTTCGGATAGGGGTTATAAATCCTATTGATTTGTGGAGATATAAGATGAATGGATTATTATTGCAGAAGAAAGAGAGTGTAAAGAGAGATTTGGGAAGGCATATGTTGAGTATATGAAGAAGGTAAGGCGCTATATCTGACAAATTCTTTTGCATCGCAAAATGAACGTTTAAGGAGGAATATCATGCTTGAAAATATACCATCCAAATCAACTATGACTGAACTGCTGGGCCCATCTTTGTTCGAAGTCTGGCAGGAGTTATGCTGGGCTATTGATGAGAAATACGAAATGGAACGACTATGGAATACCGGTGGTAAGAAGTGGACTTACGAGTACAAATATCGTAGAGGCGGTAAAACTCTTTGCTGTCTATATGCAAAAAGTAATTGCGTTGGTTTCCTGATTATTTTTGGAAAGGATGAAAGAACCAAATTTGAAGCTATAAGAGGCAGTCTTTCTGATGCTGTTTGCAGAAAATATGATGAAGCAGAAACCTATCACGATGGAAAATGGGTAATGTTTGAACCGACCAATACCGATGAGTTCGATGATTATATTAAATTGTTAGCTATGAAAAGAAAGCCAAATCGGAAATGACAATTCCAGTTTAACAGCTTGAGACTTTAGAATAGAACGGATTTGAGGGAGGTTATATATGCGCACAGAAAAAGAGATGTTTGATATCATTATCGATACAGCCAGGTCGGATGACCGTGTGCTGGCAGCATATCTGAAAGGTTCAAGGGCAAATCCCAATGTCCCCAGGGATATTTATCAGGATTTTGATATTATGTATGTAGTGAAAGAGACAGAAAGTTTTCGCGCTGATACGTCGTGGATGAATCCATTTGGAAAAGTTATTCTGAAACAGGAGCAGGATGATGCGTATGGTTATGGAGAACGTTTTGGCCTGCGCAGCCATTATGATAAAACCTATTCCTGGCTGCTGATATTTGAAGATGGAAACCGCATTGATATCGGTGTTGAAACTTTGGAAACTATGAAAGAGGGGAGCAACAGAAATAAACTGTTCCTTCCGCTTATAGATAAAACGGGATGTCTTCCCCAGCTGCCTCCGCCTACAGACGAGGAATTTTACGTCAGAAAACCCACAGAAGCGCAATTTCAGGGCTGCTGTAATGAATTTTTCTGGTCGCTCTGTGATGTTGTCAAAGGAATCTTTAGAGATGAACTTCCATTTGCTATGACGACTTATTATGATCAGGCCCACCATATGCTTGAAGTCATGCTGGGATGGTATATCGGAAGTAAGACAGCATATTCTGTTTCCTGTGGAAAACAGAATAAATATTTTAAACGATATCTTCCGGAAAATGTTTACCTGCTATATGAGGAGACCTTCCCTGACAGCAACTATGAACATTTCAGGGAGGCCATTAAAACTTCATGCAGACTGTTTCGTGAAATGGCAGTGCTGATTGCCGAGAGCCTTGGATGCACATATCCGGAGGAATTTGAGCAGGGATTTATGAAGTATACGAAAGCGGTTAGTAGTGATTGAGGAAAGGGTGGATCTGATGCATGGACAATGAAAAAGTTTATAAAATGGAATTTGCGAAAATTTATCCTCTTTTGGTAAACAAGGCTGTCAGAAAAGGACGGTCGAAAGAGGAAGTAGACGAGATCATCTGTTGGCTTACAGGATATAAACCGGAAGACTTGGAAAGGATGGCTTCAACATCTGTTAATTATGAAGAGTTTTTCAACAGTGCCCCGGAAATGAACGAAAATAGAAAACGGATCAAAGGTGTTGTCTGTGGAATACGGGTAGAAGATATCAGAGAACCTCTTATGCAAGAAATTCGATATTTGGATAAATTGATCGATGAACTGGCAAAAGGGAAGAAGCTGGATAAAATTTTGCGGATAAGGGAATAAAGGAATTGGAACTCTCTGTTACGAGAGCAACGGAGGTGAGATAATGTACGAATTAATACAATTGTCAGAGCATGATTACTATATTGACTGCCCGGCCAAAATCGGACTGATAAAAGCAAGCGATAATGAAGTTGTACTGATTGATAGCGGTAATGATAAAGATGCTGGAAAAAAGGTCTGCCGCATCCTGGAATCAAAAGGCTGGAATCTGAAAGCAATTTTTAACACGCATTCTCATGCAGACCATATTGGTGGAAATTACTTTTTACAGAAGAAAACCGGGTGTAAGATTTACGCAAAAGACATGGAATATATTTATTCCAATATGCCTGTATTGGAACCGATCGGCCTTTATGGCGGCCGTCCTTTCAAAGAATTGAAGAATAAGTTTCTTATGGCGCAGGGAAGCAATGTACTTCCCCTTACAAGCGATATTCTGCCCGAATATATGGAGCTTTTGGAATTGCCGGGCCATTGCTTCGACATGGTTGGTTTTCGGACTAAGGACGGAACAGCTTATATTGCGGACAGTGTATCTTCAGAGGAAACACTTGGGAAGTATGGCGTCAGTTATCTTTGGGATCCTGAAAAGACGCTGCAGACGTTGGAATATATTCAGACATTGGATGTGGCGCGCTTTGTACCATCCCATGCTCCTGTCATGACGGATATCAGGGAACTGGCACAGCTTAACCGCAGAGCAATTACAGAAATCAAAGGGAAAATCAGGGAACTGTGTAATACGCCGATTACATTTGAAGTGCTGCTGAAGAATATTTTCGATGCATATGATCTTCAGATGTAGGACGGATTTTGCGGACATTCAAAATAAAAAAGAATGTGGAGGTAACAGACAATGGCAAAATCATTATTTGAGGAACTGGGCGGCAAATACGAAAGGCAAGGGGATTATTTGATACCGTGCTTAACTGTACCCGCCGAAGAAGAACAGGCAATAGGCATCTGGGGGCAACGGCATTTAGATTATCTAAAACAGTACCGTAAAGTTACATACACCAATCTTCTTACAAGCGGCAGGCTAAACGCCTACCTTGCCGACATCAACAGACAGGCACAGGAACGCTTTGAAAGGCTCATAGAGGGTATGAAACAGGCACAGGGCATAACGGAACAGCTAAAGGCAGAAAACGCCTTAGAATGGACAGGATGCCTCAATAACATAAGGGCTTGTGCGAGGGAGATTGTGGAAAAGGAAATTATTTTTGCATAAACAGATGATTAGTGGCAGGGGGAAATCCTGCCGCTTTTTCTGCTTTAGTTTGTCAGCTTGACAAATAAAGGGTTAAGGAATATAATTAGATTCAGTATTATACAAGGAGTTAATAAATATGCGGCAAGGTATTCTTAAATAAACTGTCAATTTGATAGTGGGAACAAAAAGTAGCAGTCCCGTTTCACTTTTAATATGGGGCTTAGTTTTTTGTACCCAGTTTAAGAATACTTTTATCATGTAATTTTATATGCCCGAAAACATATAAGTGTTTTGGGGCTATTGGAGTTATTTACCCAGTGATAGGAGTATTTATCACTGGGTATTTTTATGCCCTTTTTTGGGTGTTGATAGGAGGAAAATCACATGAAAATAATTAACTTAGGCATTCTGGCTCACGTTGACGCAGGAAAGACAACATTAACGGAAAGTTTATTGTATACCAGTGGTGCAATTGCAGAACTAGGGAGCGTAGATGAAGGCACAACAAGGACAGATACAATGAATTTGGAGCGTCAAAGGGGAATCACTATCCAGACAGCAGTGACATCTTTTCAGTGGGAGGATGTAAAAGTCAACATTATAGATACGCCAGGCCATATGGATTTTTTGGCGGAAGTATACCGTTCTTTATCCGTATTAGACGGAGCAGTATTATTAGTTTCTGCAAAGGATGGCATACAGGCACAGACCCGTATACTGTTTCATGCACTACAGATAATGAAGATTCCGACAATTTTTTTCATCAATAAAATTGACCAAGAGGGGATTGATTTGCCAATGGTATATCGGGAAATGAAAGCAAAGCTTTCTTCGGAAATTATAGTGAAGCAAAAGGTTGGGCAGCATCCCCATATAAATGTAACGGACAATGACGATATGGAACAGTGGGATGCGGTAATTATGGGAAACGATGAACTATTAGAGAAATATATGTCAGGGAAACCGTTTAAAATGTCAGAACTGGAACAGGAAGAAAACAGGAGATTCCAAAACGGAACGTTATTTCCCGTTTATCACGGAAGCGCTAAAAACAATCTGGGGATTCGGCAGCTTATAGAAGTAATTGCCAGTAAATTTTATTCATCAACGCCTGAAGGTCAATCTGAACTATGCGGGCAGGTTTTTAAGATTGAATATTCAGAGAAAAGGCGGCGTTTTGTTTATGTGCGTATATATAGCGGAACATTGCATTTGAGGGATGTTATTAGAATATCTGAAAAAGAGAAAATAAAAATCACAGAGATGTGTGTTCCGACAAACGGTGAATTATATTCATCCGATACAGCCTGCTCTGGTGATATTGTAATTTTACCAAATGATGTTTTGCAGCTAAACAGTATTTTGGGGAACGAAATACTGTTGCCGCAGAGAAAATTTATTGAAAATCCTCTCCCTATGCTCCAAACAACGATTGCAGTAAAGAAATCTGAACAGCGGGAAATATTGCTTGGGGCACTTACAGAAATTTCAGATGGCGACCCTCTTTTAAAATATTATGTGGATACTACAACGCATGAGATTATACTTTCTTTTTTGGGGAATGTGCAGATGGAAGTCATTTGTGCCATCCTTGAGGAAAAATATCATGTGGAGGCAGAAATAAAAGAGCCTACTGTTATATATATGGAAAGACCGCTTAGAAAAGCAGAATATACCATCCACATAGAAGTCCCGCCAAATCCTTTCTGGGCTTCTGTCGGGTTGTCCATAGAGCCGCTCCCTATTGGAAGCGGAGTGCAGTATGAAAGCAGAGTTTCACTTGGATATTTAAATCAATCGTTCCAAAATGCGGTTATGGAGGGGGTTCTTTATGGCTGCGAGCAGGGGCTGTATGGATGGAAAGTGACAGACTGTAAAATCTGTTTTGAATATGGATTGTATTATAGTCCTGTAAGTACCCCCGCAGACTTTCGGCTGCTTTCCCCTATCGTATTGGAGCAGGCTTTAAAAAAAGCAGGGACAGAACTATTAGAGCCATATCTCCACTTTGAAATTTATGCACCGCAGGAATATCTCTCACGGGCGTATCATGATGCTCCAAGGTATTGTGCAGATATTGTAAGTACTCAGATAAAGAATGACGAGGTCATTCTGAAAGGAGAAATCCCTGCTAGATGTATTCAAGAATACAGGAACGATTTAACTTATTTCACAAATGGGCAGGGAGTCTGCTTGACAGAGTTAAAAGGATACCAGCCAGCTATTGGTAAATTTATTTGCCAACCCCGCCGCCCGAATAGCCGTATAGATAAGGTTCGGCATATGTTCCACAAGTTAGCTTAACAGCTTGCAAAAGTCATATAAAATGAGATTTGAAAGGATTAGAGACTAATTATGATGAAATGCGAATGGATATTGTGTCCTGTTTGTGGGAGCAAAACCCGTAATAAAATTAGGAAGGACACTGTTTTGGAGAATTATCCCCTTTATTGTCCAAAATGCAGACAAGAAAGATTGATTAAAGTTGACAACTTGAAGATAACTGTCATCAAAGAGCCAGACGCTTAAGACGCAGAGCCGATGAAATTGTGGAACAATTCACGAATCATCGGCTCTTTTTGTTTCGTATTTGAAAGAACAAACTCACCAAATAAAAAAAACGATATTCGGGTGGGTTATTTTGTTATACCCTAAATTACCCTCTGAATTTGTTTTTAAATTTGGAGGGATTTTTTTATGTCCTTTTTTCGGGCAGTTATCTATCTGCTCATACGAAGCAAAATTTATCAATACATAGCATATCAGAGAACGGCAGGAAACCAGTTAAAAAAATTTCTGCCAGTGCAACGGTACTTCTCACCTTGAAAGTAGAAGTACAATCTCCATACAATAGAATTACTATTTCCTATAACCGTAAAGGTCACAGAGCCTTTGCGGTTTTTCTTTTGTCGATTTTTGTTGGAAAGTGCCGTAGGGCTGTTTCTGATATGCGGTGTCGTTCTCCGCCTCTCCATCTGGATTTTTTACATTTCAAAAATTCAGATGGGAGGTATTTATGGTGAAATATGCACCAAGAAAGGTATATATCAGAGAAAGTGGCGGCTATGTGGAATTATCCTACACGGAGTTCTGCCGTTGCAGGGAATCCGACCAGACCTATATGGACAAGCTGTTTATCCCCATTCAAGGCTGTCTGCTTGAAGTCGTGAGGGAGCAATACACAGACTTCTACCGTGACAAGGAACGGTGGCGTTATCTGCAAAAATTAGATACAAAGAATAGACTGCTATCTCTCGACGGATTTACGGACAGCGAGGGGAATCCTCTGGACTTTATCACTGATGAAGCGGTGGACATTGCAGAAACCGTTGTCAATGCGGTCATGGTGGACAGGCTGAAAGCCGCCCTGCCTTTGCTGTCGGATAGTGAACAGGAGCTGATACAGGCAATCTTTTTTGACGGACTTTCCGAGCGTGAAGTCGGGGCGAGGTTGGGCATAACCCAGAGCGTTGTAAACAAACGCAAAGCCAGAATCCTAATAAAACTAAGAAAGATAATAGAAAATTAAAATTTAAGGCGTTCAGCCCCCTTGTTTTTTCCTTTGGGAAGATGAGGGGGCTTTTCTCTGCCCTCTCAATCAATTCTGATTGGAGGAAGTAAGAATGGCATACAACCACGGACGGGAGGACAGGAAATGGCGTATCTGGAAAGAAGCGGAGGAAAAGCTGCTGCGTGAGTGCGGCGTTGATGAAGCGACCATTGAGCAGATACGCATGGCGGACAGGGCAGACTTCAATTCCAACAGGCGGTTTTACCGATGGACGAATGACGTTGCGGAATATCTTGAGGACATGGCAGGCAGGGAGCGGCAGGCGGAAGTGGGTACGGTTGCGGAGTTACTGGAAGAGATTGAGAGCGAAAATCTCTATCAAGTATTAGTCACGGTGGACGGGCGTACCTTGAAAATCGTCCTGCTGAAAATGCAGGGGTATTCCACAAAGGAGATTGCCCCGCTTGTGCATTTGACGACTGGTGCCATCTATGCGAGGTTAGACCATCTGCGGAAGAAGCTGCGGAAAATTTTATAGCTTCTAAAACAGCCTGCCATCCTGCGGGCTACTGGGTGAGGGATGGAAATCCCCTCACTCATTTTTTGCAGGAGGACAACAGGATGGCATACAGGGTTAAGGCATACACGCTTCGGGAGGAATCCACGGAAAGCGGCACAAGGTATTTTATCAGCTTTAAGGACGGGCAGGGCAAATCCCACGAGTTGGAAGTGTCGGAACAGTTCTTTATGGAGTTTCGGCAGATGGAGCGCAGGAACAGGAATCTTTTCTAATGGGACGAGCGGCACAGGGAGTTTAACGAGGTATGGGACGAAACCCTTTACAGACGGGCGTTGCGTGTGCCTAAGAGCCTTGATGAACGCATGGTTGAGGAAGAACGGAATGAAACGCTCTATAAGGCGGTTGGGAGCCTTCCAGAGATACAAAGGCGGCGTTTCCTGCTCTACTACGAGTATGAGTTCAATTTTTACCAAATCGCCGCTATGGAGCATTGCACCGCTTCGGCAATACAGAAATCTGTTGCGATTGCAAAGGAGAAAGTAAAGGCGGAAATTGAAGAAATATCTCCAACCGTGACCGACACCGCCCGAAAAAGAAATCTGTTTTTTATTTGTGTGGGATTGGCGGCATTACATACTCTCACTTTTTTCCGTGGGAGTAAATCTATTTTTAAGGAGGTCAACGCCTATGTGCAACGAAAACAAAGACACCGCCCGAAAGGAGGAAAGCCATGCAGAAGTTACAGACAGTCAACGCCGAAACGCTCCTTTATGAACCGCTTGAGAAACCATCCTTTGTGGTGGACAGCCTTATCCCGACAGGCTTATCGCTGTTCTGCGGCTCACAGAAGATAGGCAAAAGCTGGCTCATGCTGAAGCTATGCTTATGCGTGTCGCAGGGAATCCCTTTATGGGATATGCCGACAATGGAGGGCGATGTGCTTTACCTCTGCCTTGAGGACACGTTCTGCCGCATACAGGACAGGTTATTTCGTTTGACGGACGAAGCAAGCGGGCGGCTCCACTTTGCCGTGGCAAGCTGCAAGCTGTCAGACGGTCTTATCGTGCAGCTTGAAGATTATCTGAAAGATTACCCAGACAGCAGGCTCATTGTCATTGATACCTTGCAGAAAGTCCGTACAGCTTCAAAAGACAATGCCTATGCAAGCGACTATGGGGACATCTCCCTCATCAAAGACTTTGCCGACAGGCACTCTCTGGCGGTCATTGTCGTACACCACATCCGAAAGCAGAATGACAGCGACGTGTTCAACAAGGTGTCTGGGACGACAGGATTAACGGGGAGTGCGGACGCTACCTTTGTTCTGGAAAAGGAGAAACGTGCGTCTGACACCGCCAAGCTGTATGTGACGGGCAGGGACACGCCTTATCAGGAATACACGCTGCGTTTCCGTGATTGCCGTTGGGAGCTTGTGGAGCGGAAAACGCAGGAGCAGCTTGCGAAAGAAACGATACCAGATGTCCTTTTTCGGTTGGTGGATTTTATGAGGGATAAGGAAGAATGGATAGGCACGGCAACGGAACTGTTAGCCGCTATGGGGGAAACGGAAACCATACCCACGGTGATTACGAAATGGCTGAATGAATACCGCACCACATTTTTAAGCGAGAACCGTATCTGCTACCAGTACAGCCGCAGGAAAGACGGCAGGCGGATTGCCCTTGCAAGGAGGGCGGGTGACAGCGGTGATGGTGGTGACAGCGATATTAGGATACCCCCCTGTTACTGTCATTGACGCTTAAAGCCATGTAAAGCTGGCGGCTCTGCCCTGCGGGTGACAGCAGTGACGGTGGTGACAGTGATTTTAGGATACCCTGCCGCTGTCATCCCTACGGGAGAACACCCCGTAAACGCAAAATGCAGGCGTGAGATTTACTCGCCCTTTTCGGTCGTGTAAAACCACCCCTGCGGTCAGAAAAATCATTCCGATTTTTCCGACTGCGTTTACAGGGTGTAACACACTACACTTTGCCCTGCAAAGTCGTGTGCCAGACGTTCCCTCTGGACTCCCTTAAGGCAGGGCTGTGCCCTGCTATCCTACGCCTTACGGCTTCGGATAAAAGAATGGCGGCATGACGGTGACGGCTCTTGCGAGGGGGGTATCTCAAAAACACCGTCATCATCGACATGACCGTCATGCAGGGGGTGAGGGTGACAGTTGCGGCAGTCGGCAGGGGGTATCCCAAAACTGCTGTCACCACCGTCACCGCTGTCACCCCAAAGGACGGTCACCCGCCGAAAGAAAGGAGGAATCCGCCTATGCCTTATGCAATCCTGCGTTTCCAGAAACGAAAAGCGGGCGGCGTTGCGGCTTGTGAACGCCACAACGAGCGGAAGAAAGAAGCCTACAAAAGCAACCCAGATATAGATATGGAACGCTCTAAAAACAATTACCATCTCATAGCACCACCAAAGTACACCTACAAGAAAGAGATTAACCGCATGGTAGCCGAAGCGGGGTGCAGGACAAGGAAAGACAGCGTGATGATGGTGGAAACGCTCATCACAGCTTCACCAGAATTTATGAACCAGTTACCGCCCGAAGAACAAAAAGCGTATTTCCAGACGGCTCTTGACTTCATTTCGGAGCGTGTTGGAAAGCAGAATATCCTCTCCGCTGTCGTCCATATGGACGAGAGAACGCCCCATATGCACCTCTGCTTTGTGCCGATTACGCCAGACAATAAGCTGTCAGCGAAAGCTATCTTAGGCAACCAGAAATCATTATCCGAGTGGCAGACCGCCTACCATGAGCGGATGTCCTCACGGTGGAATCAGCTTGAACGGGGGCAGTCCTCAATGGAAACCAAGCGGAAACACGTCCCCACATGGCTCTATAAATTAGGCGGCAGGCTTGATAAACAGTATGAAGAAATCGTGTCTGCCCTATCCGACATCAACGCCTTTAACGCAGGGAAGAAAAGGGATAAAGCGTTAGATTTACTCTCTGCATGGCTGCCAGACGTGGAGAAATTCTCTAAGGAAATCGGGAAACAGCAGGCGTATATCGACAGTTTGAAAGAGAGAATTGGGCAGGAATCAGACTATGCGGGGCGTATGCGTGATGAAAAGTACGAGCAGGAACTAAAGGTGCAGAAAGCGAATCAGAAGATATTTGAATTGCAGAGAACCAACGAGCAGATGGGGCGGCTGCTGTCAAAAATACCGCCCGAAGTGTTGGAAGAATTGCAGAAAAATCATAGAAGCAGAGCGAAAGAAAGGTAGATATGTGAATGAAGAAACAGGATTTTAAGGTGTTAAAGACCAAAGACTTGTACCCGTTCCCCGACAATCCGTTTCATGTGGCAGAAGATGAAACACTGTCAGAGTTAGCGGAAAGCATCAAGGAATTTGGCATTGTCACGCCGATAATCACACGCCCGAAAGAGGACGGGGACGGTTATGAAGTGATTGCAGGACAGCGGCGTGTCCGTGCTTCTGAACTTGCAGGGATAAATACCGTGCCTGCGTTTGTCCTGCCCTTAGACCGTGACCGAGCCATCATCACCCTTGTAGACAGCAATTTGCAGCGTGAGAATATCCTGCCATCGGAGCGGGCGTTTGCTTACAAGATGAAATCCGAAGCCATGAAGCGGCAGGGTTTCCGCACAGACTTAACCTCGTCACAAGTTGTGACGAAGTTGCGGACGGACGACAAGGTGGCACAGGGCTTCGGCGTGGGCAGGATGACCGTGCAGCGTTTTATCCGCCTGACGGAACTGATACCGCCGATTTTGCAGATGGTGGACGAGGGGAAAATCGCCCTCACGCCTGCGGTGGAACTGTCCTTCTTGAAGAAAGACGAGCAGGAAAACCTCTTTGCCACGATGGAGAGCGAAGAAGCAACGCCCTCACTCTCACAGGCACAGCGGATGAAACAGTTAAGCCAGAGCGGGCGGCTTGACATGGATACGATATTTGCGATTATGACGGAGGAAAAGGGCAACCAGAAAGAAACCTTGAAAATCAACACAAGCAAGCTGAAAAAATACTTTCCGAAGAACACAACGCCGAAGCAGATGGAGGAAACCATCATCAAACTTTTGGAGCGTGAGTTGCAGAGGAAACGCAACCGTGACAGCCGCTAATCTTCTTTTTTCGGGAAGTAAATACAGAGAGTTGAGGTATGGAGAATGAGAGAAATCCAGTATGAAATCGTAAAGGAAATCGCAGTATTGTCTACGGGCGACAGTGGCTACACAAAGGAAATCAATCTCATTTCATGGAATGGGAAAGAGCCGAAGTATGACATCCGCAGCTTTTCCCCGAACCGTGAAAAGTGCGGCAAGGGAATCACGCTGAACGCTGATGAAGCGGCGGCACTCCTTAAAGCATTACAGAAAGAATTAAACAGCGAGGATTAATGGTATCTGATTGGCAGGGCGGGGACATTTCCAAACTCTTCCCTGCCCTGTCTGGAAAGGAAGATTTAAGTATGGGCGAGGATAAGAAAGCAGATAAAAAGAGAAAGCGTATCGTGCCAAAAGCACCAGTGCAGATGATAATCAGCCGTGAATATGTCGGCACACAGACCGTTACAGAAGCGTTTGTCCCGATTATCTCCGAGGATATTCGGAAGAAGATTGCCGAGGGCGACACCTTCGACAATGAGGGGCTGTCCGCTTAGAATGTACGCAATGGGACATGAAAACAGATAGGACAGATACGGAGGTTTTACAGTATGGCAGGAATCAAAGAAGAAAAGAAAATCTATTTAGTCGGCATTTATTGCCGCTTATCTAAAGACGATGGTACGGATAACGAGAGTGCGAGCATTGCGACACAGAAATCCATCCTCACGGATTATGTGAAAAAGCAGGGATGGCACATAGCAAAAACGTATGTGGACGATGGTTATTCTGGTACAAATTTCCAAAGACCAAGTTTCCAGAATATGATAAAAGACATTGAAAGCGGTCTGATAAACTGCGTGATTACGAAAGATTTATCCCGTCTGGGGAGAAACTATCTTGATTGTGGGTTATATCTGGAAGTTTTCTTCCCAGAGCATAACGTGAGGTATATAGCGGTCAATGACGGCGTAGATACCTTGAATAAATCTGCTATGGACATCACGCCTTTCCGCAACATTTTAAACGAAATGTATGCCGCTGACATATCTGTTAAGATAAAATCGGCATATCGGGCGAGGTTTCAACAGGGGAAATTCATGGGAACTACCGCCCCTTATGGCTATATCAAAGACCCTGCCGACCACAACCATCTGCTGATAGATGATAAAGTGGCACATGTTGTAAAAGAGATATTCGACCTTGCATTAAAAGGGAATGGAGTTGCCAAAATTTGCAGACATCTTAATAAACAGCATATCCTACGCCCTGCCGCTTATGCGGCGGAGCGTGGCGAAACAGGCTTTGAACGTCATTTTGAGGGGAACGAGGACAAACGCTATATTTGGAGTGGGAACAGCGTGAGGAGCATTTTAAGAAGCCCGATATATGCGGGAAATCTTGTAGGCTACAAACGGATTGCCGCCAATATGAAAAGCAAGAAACGCCCCTCTAAGCTGCCCGAAGAATGGGAAGTGATACCCAATACCCATGAGGGAATAGTCACGCAGGAGGAATTTGATATTGTCCAACAGCTTATTACAAGTCGTAGGCTTCCACAGAACAAGGGAGGATTTGTAAATATTTTTGCAGGCGTTATCAAGTGTGTGGACTGCGGATGTGCTCTGCGGGCAATGAACGTACACAGGAGGAAACGCCCAGAGATTATCGACTGTGTACAGTATTCATGTAATAATTATGCAAGAAACGGAAGAAGCGAGTGTAGTGCCCACAATATAGAAGCAAGGGATTTATTCAATGCCGTTCTTGCCGACATCAACTGTTTTGCGGATATGGCAGTGAATGATGAAAAGGCGGTCAGGGCCATAGAAAAGCGGCTCACGGAAACAGACCAGAGCAGGGCGAAAGCATTAGAGAAAGAACGTAAGAAGCTGAACAAACGCCTTGCGGAACTGGACAGGCTGTTTTCCTCTCTCTACGAGGATAAGGTCATGGAGCGTATTACCGAGCGGAATTTTGAGATGATGTCGGGGAAATACCAGAAAGAGCAGCTTGAAATTGAAGCAAGGCTGAAAGAGGTGACGGAAACTCTTAATGAAAGCTACGAGAAATCACGGGGAATCCGTGACTTCCTCGCCCTTATCCGAAATTATCAAGGCTTAAAAGAACTGGATGCAACAGTTATAAACGCACTCATAGACAAGATACTTGTTTCGGAGCGTGAGAAGATGGCAGACGGAACAGTGAAGCAGGAAATCAAGATTTACTATAAATTCATCGGCTTTGTCGATGAATTACATATCATACCTACAAAACGGTGGGCAGCAATGCCCGCTAAAAATTGTACGGTGTGCGGCGTTGAATATGTCCCGGGCTCTGGTGCATCAAGGTATTGTCCTGCTTGTGCCAAGAAGATACGGAGGGAGAAATCAAACGAGAGCAAACGCAGGAGCAGAGAACAGAAAAGGATAGCATGTATGAACTGTCCGCAAAAAATGACCGACTGATGTCAGCGCAGCAGTATGCGCTTATTGGCAGTACGATCCGTTCCTATCTCTCAAATATGTATGAAGAAAAAGAAATTTTTTTCAGTTTTAAAGACAATCAGATGATCTGGCAGACAGTATTGGAGGAGAAAGATGAAATTAAAAAATATATTGATCGTTGTTAAGGATATCGAAAAATCAAAGAAGTTTTATCATGATCTGTTTGGATTGGATATGGTGCTTGATAATGGTGGCAATATGATTTTAACGGAAGGTCTTGTGCTTCAGGATGAAAAAATCTGGAAAAATTTTTTGAAAAAGGAGGTTATTCCGGAGAACAATTCCTGTGAATTGTATTTTGAAGAACATGATATAGATGCATTTGCTCAAAAACTTGAAAAATTATATCCATTAACAAAATATGTCAGCGAACTTATGACCCATGACTGGGGACAGAAAGTGATTCGTTTTTATGATCCGGACGGTAACCTGATTGAAGTAGGGACGCCGATGCAGTCATAGTGGAAGATAAGAATTGAGGGGGAACTATGTGGAATCGAAAGAACTTAAAGAAAAATGGGAAAAAAAACCTGAAGAAAAATTATTGGAGAATTTTGGGAATCAGTATTCTTGTTGCCTTTATCGCAAGTGGTATGAAAGTAACGCATCAGGTGGACAATGCGGCGATGTATTTCGTAGGAGGCAGATTTGACCTTCCAAGCAATGCGCAGATTGTAAATGACTGGTATTTCAGTATAAGAGAATCAGATGCCCCGCAGAACAATCAGGTGCTTGAATTTCTGGGAGAACACTATACTCCAAAAAAGGGAGCGCTGGCACATATCTATAATCGCATGACAGAAGAAAAATCAGCACTATATGGGTTTATTAATGCAATGAACGACTTTATTTTTAAGGATAAAGCGACAGAAGGTATGATTATTCTTGCAGGCGTTTTTCTGATGATCTTATTCCTTGCGCTGGTCAGCAATGTGCTTGCAGTTGGGCAGTGTCGTTTCCTTTTGGAAAACCGTACATACAGACAAAGTAAAATGGGAAGGCTGGCATTTCCGTGGAGGGTAAAACGATGGAAGGCAACCGCCTTCACCATGTTTGAGAGATCCTTTTTGATCTTTCTGTGGGACTTGACGATCATCGGGGGAATCATCAAGAGATATTCTTACAAAATGATTCCTTACATTCTTGCAGAAAATCCGGATATCGGACATAAGGAAGCCTTTGCATTGTCAAAAAGGATGATGAAAGGGAATAAGATGCGGGGATTTCTGCTTGATTTTTCTTTTCTGGGGTGGCGGATACTGAGTGCTTTCACATTAGGTATTCTGGGGTATGTATGGATCAAGCCATACACAGAGACTGTGTGGGCGGAGGTTTATGCTGCTCTCAGGCAAGAAGCGCTGGAACAGGGATACAGCGGAGTGGAGTATTTAAATGATAAGCTTTTGTTTGAAGAATCTGATGCTGAAGAGTATCCGGTAGAATTGTACCCGCTTTATAATCCTGAGACTAAAACCTGGATCCGGATCAATTACCGAAGAAAATATACAGTCTGTTCATTGATTCTGATGTTTTTTTCCTTTTCAGTAATCGGATGGCTCTGGGAAGTTTCGCTCCACTTATTCGGGGATGGAGTATTTGTCAACCGGGGATTTTTCCACGGGCCATGGCTTCCGATTTATGGAGCCGGCGGCGTTTTGATCGTAGCCTTGTTGAAGCGCTTTGTAGATAAACCGCTTATTTTGTTCTTTTTGACAATGGTTGTCTGCGGAATAGTTGAATATACTGCGGGATTTATTCTTTGGGAGACAAAACACATGTACTGGTGGAACTATTCCGGATATTTTCTTAATCTGCATGGAAGGATATGTGCAGAAGGGCTGATTGTTTTCGGCTTGGGCGGATGTGCATTTATATATATAATCGCGCCGTTCTTTGATGAGATTTTCAAGAAAATTCCACGCCGCGCGGCAATTATTTTATGTGTGATCCTGTTAAGTGTTTTTGCGGCAGACAGTGTTTACTCAGCTGTTTATCCTAACAGCGGAGCCGGAATCACGGATTATGAGAATCACGGATAAAAATCCCTGGTTTGCGTGGAAAGAGATTTAACAGTATTTTTATGGAATTTTTCTTTTGATCCGGATGCTGTACCGGAAAGGATATATGAATCACTATACAGGGCTGGAGGAAGATTTTGCAGTGAAATTGGCGGAAGAAGTGCCCTGTATCAGCAGGGAAGATGCCGAAAAACTGATTTAAATCACCACATAATATATAGGAGGGAATTTGAAATGGACTATCGAAAACTGCCTCATGGAGAGGAAGAAATCAGTGTAATCGGACTGGGTACCAGTTCTATTGGCGCTGCCGGTGATAAGGAAATTGAAGCGGTAATGACACTGGCACTGGAAAAAGGAATCAATTATTTTGATCAAGCGCTCTGTTGACTGGCAGCTTAATGCTCTGAAAACAGACTATCGGACTTTCTTCCCATACGCCCAGCGTGGTGTACGAGGTGTTAGATTCAGGAATTTTGGATATGCTGATGTTCAGTATCAATCCTGCCTATGATTATCAAAAAGAAGGCGATTATGCCATTGGAGGCGTGAATGAAAGACAAAATCTTTACCGTCGCTGTGAGAGTGAGGGAGTTGGAATTTCAGTTATGAAAGCTTTTGCCGGCGGACAGCTGCTGAATGCAAAGACTTCCCCATTTGGCAAAGCTTTGACAGAGTATCAGTGTATTCAGTATGCGCTGAATAAACCAGGCGTTATTACAGTACTGCCAGGAGTGAGAAGTTGTCAGGATTTAAGACGTATCTTGGGATTTACTGATGCTTCACCCAAAGAAAAGGATTACTCGATTTTGGGAACATTTGCGCCGCAGGAAGCAGAAGGCTCATGTGTGTATTGCAATCACTGCCAGCCATGTCCTGCCGGACTGGATGTGGGGCTTATTAATAAATATTATGATCTGGCACTTACCGGAGATGATCTGGCTAAATACCATTATGCAAGTCTTAATAAAAAGGCGAAAGACTGTATACAATGTGGACACTGTGATTCCCGTTGTCCGTTCCATGTTAGCCAAGTGGAGAGGATGGAAAAGATCAGAGAGTATTTTGGAGAATGATTCGTCATTCCACTCCCCAAAGGGACGGAACTTACTGTGTGTTCCGTCCCTTTGCGCCGCGGTGCCTGCTGCCGTTTCCGGAATGATTCTCACGGCCCGTCCCGGTATTCTTTCTGCTATTTTCTCCATTATCGTCTACATTGCCCGATAATTGGCTGATCCGCTCTCTGATCTCGCGCATTGTCATGCTCTGAATTTCTTCAACGGTAATTGTGGGATCAAGCTTTTGCAGCTCTAAAAATGCTTTGTATTTTCCATAGGAAAGACCGCTTTCATGCGCTTTTTCCACTTCTTCCGAATGAGTATAATAACAATAGGTATTGTCTCTTCCAGCTGTACAGGACTGCATATCGGAAAGGACCTCTTCGGATTGTAAGTTGTCTGTTCCGACAACGGCAATCGTCATAACTTCGTTATTTTCCAATAATGTCAGTATTTCTTCACTGTCTATGATCTTGTTTACCGCTTCCGAATAATCCATAAATTTTATATCGAGAGAGTCCGTTAATTCCTTCCCGTCATCATTGTAACTTTCAAAAGAAATGATGCGGTTGAAGCGGTTTACGCCTAATTCCACAGAGGGATTGATGTCTATGCTGATCTGCACTGTAGGAGTAAAATAGAGCCAGTACCCGCCGATCAGAAGGAAGGCGACGCACGCAAAAGCCGATGCCAGGTATTTGAAATTAGCAGTCTTTTCCTGTTTGTATCCTTTTGTCTTTTGGAAGATAAAATCTTTTGTTTTGTCTTTTAATTCGTTTTCTGCCTGTACCTGATCAAAGGCTTGCCGGATTTTATCATTCATATTCCTCACCTCCCAGCTTTTCTCGAAGCATTTGCCTGGAACGGGTCAGGAGCGTATAAATCGTATTTACCTTTTTCCCCAGAATCTGACTGATTTCCGGAGCAGTGCAGCCCTCATAGTAATGTAAATATACAACCTCTCTGTATTTTTGCGGAAGTGATAATACGGCCTCCAAAACTTCTCTGTGATCCTCCTGCATTTCTGTGGAATGTTCCCAAATTTCATCCAGTGATGTGACATGACTGTGAAAAAAATTTCTGAGCAGATCTTTACACGCATTGATTGCAACACGAATGAACCATGCTTTCTCGTGTTCTTCATTTTCAAAGGCAGCCGAACTGAGGACATATTTTAAAAATACCGTCTGAAATATATCCTCGGTATCAGCATAATTTTTCAAATGTATCATACAAAGCCGCCGAACCATATCAGAGTACTGTTCGATAGCTCTGGTTACCTCTTGCTCACTCCGCATTGAATTATCCCCTGCTATTTGTTATGACAGCCGCGAAATCCTCTTCCATGTTTTGCGCCATAGTTGTCACAGATTCCATCTCCATCGGCGTCAACAAAATTTTCATTACATTTTTCACGGCAAAGCTGATTTTTGTCGCTGTTGTCGCAAATTCCATCATTATCTGCGTCAATATAGCGGCAGGCGTTTCCTATATAGCGGCAAACGCCGTCACCACCAGTATTTACAGGATTCTTTCCATATTCCGCTCCAGCCGCAAATGTGCTTGCCGTTCCAAGTGTCAGCACAGCTGCTGCCGTTAAAATACCCACGACTGTTCTGTTCATTTTCCGCTTCATTCTTAATTCCTCCTACCTCATTTATTTAAGATATATCTTACCTGTTTCACTTATAATACGACTGGAAGAACAGAATCCATTCATTTTTTGATAATTTATTTTGGTTTATTATAGCATATTATTTCGAGGAAGCAGGAGTTTCTGTCCCTTTCTCTTTGCTCGATTTAATTTTCAGGATAATCTGTATATGTATAATTTTGAAGAATACGCCCAAATATCAAACATATGATAACGCCAGTAATTCCCAGAAGGAAGAGCATAAACGCTGCACCGGATCCTTTGCCTGTTCCAAACAGACGGGCGGCCAAACTACCGACAGCGACAGAACGCATCAGAGGCTCACACACCTTATCTACCATGCCGCCTCCTACAAACAGCCCTATAGGAATGGTAAAAAACTGCAGAGTGTTTCTGCAGGAATAAACCCGTCCCTGCATTTCCAGAGGAATGGATGTCCTTAGGATAACATCAAGATTCGCATTCATTACAGGAACGAAAAACCATCCAATCAGTTGCCCAAGACACCATAAAATCGGCGAATCAGAAAATGACAAAAGGAAATTCTCTGTCCCAAGAGAAAACAGCATCGTAAGGTAGATTACCCGGATGCGGTTCTTTGGAGCGGGGAGAAGTACAGTTGCCAGACTTCCGACTAAAGTTGCGATTCCGGCACAGGAACTGACGATTCCAAGAATGGCCTCGCCGCCGTTTGCTTTAGGAAGAATCAAAGCTGGAAGAACTGCATCAAAAGCGGATGCAACAAAATTGATTCCTGCAAGAAACAGTATCAATGTAAGAATGAGCCGGTTATTGTTTAAATAGCTAAGACCTGACCTGACAGTTTCTATAAAAGATTCTTTCTTGGCGAAATCTCTTTCTTGACCGGAAGGAATATTTACCTTAAAAAGAAGTGCCAGAAAGGCAATTGCAAAAGTAGTCAGATCAATAGAAATTACTGCCTCCATTCCCAGAAGGGAGAATACGGCTGTGGCAAGCACAGGATTAAAAATTGTAATCAGGGAATTGGAAAGAGATTTCAGTCCGCTTGCCTTTTGATAATATTTGTCCGGTATAATTATTGTCATTGCCACATCGCTGGCTGGCTGCTGTACTGAATTCATCAGACCGCTGATGGCATTTAAGAGATACATGTGAACCGGTTGAAGAAGTTCTGCTTTCAGGAGAAAGAGAACTATTACACTACAGCAGGCGGCAAAAGTATCACATGCCAACATAATTTTTTTCTTGTTCCAACGGTCGCTGAAAGCACCGGCAAAGATACTTGTAGCAACATAGGGGGCATAGGAACAAATGGACAGAAGAGCTGTTTGGAGTGCGGATCCTGTCTTCTGATACAACCACAGAGTCAACGCAAAACCTGTCATGGAACTGCCGAGCTGAGACAGTGACTGTGTACTCCACAAAATTAGAAATGTTTTTAAATCTGTTATTAAATTTTTCATTGTTATACTTTGCTCCTTTGATGTTTTATTTTCAAATATTTTGTGAGAGAAATATGGACATCAAAAAGCAAAGTCTGAGGACAGGTCGTTTCAGACCATACGCGCAGCAATTTTGCTTTTTAAGCATTATGACTGCGCTGCCTCTCCATGCAACGTCCTCAGACTTTGCATGGAGCGATTGCAATACATAACATTGTCAAATACCTCCGGATCTTATATACTAATGATAGTATATGCTGGGCTGCAGATTCCTGTCAACTGGAGGAGGAAAGGGAAAATGTAAATATGAAAGGAGGCAGGTAAATGGCATATTTTGAATATCGCGGAAAATCTGTTTATTATGGAGAATACGGTCAGGGAACACCTCTTATTTTTCTACATGGAAATACCGCTTCTTCCAAAATGTTTGAGCTTCTTATGCCATTATATTCAGAAAAATTTCGGTGCATATTGATTGATTTTCTGGGGAATGGGAAGTCTGACAGAATAGAAAAATTTTCACCGGATATGTGGTTTGATGAAGCAATGCAGACCATTGCACTTGTGGAACATTTACATTTGCGCGGCGTCAGTCTGGCAGGAACCAGCGGAGGGGCATGGGCGGCCATGAATGCGGCGTTAGAGCGTCCGGATTTATTTGACAGAATTGTAGCGGACAGTTTTGACGGCCGGACACTCAATGAACATTTTGCAGATAATCTTTTGAAAGAAAGAGAAGGAGCAAAAGCAGATCTTCAGGCCAGACAGTTCTATGAATGGTGCCAGGGAGCGGACTGGGAAAAAGTAGTCGATCTTGATACAGAGGCGCTGCTTCAGTGCGCAAAGGAAAAGACTCCTTTGTTTCGGAAACCATTGGAAGAGCTGAAAGTTCCTGTCTTGCTTTTAGGGAGCAGGGAAGACGAGATGTGCCGGGGAAATTTAGAACAGGAGTATAAAGAAATGGCGGCTTCTATTCCGGAGGCATCTGTTTATATGTTTCCACATGGCGGGCATCCTGCCATAGCCTCAAACGCCGAAGAAGCAGCCGGAGTTATCGAGATCTTTTTAAAAGGGGGAAAATAAATGAAACGATTTTTTAATACCTTATCGGTTATCATGCTCGTTCTTTTGGTTATATGTGCGGTGCTGTATTTTGTAAAAGGAGTTTTCCTGCCCGTCAGCGGCATGGTGCTGATCTTGTTTATCATTGCTGTGGCAGGTACCCAAAAGTACAGAGACAAGAAATAAAATAATATCTCATAGATACGCAAACCAACAACAGGATTATAGAACTTATTTACAGAGTTCGTCAAAATACTCTTGTCAAATACATTTGACAATGGTAAAAACCCGGGAAATGCAGGGTGTCAAAGAGGTTTGATAGACAGATCTTTTCCCTTTGATTTAAATTTGAGCTACAAGGAGACAGAAAAATGGAACTGGGAAAACAGATTAAAAAATATCGAAATGAAAGGTCATTATCTCAAGATGCACTGGCAGAAAAAATATACGTTTCAAGGCAGACAATCTCAAATTGGGAGAATGATAAAAGTTATCCGGATGTTAATAGTCTTGTTTTGCTAAGTGAAGCATTTAACGTCTCTTTAGATCAATTAATCAAAGGAGATGTCGCAATGATGAAAAAACAAATTGTAGAAGAAGAACAGAAGAATTTCAAAAATTTAAGCGGTATATTCAGTATATTCCTGCTGGCAACAATCATTACTCCGGTTCCGCTGGTGCACTTCCTGTCCTATGTAGGGGCTGGAATCTGGATCGTGATCGCGTGTCTGGGAATTTATTTTTCCATTCTCGTAGAAAAAAAGAAAAAAGAACTGGATATTCAGACATATAAAGAAATTGTGGCTTTCTGGGAAGGAAAAAGCCTTACTGAAATCGAAAAGGCAAGAGAAGAAGGAAAGAGACCATACCAGACAATTGTTTATACTGTCGGGGCAGGAGTCATCGGAGCGGTCGTTACTCTGTTCTTTTTATGGATTTTAGGCGTGTAGAGTATAGATCATCCGGTTGGAGAATTTGAAAAATGGAAAGCACAAAAAGTCGGCTTTTATAAGTCGACTTTTTCAAATCTGCAGACAGAGATACGATAGGAAAATATAAGAAAAGTGATGTAACATAAGATACCAAGCAATAGGAAAGGTATCTGTCTGAAAAGGTCACGGGGAATGCTGCTGTCCAGATAGGAAAAGACCGGGAAGTGAACAGATCCTTCAGCAATTATCATTAAAAGCAGCATGGGAATGGCTGCAACTATGAAAGCTTTTCCGGCTTTATACCCATTTTTATAATAGGCCGGGAAAAATATCAGATCAAAAACAGCATAAATAATAAGACCAAATCCATACCAGGCTACGGTTGCGTCTATTCCTACCGGATTATTTCCAACTCCCAGAATGTGCCGGAGAAAAAGACAGGGGATGGAGATGAGAAGTTGGAAGATTTGCAAAGAGACGGCCAGCAGAAATTTTCCTTTTACGTTTTCTCGCTTTGTGACAGGCAGAATGGATGTATACCAGGTATCATTTGTTTCCCTTGCATAGAGTAAGGTCAGATAAAGAGCCAGACATCCAAACATAAAGATGACGGTATATGGATAGGCCGGCACAATAACCAGACATCCCAGAAAAGCAAATACAATAGAAGTAGGATGGGCGGCAAGAGTTAATTCTTTATAAAGCAGTTTCATATAGATCGCTCCTTTCTGTTCGCAGCATAATTTCCTCCAGCGTAAGTTCTCCGGTGTCTTCCGGAGACTTCAGATAGTCAAAAGAACGGAGAAAAGTTTCTTTGTCTGAACTTTTTAAAACCTGTCCTCTTTGTATATAAGTGATATCATCCGCACAGTGATCCAGGTCTGATGTGATATGGGTAGAGAATAGGACAGATTTCTCCTTGTCTTTTACAATGTGGGTAAAGATGTGGAGAATTTCATCCCTGGATACAGGATCCAGACCGGAGGTGGGTTCATCAAGCAGATAGAGTCGGGCATTATGGGAAAGGGCAAGGGCCAGTAAATATTTTACCTTCATCCCGTTAGAAAGTGATTTGAATATTTTGTTTTCGTCCAGAGAGAACTGCCGAAGGTAGTTCTCGTATTTTTGCTGATCCCATTCCGGGTAAAAAGTTCTGGTGACAGCAGTAATAGCGGACAGCTTTTTCAAAGGGTAAAAGTCAATACCGCCGAACACTACACCAATGTTTTGTTTACATGCTTTCTCATTCTGAAAAAAATCCTTCCCGAACATAGTGACCGTTCCCTGATCCGGTTTTACGATGTTCAGCATAGATTTTAAAATCGTACTTTTCCCGGCCCCGTTTTTCCCCACAAGCCCCATGATCCGACCTGGTTTAAGCGTAAAAGATACATCCTGAAGACTAAATCCGGGATAATGTTTGCTTAAATGTTCTATTTTCAGCAGATCCGTCATTGTTCTTCCTCCTTTTCGCTGGCATTGAGGAGAGTTTGTAAAAAGGTCATTTGGTGAAGAACTGTATCTTCCGGGATCAGCGCAATTCCGGCGCTTTCCGCAGTTTCATCTCCCAGTACGATCAAAAGGTTGCCTGGTTCTATGTGAAAAATATCCCTTGCCTTTTTGGGAAGGACGATCTGTCCTCGTTCGCCAACCTTGACAGTTCCAAAAAGATGTTTCCCGCGCGGTGGAATTGGGATTTTGGCTTCTCCCTGGTCAAAATGGATGAGATCGTCTATAGAGACATTATAAAGCTTTGCCAGAGCATCGCAGTTAAGGATATCAGGTACGGTTTCTCCGGATTCCCATTTCGCGACAGCCTGCCGTGATACACCGATTTTTTCCGCCACTTCTTCCTGAGAATACTTGTGGTATTGACGAAGTGCCGATAAATTCAGAGAAATCAAATTGGATTGTTTTTTCATGTATTTCATACCTCCTTTTCTCTTATTATACTGGATCTATCCTGTATTTCTACCAACTGAACATAACAGAAAAAGTCTGTTTCAGTTGCGGCTTTCAGAAAGATTGGAAGCATTGAAAAAGAATGACAGGAAGAAGGCAGGGTGATATAATATAGTCATTCATTATTGTAAGAGAAAAGTAGTCAGAGTCTTAAAAAAGATTGCTTTAGCTTTATGAGGAGGAGAAATATGGCAAGTTATTATGACGAGGATCTTCACCGGCTTCATCAGGAGACGCTGGAGAAGAAAGGAATAGAGGCAATGCTTTCCGATCTTCAGATACAGAAAGAAGAACTGGAGAAAAAATCAAAAGATTTGGAAAAGTCAATGAACGAGGAGCAGGAAGATGTAGAACGCCTTAACAAGGGAAGTCTTACCGCGTTCTTTTACAGGGTATCCGGGAAGCTGGAAGAAAAGCTGACGAAAGAGGAAGAAGAAGCCCGTGCGGCGGCTATAAAATGGGAGGCGGCAAAAGCTTCCCTGCAGTCAGTAAATGAGGATATTGCACGTTATCAAAGCCGGCTCCTGGAACTAGAAAACTGTGATACAGAATATGAAACGGCGCTGGCAGAAAAAATGGAAGCGATCAAGTCATCGGAGACTCCGGAGGCAGAGAAAATCCTGCAGCTGGAAAGGAATCTGACATTTTTTGAAACACAGGAAAAAGAAATCGACGAAGCCATAAGTGCCGGGGAGAGGGCACTTCAGATAGCACGGGAGGTATTGGATGAACTTGGCGGAGCGCAGAACTGGGGGATTGTAGATATGGCGGGCGGTGATTTAATAGCTGATGTTATAAAATACAGCCATCTGAATACGGCACAGTCTAAAATCAATTCGCTCCAATTGGCGCTGCGCAGGTTCCGGACAGAACTGTCAGATGTTTCAAAGGGGATATCAGGAGATATCAGAGTGGAGGTTGGAGATTTCCTGTATTTTGCCGATTATTTCTTTGATAATCTTTTTACAGATTGGATGGTTTACGGCAAGATCAAGAATGCGAAAGAAAAAGCCCAGCAAACCCGAGTACAATTGGAAAATGCGCTGGAGAACCTGAATCAAATGAAAGAAGAGTTCCAAAACAGGCAGGCGCAGGCGAAAAAAGATCTGGAACAAACAGCGCTGGATCTTAAATTGTAATATTAAAAAGGCAGGAGGCAGAAATTTTGCAATTCTGCAATAAATCGTTCTGCAATGGGAGTAAACACCTGCTGTTTCTTCCAGATAATATACATTTGCGTTTCCAGTACGGGAAAAAGCGGTCGGAATACAAGACCGCTTTTTTCACTTGTATCGATCAGATGGTCAAAGGTAAGAAGATAGCCCAGACCTTCCCGGGCGAAGACAGAGCCATTATAGGAAAGGCGAAAGGAGCCTTCCAAGCGTAGTTCATCCATGCGGTTCTGGCACCATCTGGGAAGATCAGCCCTCCAGCTTTGTTCCGAACAAAAGAGGGGAAGACCTTTCAGATCATCAAAAGTAATCTGTTCTTTCTGTGCAAGAGGACTGTCAGAAGGCATAATGACGCCCCAGCGGTCGCCGCCGGGCATCTTCAGAACATTATATTTTTCGTAATCCGGTTCCTCTACAATAACTGCAAAATCAAGAATGCCTTTGTCCAGTTTCTCTGTGACCTGTTCTGTGTCGCCGCTGGTGATGTGATAGTGAAAATCCGGATACTGTTCTTTGAAACGTTTGATCACCCGTGCCAGATGGCGGATCTGATAAGATTCAGCACAGCCGAAATAAATATTCCCGCCGACAATATCATCCATAGCTGAAAATTCTTCCAGGATCTTGTCAGCCATAGAAAGGAGATCCTCGGCACGTTTTCTAAGCAGCATTCCCTCTTCTGTCAGTTCGATGGAAAAGCTGTGTCTAAGAAACAACTTTTTGCCCAGCTCATTTTCCAAGGCCTGCATCTGTTTTGAAAGGGTGGGCTGGGTGACGTGAAGGATTTCTGCGGCCCGGGTCATATTTTCCTCTCTGGCAATTGCCATAAAATAGCGAAGTGTACGAATTTCCATAGGAATCTCCTTTCCCGTTTTTTCTCATGTCCGAATCATTCTCTTACACTTAAGGGTCAATTGAAAAATTAGTTGCAACATAGGTCGTTGCAGTTAGAATTATAAGGCATATGGGCCATGGAGTTGCAGTTGTAACTTCATGGTTTCTTTTTGCCTTTTTTCCAGTATACTATCCTTGTCCTGCCTTCGGATTGGAGGTAACCATGAGTAATAAACACCTTACATATGATGACAGGCTTGCCATCCAGGCAGGTCTGCAGCAGGGATTGAAGGTCGCACAGATCGCCAAAAACATTGGAAAGGATCGGTCTACTGTCGGCAGAGAGATTAAAGCACACAGGAGGCTGGTCTCCACTTCCAAAGGCAACAACTGTATCCATCATCGTACCTGCACCAGAATCCCGAACTGTCGTCTAGGCTGCTTTCGTGGGAAGAAGCAGTGCCAGACAGCCTGTGGACGATGTCAGGAAGGGTGCCCTGATTATCAGGAAGAGTTCTGTATAGACTATGAAAAGTCGCCGTTTGTATGCAATGTATGTGACCACCGGCTTCGTTGCCGTCTGCGCAGGATGCTTTACGACGCCAGGTATGCTCAGCAACAGTATGAACAGATGCTCTCTGAATCACGGAAAGGCATCTCTCTCTCGGAGCAGGAATTAAATCGGATCAATGATACGATCACACCGCTGTTAAAAAAAGGACAGTCACTCCCGATTATCTGTGAACGTCACAGAGATGAACTGCCAGTATCGGAACGGACAATCTATTCCTATATTGATGCAGGTCTTCTGGATGCCAGAAATATAGACTTGAGAAGGAAACTGCGCAGGCCGGAACGGAAAAAGAGCGGCCCGGTTCTCCGGGTAGACCGGAAATGCCATATCGGACGCAGTTATGAAGAATACGAGGAATATATGCACCAGAATCCAGATGCCATGGTCAGCCAGATGGACAGTGTGGTCATACACAAAGGAGGCCAGACACTGCTGACAATCCTGTTTACCAACTGTGACTTGCAGCTCATGTTTCTGAGAGAACGCAATACAGCAGGATCTGTAACGGAAATATTCTGTCGGCTGAGGAAAGCACTTGGAGACGAAAAGTTTCGGATACTTTTCCAGGTTATTATTACCGATCGGGGAAGTGAATTTAGCGATCCCCAAAAAATCGAAGCAGATATGGAGACCGGGGAAATTCAATGCCGCGTATTCTATTGTGATCCGATGAATACAAATCAGAAGAGCAACTGTGAAAGGAACCATGAACTGATCCGCTATATCATACCTAAGAAACATGGAAAGGATGAATATACGGAGGAAGAGATTAGGAAAATGATGAACCATATCAATTCCTATCCGCGAAAAAAATGGAACGGACAGGCTCCAATCGATCTTTTTGTCAAGATCTACGGTCAGGAAACTGCGAACCTCCTGGGCCTTGAGAAAATCCCGTCCAATTCCATAACCCTTACACCGGCTTTGTTTAAGAAGTAAACCGGAATTTTAGAGAAGGCAGGACACGATAAAAAAGAGAACACAAACGGGGTGCATTTACAACTTCTGCGAAAAGTAAAAAATGCAGTCTGTGTTTTGTGATGCCTTCCTTTAAGAAATTTTACAAGGAAAATCGAAAAAAAGCAATCCAAAGCTAGAAAAACAGATTAAAACTGTTGCAGTTACTCATGACAGCGTGCAGTTACAACTTCATAAAGTTTTCAATGTGCAGTTACAACTTCAATGTTGCAGTAAGGATTTCAATCAACCTCTTACACTTAAGTGTAGCATATGAAATGCAAAAAAGGAATAACACGAAATAAATTATAACAATTAGCGAAATAGAAAGCCGCAGATATATAATCATATCAGAAACTTTGGAAAGGAGATTCTTTTTTATGAATAAACTTTTTGATGAAAAAGAAAATCTGATCCAGCTTCTTGGAAATGTGGGATGCAGGGCAGATGACATCGCTGTTATACAAAAATTTATCAGAGAAGATGACTTTTGCGCTGCCAAACGCCTCTTGCGGCGTCATCGCGCTGAATTGCTTGAAAATCTTCACAAAAGCCAGGCGCAGATAGACTGTCTGGATTTTATTGTGTACCAGATGGAAAAGTGTAAGAAAGCAAAAAAATGAAAGGATGATTGCAACATGGAAGAATTAAAATTAACACAGGAATGGGACAAAGTATTTCCTAAAAGTGACAAAGTTGAACACAGTAAAGTGACATTCCACAATCGCTATGGCATTACTCTGGCGGCGGATCTTTATATTCCTAAAAATGTGGAAGGCAAGCTTGCGGCAATCGCGGTGTGCGGTCCTTTTGGCGCGGTAAAGGAGCGGGCGTCAGGACTTTACGCACAGACAATGGCAGAACGGGGCCTTTTGACAATGGCATTTGACCCTTCCTTTACAGGCGAGAGCGGAGGCAAGCCACGGTATATGGCTTCTCCGGACATCAACACCGAAGATTTTCAGGCGGCGGTAGATTTCCTATCTTTGCATGAAAAGGCCGATTCTGAAAGGATAGGTATTATCGGTATATGCGGATGGGGCGGTATGGCGCTGAATGCGGCAGCGCTGGATACACGGATCAAGGCGACAGTAGCATCTACCATGTATGATATGACGCGCGTCAACGCAAAAGGGTATTTTGACGCAGAGGATTCGGAGGAAGCCCGCTATGAGAAGAAACAGGCTATGAATGCACAGCGTCTGGAAGATTACCGGAGCGGAACCTATGCTCTGGGTGGCGGTGTAGTTGATCCGCTTCCGGAGGACGCGCCTTTCTTTGTAAAAGATTATCATGACTACTACAAAACAAAGCGGGGATATCATGCAAGATCCCTTAATTCCAACGGCGGATGGAATATAACGGGCTGCATGTCCTTCCTGAATCAGCCTATTCTTAAATACAGCAATGAAATCCGAAGCGCTGTACTGATCATGCACGGAGAAAAAGCCCATTCCTGTTATTTCAGCCGGGATGCTTATGCAGATATGGTAAAGGATAATCCATATGCTGATAACAAGGAACTGCTCATCATTCCGGGAGCAGTTCACACGGACCTTTACGACGGAGGCGGGAAAGGCGCGATCCCATTTGACAAAATGGAAGAATTTTTTACAGAAAATCTGAAATAATCTGCAGAAAGCAAAAGCGTCTGGCGGTATATACTGTCAGGCGCTTTTGACCTTTGCTGCTTTTGCCCGAAAGTTTGACAGTCATTGGCAGCCATAGTAAAATGAAGGAAAAATGTGCGTATCAGGAGGGAAAAATGAGGACAAGTCAGATTACAAGAGAGCAGGCACTGAAACTGCTGAAAACATATAACAAAGAGGAGTTCCATATTCAGCATGCTCTGACAGTGGAAGGAGTAATGCGCTGGTATGCAAAAGAACTTGGATATGGAGAAGAAGAGGAATATTGGGGAATCAGCGGCCTTCTGCATGATATTGATTTTGAATTATATCCGGAAGAGCATTGCAGGAAAGCCCCTGAACTTTTGAGAGACGGAGGCGTGGGTGAAGATATGATTTATACGATCTGCTCTCACGGCTATGGTATCTGCAGTGATATGGAACCTGTACATGAGATGGAAAAGGTTCTTTTTGCCGCTGATGAACTTACCGGCCTTATCTGGGCGGCAGCTCTGATGCGTCCGTCTAAAAGTGTAATGGATATGGAAGTTTCCAGCGTGAAGAAAAAATTTAAAGATAAAAGATTTGCGGCAGGATGCTCCAGGGATATCATCCGGACGGGAGCAGAGCGCCTTGGCTGGGAATTAAATGATCTGTTTGAAAAGACGATCCTCGCTATGCGCTCCTGCGAAGAAAGTATCCAAAAAGAGATGGAAACTATGAGATAATTTTTTAATGATTTTCTCTGTCGGCTAAGATTAGGTTTTACACGGGATTTCAAACATTAATAGGAAATCTCTATAACTTGGATGAGTATATAAACATAATCGATTTGTCGGAAAAATTATGTGTTGATATAATAAATATGTTCACAAAGCACATAAAGGAGGAAAATCATGAAAAAGAAATTGATCAGTGTACTGCTTACAGCTTCTATGTGCATGGCTCTTGCAGTGGGATGTGGAAGTCAGAGCAGTGATGAGGGGGAAGCATCAGAGGAAGGCGAAAGCGAAAAAATTACTTTTATGGTTCCGGACTGGGGCGTTCCGACAGATGAACAGCTTGCAGCATTCACAGAGGAAACGGGGATTGAAGTAGAGATTTCAGAAGTAGGCTGGGATGATATTCGCGAAAAGCTCGGAACAGCTGCCGCAGCGAACGAATGCGTTGCGGATGTGGTAGAAGTTGACTGGTCCTGGGTCGGTGAGTTTTACGCTGCCGGCTGGCTGGAACCTTTGGAAGTATCGGAAGAAGATAAAGCGGATATGCCTACCATTGATACATTTACCATTGATGACCAGGTACTGGCTATGCCATATGCAAACGACTACCGTCTGGCATACTACAATACAGAACAGTTTAAGGCTGCCGGTATCACAGAAGAGCCGCAGACATGGGATGACGTTCTGGAAGCTTGCCGTCAGTTAAAATCAACAGGTACAGTAGACTATCCATTTGCTATTGCATTAAATGCTGAAGAAAAAACAGCCACCTGTCTGATGTGGCTTGCGTACACTATGAATGGAGTTATATGGAATGACGATGGTACCTTTAATGAAGAGTCTGTTATGGAAGCGTTGAAGTATATGGAGACTTTGATCAACGAAGAGCTGGTTGCTCCGGAAGATAAAACATCATCAGGAATGGACGCTTATATGCGGATCTGCGGAGGAACTGCAAGCTTTTTGACGGGTCCGACTTCCTTCGTTTCCAGAAGTCAGAATGAAGAACTTTGCAGTGTTGTTGGACAGATCACTCCGATTCTGGTTCCAGGCAAAGATGGAAAAGCTGCACAGACAATGCCGCTGCCTGAGGCTATCGGGGTAAACAGCCTGTCAGAAAACAAAGAAGCTGCAAAGACATTTATCGAGTGGTATACATCTGCCGATATGCAGAAACAGTTAAATGAGACAAACAGTGCAATCCCGACACGCAACTCAGTTCTGGAAGAGCTGATCAACGATGGAACAATCCAAAATTCCGGAGCAATGCTGGAGCAGGCAAAGCTGGTTTCTTCACCATTCCCGAACGGTGTGCCGTCCTATTACGCAGAGATGAGCAGCGCTATGTATAATGCAATTAACAAAATGGCTCGCGGTGAGCTGAATGCAGAAGAAGCATATGCAGAAATGTCCGGTGCGCTGGAAGAACTTTTAAACGAATAATTTAGGAAGAAAAGATGAAAAAGAAATTATTTCCTTATTTGTTACTTACACCCATGATTTTAATCATGGGTGTGTTAGTGTTTTATCCCATTATTACAACATTCTCATACAGTTTAAAAAAGTGGAAGCTGACAGCACCAGGAGATATCCGATTTATAGGATTTAAGAATTATACTGATATTATTCAATCTGATTCTTTCTGGTACAGTCTGCAGAACACGATTTTCATTTTAGTAATTGTTGTTATCTTTACTACAGTTTTCGGCTGGCTGGTTGCCTCTTTTTTAAACATTAAAGTAAAGTGTTCCGGGCTGCTTTTGGCGCTTTCTGTCCTTCCATGGGCGCTTCCACCCTTTGTAAATGGAATTTTGTGGAGATTTGTATTTTTCTCCGGATATGGATTTTTAAATAAGCTTCTGATCGGGATCGGTCTTACAGATGAACCTGTTGAATTTCTAAGCTCCAGGTGGATGCTTCTTTTTGTACTGTCTATTGTGGTAGTGTGGAGAAGCGTGCCTTTTATGGCCCTGGTCTGCTTATCTGGAAGACAATCTATCCCTGAAGAACTTTATGAGGCTGCAAAAATAGACGGAGGTACAAAAGGGAACATATTCCGTCATATTACTATGCCTTTGATGATGCCCTTTGTGGCAGTGGGAGTGACCTCTACTTCCGTCACAGCTATCAATGTATTTGATGAAATTGTTGCTCTTTCAGGATATAGTGATCTTGGGAAAAACATCCTGATGGAAAGCTATCTGACAACCTTCAATTTCCTGAACTTTGGAAAGGGAAGCGCGATGACATATATTGTTATGCTGTTTGCTTTAATTCTTGGAATCTTCTATCTTAGAAGTTTGAACAAGGAGGTGGAGTATTGATGAAATATTTTAGAAAGGGCGGCTATATTCTGGCACTTGTTTTATTTCTGATTTTTACAGTAGGTCCCTTTATCTGGACATTTATTTTATCTGTGACTCCTGATTACAGCATGTTTTCACCGGACAGTAACCTGCTGCCAGACAAGATCATATGGGATAATTACAGGGAGTTGTTTTCCGGCGGACAAAGAGGCGCCAGATTTTTTACAGGTATGTTTAATTCTCTGAGAGCTGCTGCCATTACACTGGTTATTGGGATTCCAGTTGCTTTGATGAGCGCTTATGCTCTTGGACGAATGCAGTTCAGAGGAAGAAAAGCAATCAAAAATATTCTTTTGATTACAATGGTGATTCCGGTGATGGCGACGATCATTCCTCTGTATCGTATGTTTGCTGACGCAAGGCTTCTTGACAATATTTTCTGGCTTTCTGTCGTATATGTCAGTTCTTACCTTCCCCTTGCAGTCTGGTTGATTTCCAACTATTTTGCAACTATTCCAAAAGAATTGGAAGAGGCGGCCTTAATTGACGGCTGCGGAAGAACAGCTACATTTTTTCGCATTATGCTTCCTTTGTCTGCTCCGATTATTTTGTCTATTTCGCTGATCATGTTTTTGAATACCTGGAGTCAGTTCCAGATTCCTTTGATCTTGGCTTCTTCTATGGAGACAAAGCCGATGGCCATCGTGGTATCAGAATTTGTTACGAAGGATACCATTCAGTACGGCCTTGTAGCGGCGGCAGGTATGATCGCATTGATTCCTCCTGCACTTGCAGCGCTGGTTTTCCGGAAATATTTGGTATCGGGGATGATGAAAGGTTCTGTAAAAGGGTAGTACAGGAAAAGCTTTTCTGTACATAGAAGAGAAATTCAGATATAATTAGAGCTCAATGATGAGAAAAGTCGGAGGAAATTTCGGGAAATTACTGAAAAAGGACAAAGAAACGATACTATGAAAGCCAGAAGTAAGGAAAACTACAGGATTTTAAACAGGGACGCCATAAAATACATCGCCGCATTTACCATGCTCTTGAATCACATTGCGTTGATCTGGATGAGGCCGGAAAGCTTTGTGGCAAATATATTTGAGAATATCGGATATTTTACGGCGATTACGATGTGCTATTTCCTGGTAGAAGGGTTCTACTGTACCAGATCAAGAAAAAGATATGCCTTCCGGCTGTTCCTGTTTGGAGTGATCTCGCAAATACCATATGATCTGGCTATCATAAAACGGGCGCCGGAAGGTACAGCGCGTCTGAATATGATGTTTACCCTTCTGATCTGCTTTTTGATCCTTCTTGCCCTGGAAGTGATATCCAATGAAATTCTTCTCGTTCTGACAATTGGAGGGCTGCTTGGACTGTCCGTTTTTTGCGACTGGTCACTTTTGGCTCCGGGATTTACCCTGTTGTTTTGGTGGGCGTACGGACTGAAGAGAGAAACAAAAACAGCCTTTGCAATTTCTGCCGTTTTGCTGGGATTATTTCATTTGTCCGGCGGGATTTTGTCTGCTCTGGGAAGCATGGCGGGAGGAGCCCTTTCCGGGGTGGTGATCGTCTGTCTCTACAATGGGAAACGGGCAGAGAAGGGAAAGAAGTTTTCCAAATGGTTCTTCTATTGGTTCTATCCGCTGCATCTTCTGATCTTAGGAATTTTGCGGATTGCAGGAGAACAGGGCCGGATATAAAGAGAGGGTAAGGAAAGGCAGGAATTAGTATGGTAGAATGTATGATTGTCGGCGCCGGAGGGTTTATCGGAGCGGTGTGCAGATACTTGATCGGATTGATCCCACTGGAACAGGGATCTGTATTTCCGGTGAAAACCTTTGCGATCAATGTACTGGGATCTTTTGTGATCGGAGTTATAGCAGCGCTGGCAGCAAAGGACAGTTGGCTGGATCCGCAGATCGTCCTGTTTCTGAAAGTAGGGATATGCGGAGGTTTTACGACATTTTCCTCTTTTGCATTGGAAACGGCGGATATGTTGAAAAGCGGCAGCGAAGCTACAGCAGTTTTGTATGTATCCCTAAGTATGGTAATCGGTGTGGCTGCCGTATTTGCCGGTCAATGGGCTGTAAATTATATGAAATAATAAAAAGCGAAAATAAAATTGTGTTTTTTCTGTGATAAGTCTTGATTAATTTCCACCGAAATTTATAATAGTTTACGGAGAAACAGTTTACGAGGAAACTATTATAAGTTTGGCGGAAAGGAGAGCAAGATGAGAAAGAATGCAGAGACCTGGATGGGGATCCGCGCAGTACTCAGATTATATGAGAAAATGCTAAGAAAAGTATGTGCCCGACATCAGTTGACCGGCACAGAGGCAGATGTGATCGGATTCCTGCATAATAATCCGGGAAAAGACACAGCAGCGGATATTGTAGAGCTTAGAGGTCTTTCCAAGGGTGCTGTTTCCAAAGCGGTCGATTCTTTGATACGGAAATCTATGTTAGAGAAAATTCCGGACAAGAAGGACCGCCGGAAGCAGCACCTTTGTCTGCGCTCGGAGGCACAATCTGTAAGAGAAGATATTGAGTCAGTGCAGGAAGAATTTTGGGATACTGTGCTGGAAGGCTTTACGGCCGCGGAGCTTGAAGGATATGAACAGTTTAAAAAGAAGCTGTTGAAAAATATAGAACAGGCGACAGAAAGGATGAAAGACAATGAATCATAGAGAAAATGCACAGCCAGCGTCAGATAAGGAATTTCTGGGAACGGATCCGATAGGAAAGCTTTTGTTCCGTCTTGCAGTTCCTACTGTCATCGCACAGCTTATCAACATGCTCTACAATATTGTAGACAGAATCTACATTGGCCACATTCCGGAGATTGGAGCGACGGCACTGACAGGTGTGGGCGTATGTATGCCCCTGATCATGATCGTATCAGCTTTTGCAGCCCTGGTTGGATACGGCGGCTCACCAAGAGCATCTATTTTCATGGGAAAGAAAGATAATGAATCTGCAGAAAAAATACTGGGAAACTGTTTTGTTGTCCAGGTCATTATTTCTCTGATCCTGACGGCGGTACTTCTTATATGGAACCGGGATTTGCTCATGGCTTTTGGAGCCAGCCAAAATACCATTGAATATGGCGTAAACTATATGAATATTTATGCCCTTGGAACGATATTTGTAGAGTTGACTCTTGGCATGAATGCATTTATTACAGCCCAGGGATTTGCAAAGACCGGAATGATGTCTGTTTTGATCGGGGCCGTAGCGAATATTATTTTGGACCCGATTTTTATTTTCGGATTTGATATGGATGTCAGAGGAGCTGCTCTTGCCACTATTATTTCACAGGGACTTTCCTGTATATGGGTTGTTTCTTTTCTGTGCGGAAAAAAGACATTCCTGAAGATCAGAAAGAAAAATCTGATCCTTGTTCCCAGGTTTATCCTTCCCTGTCTTGCTCTCGGAGTATCCACTTTTGTGATGCAGGCAAGCGAGAGTGTTATTTCGGTATGCTTCAATTCATCTCTGCAAAAATATGGGGGAGACATTGCAGTGGGGGCTATGACAATTCTGACCAGTGTCATGCAGTTCGCCATGCTTCCACTTCAGGGACTTGGGCAGGGAGCGCAACCTATTATCAGCTATAACTATGGTGCCGGCAATGCTGTCAGGGTACAAAGTGCTTTTAAATTACTTTTGAAAGTCAGCCTTTGCTATTCTGTGATTCTGTGGCTGCTTGTTATGCTCCTTCCGGGAGGGTTTGCGGCAATGTTTACCACAGATGCTGCTTTAATGGAATTTACAAAAACAGCTCTGCGCATCTATATGGGAGCGATGTTCCTTTTCGGAATCCAGGTTTCCTGTCAGATGACTTTTAACGCCCTTGGAAAAGCGGTAGAATCCATTGTCGTAGCGGTTATGCGGAAGTTTGTGCTTCTCCTTCCGCTGATCTATATTATGCCGCGTATTTTTTCTTCAGATCCGACAACGGGCGTTTATACGGCAGAACCCATTGCGGATGTGATCGCAGTAACTTTTACAGCAATACTCTTTTCTATACAGTTTAAGAAAGCGCTTTCAAAAATGAAAAAACAGTGTTAAGAAAGTGCTAAGATTTTGTTAAAAACTGTCAAATTATTCTTTTAAGCTTTTCTGAAAGTGCTAAAATAATCATTTGTGAAAACAGCTACAAATGATGACGGAGTGTTGCAATATGACAGAAGAACAAAAAGTGAGCAAAACGCCGTTCCTCCTTGTTGGTGTAGATATAGGATCCACTACGACGAAGCTGGCGGTAATGACAGAAGACATCCTATCGTGGTGCGCAATTCGGACAATCCTGCGAAGCGCTGGAACCTTCCTTTTGATGCGCCATTGTTTCACTGGTATAAGGACGAGGACCGGAACCGGCAGCTCTGTCTGTATATGAAAGAAACGTTCCGGATTTCGGCAGATGAGACTATGGCGGCAATCGAAGCAGGAGATACGGCGCAGAAACAGTTCCATAAAGAACTGACAGAGGCCGGAAAAAAGGTATGCGAGGATGTAAAGAGTAAGGGAACCTATGCGGTTATTTTGGCCTCCCGCCCCTACCAGAACGATGCGCTTGTTAATCACGACCTTCCTGATATGTTCACGAAGCTTGGGATCCCGGTACTGACAGCGGACTCTCTTCCGGAGATTAATCATGTGGAGCTGAAGAAGAGCAGGCTTGATGTTGTCAATAATTATCATGCCAGAATGCTCTCATCGGCGGTTCTGGCTGCAAAAACAGATTATCTGGAATACGTACAGCTGGTCAGCTTCGGGTGCGGTCACGATGCTTATCTTTCTGATGAGATCATCCGTCTTATGAAAGAAATATCAGGTAAGATACCCTTGATCTTAAAGCTGGACGAAAGCGATATTCAGGGCCCTCTGCGCATCCGTATCCGTTCTTTTACAGAGACGGTAGACATGCGACGCAGAAAGGAGAGCCGGCCTAAGATCCATTCGCTTTCGGATCCTTATCCTGTCAAATACACAAAGCAATCCCGCAAAGAAAAGATTGCTTTGATCCCAAATACTTCCCATGCCTTCAGCAGACTGATGGCAGCGGCCTTTGCCGGACAGGGAGTGAGAACAGAATCCCTGGCTGTGGGACGTGAAGAGGCGATCCGCCTTGGAAAGCAGTACGTACATAACGATATATGTTTCCCGGCACAGATTGTAATAGGCGAAGCCCTTGCCACTTTGAAAAGCGGAAAATATGACGGGGACGAAGTGGCTATCGGAATGGGAAAATATGTAGGAGACTGCCGTCTGACCCACTACAGCGCGCTGCTTCGCAAAGCGCTGGACGATGCAGGATATCCCCAGGTTCCGATTCTGACTAATGATGACAAAGATTCCCACAAGCTTCACCCCGGCTTTCACATGAATCTTTTTACTGCAGTTAAGATCGCCTTCGGCCTTCCAATGATCGATGTCCTCGAAGAGCTTTTAAGGAAAATCCGTCCTTATGAGAAAGAAAAGGGAAGTGCTGATCAGGCATTTGAGAAGGCCTTGGATGAGGTGATCAGGGGACTGGAGAGAAGAGGAATCTCCGGGGCCAGGCAAGGATTTGAAAAGGCCATTGAAATCATGAAAGATATTCCCTATGACCGTTCGGAAAAAAGACCGCAGGTATTGATCGTGGGAGAGTATCTTCTGAATTTCCATCCCGGAGCTAATCATGATATTGAAGCATATCTGGAGAAGAACGGGTTTGAGATCATTGAGGCCAGAATGACAGATGTCATCCGGAAAACCTACTTTTATCAATATACCCAGATCCGGGAATACCGCCTGAAAAAGCCTCTGGCAGACAAAGTCTGGCTCCGTACGGCGAATCAGGCTTTTGAGATCGCCCATGATGTGACAGATAAGATTGCGGCAAGACATCCGCTTTATACGCCGGCCTGCAGGCTGCCGGATCTTGTGAAAGACAGTGATCCTATTATCCATCATACCTTTGATGCAGGGGAGGGCGTCCTGATACCGGGAGAAATCCTGCATCATGCAAAAAAAGGCTGCAGAGCCTTTGTAATCCTTCAGCCTTTTGGATGCCTGCCTAATCATGTGGTGGGGCGGGGAATTACGAAGAAATTAAAGGAGATTTATCCGGATGCCCAGATTCTGCCCCTGGACTATGATCCCGACGTCAGTTTTGCAAATATAGAGAACCGGCTTCAAATGCTGGTTATGAGCTGTAAAAAGTAAATAAAGTCAGGCAGCGGCGCTTCGTGCCGCTGCTTTTTCTGTACATACAGTAAAACATCGGGTATAATAAATACAAATCTGTCTTATGATAACACCCGGCAGGAAAAGAAAAGGAGGCAGCTATGGTGAGAGAAGAAGAATCCTTTTTGCAGGATGTGACAGAAAAAATCAAAAAGAGAATAGAAAAAATAGATCAAACCCTTCTTACAGGACAAAAAGAGATCGAAAACATGCACGACTATTACTGGGAAAATTATACGGAAATGGACCAGTACGGATATGAAGACTACGACAATCAGCAGGCTCTTCTTAGCCAGGTAAATGCCAATCAGGAAGCGGCTAAACAGAAGCAGCGCTTTTTGAAGATGTTGGATTCTCCATACTTCGGCAGAGTAGATTTCGTATATTCAGGGGAAACAGAAAAGGAACCTTTTTATATAGGAATTGGAAATTTTGCAGAGGAGGCGGGAAGTATCCCCCTCATCTATGACTGGCGGGCCCCTGTGGCAGGTCTTTTCTATGATTATGACAAAGGAGAGGCTTCTTATGAAGCTCCTGCCGGAGTTATGACAGGGGAGATCATTTCAAAATGGCAGTATAAGATCAGAAACGGCAGGATGATATATGCTTTTGAAAGCGACACAAAAATCGACGATGACATTTTGAAAGAAGAACTTGGAAGCAGCAGTGACGTCCAGCTGAAAAATATTGTACGGACGATCCAGAAGGAACAAAACGCTATCATCCGGAACCAGAGGGATAAGATCCTGGTGATCCAGGGAGCGGCAGGCAGCGGGAAAACCTCGGTAGCGCTCCATCGGGCGGCCTATCTTCTGTATCACGACAGGAAGAATCTGAAGGCATCAGATATCCTGATCCTTTCGCCCAACAGTGTTTTTGCGGATTATATTTCTCACATCCTCCCGGAACTGGGAGAGGAAAATATCCAGGAAATGAGTTTTGATCTCTTTGCTTACAGGGAGCTTAGGGGAATCACGGATGACTGCGAAGACCGATATCATCATCTGGAGCGGATGATGAAATATCCGGATGCGGAGCAAAGCAGACGCTTTCAAAAAAAGCAGTCTTCAGAGTTCATCGGGGAAATGGAAGGATTTCTGGCCATTTTAGAGGACAGATTGATGGATTTTAGGGAAGTCTCATTTCGGGGAATAAAAAAGACAGAAGAAGAGCTTATCCGCCTTTTTTATTTTAAGTTTCAGGATCTTCCGCTGCTTGCCAGGATGGATGCCGTACGGGAATACGTAGTGGACGAGTATGAGACCCTGTATGGGAAAGAACTTACCGAAGAAGAAGCAGAAGCGGTGAAAGCCCAGTTTGACCGTTCCTATGTGACAAAAGATATCTATCAGATCTACAGCTGGTTCCTGGAAGACAACGGTTATCCGCCATTGCCGGATATTTCTCTGGGACAGAGAATGACAGAATATGAAGATGTATATGGCTTGCTGTATCTGAAATATCGTCTTCTTGGCAGAGGAAAGCACCGACGGATCAAACATCTGATCATCGACGAAATGCAGGATTACTCCTATCTGCAGTATGTGATCCTTGACATGCTGTTTGACTGTAAGATGACAATCCTTGGAGATAAGGCCCAGACACTGGATGAAACTGTGCATGATGTATGCACGTTTCTCCCCGGAATCTTCGGAAAGAAGATGCGGAAGATCACCATGAATAAGAGTTACCGGAATACGGTGCAGATTGCATCTTATGCGGCACAGTTTTCATCGGATCCGGATGTGGAACTTTTAGAAAGACAGGGAAAGGAAGTGGAGGAAAGACAGTTTCAGAAAGAGGATGATCTGCTGGAGGCAATCCTGGAGGCAGTGAGCGCAGGAGAAGAAATGTTTGAGACAGCGGCAGTTCTGACACGGACGGAAGAGGAGGCCGAGGATATTTACCATATCTGGAAATCAAAAGGAGTTCAGGTTTCCTATATAGACAGGAACAGTACCTCGTTCCGGAAGGGGCTTACCGTGACAACATTTTATATGGCTAAAGGACTGGAATTTGACCAGGTTTTTGCGGTGAAAGACAGAAAAGAGACGCCTCTTGATAATCAGGCGGCCTATATTTCAGCAACAAGAGCCCTCCATGAGCTGTATGTATTTTCTCTGTGCTGAATCGGTGAGAAAGAACTAAGCCGGAACAAAAAAGGGAGGAAGGAAAGATGGGACAGGACAAAGAAACGAGAGGGGAAGGAGAGCCGGACAGAATCCGAAAGCAGTTTGATTTTATACGGGAAATCGACAAGGAGAAGTTTATCGGGCGTCAGACCTATCTCACAGACGGAAACCGAAAAGAAAATGATGCGGAACATGCATGGCATATGGCGATCATGACCTTTCTTCTGGCAGAATATTCCAACGAAGAAATTGATGTTTTAAAGACCATGGCAATGCTCTTGATCCACGATATCGTGGAAATCGACGCAGGCGATACCTATGCTTACGATGAAGAGGCCAAGAAGACGCAGAAAGAGCGGGAAACACGGGCGGCGGATCGTATATTCGGGCTCCTTCCCGGGGATCAGGAAAAAAAACTGAAAGATCTGTGGCAGGAATTTGAAGAGGGCAGAACAAAGGAAGCTAAATTTGCCCGTACCATGGATAATCTTCAGCCTATTATGCTGAATGCAGCCACAGACGGGAAAGCATGGGAGGAGCATCAGGTACATCTTTCGCAGATATTGAAGCGCAACGAAAAAACGGCAGACGGTTCCCGTTTTCTCTGGAAATATGCATATGAAAATTTTATTGAACCCAATGTGAAAATGAAGAAAATTCAAAGTGAAAAGTCAAAGCAATAATAAAGGAGGAAAAGAAAATGGATGGAAAAGCGATGTACAAATTAAGCTATGGGCTCTTTGTGGTGACAGCCAGAGAGGGAGAAAAGGATAACGGCTGCATCACAAACACAGCGGCACAGGTGACAACAACGCCGAACCGCATTACTCTTGCCGTAAATAAGGGAAATTACACTCACGATATGATTGTAAGGACAGGAGTCTTCAATGTGTCTGTCCTGTCGGAGAAAGCATCCTTTGATACTTTCAAACACTTTGGGTTCCAGAGCGGAAGGGATGTTGACAAATTTGCAGATTACGAAAAGACCGGAAGATCTCCAAACGGACTTTATTATGTGACAGACGGAACTAATGCCTGGCTTTCTGCAAAGGTCGTTGATACAGTGGATCTGGGAACCCATACGCTGTTCCTTGCAGATGTGACGGACGGAGAAGTATTGTCTGATGATAACTCGGCTACCTATTCTTACTACCAGTCCAACATCAAACCGGCTCCGGCAAAGGAGGAGAAGAAGGGCTGGAGATGTAAAATATGCGGTTATATCTACGAAGGAGAGATACTTCCAGAGGATTTCGTCTGTCCGATCTGCAAGCACGGAGCGGCTGACTTTGAGAAAATATAGCGCAAATATAAAAAACGGGCAAGTATAAGGAAAGAATAATGCCGTCAGGGGATGATAAAAATGACAATGTATGAATTGATCTTGAAGAAAAAGAGAGGCGGAGCGCTTACTTCCGAGGAAATAAACTGGATGGTCCGGGAATATACAAACGGATGCATTCCGGATTATCAGATGTCAGCCATGCTGATGGCAGTCTGTTTCCAGAAAATGAACACCGAAGAGACAACAGCGCTGACGCTGGCTATGGCGGACAGCGGTGACAGAATGGACCTTTCTTCCATAAAAGGGATCAAGGTGGATAAGCACAGCACAGGGGGCGTCGGAGATAAGACCTCCCTTGTACTGGCGCCCCTTGTGGCTTCGCTGGGGATCCCGGTGGCAAAAATGTCCGGGAGAGGGCTGGGACACACGGGAGGAACCATTGATAAACTGGAAAGTATATCAGGATTTCGCACTTCTTTATCAGAAGAAGAATTTCTGAAAAACGTGGCGGACATTCATATAGCAATTGCAGGACAGACCAAAAATCTTGCACCGGCAGACAAAAAACTCTATGCGCTCCGGGATGTTACCGGAACCGTAGATAATCTCTCCCTCATTGCCAGCAGTATCATGAGTAAGAAACTGGCATCCGGAGCAGATGCTATTGTACTGGATGTGAAAGCCGGCGACGGCGCTTTTATGAAGACGCCCGGGGAAGCAAAGGCTCTTGCGCGGATGATGATCCAGATAGGAGAAAAGGCGGGAAAGGCCATGACAGCAGTGATTTCGGATATGAATCAGCCGCTGGGAAATGCGGTAGGCAATGCGCTGGAGCTTGAGGAAGTCATTGCCACACTCAAAGGACATGGACCAGAGGATCTGACAGAACTTGTCTTTACTTTAGGGGCCTGTATGCTTCTGTCAGCAAAAGCAGCAGACAGTATGGAAGATGCCGAAAAGAAATTGCAGGACGCCCTTTTTTCCGGAAAGGCTTATGGAAAATTCCTGGAGTTTGTAAAGGCTCAGGGCGGTAATACGGATCAGGTTGAGGATCCCTGTCTTCTTCCGCAGGCGTCTCTTCGTATGGAGGTATATGCGGACAGGGAAGGATTTGTTACAGGAATCCATACGGAAGAGATCGGAAGGATCTGCCTGCTTCTTGGCGGCGGAAGAGCCGTAAAAGAGGATCCGATCGATCCGGCCGTGGGCATTGTCCTTCATCGTAAGATCGGAGATTTTGTCAAAAAAGGAGATTCCATTGCCACGATCTGCGCAAATGATAAAACAAAGTGCCAGGCGGCAGGAGACCGGCTGAAAGCAGCCTACGAATACGGCGACCGGTCTTTAGAGGAAAGAAAGATCGTGTACGAAGTGATTCATTAGATTGCCATATGTTGTTCATATTTTCAGAATGCCCCACATAGATTAGATAGAAAGCTATGTGGGGCATTTGCCATGAAAAAGAACAGAAATGAGGAAGACAGAGTAATCGGACGCATGGCAGAGGCAGCCGGTGTGCCAAAAGAACTGGTACTGGGCGTACCTGTTCTTCATATAACAGGAAGGGAAGAAATAAGACTGGAAAATTATCGGGGCATACAGGAGTATACAGAGGAACTGATCCGGATCCAGACAAGAACAGGACAGATCCGGCTGACAGGCAAAAGGCTCAATGTTGAGTATTATACCAATGACGAGATGAAGGTCACAGGTTGGATTCAAAGTATTGAATATCTATAGGGGGCAGAAGAGTTGCTTTTATCCATGATCCGCTTTTTGCGGGGCTATATAAAAATAAGAGTATCCGGGTATTCTCCGGAGCGGTTTTTGAACGCCTGCAGCCACAAAGGTATCTGTCTGTGGGGACTTAAACCGGTCCGGGGTGCTTATGAGATGTATACAGATGCCAGGAGTTTAAAGAAGATGAAGGCAGTCCTTAAAAAGACCGGAACAAAGGCAGAGATTACAGGCCGGTATGGACTTCCTTTTTTTTTACACAGATATCGGAAAAGAAAGGTGTTTTTTGCTGGAATTTTCTTTTGTGCCGCATTGATCTATATTTTCTCTCTTTTTATATGGGAAATTGATATCGAAGGAAATTTAAGAAGAACAGATGAAGCTATTCTCTCTTTTCTGGATTCCGAGGATGTCCGGCACGGAATGCCTGTAAGCAAAGTGGACTGCAGCAGGATCGCATCCAGGATCCGCGAGGAGTACAGCGATATCATATGGGTTTCTGCTTCCATTCAGGGGGCAAAGCTGGTGATCCGGGTAAAGGAAAATGAAGATCTGTCGCAAGAGGAACCGTCGGCAGACAGTGAAGAGAAAGCAGAAGATTCGAAAAAAGGCACGGATCTGGTTGCCGACAGGGATTGCACGATTGTATCCATCGTGACCCGTAACGGTATACCGGCTGTAAAAGCGGGCAGCAAGGTAAAGAAAGGAGATATCCTGGTGTCCGGCAGGGTGGAAATGAAAAATGATGCCGGAGAAGTGACAGGTTACCGCTACAGAGAGGCAGACGCCGATATTAAAGGAGAATATATACAGCAGTATGAAAATACGGTGGAAAGAGAATATCCTGTTAAAGATTATATAAAAGAGAGGAATCAGCCTGTAAAAAAGAGTCAGTGGTATTTAAGGATCGGGCCATGGACCGCCTCCCTTGGGAGCATTGAAAACAAGTACGAGAACTGTGAATACCGCGCTTGGGAAAAGGATCTTAAACTGGGAGATTCCTTTATTCTTCCGGTATCCTTTGGAGAAAGAGAGGTAGTTCCCTACAAAACCCACAGAGAAAGTCTCACGGATGAGGAAATCCAGCAAGACTTAAGCCGGGCATTTGCGCTCTGGTGTGAGGAACTGGAAAAAAAGGGGGTAGAAATTATCAGGAATGATGTTAAAATATACACAGAGCAAAAAAAAGCGTCTGCCAAAGGCAGTGTGACCCTCCAAGGAGAGGTCGCCGAAAAAAGGGATACGGAAATCCTGCCGGATCCGGAAAGGGAGACGCTTGAGACAGAAAGGGAAAATCAGAATGGGAATGATTGAAATGACGATAGATATCCCGGCAGAATATCAGATACATGTATTCGGGCAGTTCGACAGCTTTGCAAAGAAAATCGAACGCGCCCTCCATGTCACTTTGATTCCCCGGGGAGATACGGTGAAAATACTGGGAACGGAGCCGCAGGCGAAGAAGGCAAAAAGTGTTCTGGAACAGCTGACTGCTCTGGCGGAAAGAGGAAATGAAATCCTGGAACAAAATGTAGATTATACCCTGTCTCTTGCCATGGAAGACCAGGAAGAACAGGTATTGGAGATTGACAGGGATATGATCTGCCAGACCATTCAGGGAAAACCGGTAAAGCCAAAGACGCTGGGACAGAAAAAATATGTGGATGCGATCCGGAATAAAATGATCGTGTTCGGTCTTGGACCGGCAGGTACCGGAAAGACCTATCTTGCGATGGCGATGGCGATTACAGCTTTTAAGAACAACGAGGTGGGGAGGATCATTCTGACCCGTCCTGCCATTGAAGCCGGGGAAAAGCTTGGATTTTTGCCGGGGGATCTGCAAAGCAAGATCGATCCCTATCTGCGTCCGCTTTACGATGCGCTTTACCAGATCATGGGAGCGGAAAGTTTTTTGAAAAATTCGGAAAAAGGCCTGATCGAGGTGGCGCCCCTTGCGTATATGAGAGGACGTACTCTTGACAATGCCTTTATTATTCTTGACGAGGCTCAGAATACGACTCCGGCACAGATGAAGATGTTTTTGACAAGAATCGGTTTCGGCTCTAAAGTTGTCATCACCGGAGATGCAACGCAAAAAGACCTTCCGTCCGGCCAGATTTCCGGTCTGGATGTTGCTACGGCAGTCGTACGTAACCTGGAGGATATCAGTATCTGTAATCTTACCAGCAAAGATGTGGTACGTCATCCGCTGGTACAGAAGATCGTAAAAGCATACGAGGAGTACGAATCCAGGGAGAACCGCAGAAAAAAAGGCAAAGATCGGAGGAGAAAATAAATGTCTTTGTTCTATGAGGAAGAAGGGGAGAACACGCTCCCCCTTGCATGTGAAGAGCTGGCGAAAGAAGTGGTAGATGTAGCCCTTGATTATATCGGCTGTCCCTATGAAGCCCAGGTGAATCTTCTTCTCACTACAGATGAGCAGATCAAAGAAATGAACCGGGATTTCCGTGGCATTGACCGGCCTACAGACGTTCTGTCTTTCCCCATGGTGGAATATGAAATACCCGGAGAGTTTGATTTTCTGGAAGACCAGGAGGATTGTTTTGATCCGGAAAGCGGAGAACTGGTACTGGGTGATATTGTCATATCCAAGGATAAGGTGATGGAACAGGCAAAGGCTTACGGACATTCAGCCAAAAGAGAATTTGCTTTCTTAATCGCTCATTCTGTGTTACACTTAACAGGATATGATCACATAGACGAGGAGGAACGTCTTGTGATGGAAGAAAAGCAGCGGGCAATTCTGGAAAGACTGAATATTCTGCGTTAAGGATGAAATCAGCGAGGAATTACCGAAGAGATAGAAGAAACATGGAGCAACGATATGTCGGATAAGAAAAAAGGAACTAATTTTTTGATGCAGGGAACGATCCTTGCGGCAGCGGCTATGATCACCAAGATCGTGGGACTTGCGTACCGCATACCGCTGACCAATATTATGGGGGCAGAGGGAAACGGCTATTACGGCGTTGTCTTTCAGGTGTACAGCCTTGCATTGATGCTGACATCTTACAGCCTTCCCATGGCTGTATCCAAACTTGTATCGGCCCGTGTTGCGTTAGGGCAGTATAAAAATGCATACCGGGTTTTCAAAGGCGCGATGACTTTCGGTATTCTTTCCGGCGGCATTGTGTCGGCAATCGTCTTTTTTAATGCCAGATTTATCTCAGAAGAGATTATGAAGATGGGACTTAGTATCTATGCATTGAGAGTTCTGTCGCCCTGTATATTGATCGTAGCGATCCTGGGCGTACTTCGGGGCTTTTTCCAGGGATATGGGACCATGATCCCTACAGCCATATCCCAGGTGGCAGAGCAGCTCATTAATGCCATTGTCAGTGTAGTGGGGGCTTACCTGCTGATGCAGACGGGACGGAGCATGGCAAGCGGAGAAGCAAAAGAATCTTACGGCGCTGCCTTTGCGGCGGCAGGAGGAACGCTGGGTACTGTAATAGGAGCGCTCACCGCACTTTTATTTCTTCTGTTTGTTTTTACCGCATATAAAACACGTCTGAAACGTCAGATGCGCAGGGACCGGACAAGAAGGCTGGAAAGCCGGAAGACCATTTACAAAGTTCTTCTTCTGACAATTGCCCCTGTTATTTTAAGCGCAACAGTTTACAATATCAGTAATCTGATCGATCAGACCATGTTTTCCAATATTATGGCGGCTCAGGGAATGGCGGAGAAAGAATATTCCAGTCTCCTGGGACTGCTCAACGGACAGTATGACACTATGACGAATATTCCTTTAAGTGTGTCCAGCGCTTTGGCGGCATCTTTTATGCCGAGTCTTGTTGCTACAATGCAGACGGGAAACCGTAAGCAGATACACAGCAAGATCAATATGGTGTCCCGGTTCAATATGCTGATCGCCATTCCCTGTGCAGCCGGATTTATTACGTTGTCAGGTCCGATCCTGAATCTTCTTTATTTCAATCAGGACAATGCCATACCGTCGCTTATGCTTCGGATTGGCGGTATTTCCGTTGTATTTTTCTGCCTGTCAACTGTGACAAACGCTGCTTTGCAGGGCTTGGACCGTATGGCAGCTCCAGTGAAAAATGCTGCTATTTCACTGGTGATACATGTCGTTGCTCTGTTTATTATGCTGGTGGTATTTAAGTGGGAAATCTATTCCATTCCAATCAGCAAAATTATTTTTGCCGGCTCCATCTGCATATTAAATGCCCATGATCTCAGAGGGGCGTGCGGATATATGCAGGAACAGAAGCAAACCTTTGTCATCCCTACGATCGCATCTGTGATCATGGGCGCTGTTTCTTTGCTGGTACATCTTTTATGCGTATTGTTTATCGGAGAGATGGCGGCTGCTGTTATTGCAATTATTGTGGCAGTAATTGTGTACGGTATTGCGTTGGTAGTGCTTGGCGGAATTACGGAAGAAGAAATTTTATCCGCTCCGAAAGGGGCTACCCTTGTAGCGATATGCAGAAAACTGCATCTTCTGAAGGGGCGGTACCGTTAACAGGGATATCGCTTCACAAAAATGTATAAATTTGAAGAAAAAGACCGATACTTTACTAAAAAAGGAGTTGTCCTTATGAAAAAGAAGTTAAGTATCGGTTTTTTTACAGCATCTCTGGCAGCTTTTATTATTTTGGCGGCTGCCTATCACTTTACTTATGAGAGAGCCGTGGACCGGGCAAGGGAAGAAATGAACCAGACAGCGTCAGAGGAAAACCTGGAGCAAAATGAGGAAACTGTTACAACAGAAGGAGATGCAAGTAAGGAAGACTGCTATTATCTTATGGAAGTAAACGGTTATGTTGTTGTCTTTTTAAGCGATAAAAAGACCGCTTATGACTATACAAGCATTGAAGTTTCTACGCTTCCGACCGAACTGCAAAATGAAGTGAAAAATGGGAAATATATTGAAAGTACGCAGCTTCTCTACAGTTTTCTTGAAAATTATTCCAGTTGATACAAGGTGCTGAGTTCAACGAAGAGTTCGAGGGGAAAATGGCTTGCTCATTTGTGCAGGATAGTGTAAGATGGATAGCGGATCAATAAAGAGAATGGGACGTCGGTGTATACCGGCGTTCATGCAAAAGAAAATAAAGCAGAGGAAGATACAATGGATGAAAATAAGATAAAAAGGATCAATGAGCTTTATCGCCGCTCCAAAGCGGAAGGTTTGACGGAGGAAGAAAAGAAAGAGCAGCAGCTTCTTCGCCGGGAATACATTGAAGCGGTAAAAGCGAACCTTAGGGGGCAGCTGAACAATATTTCCATACAGGAAACAGATGGATCTATTACAGATCTGGGGGAGAAATTTGGTAAAAAAAGAGGAAATTAGAAAAAAGGTTCTCTCTCTTCGGGAAGCGATGGAAAAAGGGGAGTGGGATCAAAAGACCAGAAATATCACCAAAAGGGTGACCAGCCATCCTCTGTTTTTACAGGCAGAGGAGATTTACTGCTATATGGATTTCCGCGGGGAAGTGGGGACTCGCAGGATCATTGAAAAGGCCTGGGAGATGAATAAGAAAGTTGCTATTCCCAAAACAGTAGGAAAAACAATGGAATTTTATTATATTTCTTCCTTCCGGGAAACCCATCCGGGAAGATTCGGCATTTTAGAGCCGGATGAAAGACGACCTGCCTCCGGTGAGGAAGGGCTGATCCTGATGCCGGGAGCTGCATTTGACCATGAACTTCACAGGATCGGATATGGAGGCGGTTTCTATGACCGTTATCTGGAAGCCCACACCGGACTTCTTTCTATGGCTCTGGCCTTTGAATGTCAGGTGCTTCCCGCCATTCCGCAGGAAGAATACGATATCCGTCCCCGTGTTCTCGTGACCGAGATGCGGATAGAGACAAGATACATGGAGGGTGAAAAAGAAGAATGATGACAGGACTGCCAAAGGACCCGGTGCTGCTGCTGGGCGTGGTGAATACGAAACTTAGAGATTATTATTCTGACCTGGATGCCTTGTGCGAAGATATGCAGGCGGAAAAAGAAAAAATCGTGGAACAACTGAAAGGAATAGATTATGAGTACGATGAATCCAGAAATCAGTTTGTATAAAGAAGCGCCGTTATCAGAGCCGGAACGCCAGTATTATTTTATGGAGAAGGCAAAGATTCTGATTCAGGAGCTGGTACAGAAAGCCGGACGTCCCCTGACGTTCTGTGTAACAACATTCGGCTGTCAGATGAATGCCAGAGATTCAGAGAAGCTGTGCGGCATTCTGAAAAACATCGGTTACATAGAACAGGAAGACGAAGAGAAGGCGGACTTTGTGATCTACAATACCTGCACCGTGCGGGAAAATGCCAATCAGAGAGTTTACGGTCGTCTGGGGCAGCTTGGAAAGGCGAAAAAAAAGAATCCTTATATGATCATCGGGTTGTGCGGCTGCATGATGCAGGAGCCGGAGGTAGTGGAAAAAATTAAAAAAAGTTACCGTTTCGTTGACCTTATTTTCGGCACGCACAATATCTATAAATTCGCAGAGCTGATTGTATCCAGGCTGGAATCCCAGCGTATGATCATTGATATCTGGAAAGATACGGATAAGATTGTGGAGGATCTTCCGGTAGAAAGAAAATATCCTTTTAAATCGGGGGTCAATATTATGTTTGGCTGTAATAATTTCTGCAGCTACTGTATTGTTCCTTATGTAAGAGGAAGGGAGAGAAGCCGTGATCCGAGAGCGATCATCAGAGAGATTGAAAAGCTGGCTCAGGATGGAGTAGTGGAGATCATGCTTCTTGGGCAGAATGTTAATTCTTATGGAAAAACGCTGGATGAGCCTATGTCTTTTGCACAGCTTCTTCAGGAAGTGGAAAAGGTGGACGGAATCGAAAGGATCCGTTTTATGACCTCCCATCCGAAAGACCTGTCGGATGAATTAATTGAAGTCATGGCAAGATCCGAAAAGATCTGCCGTCATCTCCATCTTCCGGTACAGTCGGGAAGCAGCCGGATTTTAAAGAAAATGAACCGGCGCTACACAAAAGAACAGTACCTTGCTCTTGTGGAAAAAATTCGAAAGGCAGTACCAGATATTTCTCTGACAACAGATATTATTGTAGGATTCCCCGGAGAAACAGAAGAAGATTTTCTGGAGACCATGGATGTTGTGAAAAGAGTACGGTATGACAGTGCATTTACGTTCATTTATTCCAAAAGGACAGGGACACCGGCTGCTGTTATGGAAGATCAGGTTCCGCCGGATGTGATAAAGAACCGCTTTGATCGTCTTTTGAAAGAAGTGCAGCATATTTCTTCTGAAGTATGTGCAATCCATCAGGGAACCACGCAAACTGTTCTGGTGGAATCTGTCAATGACCATGAACCCGGCATGGTGACAGGACGCCTCAGCAATAATCTTCTGGTGCATTTTCCGGGGGACGAAAAGCTGATCGGTACATTGGTAAATGTTTATCTGGATGAATGCAAAGGATTTTACTATATCGGGACCAGAGTTTAAGGTATAATTCAGGAAAGAAACGCTCACACTATATGGGAAAACATATAGTGAGGGCGTTTTTTACATGAAAAGACTGGGTGAGTATTTGTTTTTATGGGTGGTAGGAGGAATGCTTTATTATTCTTTCGAATTTATTTTTCGCGGCTTTTCCCACTGGAGTATGTTTGTTTTGGGAGGTGTCTGCCTCGTTTTCTGTGCCTGGCAGGGACAGATTCTGGAATGGAAGGATCCGTTCTTTCGGCAGATTCTGCGCTGTATCATCTTTGTAACAGCCTGTGAATTTATTACCGGGATTATTGTAAATAAATGGATGAAATGGCATGTCTGGGATTATACCGGACTTCCGTTCCAATTGTGGGGGCAGATCTGTCTGCCTTTTATGATCATTTTTTCCGGCCTGTGCGCCATAGGGATCCTGCTGGGAGGATATCTTTTATGGGGTGTGTTTGGCGAGAAAAAACCGCATTTTTTCCTGTTTTAACTTTGGGGAAAAATATGCTATACTAAATGAGCACAAAAGATTAAGCACAAAAAGGAGTACTTAGATGGCAGAATTAACCCCAATGATGCAGCAGTATATGGAGACGAAAAAAGAATATAAAGACTGCATTTTGTTTTATAGACTTGGTGACTTTTATGAAATGTTTTTTGAGGATGCACTGACCGCATCCAGAGAACTGGAAATCACACTGACCGGAAAAAACTGCGGGCTGGAAGAGCGGGCACCCATGTGTGGTGTCCCTTATCATGCTGTGGACAGTTATCTGAACCGCCTTGTTTCCAAGGGGTATAAAGTGGCAATATGTGAGCAGATGGAGGATCCGGCCACAGCGAAGGGGATTGTGCGCCGTGAGGTTGTCCGTATTGTAACGCCGGGGACAAATCTGGACACACAGGCTCTGGATGAAACGAAAAATAATTATATCATGTGTGTCGCTTACATAGGAGACCGGTACGGAGTGTCAGTTGCAGATGTAACCACAGGAGATTATTTTGTCACAGAGCTGGATGAGAGCAGTAAACTGTTTGACGAGATCAGCCGGTTTATGCCATCTGAACTTGTCTGCAATGAGGCTTTCTACATGAGCGGTATGGATCTTGATGATCTGAAAGAGCGTCTTGGAATTACTATCTATGCACTGGATTCATGGTATTTTGATGACGCGATCTGCAAAAGAACACTTCTTGAGCATTTTAAAACCAGTTCCCTGGAAGGACTGGGCCTTGCTGATTATGACTGCGGCGTGATCGGCGCCGGCGCCCTTTTTGTATATCTGAAGGAGACTCAGAAGACAGACCTTTGCCAGTTTACAAGACTGACCGGATACACAACAGGAAAATATATGCTTTTAGACAGTTCAAGCCGAAGAAATCTGGAGCTGTGTGAAACCTTGCGGGAAAAGCAGAAAAGAGGATCCCTTTTGTGGGTGCTTGATAAGACAAAGACTGCCATGGGGGCAAGAACACTTCGGAGTATGCTGGAACAGCCTCTGATTGAGAAAAAAGCGATTGTGGAACGTTTGGATGCGGTAGAGGAATTAAAGGACAATGCCATATGCAGAGAAGAGATGCGTGAATACCTTTCTCCCATCTATGACCTGGAAAGACTTCTTAGCAAAGTAGCCTACAGATCAGCAAATCCGAGAGATCTGACTGCTTTTGGAAGTTCTCTGTCTATGCTTCCTCACATCCGCTGTATCCTGGAGGATATGAAAAGTCCGCTTCTTAAGAAGCTTTATAACAATCTTGATCCCCTTGAAGATCTTTGCAGGCTGATTTCCGCTGCAATCTGCGAGGAGCCGCCTATTGCCATGAAAGAGGGCGGGATCATTCGGGAAGGTTACAATGAAGAAGTGGACCGCCTCCGCCATGCCAAGACAGAAGGAAAAGACTGGCTTGCAAAATTGGAGGAGGAAGAAAGGGAAAAGACAGGAATCAAGAATCTTCGTATCCGTTATAATAAAGTATTTGGTTACTATCTTGAGGTTACCAATTCTTTTAAACATCTGGTGCCGGAATACTACACAAGAAAGCAGACGCTGGCAAATGCGGAGCGATACATTATTCCGCGCCTGAAGGAGCTGGAAGATACCATTCTCGGAGCGGAGGATAAGCTTTATGCTTTGGAATATGAACTGTACTGCCAGGTGAGAGATGCCATCGGACAGGAAGTTGTGAGAATACAAAAAACTGCCAAAGCTGTGGCGGAACTGGATACTCTGGCCTCCCTTGCGCTTGTGGCAGAAAGAAACCGCTATGTCCGCCCCAAAATCAATGAAAAAGGAGTCATCAATATTAAAGACGGGCGGCATCCGGTCGTAGAGCAGATGATCCCAAATGACATGTTCATTGCCAATGATACATATCTGGATGATAAAAAGAATCGGATTTCTATTATAACAGGTCCCAATATGGCGGGAAAATCTACCTATATGCGTCAGACAGCACTGATCGTGCTGATGGCGCAGGTTGGCTGCTTTGTACCGGCTTCCAGTGCTGATATCGGCATTGTAGACCGGATTTTTACCAGAGTAGGCGCTTCAGATGATCTGGCGTCCGGACAGAGTACATTTATGGTGGAAATGACCGAAGTTGCCAACATTTTAAGAAACGCCACACGAAACAGCCTGCTGATCCTGGATGAGATCGGAAGAGGAACCAGTACCTTTGACGGACTTAGCATTGCGTGGGCTGTGATTGAACATATCAGCAACACACGGCTTCTTGGTGCAAAAACACTTTTTGCAACCCATTATCATGAGCTGACTGAGCTGGAAGGTAAGATTGATAACGTAAACAACTATTGTATTGCAGTAAAGGAAAAGGGCGATGATATTGTATTCTTGAGGAAAATTGTAAAAGGAGGCGCAGACCGGAGTTATGGAATCCAGGTTGCAAAACTTGCCGGAGTGCCGGAATCTGTCACAACAAGAGCAAGGGAAATTGCAGAAGAGCTTTCCTATGCAGATATCACAACAAGAGTAAAAGATATTGCTGTGGGAGGACATGAGCCGAGGAAAAAGGCCAAAAAATATGATGAAGTGGATCTGGCTCAGATGTCCTTGTTTGATACAGTAAAAGATGACGATGTACTGGAAGAGATAAAAAATCTGGATGTCAGTCATCTGACTCCCATAGACGCACTGAATACTTTGTACCAGCTTCAGAACAAATTAAAGAACAGGTGGTAGATATGAGCAGAATACAGGTTTTAGACCAGGTGACGATTGATAAGATCGCAGCAGGAGAAGTGATCGAAAGGCCGGCATCCATTGTAAAAGAGCTGACGGAAAACGCCATAGATGCAGGAGCAACCTCCATTGCAGTAGAGATAAAAGAAGGCGGGATTTCTTTCATACGAGTGACGGACAATGGCTGCGGCATTGAAAAAGAAGATATACCAAATGCCTTCCTCCGTCATTCTACCAGCAAGATCCGTACAGCGGAGGATCTTGCCCATATTGCCTCCCTGGGATTCCGCGGGGAGGCTTTGTCCCTTTATAGGAAAGTTCAACTTTTGCTGAACTCTTGAATGAAACTAGCCCGCACAAAGGCGGGCATAGGAAACAGACGATTTTGTTTTAGAAAATATAAAAACCTTCTTCGCCAAAACCGTCATCATCCAGATCGTCAAATTCGTGTAAGAAATAATCCATGTCCAAAAGGTCATCGTCGCTCATATCACGGATTTCATCAGAGGTCATACCTTCTGGAGGATTTTTTATATACTGTTCCCGAAGTTCCTTTGCAAGTTCTGCCTCAGTAATTCGTTTGATATTGTCCGCCTCCATTTCTGTATCAGATATATTGATTGTATCACGCAGAAGGAGACGATGGAAGAAAAGAAAAAGAGGCAGGAGCCCGGCACCGATGCTTTCGCATAACCTTTTCGTATAATTCATGCAAAGGAACCGGTCTGTGGTTGAAATATAATTCAAGAAAAAGCATGGTCGTACCACAGGAAGGACACTTTAAAGGATCATATCCGAAGGAATGCAGGATGGAATCCCGCCAACGGTTAAAAGAAAGAAATATCTTATGCTTTTCCCTTGAAATAGCCCGGCGGAGGTATTTGTCAGATTTACGGTGCCTGGCATAGATGCCATAGTAACGGATCATTTTGAAATGTTTTTCCGGGATATGCTGGGTAAGCCTGGCTATGAAATCAAGGACCGGGATGGTTTCAGAGACCAGTTTTTCATCTTCATGCCGATGATAATGAAAGGTAACAAATTCGCCATCATAAGAATCAATGCGGGAGGTTGCGATCACAGGGCGTCCGAGATAACGGCCAATGTACTTGATCACGTGAGATGGATTACATTTGTTGGGTAAGGCCCGGACGTAAAAACCATTTTTGTGATCGGCATAGACAGAAGCCTTAAGCTTTTTAAAAGGGTCACCGATCCTGGAATGTAATTCGTTGAGAAGAACGGTCTGGAAAGAATCCCGCAGGAGTTTGTAGTTGAAGTGCTTTTTGTGGCGCCAGCGCAGAGAGAGGCCAACGCCGCCTTCGGAAACGAGACAATGGATATGAGGATTCCATTTCAGATCCCTGCCAAAGGTATGAAGGACACAGATAAAACCAGGAGTAAAGCGTTCAGCATAGTTATCTTTGAGGAACATACGGGAGACGACGCGGTTGACAGCAGAAAAGAGGCAATTTAAGAGCGAACGGTCCTGCAGGAACAGAGGACGGAGTTCTCTGGCAATGGTAAACACACAATGGCGATGCTGGACATGGATGATTTTAAAAGACATCGAGGTAGTCCTGTCAATGGAATACATGTTACCGCAGGAAGGACAGAAGCGGGAGTGACAGCGAAAAGGGAGAAACTTAAGATTACCGCAGGAAGGGCAGGCATACATGGTGCCACCAAAAGAGGGATCGCCGCAATGGATCATTTTTTCTACATTTTCGATGACAGAGTCACGAGGATGTTGGATATAGAGCATTTCTTCAAAATGGTCTGTAAAAATCTTCTGTAAGATATTCATAAGACTATTATGAAGGAAAAAGACACAAAAAGAAACCCCTAATCCCCTCAAGATTGAGGGGCGGGGGAGTTGAAGTGTCGAAGACACTTTTTTAAGTATTGCCGCTGTATCCCAGGTGGAACTGATTACAAAGACGAAGGAAAATACATTCGGATCCTCCTATCGGATCGAGGGTGGAAGAGAAGCGGCTTTCGAGGATACAGGCGCGCCGGACGGCACCACATTTCTTGTAAGACAGCTCTTTTATAATACTCCGGCGCGGCGGAAATTTTTAAAAACAGCTATGACAGAAGCGAGCCATGTGGGAGATCTCGTTATGCGCCTTGCCCTTTCTCACCCTGAAATTTCCTTTCAGTTCTATAATAACGGTCAGTCAAAAATCCACACATCAGGCAACGGAAATCTGAAGGATGTCATTTATCATATATATGGAAGAGAAATTGCCGGACACCTTCTGGAAGTGAACTGTGAAACAGAAGGGCTGAAGATCAGGGGATATATTGGAGAACCGCTGATCTCACGGGGAAACCGCAATTTTGAAAACTATTTTATAAACGGGCGCTATATAAAAAGCAATATTATAGCCAAAGCCATTGAGGACGCTTATAAAGATTTTCAGATGCAGCACAAGTATCCTTTTACTGTACTGCATCTGACGGCAGATACACAAGCGATTGATGTCAACGTACATCCCACAAAAATGGAGATCCGTTTTCAGAACCAGCAGGAGATATATAAAGCCGTCAGTGAAGCAGTAGGGCGGGCTCTTCATCAGGAGGAACTGATTCCGGAGGTGGAAGTGCCCGAACCGCCATCTGTCACAGAAAAAGCACCCGAAAAACAGAGCGCGGTCGGTTTTGATACAAACGAAAACGTCAAGAAACAGAGTACACTCTATCAAAAACAGAGTGTACTCCAAAATTCCAACTCATCCAACAGCGAAAAACAGAGCGCGCTCCGCGAAAATCCTCCACAAAGAGACTTGGATTATTTTATGAAGAAGATGCGGGAGAGGGTTCTTTCCTATCATCAGCAAAATTCTTCTGCAGAAGTAAAGGAACAAGGTGAAATATTCAAGCCTGACAGACAAAAAGACCGGATCATGGAAGCAGTAAATTACAGAAAAGCTTCAGAACCGGAATCCCTGTCCAACCGGCAGATGAATCTCTTTGAAGATAAGCTTTTAAGTAAGGCTTCTGTACCGGAACATAAAATTATCGGGCAGGTTTTTGATACATACTGGCTTGTGCAGTACAAAGACAATCTGTATATTATCGACCAGCATGCTGCCCACGAAAGAGTGCTCTATGAAAAGACGCTTGCCGGAATGAAAACAAGGGAATTTACATCTCAGAATATCAGCCCGCCCATTATTTTAAATCTGTCTATGCAGGAAGCACAGCTTTTAAATACCTATATGGACAGGTTTGAAAGGATCGGCTTTGAAATAGAAGAATTTGGGCAGGATTCCTATGCAGTCCGGGCAGTTCCTGACAATTTATTTGATATTGCAAAAAAAGAATTGCTCATGGAGATGATTGACAGCTTATCCGATGAGATTTATACTGGACTGGCACCGGATATCATTGATGAAAAGATTGCGTCCATGTCCTGTAAGGCAGCGGTAAAAGGGAAGATGCAGATTTCTGCAAAAGAAGCAGAAACTCTGATAGGCGAGCTTTTGAAGCTGGAGAATCCCTATCACTGCCCTCATGGAAGACCAACCATCATTGCAATGAGCAAACGGGAGCTGGAGAAAAAGTTTAAGAGGATCGTGTAATGAAAAGGCCATTGGTCATATTGACAGGCCCTACCGCCGTAGGGAAAACAAGTCTGTCTCTCTCTCTTGCGAAAGAGTTAGACGGAGAGATCGTCTCCGCCGATTCCATGCAGGTATACCGATACATGGATATCGGTACGGCGAAGATACGTGAAGAAGAACGGCAGGGGATTCCACATCATCTGATCGATGTGCTGGATCCCTGGGAAGATTTTAATGTGGTACGTTTCCAGAAAATGGCGCGTGAAGCGCTTGAGGAAATCTGGGAACGGGGACATATTCCTATTGTAACAGGCGGAACGGGGTTCTATATTCAGGCGCTTTTGTATGACATTCATTTTACAGAAAATAATGAGGATTCTTCTTTGAGAAAGGATCTGGAAAATTATGCCCGTGAAAATGGAGCAGAAGCGCTTCATTCAAGACTTGTGGAAGTAGATGAAAAGGCGGCTTCCCAGATTCATTTTAATAATGTGAAGAGGGTGATCCGCGCTCTGGAATTTTATTATCAGACCGGCAAAAAAATGTCAGAGCACAATGAGGAGGAGCGAAAGAGAACCTCTCCGTATGATTTTAAATATTTTGTATTGAACGACGAAAGGGAACATCTCTATGCCGGGATCAATAGAAGAGTTGATCTGATGATGGAGGAAGGGCTTGTAGAGGAGGTACGAAAATTAAAAGAAATGGGATGCGACAGCGCGATGGTATCTATGCAGGGGTTGGGATATAAGGAAATCCTTTCTCATCTGGAAGGGGAATATACCTTGGATGAAGCTGTATACAAGATCAAAAGAGACACCCGTCATTTTGCCAAAAGACAGATTACCTGGTTCAAAAGGGAGCGGGATGTGATCTGGCTCCATAAACCGGATTACGATTATGATGAAACGAAAATAAGGGAGGCAGTTCTTTCTTATTACATATAGAGGGAAATAAGATTTAAGATACAAAAGGGGAGCGATGGAAATGTTAAAAAAATTATTTGGAGGTTTTGGAGGATCGAAATTTTTAAAGAGGATGAATCCTTTGATGGAGCTGTACGCCCACAGCCGCAACAGTGAGAAAACCTATCAGGAGCTGTTGGCTCTGGAACCGCTGATCCGCACAAAGGGGGAGAGGGCAATGTTCAATCTGAACCGTGCGGGAATCCTGTATGATATGTACAGATACAGGGAAGCTGCAGATATCATGCGTGAAATCCCGGCTTTAAATCCGGAGTTTGATGCGCAGTGCGCCGAGATGAAAACAAAGATCATGGCTGCTATGACAAGGGGAGAACATCGATAAAAATGCCATGATAATGAGGAGAAAACAGATAATGCAAAAGATCAATGATATAGAAGAAATGTATGAAAGCCTGGGGATTTCGAAAAAGGTTTTGGAGTTTGGAAAGCAGGCGGAACTAAAGTTAAAGGAGCGGTTTGAAGCCATTGACCGAACGGCGGAGTACAATCAGCTCAAAGTGATCGGTGCTATGCAGAAAAACCGTGTCAGTGAGGGGTGTTTTCATTATGCCAGCGGATATGGATATGACGATCAGGGGCGGGATACTTTAGAAAAAGTATACGCTGATGTATTTCATACAGAGGCTACTCTTGTGCGGCCCCAGATTGCCTGCGGAACGCACGCTCTTGCCCTTGCTCTTGGAGCGAACTTAAGGCCGGGAGACGAGTTGCTCTCTCCGGCAGGGAAACCATATGATACATTGGAGGAAGTGATCGGTATCCGCCCGTCAGCGGGATCCCTGGCAGAATATGGTATTACTTACCGCCAGGTGGATCTTAAGCCGGACGGAAGTTTTGACTATGAGAACATTGAAAAAGCCATTCATGAAAAAACAAAATTAATTACCATTCAGCGGTCAAAGGGATATCAGACAAGACCGAGTTTTTCCGTCGCCCAGATTGGGGAATTGATCGCTTTTGTAAAAAAGATCAAACCGGATGTTATCTGTATGGTTGACAACTGTTATGGTGAATTTGTAGAGACAATAGAACCCAGTGATGTGGGAGCAGATATGGTCGTGGGATCCCTTATCAAAAATCCGGGCGGAGGACTTGCGCCCATCGGCGGTTATGTTGCCGGCAGAACGGATCTGATTGAAAACTGCGGATACCGTCTGACCTCTCCCGGACTTGGCCGGGAAGTGGGGGCTTCTCTGGGGGTGATGCAGTCCTTTTACCAGGGGCTTTTCCTTGCGCCGACCGTGGTGGCAAGCGCCCTTAAAGGAGCGATCCTTGCGGCCAACCTTTATGAATCTCTGGGATTTCCGGTAGTGCCTGACGGCTCCGAGAGCAGGCACGATATTATTCAGGCGGTAGAGCTTGGCACGCCGGAGGGCGTGATCGCTTTCTGCCAGGGCATCCAGGCAGCGGCGCCGGTAGATTCCTATGTAACGCCGGAACCATGGGCTATGCCCGGCTATGACAGCGATGTGATCATGGCAGCCGGAGCTTTTGTACAGGGTTCTTCCATAGAACTGAGTGCTGACGGTCCCATCAAACCGCCCTACGCAGTATATTTTCAGGGAGGCCTGACCTGGCCTCACGCCAAACTTGGCATTTTAATGTCTCTGGAACATATGGTTCGGAAAGGATTGGTTCAAATATGAGAAGAACCGTTGTCATCGGAGGAGGAGCTTCCGGGCTTGTAGCCTCCATTGCGGCAGCCGGAAAAGGCGCTGACGTAACCTTAGTGGAACAAAAAGAACTGGTGGGAAAGAAAATCCTGTCTACCGGAAATGGCCGCTGTAATCTTACAAACCTTGCCATGAGTCCCGAATATTACCGTGGAGGGAACCCGGACACAGTAGAGAAGGTACTCCATACTTTCGGCACGGAAGATACCGTCAGATTTTTCAGAAAGCTGGGAATTATAACAAAAGCAAGAGGAACCTACCTTTACCCTAAGAATGATCAGGCATCGTCCGTCCGGGAAGCACTGGCTCTTGGAATCGCCCGGCTCCAGGTAGAAACGTATCTTCAGACAAAGGTAGAAAAGGTTTCTTTTTCTAAAGGAAAATTTGATATATATACGAGGAAAAACGGAGAAGAACAAAGATTTGAAGCTGACAGGCTGATCCTTGCCGCCGGCGGCAAGGCTTCTCCAGGTCTTGGATCTGACGGCAGCGGATATCAACTTGCCAAAAGCCTGGGACATACCATAACCCCGGTCTTTCCGGCGTTGGTGCAGCTTACGTCGGATGATCCTGCTTTTCGGAAGCTGGCCGGCGTAAGAAGCGACGCAAAGATTGTTCTTATGTCAGACGGAGCTGCAGTGTGTGCCGACCAGGGAGAGATTCAATTTACAGATTACGGGCTTTCAGGTATCCCTGTCTTTCAGGTGAGCCGGTTCGCTGCAGAGGGCCTGCGGGAAGGAAAGCCTGTTTCTGTCATCCTTGACTTCCTTCCGGAGATGCAGGAGACAGAAATCTGCGCCCTCTTCAGAGAGAAGCAAAAAGACTGGAGCGACAATACTGCGGAAGAATTTTTAAGAGGAATTTTTCACCGCAAACTGGTAAATGTGCTCCTTACCCGGGCACACATCCGCTGGTCGCAGAAAGTGGAGAATTTCAGCGAAGAAGATTTTGCAGGACTCGCCTGCCTCTGCAAAAAATTTGAAGTAAAGATTACAGGAACCCGTTCTTTTGATCAGGCGCAGGTCTGTGCAGGAGGAGTTTCTCTTGAAGAGATCGATCCTCTGACTATGGAATCCCTGAAATGCCCCGGGCTGTATATAACAGGCGAACTCCTTGACGTCGACGGCATGTGTGGGGGATATAATCTGCAGTGGGCCTGGGCAACGGGATATATAGCCGGAGAAGCGGCGGCGCTATAAGAGAAAAACGAAGGAAAGGACGGATGTTTATGATCAGACTCCAGCAGTTGAAATTGAATATCGATCATACAGAAGCGGATCTTAGGAGGAAACTTTTGAAAACCCTCCGTGTGAAAGAAGATGCGCTTCTTTCATATCAAATAGAAAAGCAGTCTCTGGATGCCAGGAAAAAGCCTCAGCTTTCCTATGTGTATACAGTGGCTGTCCATTTAAAAAATGAAAAGGAGTTTTTGAAAAAGAACCGGAACGCCAACATCCAGGCTGCCAGCGAAAATCGGTATCACATGGACGTTTCGGGAACGGAAGCGCTGAGGGAAAGGCCTGTCATAGTCGGCAGCGGTCCGGCAGGTCTGTTCTGTGCTTATATGCTTGCCAAAGCCGGATACCGACCGCTGCTTTTGGAACGGGGAATGCCTGTGGAGCAGCGGAAAAAAGATGTAGAGAAGTTCTGGGAGACACAGAGTCTTGATCCGGAATCAAACGTACAGTTCGGCGAGGGAGGAGCCGGTACCTTTTCTGACGGCAAACTCAATACTCTTGTGAAAGATAAAGATGGCAGGGACCGGAAGGTGCTGGAAATTTTTGTGAAGAACGGTGCGCCCAAAGATATCCTGTATGTGAATAAACCTCATATCGGAACTGACCTTTTGATGTCCATTGTGGCAAACATGCGAAAAGAGATTCTTGCATCAGGAGGCGAAGTCCTCTTTCATACGAGAATGGATCGGATACTTCAAAATGAGAACGGTACCTTGCAGGAATTACTTGTCACAGATACAGTCACTGGCCGGAGCCGGCATATAAAGGCAGATATCTGTGTTCTTGCCATCGGTCACAGCGCCCGCGATACATTTGCCATGCTGGATGAGGAACAGGTGAAAATGGAGGCGAAATCCTTTGCTGTAGGAGTACGTATTGAGCATCCGCAGAAAATGATCGATCTGTCACAGTACGGCGATACCACTTTGCCTCTTCCGGCGGCAGCCTATAAACTGACGGCTTCTTCCTCTGATGGGAGAGGGGTATATACATTCTGCATGTGCCCCGGGGGATATGTAGTGAATGCTTCCTCGGAACAAGGTTATCTGGCGGTCAACGGCATGAGTTATCACGACAGGGCAGGCGAAAACGCCAATAGTGCTGTTGTGGTTACCGTTTCACCGGAAGATTTCGGCGGAAGCGGCGTGCTTGCCGGAGTGGCTTTTCAAAGAAGACTGGAAAAAGCAGCTTTTGCGACTGGCGGCGGTCTTGTCCCGATACAGCTGTTTGAGGATTTCTGCCAGGGGAAAATAACAGAAAATCTGGGCGAGATCACCCCGCAGATCAAAGGGGGATATGCTTTTGGAAACGTACGGGGGATCTTCCCGGAGGAAATTTCCCGCGCTCTGGAAGAAGGGATAAAAGCCTTCGGAAGAAAACTTCCGGGATATGACAGGAAAGACGCCGTCCTCGCCGGCGTGGAAAGCCGGACATCTTCCCCGGTACGTATTCTGCGGGGAGCTGATATGCAGGGAAGCATAAGAGGACTTTACCCATGCGGCGAGGGAGCGGGCTATGCCGGAGGAATTACTTCAGCCGCTATGGACGGTTTGAAGACGGCGGAAGCAATCGCCAGAAAATATCATCCTTTCGACAAAGAGACAAAGGATTAAGAAATTTTTAATGGGATAAGGCTATACACTTTTTTTGAAATATGATAGAATATATTGAGTTTTTTAAAGAAAAACAAAGATGTGAGGTGGAGTACATATGAAAGGAGCAGGCGGGAAAAATTCCTGGGCTTTGTTTCTGCTGATTCTGGCAGGAATTGTCCTGGGAGGTTTTATCGGTATGCTTGCAGGTGATACAGGGGGACTTAGTTGGCTTAACTATGGACAGACATTCGGGTTAAGCGAGCCGGTTGTGCTGAATCTTGGCATAGTCGTTATTACATTCGGACTTACGATCAAAATTACGGTTGCCAGCATCATCGGCATGGTTCTTGCAATTATTATTTATCGCTTCTTGTAATAACCGATCTTTACGTGAAGGTTATACTTATCTACAAAGGATGAATCAGACAAATACCATGAAAGAAATGTTGGTATCAGAGCGCCCATACGAAAAGTGTGACGAAAAAGGGGCAGGCAGCTTAAGCGACGCGGAACTTCTGTCTGTTCTGCTGCGCACTGGTACAAGGGGAGAAAATGTCCTGGAGCTTTCCAGGAAAATTTTAAAAGAAGCCGGGGAGGACGGCCTTTTGGGACTCCACCGCTTTACAAAAGAAAAATTTATGAAGATCAGAGGTGTGGGGAAAGTGAAAACGATCCAGCTCCTCTGTATTTTAGAACTGTCTGCAAGGCTTGCGAAAGCTGAAGCGCGCAAAACACTGTGTTTCAGAAATCCGTCAACGATTGCCGGATATTATATGGAAGAAATGCGTCATCTTTCCCAGGAACATATGAAGTTGTTAATGCTGGACACAAAATCAAATCTTATTGCTGAAAAGAATATTTACAAAGGAACTGTAAATGCATCATTGGTAGAACCAAGAGAGATTTTTGTGGAGGCGGTAAAAAGGGAGGCGGTTTCTATTATTCTGCTCCATAATCATCCCAGTGGAGATCCGACTCCAAGCAAAGCGGATGTGGCGATTACTCGGCGGATAAGGCTGGCCGGAGAATTAATTGGAATTGAACTGTTAGATCATATTATTATTGGGAATAATTCTTATATCAGTTTTCTGGAAGAGAATCTGATATACACGAAAGGATAAGAGCAAAAATGGCACGGAATGTATACGGACTTGATCTCGGATCCTATGAGATCAAAGTATATGATAAGAAGAAAGATACGATCTGGAAAGAAAAAAACGTGATTGCCATTGCAAATAAAAAAGAGGTATTTGCTGTGGGCGATGAAGCATATGAGATGTTTGAAAAAGCCCCGGCCAATATACAGGTTGTCTTTCCTATGAAAGACGGAGTGATTTCCAGATTTAACGATATGCAGTACCTTCTTCAGGGACTTTTGAAAAAGGACAGAGGGTTCGCACGGGGAGCGGAGTATGTAATTGCCGTTCCTACAGATGTGACGGAGGTGGAAAAGAAAGCTTTTTTCGATCTTGTCATTCATTCTACAGCCCGGGCAAAAGAAGTCAATATTGTGGAACGGGGGATTGCCGATGCAGTAGGTCTGAATCTGGATGTACAGAATACGAAGGGGCTGTTCATTGTAAACCTGGGCGGAGACACGACTGAACTTTCCATTCTTGCCGGAGGCGGTATTGTACTGAACCGGCTTATAAAAGTGGGAGGTGCAACCTTTGACAATGCTGTTGCCCAGCTTGTACGTTATAACCATGACTTCCTGATCGGAAAGGTAACCTCAGAAATCCTGAGAAAAAGGTTCGGTGTGTTCAGCGAGGACAACAGCGCTTCGCTTACCGTTGCCGGAAGAGATCTGATCACCGGAGTTCCGCAGCAAAGAGAAATTTCTATCAGCCTTGTGCGGGCCGCTATCAAAGATCCTCTGGAGGAATGCATTCACTGTATCCATTCTCTCCTGGACCGTACCCCTCCGGAGGTGCGGAAGGCAGTTTACCGTAACGGTATTTTTCTGACGGGAGGACTTGCCAATCTTCCGGGACTGGAGGTATATATGGAAGAAATGACAGGCATACGTGTCCGGACGGCTATTGATCCGGATATCTGTGCAGTGACAGGGCTGAAGCAGATCATTCAGTCCAAAGAACTAAGAAAACTGGCGTATTCGATGCTGGATGAAAATTATAGGTGGATGAGATAGTATGAAGATCAAAAATCAAAATACGATTCCAAGTAAATATCTTCTTCTGATCGTTGTTGTTGTGTGCGGCATCTTACTGGGAGCGGAACGTTTTATGGACGGAGGTCCTCTTAGCTGGGTGGCAAATTATACCATCATTCCCATGCAAAAAGGGATCAGCTATGTAGGAACGTGGATGAGCGATCTCACAGATAATTTTGCAACTCTTAAGGATCTTCAAAAAGAAAACGAAGAACTGCAGGAGAGAATAGATACTCTGACCATCGACAATACCCGCTTAAGACAGGAGCAGTATGAACTGGAAAGACTGCAGGAACTCTATAAATTGGATCAGAATTATGCGGATTATGAAAAAGTCGGGGCACATGTGATCGCCAACAACGGAACGAACTGGTTCAGTTCCTTTACCATCGATAAAGGCAGCAATGACGGGATCCGCAAGGATATGAACGTACTGGCCGGAAGCGGTCTCGTAGGTATTGTTACAGATGTAGGACCCGATTATGCACAGGTTCGTTCCATTATCGACGATGGAAGTAATGTCAGCGGTATGGTTCTTTCCACTTCCGACCTCTGTATGGTACGCGGTGATCTGCAGCTTATGGAAGACGGCAGGATCCGCTTTGAAAAACTTCCCAACAATGATAACGAGATCGAGGTGGGAGAGCAGGTTGTGACCTCCCATATCAGCTCAACTTACCTCCAGGGACTTTTCATCGGATATATTTCCGAGATCAGTGTGGACTCCAACAATCTGACAAGATCCGGATATATTACTCCGGCAGTGGATTTTTCCAAACTTCAGGAAGTCCTTGTTATTACGACAACAAAGCAGGATCTTACGAATCAGGATGAAGGCAGCGAAGGTGAATAGCCTATGAAAAGAAAAGTTATTACATTTTGTATTATTATTATATGTTTCCTTCTGCAGTCTACTGTTTTTGCAGAGTTGACGTTTGCCTCTATCCGTCCCAATCTGATGATCATTCTGACATCAGCTCTCGGTTTTATGAGAGGAAAAAAGACAGGGATGGCAGTAGGATTCTTCTCCGGTATTCTGATGGATGTGTTCTGGGGGGAAACTCTTGGATTTTATGCGCTGATCCTTACAGTGATCGGCTATCTGAACGGAAGCTTTAAGCGTCTGTTTTATGATGAGGATATTAAGCTTCCGCTTGTCCTTATTGCGGGAAGCGAACTGGTTTACGGGCTGGTCATTTACATTTGTTTCTTTATGATGCAGGGTGATTTCCATTTCTTTTATTACCTGATCCATCTGATCATGCCCGAATTGGTATATACTATTCTGGTAACGATTGTTTTATACCAGATCCTTCTCTACATGAACCGTAAATTAGAAGAAGAAGAACAAAGGAGTGCAAGTAAGTTTGTATAGTATTTGGGATCGCATTAAATCAACAATTGTCGAATTGTTTCAGAGGCGTCTTCTTGTGATGATCATTGTGTTTTGTATCCTATTTACAGTTTTGGCTGGACGCTGTTTTCAGCTGCAGATTGTAGACGGTCAGTCCTATCTGGATGATTACCGGCTTCAGATCCAAAAAACAAGAACGATACAGGGAACAAGAGGAAATATCTATGACCGGAACGGTAAGCTTCTGGCTTACAACGAGCTGGCCTATTCCGTGACTATCGAAGACAACGGGGAATATGACACAATTGCGGAGAAAAATAAGGAGCTTAATAAAGAGATCAGCCAGATCATAGAGATTGTTGAGAGCAATGGAGACTCTGTTATCAGCGATTTCAGTATTGTTCTGGACGCCAATAATGAATATCAGTTTTCTATGACGAATGAAACACAGCGTCTTAGATTTGTGGCAGACGTATTCGGTGAGCAGAAGATCGATGGCCTTGACGAGGAACAGCAGAATATGTCAGCAGCAGATATTATAGATTACCTTTGTACAGACGAAACCTATGGATATGGCATTGATCAGGATGAGTTGGAGAAGTCAGAAGTCCTGAAGCTCGTAAATATCCGCTACGCTATCAGCCTGAACAGTTTCCAGAAATATATTCCCACAACAGTGGCGGAAGATGTAAGCGAGGAAACCGTTGCCGGGATCATGGAACATATGGATGAACTTCAGGGAGTAGACATTGCGGAAGAATCTCTCCGGAAATATACAGACAGTAAATATTTTGCCAATATTATCGGATATACAGGACAGATCTCACAGGAAGAATACAATGCCTTAAGTGATGAGGAAAAAGAGCAGTACGATCTGACAGATACCGTTGGAAAATCGGGACTGGAACAGGTACTGGACAGTACCCTTCAGGGAGAGAAAGGTGAAGTCAAGCTGTATGTAAACAGTGTGGGACGTGTGACAGAGACCGTCGGTGAAACGGAACCGAAAGCAGGAGACAATGTATATTTAACGATTGACGCGGATCTTCAGAAAGCAGCTTATGATATTTTAGAGCAGGAAATCGCGGGAATCCTTCTTGCGAAAATGCAGAATATTCTGGATTATGACCGCAGCGGAACAGAAGATGCGGCAGATGTCATCGTTGCCAGCGGAGATGCCTACAATGCTTTTATTTCTAATGATATTGTAGATATGAGCCATTTTTCCGCTGAGGATGCAGGAAGTGCTGAAAAATCCGTGTACAGCAAATTCTCTTCCTATAAAGAGCAGGTGATCGGACAGCTTACTTCCATTTTGCAGGATGGGAACAGTACCGTTTACAGCAATCTCTCTAAAGAATGGAAAGCCTATCTTACGTATCTTGTCAGCGATGTACTGACAGACAGCGCCGGCATCATTGATTCTGACGCCATCGATACGGATGATGAAACCTACAGCGAATGGATTTCCGGAGGAGATATTAATATTTATACTTATCTGAACTATGCAATATCCCAGAACTGGGTGGACTCATCCAAACTGCAGGATTATCTGGAATCCGGGGAAAAGTATTCAGACTCCTCGGAGATATATAATGCGATCGTAACTTATCTTACAGACCGTGTGCAGACAGATACCAGCTTTGATAAACTGATCTATCAGTATATGATCAAGGCCGGCACGGTGACAGGCAGTGAACTTTGCCGGATCCTCTATGAGCAGGGAGTGCTGGAGTGGGATGAAACACAGTACAATAATCTGGCATCCGGAGCTACCGGAGCTTATGATTTCCTGAGATCCAAGATCCAGTCTCTGGAGATTACGCCGGGACAGCTGGGATTGGAGCCGTGTTCAGGATCTGTGGTGATTACCGATCCGGATAACGGTGATGTGCTGGCATGTGTTTCCTATCCGGGATATGACAACAACCGCCTGGCCAATACGATGGACAGTGCATATTTCAATGAACTGAATACGAATTCCTCTCTGCCTCTTTACAACCGTGCCACTCAGGAGACGACAGCACCCGGTTCTACTTATAAGCCGCTGTCAGCTGTAGCCGGTCTGACGGAGGGAGCGGTTACACTTGATACGGCAGTTTACTGTGACGGTGTTTATGACAACATCAGCCCATCTGTTCGCTGCTGGATCTATCCCAGCAGTCACGGAACCATGGATGTCGTCAGCGGTATAACCAATTCCTGTAACGAATATTTTAATAACCTGGGTTATCAGCTGGGTATTCAGGAAGACGGAACCTATTCCAGTGACGTCGGTCTGGAGAAGCTGAAAAAATACGCTGAGATGTTCGGTCTGGGTGAAACGTCGGGTCTTGAAATACCGGAAACAGATCCGCAGATATCTACGGAAGACTCTGTACGTTCTGCTATGGGACAGGGCAACAACAACTTTACGACAAGCCAGCTTGCAAGATATATTACAGCAGTTGCAAATCAGGGAACTCTCTACGAACTTACGCTGCTCGACCGGGTAGAAAAGGTGGATGGCACAGTCGAGAAAGAATATGAAGCCAAAAGCCAGAAGATCGAAGGAATCTCTTCAACCACCTGGAATGCAGTAAATGCCGGTATGCAGGGCGTGGTACAGAACAGCAGTGTCTTTCCGGAAATTAATGCCAGCGGCATCAGCGTATCCGGGAAGACAGGTACCGCTCAGCAGAGTAATGAGCATGCAGACCATGGATTATTTGTAGCATTTGCTCCAAGTGAAAGTCCTGAGATCGCCATGGCTCTTCGTATCGCAAACGGATACAGCTCCACCTATGCTTCTGAAGTAGGCAGCGCAATCCTGCAATACTATTATCAGATTACAGATTCTTCTGAATTAATTACAGGACAGGCAGCCGAAATAGCAGCTACAACACATGGAGATTAAAGGTAAGGAGAGTTTTCGCTGTGAAAGATCATGTCATGATTAAAAGCAACCGATACGGCTTAACAGTTTATTTAGACAAAGAAATGCCTTTTGATGAGCTGTTAATGGAGATAGAAAACAAATTCAGGGCCTCCGTCCACTTCTTTGAAGGTACAGGGATGGCAGTCCGATTTGAGAACCGTATTCTTACCAAAGAGGAAGAGCAAAAAATCGTGGATACTATATCCGAAGCAGCAAAAATACAAATCCTGTGTATACTGGATTACGATGAAAAAACGGACAAGATGTACAAAAGCGCCGTAGATCAGACTCTGGCAGAAATGCCGGAGCCCGACGGACGGTTCTACAGGGGGACACTGAAGAAAAAGCAGGTGTTGGAATCAGAAACCAGCATTGTGATCATCGGAGATGTAGAGGAAGGTGCAACCGTTGTTTCCAAAGGAAATATTGTAATTATTGGAACTCTGTTCGGTTGTGCTCAAGCCGGAGCATCAGGACGAAAAGACGCTTTCATCGCCGCTCTTCATATGGAACCGGAAAAACTTCGCATCGGCGACAGGAAAGTAAAACCAGTGATAGGAGGAAATTATTCATGGGCGAGGTTATCGTAATTACATCAGGAAAAGGCGGGGTTGGTAAGACAACCACGACGGCAAATATCGGAGCAGGACTTTCACAGGCAGATAAAAAGGTTATTATCGTAGACACAGATCTGGGGCTTCGGAATCTGGATGTGGTCATGGGACTGGAAAATTTTATCGTGTATAATCTGGTAGATGTAATAGAAGGCAGCTGCCGTCTGAAGCAGGCGCTGATCCGGGATAAAAGATATGAGAATCTTTATCTGCTTCCGTCTGCGCAGACAAAAGATAAATCTGCCGTCTCTCCGGGACAGATGAAAAAACTTACAGCAGAGCTTAAGGAAGAATACGATTATGTTCTTCTGGACTGTCCCGCCGGAATAGAGCAGGGCTTTCAAAACGCCATTGCCGGGGCGGACCGGGCAATCGTTGTCACTACCCCGGAAGTCTCGTCTATCCGTGACGCGGACCGTATTATCGGGCTTCTTGAGGCAGAGAAGATCGGACGCTGTGAACTGATCATCAACCGGATCCGTATGGATATGGTAAAAAAAGGAGATATGATGTCTGTAGACGATGTGACGGAGATCCTCTCCATTCCTCTTTTGGGAGCCATACCGGACGACGAGCAGGTCGTGATCGGAACAAATCAGGGGGAACCGGTTATATCTATGGAGTCAAGAGCCGGACAGGCCTATCGGAATATATGCCGCCGGATCCTGGGAGAGGATATTCCTTTTATGGATCTGAACGGAAATGGGGGACTGCTCTCTAAGCTTTCCCAGATCTTCCATAAAAATTAAGGGGGCGCAAAAGCAGTATGGTGAGACGGTCTTCAGTGAGAATTGCAAAAGACAGGCTGAAGGTGCTGGTGGGAACGGACCGGATGCAGTGCAAACCGGATTTTTACGAAAAGATCAGCCGTGAGCTATACCAGACACTTTCCAAATATATTGAAATTACACCGGAGGAATTTGAAGTCTCTTATACAAGGACGCATGTACATATCAAATTTACAGGAGAAAAGCAGTGAAATTTCTTAAAATAACAAAACCTTATCATCTGAAAGATTATAAATTCACTCTGATCATACTTGTCATGGCCATCTCTTTTTTAGGCGTGCTGGTTATCGGAAGTGCAAATGAATCCTATCAGGGAAAACAGATCATCGGTCTGGTAGCCGCTGTCATTTTGATGGTCGTTGTATCTGTGATCGATTATGTATGGATTGCAAACTTTTACTGGATCTTGTATATCCTTTCCGTAGGGATGCTTGCCATTGTACTGATTCCCGGCGTAGGAGAGGTAGTCAACGGAGCGCGGCGCTGGATCAATCTGGGATTTACCAATTTTCAGCCTTCAGAGCTTGCAAAAATCTTTCTGATCATTTTCTTCGCAAAATTTATTATGGTTCATGAAGAGGATTTGAGCAGCAAAAGGACAATTTTAAAGGCAGTTATATTGATCGTTATACCTCTTGTATTGATTTTTGAGGAACCGAACCTCTCTACTACTATTTGTACAGCCGCTTTATTCTGTGTGCTGATGTATGTGGGCGGGCTGTCTTACCGCTTCATTGGGATTGTGCTGCTCGTCACAGTGCCGACGGCAATTATTTTGCTAAGTCTTATTGTGCAGCCGGATCAGAAGATCCTGGACGATTATCAGCAAAAGCGTATTCTTGCCTGGCTGAATCCGGAGGAATATGCCAGCGATGAAGCCTATCAGCAGAACAATTCCGTCATGGCAATCGGATCCGGTCAGCTGACAGGAAAAGGGCTGAACAATAATACAACAACTTCTGTAAAAAACGGAAACTTTATTCTGGAGCCCCAGACAGACTTTATTTTTGCAATTGTTGGAGAAGAATTAGGTTTTGTGGGTTGCTGTATTGTTATTGTTTTGTTATTATTAATCGTGATACAATGTATTGTAATAGGGATCCGAGCCCAGGATACAACGGGCAGAATCATCTGCTGCGGGGTCGGATCCCTGATCGGGATACAAACTTTTATTAATATTGCTGTTGCAACACAGATTTTCCCTAACACAGGAATTCCCCTTCCATTTGTAAGTTATGGACTTACTTCTCTGTGGAGTATGTATCTGGGAATTGGAATCGTTCTGAATGTGGGGCTGCAGCCGAAAAAATATCAGTAACCTGTTTTTTACTAATGTGAGGAGGAATCGTTGTATGAATATTGGTCTTATTGCCCACGATGGGAAAAAGACGCTGATGCAGAATTTTTGCATCGCGTATCGCGGGATTTTGAGCAAGCACAATCTGTTTGCAACAGGAACAACCGGAAGGTTAATAGAAGAAGTAACCAATTTGTCCATTCACAAATATCTGGCGGGCCATCTCGGAGGCGAACAGCAGATGAGCGCCCAGATTGCGCAGAATGATATTGATGCCCTGATTTTTTTAAGAGATCCTATGGCAAAACCCCATGAACCTGAAGTGAACGGAGTAATCAAGCTTTGCGACATGCATAATATTCCTATGGCGACAAATCTCGCCACAGCAGAATTAATTATACTTTCAATAGACAGAGGAGATTTAGATTGGCGTGAAATATACAGGTAAAAAGACATCGCTTATTCTTTGCGCAGCCGGAATTTCGCTGCTGATATCCGGGTGCGGCGCTGGAAGCGCTGTGACATCCTTTGAAAAAGAGAATTATAATAAAAGTATCTATGAGGCGGAATTGTTTGCTGAGGATCTCTGTGTGACAGATTCTGATGTATCCATCTCCGGTTTTGAGGGGGATTCTTCGCTCCATGCGGAAGGCCTGTTTGATCTGACTGATCACACGGTAGAGTATGGATATAATCTTTTTGAAAGATTATATCCGGCAAGTACCACAAAGATCTTAACAGCCCTTGTAGCAATCAAAAATTCCGATATGGACGATGTCGTCACTGTCAGCAGAAATGCAGCTGCGTCAAGCTTTGGCTGGGAAGATCAGGTATGCGGCCTCCAGGAAGGGGACCAGCTGACCATGAGAGATCTTTTGTACGGGCTGCTGCTTTGGTCCGGAAATGATAATGCAGTCGCCATTGCAGAACATGTCGGCGGAGATGTGGATACTTTTATGGAGATGGTAAATGACCAGGCCGCGGAGTTGATGGCTACCGGGACGCATTTTGTTACGCCCAACGGTCTCCATGATCCGGATCATTATACAACTGCATACGATCTGTATCTGATCTTTAATGAATGCATTAAGCATGAGGAATTTATGGATATTATCAGTGCTTCATCCTATACGGCAAATGTGACCGGTGCTGACGGGACAGCAAGACAGCTTACATGGGAACCGACCAATTACTATGCCAGAGGAGCGGCCGCTCTGCCGGAAGGCGCAACTGTGATCGGCGGCAAAACAGGATACACAGGGGATGCAGGAGACTGTCTTGTTCTTCTCTGTGAGAACGACAGTGGAGATCAATATATATCTATTGTTATGGGAGCAGCGGATAAGCCGACTTTATATGAAGATATGACAGCACTGATCGATCAGATCCCTTCGTTGGAATAAAGAAAACAAACTTTCAGCAGGAAAAGTTGCAAATAAAAAGAGGGGAACCCGTTTTTCCGGGCTGCCCCTCTTGATTTATGAACGGGAATCGGAGAAAGTTCCAATTCTTCCAAACAGACTGATCAGGTAAAGTCCGCACAATCCGACCAGTGTGTAAATGATCCGCGAGATCCATGTGAGATTGCCGAAAAGAAATGCCACCAGATCAAAACGGAAAATGCCGATCAACAGCCAGTTGATCGCCCCGATAATAACAAGGGTTAATGCAATATTGTCAAACCATTTCATATGATTTCCTCCTTTTTATCAGATGATGATATTATGTGCGGGAAATCCCAAAATATGCATGCCATAAAATTGATGGAAAGGACCTTTTTCTTTTATGATGAAAAAGACATTCTATTATCCTTATTCGGAATATTTGAAAAAAACGTATGGGGAAAAAGTTTATAAACTGCCGATCAATCTTCCCGTTACCTGTCCCAACAGATTAGGGAGACAAAAAGGCTGTACGTTCTGCGCGGAATCCGGCACCGGATTTGAGGCTTTGTCTTCCGAAGTCAGGATAACGGACCAGCTGATGAGCACAAGAAGTCTGATCGAAAAAAAGTATCATGCGCATAAGTTTATCGCTTATTTTCAAAACTATACCAATACCTTTATGAAAATCGAACGGTTTCGGGCATACATTGAAGAGGCAGCACGGGTGCCGGATATTGTGGAGATTGCAGTATCCACACGCCCGGACTGTATACGGGGAGAATACCTTGAGGCGCTGAAGGAAACAGCCACTGCCGGCGGACAGAGAGTTACGGTGGAGCTGGGTCTTCAGACGGCCAATTATCATACGCTTCAAAAAATCCAGCGGGGACATTCTCTGGCTGAATTTATCGATGCTGTTCTTGAAATCAAAAAATACGGTTTTGATATCTGCGCCCATGTAATTTTAAATCTTCCCGGTGATACCATGGAGGATGCAAAAGAAACAGCCAAGATCCTTTCTGCACTTGGAATTGACATTGTGAAGATCCATTCTCTTTATATCGCCAAAAACACCTTATTGTGCGAAGCTTATGAAAATGGTACAATAACCATATGTTCCAAAGAAGAATATCTGCAGCGCCTGCAGGTATTTCTGGAATTTTTAAATCCTGATATTGCAGTAGAGCGCCTGTTTTCGAGGATTCCGGAAGAAGAGGCCGTGTTCTGCAACTGGGAGACAAGCTGGTGGAAGCTTAAGGATGAATTTGAAGAAAAAATGCGGGCAGACGGCTCTTTTCAGGGAAAGAGATTCAGCTATCTGAAAGGAGCTGCACTTGAGAAATTGGAGGCAGTATATTGACTGGAAATGAGATAAACAACATTCAGGTTTACCGCAAAAAGTGGAATATAAATATAGGGGTCATTATTTTCGGAGTTATCTTTGTTTATTTGGTTGTTACTGTTTTGATGTACGCAACCGCTAAACATGTGTCATCTTATGAAGTGCGGGAGGGATCAATCTTAAAGGATACTTCCTATACCGGTCTTGTTCTCAGAGAGGAAACTGTTATTGGAGCAGAGGCAGATGGATATATCAATTACTTTGCACCGGAAGGCAGTAAAGTAGGCAGAAAGACCAATGTTTACAGTATTTCTTCTGAAAAATTGGATTTTTCCGGTCAGGAAAACACAGAGGAATCAGAGGATTCCGGTTTAACTTCCGAGGAAAGAGACTCTATTATCCAAAAAGCCCAAAGTTTTAGTGAAAATTTTCAGAACAATAAATATGAGGATACCTATACGTTTAAAGATTCCATTGAAAATATTCTGTCAAGCAGCACAGCCCAGAGCCGGCAGGCACAGCTTAGCGCCATGATAGAAAGCGGTCAGGAGGGGCTGACAACCTATGTCGCATCTGATGACGGGATTATTGTATATTCGGTAGACGGATATGAAGATCTTGCTATGGATCAGGTAACTGCCGACATGATATCGCGGGCAGATTATCAGAAAACAGAGCTTTTTAACAATACAAAGGTCAAAAGCGGCGATCCTGCCTACAAGCTTGTGACAAACGAAGAGTGGACGCTTGTGATCCAGCTGGATGAGGAAATGACAAAAGAGCTGGCAGACACAACCAGTGTAAAGGTCAGATTTACAAAAGATGATCAGACAACATGGGCAGGATTCCAGATTTATAATACGGAAGACGCCGACCTTGGTTTCCTCACATTTGATCATTCAATGGTAAGATATGTAGGAGAGCGTTTTCTGGATATTGAACTGATCCTGGAGGATGAAACAGGTCTTAAAATTCCCAAATCCTCTGTAACAGAAAAAGAATTCTACATAATTCCTGAAGATTACATCACTTTGGGCGGCAACAGCAGCCAGTCCGGCGTTCTGGTCCAGAGCGATGGAGAAGATGCTTCCTTCCACGCAGTGGATGTATATTATCGTGACAGTGAGACAGGTATGGTCTATCTGAATATGGATGAGTTAAAAAAGGGAGATGTTTTGATCAAACCGGATTCAGCAGATACATATACCATTTCCGAGAAGGCTTCTTTGCAGGGAGTTTACAATATTAATAAAGGATATGCAGAGTTTAAACCTGTGGAAATTCTCTGTGAGAGTGAGGAATATTATATTGTGAAATCCGGCAATGATTATGGATTGACAAATTACGATCATATTGCTTTAGATGGAAGTGAAATTCAGGAAAATGAGCTTGTAATGTAAAAAATCTGTCATGAAAAGGAGTGTTTATATATGTTACAGGATAATTTCAGGGAAGTAGAACAGAGGATTGAAGCAGCCTGCAGACGTTCCGGCCGTGATCCGAAGGAGGTTACACTGATTGCTGTCAGTAAAACAAAACCTGTGGAAATGCTGCAGGAAGCCTATGATTTTGGCACAAGGATCTTCGGCGAAAATAAAGTTCAGGAATTGACCGAAAAATACGATCAGCTTCCCAAAGATATTCATTGGCATCTGATCGGACATTTGCAGAGAAATAAGGTCAAATATATCATCGATAAAGTTGATCTGATCCATTCTGTAGATTCCGTCCGTCTGGCAGAAGCAATAGACAAAGAAGCGCAGAAACATGGGATTACCGCTAATATTCTGATTGAGGTAAATGTGGCGGGAGAGGAGAGCAAATTCGGTATCTCACCGGAAGAAACCGAAAGCTTTATAGAAAAAATTGCTGGATTTTCCCATATAAAAGTGTGTGGATTGATGACAATTGCTCCTTTTGTAGAAAATCCGGAAGAAAATCGGCCATATTTTCAGCGTTTACGTAAATTATCTGTTGACATCGCGGCAAAAAAAGTTAATAATGTTACTATGAGTATTCTCTCAATGGGCATGACCAATGATTTTGAAGTGGCGGTCGAAGAGGGCGCCACGATGGTTCGCGTTGGAACCGGGTTATTTGGTGTGCGTGATTATGCTCGTATTTAGGATAACGTAAGATAGGAGATTTTAAAATGGGAGTATTAGATAAGTTTCTTGACATTATGAAATTAAGCGACGAAGATGACGATTACGATAACGATGATTTTTTCGATGATGAATATGATGATGATTATGATGACAGACCTGCAAAAAAAGGCGGTCTTCTTTCACGATTTAAAGGGAAAGACTATGATGATAATTATGATGATGACTACGATGATTATGATGACAGAGCGCCTAGATCTTCATCCAGAAATTCCCAGAGTTCTTCCCACGCTGTAAGCAGTGCCGGAAATAATAAAGTGACGCCTATGCGTCAGCCGGCATCCCGAAGAAACGCGCCGAATATGGAAGTATGTGTCATTAAGCCGTCTTCTGTTGAAGATGCCCGTGAGATTACAGAAACTCTTCTTAGTGGACGCACTGTTATTCTGAATCTGGAAGGCCTGGATCTTGAAGTGGCACAGAGGATCATTGATTTTACATCCGGTGCAACTTTTGCTATCAGCGGCAATCTGCAGAAGATTTCCAATTACATATTCCTTGTTACACCTACAAATGTAGATATTTCCGGAGATCTTCAGGATCTTTTGAATACCTCTTTTGACGCATCTTCTATGCGTACCAGATTTTAGGTCTGTTTCATGAATAAGGAAGAATTATTGCTTCAGAAACGTCTTGTGGAGCTTTCTAACACGGCATATCAAAGAGATATTGTTACTTTTACAGACTTTCTGAACCTGAATGAACTGAATATTTTACATTCCACTCCGAAACATATGTTTCCGGCAGCATATGAAACATATGGCGGATACGAAGCAGCAGAGCGTCAGATGGTTGCCTTTCTACCTGATGCTCTTTATTATGAGTACCGGTATCCTGTAGAAATCCTGAAGATTTCTCCGGTTAATCTGAAATTTGCGGAGAATCTTTCTCACCGGGATTATCTGGGCGGAATCCTTCATCTCGGGATTGAACGGTGCTGCCTCGGAGATCTTCTTGTATCAGAAGAGTGCTGCCGTGTATTTGTCACAGATTCCATGGCGGACTATATCTGCCGAAATTTGACAAGGATCCGCCATACGACAGTGAAAGTATCTGTGGAAAATATGGAGAATTTCCACTATACGCCGAATCTTGAACTTCACAAAGGAACTGTTTCCACGGTACGTCTGGATTCCGTTCTCTCTGTTGCCTTTCCTTTGTCGCGCAGCAAGCTGACCGGACTTATAGAGGGCGGAAAAGTGTTTGTCAACGGAAAGCTGATCACCACAAATGCCTGCAGACTGAAAGAAAATGATATTATTTCTGTCCGGGGCATGGGACGTATAAAGTACCTGGGCATACTTTCAGAGACAAAAAAAGGGCGTTTGTATATCGAAATAGGAAAGTATATCTGATCCCAGAAGAGTAAGTAAAGAAGGATTGACAGAATTGATCATGGAAGAAAATCAGAAAAGACAAAATAAACATTATATTGCGGCATTCATCCTGGCGGCGGCAGGTGTTTTGCTTGATCAATGGAGCAAATATCTGGCTGTCACATATTTGAAGGATAAGAATCCTATCGATTTGATCCCCGGTATTTTTCAGCTTACCTATCTTGAAAATCGCGGGGCTGCTTTTGGTATTCTCCAGGGAAAACAATGGTTTTTCTATATCAGTACCTTTCTTGTGATGGGCGCGGTTATCTGGATTTATATGAAAATTCCTGCCTCAAAAAAGTTCCTGCCTCTTCGGATCTGCGCTATTTTGATCGTTTCCGGGGCAATCGGCAATTTGATCGATCGCATCCGGCTGCAGTATGTGATTGATTTCTTTTATTTTAAGCTGATCGATTTTCCGGTTTTCAATGTTGCGGATATTTTTGTGACAGTATCGACGATCCTTCTGTTAGTTCTGGTACTGTTTTATTATAAGGAGGAAGACTTTGAACAAATACTTTACAGCGGAAGAGACAAGCGGGATCCGGATCGATAAGTATCTGGCAGAAGAGATGCCGGAATTGTCCCGCTCTCACATACAGAAGCTGATAAAAGAAAAGATGGTCTGTGTCAACGGAAAGCCTGTAAAAAGCGGTTACAGGCTTTGTTTTGATGACAGCATAGAAGTTTCCATACCGGAGGTAAAAGAACCGGAAATCGAGGCAGAAAACATCCCTCTTGACGTTCTCTATGAGGATGAAGATATCATCATTGTAAATAAACCGAAAGGAATGGTGGTACATCCGGCTCCCGGGCATTACAGCGGCACTCTGGTCAATGCATTGATGTATCACTGCAAAGATCAGCTTTCCGGTATTAACGGCGTTATGCGTCCGGGAATCGTCCACAGAATTGATATGGATACAACCGGATCCCTTCTTGTCTGCAAAAATGATATGGCTCACCAGAATCTTGCTCTTCAGTTAAAAGAACATTCTATCCGACGTGTATATGAAGCGATCGTTACGGGAAATTTAAAAACAGACAGCGGTACAATAGATGCGCCTATTGGCAGAAGTCCTGTAGACCGGAAAAAAATGAGCACCAGGGCGAAAAACGGAAGGCGTGCGGTAACTCATTATAAAGTATTGGAGCGATTCGGGAATTACACCTATATACAGTGTGAGCTTGAGACAGGACGCACCCACCAGATCAGGGTGCATATGGCATCCATCGGCCATCCGCTTCTCGGCGACACTGTATATGGATCTTCAAAGGTTCCGATCCGCGGTCTTCAGGGACAGACACTTCACGCTAAAACTTTAGGGATCATTCATCCAAGGACAGGCGAATACCTGGAAGTAAATGCGCCCCTGCCAGAATATTTTCTGAATCTATTAGACAGACTAACAAAAAAATAGTTCGAAATTTTCATAAAATTCTATACTTTTTCTCAAAATTGTTATATAATACATATATCTAGTTGGTAACAACGAGGAAGAGGAGCGTGAATGGTATGGAAAAAACAAATACAATTATTACCATAGGAAGAGAGTTTGGCAGTGCCGGACGTGAAATCGGTTATAAGGTTGCAAAGGATTTCGGCATCAAATTATACGATAAGGAAATGCTTGGCAGAGCGGCAAAAGAAAGTGGTATCTGTGAAGAATTATTTGAAGCCCACGACGAAAAACCGACCAACAGCTTCTTATATTCTCTGGTTATGGATACATATTCCCTGGGATATTCCGGCGGGAATTATACAGATATGCCGATCAACCACAAAGTATTTCTGGCACAGTTTGACGCTATCAAAAAAATAGCGGACGAAGGCCCCTGTATTCTGGTCGGACGATGTGCGGACTATGCACTGGAGGAATATGACAATGTTCTGAGTGTATTTATTCACGCCAAGATGGAAGCCCGTATCCGCCGGATCGCAAGAATTTATGACCTGACAGACGCAAAAGCAAAGGATCTGATCCAGAAGACTGATAAAAAGCGTTCCAGCTATTATAATTATTATACGAACAAACGCTGGTCTGACGCGGAAAGCTATGATATCTGCCTTGACAGCTCTGTCCTCGGCATTGAAGGAACTGCGGAAGCCATCAAACAGCTTGTAGCAATTAAAGAAAACGGCGGAGACCGTAAATTGTAAAACATCATAATGTAAAAATTATAAATTCCAAATAGAAAAGAAGAACCGCCGGCATTCCGATGCTTTCAAAAAAGTGTGTGATCGGAGTGTCGGCGGTATTTTTATGTTTTAACCTTATCTGATATTTTATCTGAAATATCTTATCTGACATGGGGGATCCGTTCCGGCCATCCCTTAATGTCTCCATTCAAAATTGCTGTAAACATTCGCTGCTTTGCCCCAGGATGCTCTGCATTCAACTGATGCACCAGCTCTTTTGCGTATTGGCGCTTTGTGTAACCGTCAATAGGGCACCGGCTTTTTACAACAGGAAGATCATATTTATTTTTAAATCCAATGACATCTGCTTCATCCACAAACATAATGGGGCGGATAACGGTCAGATCCATGCGGTCCAGATAAGTTCTCGGCGAGAAGGAATAGAACCTTCCCTCAAAGATCAGAGAAAGAAGCATTGTTTCAATGATATCATCCTTGTGATGAGCATAGGCAACTTTATTGCAGCCCATTTCTTTTACTGCCTGATTCAGAGCGCCTTTTCTCATCTTTGCACAGAGAGAGCAGGGATTGCTTTCTTTTCGTTCCTCGAATAAAATGTGAGCAATATCCGTTTTAACAATTTTGTAGGGAACATCAAGTTCTCTGCAAAGCTCCACAACCGGGCTGAAATCGCATTTTTCATAACCCAGGTCTACTGTAATGGCGCTCAGATTAAATGTTTGTGGATAAAAACGTTTCAATCCATGCAGCGCATAGAGAAGAGTAAGACTGTCTTTTCCGCCGGAGATACCTACTGCAATATGGTCGCCTTTTTCAATCATCTGGTATTCATCTACGGCTTTTCTTGTATAGCTTAATAATTGCTGTAATTTCATCTGATATGTAAAATCCCTTCTATTTTTTTATTCTTGAATTATAACATAGTGATACTTTGCTATCGTACCTTATTCTTTTTTAGTTGTAAAGTATATTCAAAAAAGATTGATAAATAGAAAACAATTAATGATTTATCAAACGAAAAGTGATAATATATCAATAAAGGCAGAATATTAAGGTTCTCTTAGACGGACAGCAGACGCCGCCTGCCGGCGTCTGTTTTCATCGATTGCAGCATAATGCTTTTTCGTTGTATTTACATCTTTATGTCCCAAAACGTCCGCTACCAGATAAATATCTCCGGTTTCTTTATAAAGAGAAGTTCCATAGGTGCTGCGAAGCTTGTGGGGAGTGATTTTTTTATTAGGTGTTACCTGGCGGGCATATTTTTTCACCATATTTTCCACTGCCTGAACCCCCATACGCCGGCGCTGGGTGGAGAGGAAGAGGGCATTTTCATGTCCGGGAAGGGGATCCACAGCCTTTCGGCTTCCCCCAATATATTTCATAAGAGCGGATTCCACCTCATCCCCGAAATACACAACCATCTGATTGCCGCCTTTTCTGGTGACAGTAACCCCGTCATTTTTAAAATCTACATCCGTAATATCAAGTCCGACACACTCGGAAACACGGATTCCTGTACCCAAAAGAAGTGTGAGAATAGCAAGATCTCTTTCTTTTGTCTTTTCGTAATATCTTCTGGCCTGTCCGGACAAAGATTCTCCGCAGGATTCCACATGGTCCAGAAGAAGTGCCACTTCATCTGCATCCAGGCGGATAATGGCTTTTTCATGCTGTTTCGGCATATCTACAAGAAGTGTAGGATTATGAGAAATATACTGGTGTTTATGATAATAGGCATAGAAGCTTCTAAGCGCGGACATTTTCCGGGCAAGACCTTTTTCCCCGTTTGTCATCACCTCATCATCCTCACGCCTGTATACTTTCAGATATTCCATATATTCCTCAATATCTACAGGCTCCAGATCATCCAAATCAGCCACTGTAAACTGGGTGATAGAATATTTACTGTAGATCGGATTATTTTCCATTAAAAAGTGAAAAAAAACACGTATATCATAAGCGTAATTCATTCGGGTACGAATAGATGATGTCGGTTCGATGGCACGAAAGAAATCCTTTGCAAAAGGAGGTAGCGTTTTCAGAATTTCACGAAGTCTTATCGTATAATCGATTTCTGTCTGTTCATGATATGTTTTATTTTTTGCATTTGGCATTTCTTTAATTTCACCCCTTATTTTTATTTCTTTCATTTTATTGGGATTGCTGGATTCTATTTATTCAGTATACTAGAATCCGGATTTTTTGTCTATATCTTTTGGAAAAATCTGTATTTTACGTATAGATCTTTTTCGCTGGTCTATAATACATATATCATTAATTCTTATGACTGCAATATATCACCGGTGGGATTTTAAAATAAGACGAACTGCCATCCTGTTTTATAAGGATGTGTCCGCCTTATTTTAATAAAGTATTGGGAGTATAATTATATATATAAAGCTGTTCTCTGATTATATTATAGATGAATCATTATATAACCATTAAGGAGAAAAGCTTATATATCAAATTAAAAAGAATAAATAGCTTTAAATTATTTGTTCTATTTGTAATAGGCAACTGTCAAATGCTGCCCAGCGTAAATCGTTTCATCTGTAAGCTGATTCATACTTTTCAGCTGATCTACATATTCAGATACGCTCATGTTTGTTCCTTTTGCGTATGTTTCAGCAATATCCCACAGCGTATCTCCGGAATCGATTTCAATACTTCCATAATATGCCTCTGAAGAAGTCTCTGTCTGTACAGAAGCCGTTTCATCCTGTGCCCATACCAGTCTTGCTCCGATCATAACACTAAAACAAAGCGCAATGAAAGCGGCTATCGTTATTAAAATAAATTTTTCACGAAATACTTCTCTTCTACGTTTGCTTGCTGCATGTAATCTGTGTGCTCCCATCATTTTCCCCTCCATAACTGCAAGACCAGTGTCTCTCCTGTTCTCTTAATTTTATTTGTTTTAGATTTTCTATTTTTTCTTAATAAGAATATATGTTCCGAACACCTGTTCTTTATGATGAAATTATATTATACGAACAAATGTTTGTCAATAGATTTTATAAAAATAATCGAACATACTTTCTAAACATTTGTTTGCCTTTTGAAAGATGTTATGATAAAATACAGATATATTTAACATCACGACTATTTTAAGGGGGAAATATCATGGCACAGGGAAAGATCAGTCCCAAACAGAAAGAAATATTGGAATATATCAAGGATCAGATCCTTCAGAGAGGATTTCCGCCTGCAGTGCGTGACATCTGTGAAGCTGTGCATCTGAAATCTACATCTTCCGTTCACTCTCACCTGGAAACACTGGAAAAGAACGGATATATCAGAAGGGATCCCACAAAGCCCCGTGCGATTGAAATTTTAGATGATACCTTTAATCTTACAAGACGGGAAGTGACAAATGTACCGCTGATCGGACATGTTGCAGCCGGTGAACCTATTCTTGCCCAGGAAAATATTGAGAACTACTTTCCTATCCCGGTGGAAATGCTTCCCAATAACAATACATTTATGCTGACAGTAAAGGGAGAAAGCATGATCAACGCCGGTATTCTGGATGGGGATTACGTTCTTGTAGAGGAACAGCACACTGCTCACAACGGCGATATGGTAGTTGCGCTGATCGAGGATGGCGCGACAGTCAAGACTTTCTATAAAGAAGAAGGCGTGATCCGCCTGCAGCCGGAGAATGATTTCATGGATCCCATCATTGTAAGAGATGTGCAGATCCTGGGGAAAGTGATCGGAGTTTTCCGGTTCTTTGGATAAAGTTACACCATCCTCTTATCCTGATTATTTTTCAAGTTGTATTTTAAAAGACCGCCAGATTTAGAGCACAGCTTCATCTGACGGCCTTTTAAAATAGACCAATTTCTCACACTCTTTATTTACCTGTTGTCCAGACATGGGACTCTCCCGAATCAGGGAATATTTTATAATCTTATTATAATATGAAAAGATCAAACCCCTCTTTCAGCCGCTGTAGACCTTCCATCATTGTTTCCCTCCGGCATGCAATATTCATTCGAAGAAATCCTTCGCCGGATTTTCCGTATTCTGTTCCGGCACACAAATAAAGTCCTGTTTCCCGTCTGATATACTCTGCCAGTTCTTCTGCGTTTTCAGTTATATTACGGCAGTCTATCCATAATAGATAGGTGGCTTTGGCAGGAACCAGATTTACTTCCGGAATCTGCTTTTGCAGATACTGTGCTGCCTGTATGCCGATTCTGGAAAAGATAGCTCCGCAGCGCATCCAACCAGGCGTCTCCCTGTGTCCATGCAGTGATCGCAGCGGTCATGGCAAACACATTTGGTTCCGCTACTTCATCTGTATTCATCCCTCTCCATACTTTATACCGAATCGTCTCATTTGGAATAATGACAGCCGCAGTCTGAAGTCCTGCAAGATTAAAAGACTTTGTCGGCGCAATACAGGTAATGCTGTTTTCCCTGCATGTATCCGAAACCGATGCAAAGGGAATATAGCTGCTTCCAGGCTCTGTCAAGTCACAACTGAAGCTGGCACTCCACCACATATCTCCCATTATTCACAACCGAATTAAAAAAGATATTATAGACCGGTGTAAGCAGGACAATTTTTTCTGCTGCTGTGGTCATTTTTCTGACAATACTGGAAATAGCCGGGACGACTCCTGTACAGAAGATTATCCATTCTTTGTCCATTTGAAAATGATATCTTTCATGCCACCAGTTCTCTATTGTCTGATACCACTTATCCGGGACAATGGTATAGCCAAAGGCACCGTGCTTTGCCCGCTTCCTTATTGCCTCTTTTCTGCGCTTTTCATCCTGCTGTCTGAGTTTTACGGATTCTTTCTTCATGAACAGACTTAGAGATTGCAATGATCCCGCTCTGACGAAGCTATCTTAAGATAACCTGTGCAGGTGTTTTTCCATACGCCGATCCTATAGCTGACAGCTTTTCATTCTGAAAAATCCTTCTCTTCCTTCTGCAAACGGCGCCCATGCCATCGCTTTGATATCGTACTGCTCCATTACTTTCCGAAGCTCTTTCTGTTGACAGAACGGATGGATTTCACCCTTCCCCTACGATACAGCTCTTCCATTGCTCTCCAGCTGCCATGGTAATCTCCATAGGGCATATGGATCAGATAAAGATCAAGATAATCTGTCTGAAGATTAGTCAGTGTCTTTTCAAATGAGGCCATCGTCTTTTCATACCCTGCATCCTGAATCCAGACTTTTGATACCAGAAACACATCTTCCCTTCTGATCCCGCTTTCTTTCACAGCTTCACCCACTGCCCTCTCATTTCCGTAGCATGCGGCGGTATCTATCATCCGGTAGCCCGTTTTCAGAGCTTCTTTTACGGCCTTTTTACATTCATCGTGATCTGTAATCTGAAAAACTCCGAATCCAAGAAGCGGCATTTCCAACTGATTATTTAACTGTATTGTATCCATAGTACATTCCTCCTATCATGCCTGAATCCATTTATTTATACAACAATGCTCCCCTACTCTGCCAGAGACAAGGTAACTGTCACATCTCCCTCGCCCAGAATATCCTGCAGTTCCTCTGCACTGATATCATTGATCTTTCCAAGTCGTGTAAAATTCCATGTATTAGGCGCATAATAGATGACAAAGGAATCGCCCTGGTACAGGATCAGATCTCCGGCCTCGGTTGTGATCTGTTCGTCATTGGCAGGAAGTTCCTGTCCAAGACTTCCCACCTTTTCCATATCAGCATAATCCTGCATAGCGATCTCTAAAGACCCGTCCGCAAGCAGATCCCGAAGCGCCTCTGCTGAAGAATTGTCGGCAAGTTCAGCTGTCAGCACAGTGTCGCCGATCTGCAGGTTCAGAGCATTTCCCTGGACGGTATCTTCGCCCTGTGCACTGCTGTATCCCAGTTCCTGAACCCACTGACGGATCACTTCCTCAGAGGACGCCGCATCTTCTTCGTAACAGTCAAAGATATTATCGGAAATTTCCGCATCCGGCACTGCTTCTGTTATGATGTCCACGCTGTCAGCCAGTCCTCCTGTGCCGTGGGAACAGAAGAGATATACGTCTTTACCGGACAGGTCATTTTCTTCAAGGAATGTAAGCAGCGCCATGGGAACGCCGTACCACCAGTTAGGATATTAAAATATAGCCCGTCCCCGTCAGCCCTTGAAAACACTGGGCTTAACGGAAAGCACAAATGTGTTTTGTGTACCTGTTTTCCGGTTTTGGTGCGACCATATGGCGGGATTCCTTTCCTTCAGCGTGTGATCAGTATCTGTACAAATAGGTGACTGGACTTCTTGATCTACCTGTATTATAAGCCTTGCTCGTAAAATGCAGAAGTCTCAATAAGTTTCGCAGTGTATACTCATAGGTTACAACTGCAAAAGCCAGCGGTTGTTTTGCCGCTGGCTCTATGTATTATTTTTTAAGTTTACAGCCTACGAAAATCGCTCCGGCTTTTCTTACTGAGTGCTTTCTGCAGCCTTTCATTTTCAGCTCTCAGTTCTTGATTTTCTTGCCGCAGTCGGAAGATCTCGTCCTGAAGCAGATCGATCCGGCCTTCCATTGCCTTATCCAGGATGCCTCTGCGTGGATCAATGGTTCCGGCCTGCTGTTCCATGACACGGTCAATTTCTGCTCTTACGATTGGGTTCTTATAAAAAAATCCTCTGGAAGCGCCGGTCATCTTCACAAGCTGGGGAACAGATACTCTTTCTCCTTGATCCAGCAATTTTCGGATTGCTCGTTTTGCTGCAGCTATTTTTTCTTCGCTGCGTTCCCGATTGACTTCAACCATTTTGTCGTATTTGCTCATAGTCTTCACCCCATCCATCTAAGTTTTTTAATAGGATTCTTGTTTGTTCTGCTCTTGCTCGTCTGGTTTCATCGGCCAGGAGCTGGTTGCTCATTTTTCGGTAATGCTTTACTGCGCTAACATTCTTATGCCCAAGCAGCTTGGCGATCGTCCAGTCATCCAGATGCAGTTCCGTTAACTTGACTCCATAAGATCTCCGAAACATATGTGTGTTGAATTTGAAGAGCTTGCCATCATCATCCCGCAAGTCTTCTTTCAGAATCAGTTGGAGAACTTTATGTTTTACTGTGGTGTATTGTAGTGGCCGCCTGGTATCTTTCTCATCTACGAAAATGTACTCTGTTGCCCCATACCTTTCTTTAGTATAATTAATCGCTTTCTGAATCAGTGCGGCCAGGTCAGCGCTGATCGGTTTCTCATAGGTACGGGTTTTGACCTGCTGAATTCGTATAATATCCAGCCCATTCCTTTTTATCAGACAATCTCTGCGAAGGGTAAGTGTATCCGATATTCTGGTTCCAAGCATCTGGTGAATAACCATGCACCGAGTAATCTGGACATCCAATTTTGTTATCTGTGCATTCAACCTTTTCAGCTCTGCGTCAGAATAAGCCTTGAACTCTGGCTGCACCTCCGGAGGGATGTCCGTATTTATGAAGAGCATCTGGACTTTGGCCTAAATGGAATTTGGGCTGCGGTTCTGCTCAGTCATGTGGTGGCAAGTGTCGCTGCTGGCATCTCTGGAACTATTTCTTTCAAAAAGCGGATAAACACAACCTAAGTCAATTTCATTAGGCAAGTGTAACTGTTCGGCAACAGTAATTGAGAAATAAGGATTTACACAAAATCAGAGGGGCCATATTGTATTACTGTAAACATGCTATTGCTTTATTTAGGCAAAAATCATATGAGATCGGCTTATTTGAGGCCAAGAATATTTTCAAAAGTACTTACGCATAGGGGTGATATTATCGGACGAGTAATCATTCTGGAATTGCAGGAACAAGATTCTAAAGCATTCGAGGCGATCCTCGACATCCTGCAAAGCCATTCAGAGATAGAAAAATATGAGCTGACCAGGGAGCCGATGCTATCCCTCCCTGGTCTTGAGATCTATCCAAGCAAACGAAAAGTTTTTCGTGATCGCCAAGAAATTCAGCTCACCGCAAAGGAATACGAGATACTTCTATTGCTTGCGGCCAACAAGGGACATGTGCTTACATACAGCCAAATCTACGAGAAGGTATGGGGAGATATTCCCTCTGGCTGTGAGAGCAACACTATCGGCTTTCACATCTGCAACCTTCGGGAAAAGCTGTACCAGGCAGCTCCCAATGCTCCATTTACCATCCGATCCGTTCGGGAAGTCGGATACTGTTTTGAAGTACAAGCAGAAAAATAAGAGTCAGCAGTCTGATCCAATTCAGGCTGCTGTTCTTCTTTTCTATTCTTCATAATTTATATTCGACTTGTATCTTTCGATAATATGTTGAGCCACCGGGCAGAGATGCAGCGAACGCAGAGCAACAACTACTGCAGGAACAAAATCACTCGATTGGATATAGATGTTCTCGCACGCTTATGTACTGTACTGAATTGTGAGATTGGTGATCTGCTGGAATTTGTGCCACCAGAAGAAAAGAAGGAATGAAACTCGCGGGAAAGAGTTTAATTACTCTAAGCTGCGAGTTTTGTTTATGTAGAAATTCTCCTGAACTTATTAGTCCATACTGACCACAATAAAGAACGAGTGGCATTATCCTTTTGGAAAAGTCTATAGAAAAATAACGGATTGAAAAACACGGTTCAGGAGACGTTTTTTTTAATAAACCCGAAAAATCATAATGATTTGTAAGTTGCTACAGCTCTTTTACATTACATATGAAAATCAAAAACCATTTGGAGTATTTTCAATCTATTTAGAGTGGCGTAGCCTGTTTAGATTATAGTAGAATCTGATTGTGCGAAATTCTGCTTCGCCATTTTTAATCACAATAGGTTAGTTTTTGCTAACTTCTCTGGAGGTATGTGTAAATGGAAACAAAAAGCAAAAAGCTACAAGCAAAAGACCTTATCAATGTGGGCATTTTCACCGCCATCTATTTTGTCATTTTCTTTGCGGGCATGATGTTGGGGTATATCCCTATCTTTATCCCGCTTCTTGGATTGGTGTGCCCCATCCTGTGCGGTATTCCCTTTATGCTGTACTTAACAAAGGTCAAAAAGTTTGGCATGGTATCCCTGACCGGCATTGTTCTGGGCTTGCTGAATTTAATCATGGGCAGCGGTGTGTTGGTTCTGATTTTTGTCATCATCTTTGGTGTCCTGGGCGATGTAATTTTGCGGGCTGGAAAATATCAAAGCTGGAAGTGCACACTCCTTGGCAACGGAGTGTTTTCCCTTTGGATCATGGGCTATGTGAGCCGGATGTTTTTGACCCGTGATACCTTCTTCGCCTCACTTGTGAGCAGCTATGGGCAGGAATATGTAGACACACTCATGTCCTATACTCCTGGCTGGATGTACCCGGTTCTGTTTATTGTCACTTTTATCGGCGGCATTTTGGGGGCGCTTCTTGGTAAAGCTGTGTTGAAGAAGCATTTTGAAAAGGCAGGGATTGCCTGATGGATGCGGCGGTTACAACGCTAAAATTTGAAAGCAAAGCTGTTATTCCCACCGATCCGAGGACAAAACTGTTTTTGACTGTTACAGTCAGCACCATTATGATTACTGGCGGCACGGGCGGATTTATGAACCTGGTTCGCCCGTGCCTCATGGCGTGCCCGATTGTGTTCCTGCTTCTTTCAAGAAAATGGGTGGCCGCAGCCAGATTTGCAGTTACATACGCTATTTTGTTTGCGTTGGAATTAACGGTATTGCCGCTGCTCACTGGTACATGGAATTTTATCCTGGGAGCTGTGGTCGGGATTTATACACACATGCTTCCCGGATTTATCATGGGATACTATCTGGTGAGCACTACAACTGTCAGTGAATTTGTCGCAGCTATGGAACGGATGCATGTTCCCGAGAAAATAGTAATCCCTGTGTCCGTGGTGTTTCGCTTCTTCCCGACGGTAAAAGAGGAATATGCGGCTATACGGGACGCCATGAAGATGCGCGGCATCACTACTCTCCGCAGTCCCATGAAGATGCTGGAATACCGGGTGGTTCCTCTGATGATGTCGATTGCCAAAATCGGAGAAGAACTGTCTGCGGCGGCTCTCACGCGAGGGCTTGGAGCGCCGCAGAAACGGACAAATATTTGCAAAATTGGCTTTGGGCCTTTGGACATTTTCTTCTTCCTGCTGGCGATACCCTGTTGGGTCGGTTTCTTTATTTGTTAGGAGGAAGGAGTCTATGATTGAACTTCGCAATATCAATTTTCGATATGCCGGGGGAACGGATGCCGGTGGGCTTGTAAACATTGACTTAATCATCCCGGACGGGCAAGTTATCCTTTTGTGTGGGCAATCTGGCTGCGGAAAAACAACCCTGACTCGGTTGGTGAATGGGCTGATCCCGAATTATTATGAGGGCGAGTTAAGCGGCGAAGTCCTGCTGGATGGCAAGAACATCAGCAGACTTCCACTCTATGAAACAGCGAAATATGTGGGGAGCGTTTTTCAAAATCCCCGCACGCAGTTTTTTACGGTGGACTCCACCAGCGAACTGGCTTTTGGATGCGAAAATCAGGGCTTGCCTGAAGAAGAAATCATTCAGCGGGTGAAATCAACTGCGGAACAGTTTGATATGGACAATCTGCTGGGGAAAAATATCTTTTCTCTTTCCGGCGGAGAAAAGCAGAAAATTGCTTGTGCCTCTGTGTCGGCCAGTAATCCGCCCATCATCGTTCTGGACGAACCATCTTCTAATCTGGATATGTCAGCCACAAAAGATCTGCGCCGGATGATCCAGATTTGGAAACAGCAAGGGAAAACAGTTATTATTGCGGAACATCGGCTCTATTATCTGAAAGAGTTGATAGACCGTGTTGTGTATCTAAAAGATGGGAGAATTGAAAAAGATTACTTGGCTCTGGATGCACTTAAACTGTCCGTGACGCAACAGGCAGAAATGGGGCTGCGGCCTTTTGACCTGGGCGCGTTCCCTGTGACAGCACATCCTGTTGCAAGCAGTGGTTCTATCGAATGTGAGAATTTTCGTTTTGCTTATACAAAGCAGAGGGATGCGCTGGATATTGACAGTCTTTCGCTGCCACAGGCGGGCGTGATTGCAGTAATCGGCCATAACGGAGCGGGAAAATCCACTCTGGCCCGCTGCCTCTGTGGTCTGGAGAAACACTGCAAGGGCATTGTGAAAGTGGACGGGAAGCCGTATAATAGAAAACAAAGGCTATCTCTGTGCTATATGGTCATGCAGGATGTCAACCATCAGCTGTTTACGGAAAGCACAGAGGAAGAAATGTTCATCAGTATGGCGGAGCCAGCTCCCGACAAGGCGGACGCGGTTCTTGACAGATTGGATTTGTTGCAGTTTAAGGAGAGACACCCGATGGCGCTCTCCGGCGGGCAGAAGCAGCGGGTGGCGATTGCCACCGCTCTTGTTTCTGAACGTAAGATTTTGGTGCTGGATGAACCTACCAGCGGTCTGGATTTACAGCACATGAAAGAAGTGGCTGATGAACTTGTGACGATACAGAAAATGGGAAAGACATCTCTTGTCATCACCCATGATTATGAGCTGATCGTCAGTTGCTGTACTCATGTTCTGCATTTGGAGCATGGTATGGTACAGGAACAATATGCACTGGATGCCGCAGGGCTCCAGCGCCTCCAAAATTTTTTTATAGAATCGAGGTGATTTCAGTTTGAACAGAAGCGACCTGTTTTTCTCGCAGCAAAATATGAATTTGCTCTGCCGGGATGAATCTTGCTCGGTCTACCAAATGAAAAATGAAACAGGAGACGGAACTGCAACCTATTATGAAGTATATCCCGGAATAGGTGTCATGTATAATGATTTTCACATGGAGCACTGCCCGTCAAGGAAGTTTGAACAAAATACGCACACTTTTGCAATTCACCATTGCAGAGAAGGCCGCGTCGAGTGGGAAGTCAGCAATGGCGCTTATCTTTATCTTGCGTCCGGCGATATTATGCTGGACAGTTCTGCCACGGAAAACAACCATTGCAGCTTTCCCGTAAGCCATTACCACGGGATCACAATTACGATCTCTGTTCCTGAAGCGGTAGAGGGATTGGGGGATCTCCTGTCCCTGTTTTCCATTGACCTGGAGCAAATCGAGCAGCAATTCACCTTAAAGACTCGGCCTTTCATTATGCACGGAAATTCCGTTCCCGACCATGTGATTTCGGAACTGTACCAGGTGCCGGAAAATATCCGTCTGGAATATCTCAGGGTAAAGGTGTTAGAACTGTTGGTCACGCTCAGGACGGTAGACCCTACGGTCTTAGGTGTGGAACGTCCCTATTTTTATAAAACGCAGGTAGAGAAAGTCAAGGCTATCATGTCGTTTATGACAAATGAGCCGGAGCACCATTTCACAATGGAGGAGCTTTCTGAAAAGTTCGATATTTCCACTTCTGCTCTGAAGCAGTGCTTTAAGGGCGTGTATGGCTCCGCCATTTATACCTATATGCGAAATTATCGTATGGACCTGGCAGCTTCTCTTTTGACACAGACAGATGAACCGATTACGATGATTGCCGGAAAAGTCGGTTATACGAATACCAGCAAATTTTCCGAAGCATTCAAGAAGGTAAAAGGAAAAACGCCGCTGGAATATCGAAAAGTTAAAATCTAAATGGAGTAAAACCCGCCCGGGCAGAGTGGCGGACAACATGAATATCTGCAATACTTAGAGAGTATCAAGTCGATTGATGCTCTCTATTATTTTGCTAAAGGAGGAATGGAAATGAAGCAAAAAAGCTGGATTTCTATTGTGTTTTCCTTTGCTTCACAGTGCCGGGGCAAGATTGTCCTGTCCGTCTTATGTGCGATCATCAGTGTGGTTGCCGGACTGATACCCTATTGGAGTGTTTACCAGATTATCACGCTCTTTATCGGCGGCTCACCTGTGATGGCAGAGGTTTGGAGATGGTGCTGGATCGGACTTGGCGCTTATGCGATACGCTTCTTGCTCTATGGTATTTCAACGAGCCTGTCCCACATATCCGCATATACCATTTTGGAGAATATTCGTTTGGCTCTTGCCCAGCGGCTGATGAAAGCACCGCTGGGGACAGTCATCGGAGAGTCTGTGGGTAAACTGAAAAATGTATTGGTAGATCGGGTGGAAACGATTGAGCTGCCGCTGGCCCACATGATCCCGGAGTGTATCTCCAACCTGCTGCTCCCCGTGGCAGTCTTTGTTTATCTAGTTTGCATCGACTGGCGCATGGCGCTGGCGATGCTGGTCACGCTGCCTTTCGTTCTGATTGCTTTTGCTATGATGATGAAGAATTTTAACAAGCTCTATGCTGATTACATGGAGTCCAACAACTATGTGAACGGCGTGATCGTGGAGTATGTGGAGGGTATCGAAGTTATCAAGGCGTTCAATCAGTCCTCCAGTTCTTACGAAAAGTTCACCAAGGCGGTAGAGTCCTTCAAAGACTACACCCTCAAATGGTATCAAAGTTCCTGGAAAGTGATGAACTTTGTTGCTGCTGTGCTACCGTCCACCTTTTTGGGAACGCTCCCGATTGGTATGTATCTCTACTGGAACGGTAGCCTTACGCCGCAGGACCTTGCAATGTGCCTAATCCTCTCGCTGGGTATTGTAGGCCCGCTGATGAACTTTACTACTTACATCAATGAGACGAAGGCGATTGAATACGCCGTCCACGACGTGGACGAGTTGCTCCATGTGGAAGAACTGCCCGATACTGGAAAATCAGTGGAGGTGCAGTCCAAAGACATTCAGCTTCAGGATGTTTCGTTCTCTTATGATAAAGAGAGCGGTAAACAGGTGCTTTCCCATATCAATCTAAAAATCTCGGAGGGAAAGTTTACGGCACTTGTCGGCCCGTCCGGTGGAGGTAAGTCCACCATCGCTCGCTTGATTGCCCGTTTTTGGGATGTGAACGATGGAAAAATCACCATTGGCGGTGTGGACATTCGCAGTATGCCGTTGGCCCAGCTTGCCGATATTGTCAGCTTTGTTACACAGGATAACTTCCTGTTCAACTGCTCCATCAAGGAAAATATCCGGCTGGGAAACCCTGACGCTACGGACGAAGAAGTATATGCGGCAGCAAAAGCCGCCTGCTGTGATGAATTTATACAGAAATTGGACAATGGCTATGACACGATGGCCGGGGATGCGGGGAACCGGCTTTCAGGCGGTGAAAAACAGCGTATTTCTATTGCCCGCATGATTTTGAAAAATGCCCCTATCGTGATTTTGGACGAGGCAACTGCGTTCACCGATCAGGAGAACGAAGAAAAAATCCAGCAGTCTATCGCTGCTTTGACAAAAGGGAAAACGCTGCTGGTTATCGCACATCGTCTGTCCACCATCAAAAATGCCGATCAGATTATTGTCCTGCAAAACGGGCAGGTGGAGAACACAGGCACTCATCAACAGCTTTTAGATGGCGACTCTCTCTATCGGGATATGTGGGAGGCGCATATCGGAGCGCAGAACTGGTCTGCCGGTTCCGGGAAAGGAGGTAACTGATATGTTTCGGATTGTAAATCGACTGATCCAATGGACAGGAAAATATAAACGGCGTATTTACATCGGGTTTATCTACGCTTTCATTCATAGCATTTTTACCGCAATTCCTATTATGCTGGCTGCGAAGGGACTGAGTGCTGTTCTGGATGACTGGGGTGGCGTCAAGCCATTGGAGGGCCGGGACATCTGGATCATGCTGGGGGCCATGATTTTAGCTGTATTGGGCCGATACCTGTTCTCATATCTCCGAGCCATCACGCAGGAAAGTGTCGGTTATGAAGCAACTGCTGACGAGAGAATACGGCTGGGAGACATTTTGAAACGGGTGTCGCTGGGCTTTTTCAGTAAGAACAATATGGGCGAACTGTCCGCAGCGGCTACAACCGACCTCTCGTTTATGGAAATGTTCGCCATGAATATGGTCAACACTGTTGTTAATGGCTATATCACCGTTATTGTTCTGATATTGTTCCTTGCATTTTACAGTCCTCTGGCGGGAGGAATTGCTCTGGCTGGCGTCCTTCTGTCTGCCCTGTTTCTTCATCTGCTGGAGGCGCGCAGTCACCAAAACGCGCCTATCCATCAAAAGGCACAGGATGATATGGTGGAAAGTTCCATCGAGTATCTACGGGGGATGCAGGTGGTGAAAGCCTTTAAGCAGGAAGGCGTGTCTATTGCCGGTATCCGCAAAGCATACAACGACAGCAAGAAAATCAACATCAAAATCGAAGTGGAATATATGCCCTTCAACTGCCTGCACCTGTTTTCTCTGAAAGCCGCCTCCATTGCCATTGTAGCTGTGGCTGCTATGCTGACCTATAACGGCAGTATGGAACTTCCTACCATGCTCATGCTGGATATGTTCTCCTTTATGATCTTTGGAAGTGTGGAAGCCATGAACAACGCCGCCCATGTATTGGAGGTTATTGATGCTACGCTGGATAAACTGGACGGCATTGAACACGCTGACATTATAGATAAAGACGGGAAAGTTATTTCTTTGCAGAACACAGACATTGCTTTCCGTGATGTGACATTTTCCTACGATAAAGTTCCTGTTTTGCGGAATATCAGCTTTTCCATCCCCCAGGGCAGCACTACGGCCATTGTAGGGCCATCTGGCAGCGGCAAGACCACGATTTGCAACCTGATTGCCCGTTTCTATGATGTGGACAGCGGCAAGGTCACAGTAGGCGGTGAGGATGTGCGGAACATGACCTGTGACAGTTTGCTCCGCAATATCTCGATGGTCTTTCAAAAGGTCTACCTGTTCTACGATACCATTGAAAACAACATCCGTTTCGGCAACCCAAGTGCAACGAAGGAAGAAATTATAGAAGCGGCGAAAAAGGCTCGGTGCCATGACTTCATTATGGCTCTTCCCGATGGATATGAAACGGTGATCGGTGAGGGCGGCTCTACGCTGTCTGGCGGAGAAAAACAGCGCATTTCTATTGCCCGCGCCATTTTGAAAAATGCCGACATTGTCATTCTTGATGAGGCAACAGCAAGTATTGACCCCGAAAATGAACATCTGATCCAGCAGGCAATCAGTGAACTGACCATTGGAAAAACGGTTATCGTTATCGCCCACCGTCTGGCGACGATTGAACACGCTGACCAGATTTTAGTGGTGGATAAAGGTCAAGTTGTTCAGAAAGGAACACATCAGCAGCTTGTTCAGCAGGAAGGACTTTATCACCGTTTCATTACAATCCGTGAGCAGGCAGAGGGTTGGAGTATTGCCTGATGTTAAAAAAATATCTGTTGAGAGGAGGTGCACCATTGGCCTTGACATCATCCATGGAAGATTATTTAGAAACCGTACACATTCTTCAGAAAAAATACGGGAATGTTCGTAATATTGATATATCACTACACTTAGGTGTTACCAAGCCCTCTGTTAGTCGGGCTGTTAAAGAACTATCTAAAATGGGATACTTGATAAAGCAGGCAGATGGTACACTCTCCTTAACAGAAACAGGCTTAACAATTGCCAGTCAGGTTTATGAAAAGCACCAATTCTTTACCCAGCAACTATTAAAAGTTGGCGTTCCAGAAGATATTGCAGCTCGGGATGCCTGTCGCTTGGAACATGTGATCAGCGAAACAAGTTACAGAAAGCTCAAAGAGGCTGCTTTGGAAAATCATTAGGAGGTGATATTATCGGACGAATAATCATCTTAGATCTGCAAGAGCATGACTCTGACGCATTCGATGAGATTCTTTCTATTCTTAGATGCCATCCAGAGATAGAAACATATGAATTAGCCAAGGAACCGATGATATCCCTCCCTGGTCTTGAGATCTATCCAAGTAGGCGGAAAGTTTTCCGTGATCGTCAAGAGATCCAACTCACTGCAAAAGAGTATGAAATACTTTTATTGCTCGCAGCCAATAAGGGGCGTGTGGTTACATACAGCCAAATCTACGAGAAGGTATGGGGAGACTTCCCCTCTGGAGGTGAGAGCAACACCATCGGTTTTCACATCTGCAATCTACGGGAAAAACTATATCAGGCAACTCCCAATGCTCCCTTTACCATCCGATCCGTCCGGGAAGTTGGATATTGCTTTGAGATACAAGCAGAGAAATAAGAGTCAGCAGTCTGATCCACCCAGGCTGCTGTTCTTCTTTTCTATTCTTCATAATTTATATTCGACTTGTATCCTTCGATAATATGTTGAGTCATCAGGCAGAGATGCAGCGGACGCAGATCAACAACTACTGCAGGAACCAGATCACTCGATTGGATATAGATGTTCTCGCTCGACTATGTACGGTATTGAATTGTGAGATCGGTGATCTGCTGGAGTTTGTGCCACCGGAAGAAATAGCAAAAGAAAAATAAGACTCGCAGGACAGAGTTTAATTACTCTGAACTGCGAGTTTTTTATACATACTCTCCTATTGACAAATCTTATTCTGCGACATATAATAACATTGTTATATGACACTGTTATATGGAGGACATTATGGAGGAAAAATCATCTGCCACATTAGAAAATATTTTGCAGACCGCCATGGAGGAATTTTCTGACAAAGGTTTTCTGGGTGCATCCCTTCGTCAGATCGTAAAAAAGGCCGGCGTGACCACCGGCGCCTTCTATGGATATTTTTCCAGCAAAGAGGCTTTGTTTAATGCCATTGTGGAACCTCATGCCGCGGCGCTCATGGGAAAGTTTATGGAGGCCCAGACCTCTTTCGCCGAGCTGCCCGAAGAACAGCAGCCAGACCACATGGGAGTGGAATCCTCGAACTGTATCCACTGGATGGTGGAATACATCTGTCAGCACCGGGAACCGGTAAAACTGTTGCTGTGCCGGTCAGAAGGCACCAGCTATGAGCATTTTATTCATAACATGGTGGAGGTGGAAGTAGAATACACGATAAAATATATGGAAGTCCTCCGCCGCCTCGGACGGAACATCCCGGAATTGGATGAGCAAATGTGCCATATCATTGCCAGCGGCATGTTTAACGGGGTATTTGAGATCGTGATACACGATATGCCAAGGGATAAAGCCCTGCGATATGTGGATCAATTGCGGGATTTTTACACGGCCGGATGGCTGAAATTGATGGGGCAATAGCCCCAATCTTTTTTGCATGGTAGTTAGCTATATCTAACTTCATGATAAATATTTTCAACAAGTAGAGGAGGTATTCTTGTGATGCAAAAGAAGCAAAGCAGCCTGTCCCGCATCTTGAGCTATGCAGGCAGGCACAAAAATCTCACCTTGCTGGGCTGTATCCTCTCTGCCCTGTCTGCGGTACTGGGACTGATCCCTTATGTGTGCGTCTGGCTGGCAGCAAGGAATGTACTGGAGTCCTGGCCCGCTCTTGAGGGGATCTCCGGCCTGGCCCGCTGGGGCTGGACGGCGGTATGGACTGCCATCGGCAGTATCGCCCTGTATTTTGCGGCGCTCATGTCAACTCATATCGCTGCGTTCCGTACCGCCCGGAACATCCGGCGTACCGCGATGGATCACGTACTGAAACTGCCTCTGGGTTTCTTTACAGGAAATCTGTCAGGACGGCTCAGGAAACTGATCGATGACAATGCGGGACTTACGGAAGATCTGCTGGCCCACAAACTCCCTGACCTGGCGGGAACTATCGTCACCCCGATCGCTGCCATCGTAATGCTGTTTCTCTTTGACTGGAAAATGGGGCTTCTTTGCCTGCTTACCATGGTCCTCGCCCTTCTTTCCATGTGCATGATGATGGGAGGAAAGAACGCCGGATTTTTCCATCGGTACCAGAAGGAAATTGAACGCATGAGCGGCGAAGCGGTGGAATATGTCCGAGGCATCCCGGTTGTAAAGATGTTCCAGCAGACGGTCTATTCCTTCAAAGCCTTTTACGCCGCTATCAGAGACTACAGCGATCTGGCCAGCCAGTATGCCATGAGCTGCCGTGTGGGACAGACCTGTTTCCTGACTTTTATCAACGGAGCCTTCGCTCTGCTGATCCCGGCAGCACTGCTGCTGTCTTCCAGCGGAGATATACGCACAGTGCTTGTCAACTTTATATTCTACGCCCTGTTTGCTCCCGCCTGCGGCCAGATGATCAACCGGATCATGTATATGAGCGAGGCTATCATGGAAGCTGACGAGGCTGTGGGGCGTCTGGATGAAATCCTCGGCCAGAAACCCATGGAAGAATCAAAAATGCAGAAACGTCCGGTAAATGCCAATATCTCCTTTGACCATGTGACCTTTACTTATCCAGGCGCAGACCGGCCAGCTCTGGATAATGTGTCATTTTCCGTCCGTCCTGGACAGGTGACGGCGCTGGTAGGTCCGTCTGGAGGCGGCAAGACCACAGCCGCTAGCCTGATCCCCCGTTTCTGGGATACGGACAGCGGTACTGTCGCAATCGGCGGAGTCAATGTCCGGGAGATGAACACAGAAGATCTGATGAGTCAGGTAGCATTTGTCTTCCAGGATACCCGGCTGTTTAAGGAAAGCCTACTGGAAAATATCCGGGCTGCCAGACCAGAAGCGACCAGAGATGAAGTTCTGGCTGCCGCCCATGCCGCCCAGTGCGATGATATTCTTCAAAAACTGCCGCAGGGTCTGGATACTGTGGTTGGGACAAAAGGCATTTATCTTTCCGGCGGTGAACAGCAGAGGATTGCTCTGGCGCGGGCCATTTTGAAAAACGCTCCCATTGTAGTACTGGATGAGGCCACTGCTTTTGCTGACCCGGAAAATGAATATCAGATTCAGAAAGCATTTGAAGTGCTGACAAAGAACAAAACCGTATTGATGATTGCCCATAGACTGTCTACCGTACAGAATGCAGATTCTATCATTGTCCTGAGCGACGGGAAAGTTGTCGAACAGGGCAGCCACGAAAGCCTGCTTGCACTGTGCGGTGTTTATACCGCCATGTGGGAAGATTACCAGCGCAGCGCCAGGTGGAAGGTCGGAAAGGAGGAAGCGGTATGACAAAAAAACTACAACATTTGTTTGCGCTCAGTGAAAAAGGAGCAAACGATTTGGTAAAAGCAGTGATCTGGTGCTTTGTGTGCAATTTAAGCCTGATGTTTCCGGTTGGAGCCGTCCTGTTTACAGTGCAGCATCTTTTGGATTCCATGGAAAACGGAGGCAGTCCTATGGATGGCTTTTGGATTTATGCAGGCTTTGGCATAGCTGTCCTGATCCTGCTGTTCATTCTTCACTGGTTCCAGTATGCTTCGCTTTATCTGGCAACCTATAAGGAGAGCGCCAATCGCCGGGTAAGCCTGGCCGAGACTTTGCGCCGACTGCCATTGAGTTTTTTCGGAAACCGGGATCTAAGCGACCTGACCTCTACCATGATCGCAGACTGCTCCAGCCTGGATCAGATGTTTTCCCACTATGTGCCACAGTTGTTCGCATCCATTTTCTCCACTCTTGTGATCGGCATCGCTATGTTCTTTTGTGACTGGCGGATGGCGCTGGCCGTACTGTGGGTGGTGCCGGTGGCAATTCTGCTCACAGCAGGGAGCAAGAAAATCCAGGATTCCTTCGGTACAAAGAATATTCTAAATAAGCGGGCTGTCGCTGACTGTATCCAGGAAGGATTGGAAGCCATACGGGATATTAAGGCATGCAACCGACAGGAAACTTACATGGGAAAACTGGAGGAAAAGCTGGCTGCTATGGAAAAGGGTTCCATCCACTCAGAGCTGGCGACCGGTATATTTGTCTGCTCCGCTCAAGCCTTCCTTCGCCTTGGGCTGGCCACTACTATTTTGACTGGCGGAGCGCTTCTGGCAGCAAGCGAACTTTCTTTTCTCTATTTTCTGGGATTCCTCTTTGCCGCCGCAAGGCTTTATGACCCGTTGGGGCTGGTACTGCAGAATATCGCCGCCACCTTTAATACGAAACTGCAGATTGAACGGATGCGTTCCATTTTAGAACAGCCGATACAGGAGGGTACAAAAGAGTTTACGCCTGAAAACTACAACATTACCTTTGATCACGTATCCTTTGCCTACCGGGAAGGGGACGGTGTACTGGAGGATGTAAGCTTTACCGCCAAACAGGGAGAAGTAACCGCCCTTATTGGTCCCTCCGGAGGTGGAAAGTCCACTGCGTGTAAACTGGCCGCCCGTTTTTGGGACGCTTCCAGAGGGAAAATTACTCTTGGGGGCGTGGACGTGTCCGGTGTAGATCCTGAGACACTGTTAACATACTATTCCATGGTTTTCCAAGATGTGGTGCTGTTCCGGGATACGGTGATGGAAAATATCCGTCTGGGACGCCAGGGTGCTACAGACGAGGAAGTCATCGCTGCTGCTAAAGCTGCCCGATGCGATGAATTTATACAAAAACTCCCGCAGGGTTATCAGACCATGATCGGAGAAAACGGCTCCACCCTCTCCGGCGGTGAACGGCAAAGAATCTCCATCGCACGAGCTCTTCTGAAAGATGCGCCTGTCATTCTTCTGGATGAGGCAACCGCCAGCCTGGATGTGGAAAACGAAAGTGCTGTTCAGGAAGCTCTCTCCCGCCTGCTGCAAGGCAAGACGGTGTTGGTCATCGCCCACAGGATGCGTACTGTGGCCGGTGCCGATCATATAGTAGTGCTGGAGAATGGTTGTGTGGCTCAACAGGGCACGCCGCAAGAACTAATGGAACAGGGAGGTCTTTACCAGCGTATGGTTGAACTTCAAAGAGAAACGTCACAGTGGAAGTTGGGGATGTAATAGCTGCTCCCACTGTCAGAAAGGAAAATGGAAACAGCTCGTGTGATAAAGAAAATCTCTTTTCATGCGAGTTGTTTCTTTTCCTTCAATGCTCTTACTTTTATTAAAAAGTCTTATCGGAATAAAAAAGACCGATTGGAGCGGAAAAGATTTTTCAGATTTGCTATGATAATTCTCGAAAGCGCCGTGTGGCGCTTTCAAAAAAGCTACTGGTTAGCTAAATCTAACTAAAAGGAGGAATTTTTAATGTCTGAAGTGAGTACGGACAAAAAACTGAAAGGAAAAGACCTCATTACCATCGGTATCTTTTCCGCAATCTACTTTGTCATCAACTTTGCCTTCATGCTTCTTGGAGGCATTCACCCTGTTCTTTGGATGCTGATGCCTGGCTTCATTGCCGTGTTTGCAGGCATTCCCTTTATGCTGATGGTCGCAAAGGTTCAAAAACTGGGTGCAGTTTTCCTGATGGGGTTTATCACTGCGCTTATCTATTTTGTCACTGGACAATTTACTCTGGTAATCCTGATCTCGATGGCTTCTACCTGTATTTTGGCCGAAGTTGTTCGAGCGGTGACTAAGTATAATAGCTTCAAGGGAAATTCGATTGCCTATGTGATTTTTTCGCTGGGGATGGTTGGTTCTCCCCTTCCCATCTGGCTGTTTAAGGCCGATTTCCTGGCGCAGATTACAGAACAGGGAATGCCCGCTGATTATGTTGCGGCAGTTGAAGCTCTGTCGTCCAATGCAATGTTAATCGTTCTGTTTGTTGCTCCAATCATCGGTGGTATCATCGGTGCATTTATTGCCAGAGGTCTGTTCAAAAAGCACTTTGTAAAGGCAGGAATTGTGTGATGAATGGGGCGGGCAAAAAACATACATTAAGGTTCGATCCACGGACGGAATTGCTTTTGTTGGTGCTGGCAAATATTGTAGCCTTTACCCAGCACTCCGTATGGGTTGAAATTACATGGGTTGTTTTTCTGCTCCTGCTGATCGTTGCCTGCGGGTGCCAAAAATCCGCAGGCAAGCTGGCAATCGCATTTGGGATTTGTCTGGCGCTGCAATACTATGTATTCCCAAACGGGCCGAAAATTTTAGCCAGCAGCTTCACGATCATTGTATCTTATGCAAGAAAGATTTTCCCTTGTTTGATTGTCGGTACGATGGTTTTACAGAAAACGCCCGTCCGGGAATTGATGGTTGCACTTCGGAAATGGCATATCCCGCAGGGATTGATTATTCCTTTGTCTGTAACCGTCCGGTATTTTCCGGCCTTAAAAGAAGAAACCGGCTATATCCGGGATGCCATGAAGCTCCGTAATATTCATGGGGTACAAAAAATTGAGTGCTTGTTGGTGCCGACCATGATTTCTGCAACAACGACAGCGGAAGAATTGTCCGCAGCCGCTGTTACGCGGGGCATTGAAAATCCTGCGCCAAAGACAAGTATGATTGAAATGAAGTTCGGCGTGCAGGACTTTTTATGTCTGGCGGCAGGTGTGGTTTTCTGTGTGATTTCAATTACAGTGGGATAAGGAGGTGTTCCATGTGATCCAAATTCAGGATGTATCTTTTGAATATGAGAAAGAGCAGGGAACGCTTTCCCATATTGATCTGAATATTCAGCAGGGAGAATGTGTTGTCCTTACAGGGGAGTCGGGCTGTGGCAAAACGACAGTGACAAAACTGATTAACGGCTTAATCCCTCATTTTGTCGAGGGCGGCACTTTATCTGGCCGGGCGATTGTAAACGGTATGGAAGTGCCGAAAACAGAAATGTACCGTCTGGCAGAGCAGGTTGGATCTGTGTTCCAAAATCCGAAATCTCAGTTTTTCAATATTGACTCGGACAGTGAGATTACTTTCGGCCTGGAAAATGCGGGTGTCGAACCAAAGAAAATCAAAGAGCGATATGAGGCCACTGTTTCCGCCCTGAAAATTCAATCGCTTTTGGGAAGAAACATTTTTTCCATGTCTGGCGGAGAAAAACAAAGTCTTGCGTTTGCCTCTGTATATGCCATGAACCCGTCCATTTTTGTACTGGACGAGCCGACGGCAAATCTGGATGCTGACGCGATTAACACCTTACGCCAGCAGATTATTCAGATCAAAAAAGAAGGACGGACGGTTGTTATTGCCGAACACCGCCTATATTTCTTGATGGACCTGATCGACCGGGCAATCTTCATTCAAAAGGGAAAAATCGTTCAGATATTTTCCAGGGAAGAATTTCGCAATCTTTCGGATGAGCAGCGTATCAGGATGGGGCTTAGAAGTCTTGTTCATCCTGTGCTGGAGCTGCCTCCCGCCGATCCGCCAGGAGCGCAGAAAGGCTTATCCGTAGAAAATCTTTCCTGTGCCTTTGATAAGCAGTCGGTATTCAGCGGCCTTGGCTTTTCTGCAAAACGGGGCGAAGTGTTGGGTATTGTTGGTCATAACGGCGCGGGAAAAACGACGCTGACACGCTGCCTGTGCGGGCTTTTGAAAGAAGTGGATGGAACGGTCCGGCTGGATGGCCAAGCACTGAAAGCAAAACAGCGTAATAAGGCCAGCTTCTGCGTGATGCAGGATGTGAACCATCAGCTTTTTTCAGACAGTGTATGGAACGAATGTGAACTGGCGCAGCCGGATTGTCCGCCAGAGCGGATTGAAGAAATTCTCAGGTCTTTTGATTTACTGGATTTCAAGGACCGTCATCCGATGGCCTTGTCGGGAGGTCAAAAACAGCGCCTTGCGGTGGCAACTGCTATTCTCTCCGACAAGGATGTGCTTGTCTTTGACGAGCCTACCAGTGGGCTGGACTATCATCGTATGCTGGAAGTGAGCAACATGATCCGCAAGTTGAATGATGAAAATAAAGTTATCATTATTGTTTCCCATGATTTTGAGTTTTTGGGCCGGACTTGTGATAAAATATTTGATATGGAGGGATGCTCCAAAGAAAGGGGGTAGCGTCTATGCCGGAATTATTCCAGGAAATGTACTACGGCCCGAATGTTCAAAACCTGGTCGAGTCCGATGATTGTAAGGTCATGCGTTTAAGTGATAACTCCGGTGAAGGCATGATGACACTCTACCATGTTTTTCCAGGTGTATTTCTCATGTATAATGATTTCCACATGAAGGAGTGCGTTTCGGGTTTCCAGACAGATATGGACCTGCTTTGTATCGACCACTGCCGGGAAGGGCGCATTGAGCAGGAAGTCGGCCAGAATGCCTTTAGCTATTTAGAGGCTGGCGATCTTCGGGTGGATCGCCGCATCCATCATTCCGGCAAGGTGGAATTTCCACTTTCTCACTACCACGGTATTTCCATTGGCTTTCAGATGGAGACTGCGGCAAAGGAAATCCCGGCCTCTATGAAAGGTTTTTCTGTGGATCTTTATGAATTGCAGAAAAAGTATTGCAGCGACCGTACACCCTATGTCATTCCAGGAGAACCGGCCATTGAGCATATTTTTTCCGAACTCTACAATGTGCCGGTCAAAATCAAAAAGGACTATTTCAAGATCAAAGTGTTGGAGCTGCTGCTGTATCTGGACGCACTGGAACTTTCAGGCCATACAGAAGAACGCCCCTATTTTTATAAGAGCCAGGTTGAAAAAATCAAAGCGATCCAGGCGCTTCTGACGCAGGATTTGACCAAAAACTATACTCTGGAAGAACTCTCCGCACGGTTTGATATTGCCCTGACCCCTATGAAAAATTGTTTCAAATCGGTATATGGCAGCCCGATTTTTACATACATGAGAAACTATCGCATGAACTATGCTGCCTCTTTACTGAAATCAGATAAGTCGTTGAAAGTGGCGGAGATTGCGGGACTTGTGGGATATGACAGTCCCAGCAAATTTGCGTCCGCATTTCATCAGACAATGGGGAAAACGCCGCTGGAATATCGAAAATCAATTATCTGATTGGAATAAAAAAGGCCGTGTGGAGCGGAAAGAAAAATTGAAATATGATAGCATTAAGGATGGTTAGCGAGGATTAACCATCCTTTTTTCTTTGCTGGCTAAATTGATCGAGAGAGGTGAATTGATATGAAGCAGCAAAAAGAGCATTGGGTCAAAACGCTTTTCTCTTTTGCAGGTCCCTGCAAAGGGAAAATGACCCTCTCGGTTTTGTGTGCCATTTTAAGTGTTGCCGGAGGCTTTGTTCCGTTTTGGGCGGTGTATGAAATCTTGTTCCTGTTTATTAACCGAACCGCTACTTTGAACGACATTCTACTCTGGTGTCTGGTAGGAGCAGGCGGATACCTGATCCGTGTCATCTGCTTTGGCATTTCCACCATTTTGGCACATATCTCCGCTTACACGATACTGGAAGGTATACGGCTGAAAATCGCAAACCGCCTGATGAGAGCGCCCCTTGGCGAAGTAATGGGACGAAGGATCGGTTACCTGAAGAATATTATCATGGACAAGGTGGAGGATTTGGAGCCGCCTCTGGCCCACATGATCCCGGAGCTGACATCGAACCTGCTCCTTCCGGTTGGTATTTTTATCTGGCTGCTGGCGATTGACTGGCGCTTGGGTCTTGCAGTCCTGATTGCCCCGGTTCTGGCCATGATCCCCATGTTCTTTCTCATGCGGAACTATAACAGCCAGTACGCGGCTTATATGGAGGCAAACAATCATGTAAACAATGTCATTATTGAGTATGTAGAAGGCATTGAGGTTGTTAAGGCGTTCAATCAAAGCACCAGTTCCTATGAAAAGTTCGTGGGAGCGGTAAAGTCCTTTAAGGATTTTACCCTGGCATGGTTCAAGAGTACATGGAAAACAATGAACCTGATGATGGCGATTATGCCCACCACCCTATTGGGGGTACTTCCCATCGGTTTGCTGTTGGCGCAGAGCGGGAGTATCACGCCTGCTGAATTGGCGATGGGAGTTATTCTTTCGCTGAGTATTGTCGGCCCGCTGATGAAGGCTACTACTTTTATCAACGAGGCAAAGTCAATGGAGTATGCAGTAGAAGCTGCAAATGAACTCCTGAACCTGCCTGTATTGCCAGACTCTGGCAAGATTGTTCCGATCAGGCACACAGATATTGTTTTACAGGATGTGTCTTTTTCCTATGATGGCACTGAGCAAAACGAAGTGCTGCACGACATCAGCTTAAAAATGCCGCGGGGAAGTTTTACAGCCCTGGTTGGTCCATCCGGTGGCGGCAAGTCCACTGTGGCCCGGCTGATTGCCCGATTTTGGGATGTGACTGGCGGCAGTATTTCCATCGGCGGCACGAATATCAAGGAACTTTCCATCCGACAGCTTTCCGAATTGGTCAGTTTTGTGACACAAGACAATTTCCTGTTCAACTGCTCTCTCAAAGAGAACATCCGCCTGGGTAATCCAAATGCTACGGATGAGGAAGTGTATGCCGCCGCAAAAGCGGCCTGCTGCGATGATTTTATTGTTCGGCTGGAAAAAGGATATGATACCCCGGCCGGTGATGCTGGCAAGCGGCTCTCCGGCGGAGAAAAGCAACGAATTGCTATTGCGAGAGCAATCCTGAAAAATGCGCCTATTGTGATTTTGGACGAGGCAACTGCCTTCACTGACCCGCAGAATGAAGATAAAATCCAGAAATCCATCATGGCCCTTTCCAAAGGAAAGACCCTGCTGGTGATTGCACACCGTCTGTCTACCATTCAAAACGCAGATCAGATTGTCGTTTTGAAGAAAGGACAGATTGTTGATTGCGGAAAGCAGGAGGAACTCCTGGAACGCTGCCCGCTTTATGCGGATATGTGGCAGGCACATATTGGTGCAAAGAACTGGTCTGTGGGCGAGAAAAAGGAGGTGGCTGTCAATGTTTAAGTCAATGAAACGCATTATACGGTGGGCTGGTAAATATAAAGGCCGCCTCTATCTTGGTTCTGTGTGTTCCTTTTTCAGCAGTTTGTCTACTGCTATTCCTACAATGGCAGCCGCATTCGCACTGGATAAAGCGATCCAGGCATACTGGACGAATACGGCGATTGATACTGTTTTAATCTGGCAAACGCTGTGGATCATTATTGGCTCGATTGTGCTGAACTTCCTGCTTTCTTATCTCCGGGCAGTGTTGCAGGAAAGCATTGGATATGAAGTGGCCGCCGGACAGCGTATTCATCTGGGCGATGTACTGAAACGGGTTCCCCTTGGGTACTTTTCGCAAAACAGTGTAGGTGACATTCTGGCAGGTGTTACCACGGAATTGTCTACTTTGGAATTACAGGGCATGAAAATGGTGGATGTCATCATCAATGGATACGCAAAGTTTATTGCCATCGTTTTATGCCTGATCTTCTTCAGCCCCGTTGCTGCGGTTATTTCCATTGTCGGCGTTGCTCTTTCGGCGCTGGCTTTGCAGGGGATCAGCAGACATAGCGAAAAAACCGCTGCAACAACACATAGGGCAATGGAAGATATGTCCGGCGCAGCGATTGAATACATCCGGGGGCTTTCCATTGTGAAGTCCTTTGGACAGGAAGGGGCCTCTATTGAGAACTTTCGTAATGCCAGTAAAGACCTGAAAGATATTCATATCAAGGTGGAAAAAGGCTTTACTCCCTTTAACTGTCTGCATCTGTTCGCCTTAAAACTGGCTTCGATGGGAATTGTCTTTATTTGTGCATGGCAGGCATTGCAGGAACAAATGAGTATGGCGTTCTTCCTGATGTTTGTCCTGTTCTCTTTTGTGATGTTTGGCAGTGTGGAGAATATCAATGACGCAGCCCATACGCTTGGAGTTGTGGACTCTGCCATGAATAAGCTGGAAGCATTGGAGAATGTAAACTATATCGACCAGGATGGCACCGACATAAAACCGGCAACCTATGATATTGAGTTTAAGGATGTTTCTTTCGGATATGACAGCCGGATTGTTCTGCATGACCTGAACTTCAAAATTCCGCAGAATAGCACAACGGCCATCGTGGGGCCATCTGGCAGCGGAAAATCTACACTGTGTAACCTGATTGCCCGTTTTTACGATGTCAACAGCGGAACGATTACCATTGGTGGAACGGATATTCGCAGATTTACCTGCGATAGTCTGCTCAAAAATATCAGCATGGTTTTTCAGAATGTCTATTTGTTCCGGGATACCATCAAAAATAACATTAAATTCGGCAGCCCGGACGCTACGGATGAGCAGATTGTCGCCGCCGCAAAAGCGGCCCGCTGCCATGACTTCATAATGGCTTTGCCAGACGGATATGACGCGGTGATTGGTGAAGGGGGATCTTCGCTTTCCGGCGGTGAAAAGCAAAGAATTTCTATCGCCAGGGCGATGCTCAAGGATGCTCCCATTGTTATCTTGGATGAGGCAACAGCAAGCATTGACCCTGAGAATGAGCATTTGATCCAAGAAGCTATTTCTGCCCTGACACATGGCAAGACCATTATTACGATTGCTCATCGCCTGGCCACGATTGAGAACGCCGACCAAATCCTTGTGATTGATGGCGGAACTGTGGCTCAGAGAGGTACACATAAGGAACTGTTGCAACAGGAAGGTACTTACAAAAAGTTTATCCAAATCCGCGAACAAGCCGAGGGCTGGCGGATACAGTAAGGGAGGTTCTAATGAAACTTCATGCGTCCGGGGAGGACTATCTGGAGGCTATCCTTGTTCTCCACAAGAAGATGGGCATGGTGCGCTCCGTAGATGTAGCCCGACACATGGAGGTGTCAAAGCCCAGCGTATGTGTTGCGGTCAATACACTAAAAGAAGGGGGTTTTCTCACAATGGACGAAAATCACTTTCTCCATTTGACTGATGTGGGCCGTGAGGTTGCGGAACAAATTTATGAGCGTCACTGTTTCTTTACAGAACGACTTATAGCATTAGGGGTAGATCCTAAAACAGCAGAGGCCGATGCTTGTCGAATCGAACATGTTATCAGCACAGAAAGTTTTGAACGCCTTAAAAAGTCTTCTGAAAGCAACAACCAGGAGGTGGTACCATCGGACGAGTAATCATCTTAGAATTGTCAGAACAAGACTCTGAAGCATTCGATGAGATTCTTTCCATCCTGAAATGCCATCCGGAGATAGAAACATACGAATTGGCCAGGGAGCCGATGCTATCCCTCCCTGGTCTGGAGATCTATCCAAGCAAGCGGAAAGTTTTTCGTAATCGCCAAGAGATTCAGCTCACCGCGAAGGAATACGAAATCCTTCTATTGCTTGCAGCCAACAAGGGGCATGTACTTACTTATAATCAGATTTATGAGAAGGTTTGGGGAGATATTCCCTCCGGCTGCGAGAGCAACACTATCGGCTTTCACATCTGCAATCTACGGGAAAAGCTGTACCAGGCAACTCCCAGTGCTCCCTTTACCATCCGATCCGTTCGGGAAGTTGGATATTGCTTTGAGATACGAGCAGAGAAATAAGAGTCAGCAGTCTGATCCACTCAGGCTGCTGTTCTTCTTTTTCTGCTGTAAATCTCTCTTACAGTGAGAAGTTCACCTTCTCCTGTCATCATGCCAGGTGCCACCTTTCACCAAAAGGGCGCAGTTGCCCCTTGGCGGCAGATGGTATTTTTGCACGGTCACGGTTTCCGGATTTGAAAAAGCAGGCTGCTCTTTCCGCCTCTGGCACGGTACCTTTGCTCAGTGACGAGAAGATCTTCTTTTTTCAAATCCTGAATCGCCCGTCTCACAGTAGACTCTGACAGTTTCAGTTCACGGGCAATGGTCGGGATGGAGGGCCAGCATTCTCCATCCCGGTTGGCCCGTTCATAAAGATACAAATACACTGCCACTGCTCTGTGTGGCAGCTCCATGCGTTAGAGAAAATCAAGACTGCCCATCTTCCTTTACCTCCGTGGATTTTGTTGTATGGAGCATTCGGCTCTCCCGTATGCCTTCCTCCCCTTCACGCTCCGGTCTGGCGGCTCTTGGCGCAGTCCGCAGCCCTCCGCCGCCTTTTCTTTTCTCCCTGGAGGATGGCTGATTTCGCTCTGTCATGGCCTGTGCCTGCCCTCCAGCCGGTGGGATGGCCTCTGCTGGCGGAACATCCTCCATCAGCCACTCCGGATGGTACTTTTTCACAATCCCGTCCAGGATCTCCTGCTTCTCGGCATAGGCCACCTTCCGGTTGCCCTTTTCCTCTACAACATATTCTTCTTCAAACTGGATGCCCCATTTGAAGAACAGCTTCAACTTAACCTTCATGGGATAGAAGCCAGTCTTCATCACAATAAACTGGCCTTTTGGCATGCTCTTGAGTTCATCTGGTGTCATGAGCGCCCGTTCCATCATCTGCAGGGATTGGGACGGATCGTTCTTCCCCCGGCTGACCGATCCGGACATGACCGTCCGGCTCCCCAGGGCCTTGGATAGCACCTCCGCCGAAGAGCTGTTGGGCGCAAAGCCGCCGAAGATGGTGAGCTGGGTATTGTCCACGATAATCTCCGCCCCTTCCTTGCCATAGTTTTTTTCAAGCTGGGCAAAGGATTGGATCACCGGCACGATCTGCAGGCGGCGGGATCGGGAGGCGGAGAACATCATCTCAGCGCTCTCAATCTTTGGAAGGGTGCCATACTCATCGCAGAAGAACACACAGCGGTTTTCCAGTTTCCCGCCCATCTCATCCGCCACGGCCAGGATCTCCCGGTAAAGCTGCTGGATGATCAGGGAGATCATGAAGAAGGTATTGGGATTTTCCTCCGGCATGATCAGGAAGATGGCACATTTCTCCCGGCAGAACTTCTCCGCATCAATCTCCGTGTCAAAGCATAGGAGCTGCTCCAGCTCGGAGTCCAGAAAAGCATTTAGCCTGGACAGGGCTGTACTCATGACACTGGCCATAGATTGTTCGGCAGTATTGAGGGCGGCCCCGGCAAACCATTTCGCTTTGTGGTCATCGGGCAGAAGCTCCATGAACTGCTGGAACTGATTTTTCCCCTTCTTCTGCGAGGGGGCCAGCAGTTCCTGGATGATCTTGAACACGGAGACAATGTGACGCTTCTCCGGTTCGCAGAACTCAGCCACTAATAGGATGGTCGCAGTCAGCAGACCTTCCGCTGCATCATAGAAATAGGCGTTTTGGCCAAAGCTGGCTGCGTCCATGCCGGAGAGAATAATGGTCTTACTGATGATCTTGGCATACTTCTCACAGCGGGCCTTATAGACCAGCTCCTTCGGGTTTTCCTTATATAGATCCATATACTTGTTTACCAGATGGAGCAGATTATTGCCATTGCTCCGGGTGGGATTTCTTAAATCAATTACCGATACCTGATATCCATAATGCTCTTTGGCAATGGTTCCATAGTTTCTCATAACGTCTCCCTTAGTGTCGGTTGACAGAAAGCTCATTCCAGAAGCGCAGGCGTATTCGATACAGGGATAAAGCCAATAGGCGGTTTTGCCGACACCAGCGGCACCGATCATCAGAGCGTGGACATCGCCGGTATCGATGAGGGCTGTGGTTCCACCTTTGGAGTTGGTACATCCCACCACAATTCCCTGATCTTTTGGTAGATGCTTGCCTTGCCGCCACTGCTCCGGCTCAAAGGGGATGTGCTGATAGGTTTTCCGTATCTCCGCTTTAGTGGCCCACCTTGCAGTACCATGCTGGCCATTGCCAACAGTCTTGCTCTTGATATTGAGCGTATACATATGGGCAAGCAAAGAAACGCCTCCCAGGATGCCAAGCATCACCACAGCCACAAGAATTAAAGTTGCGATATTATCCATAGGGCAACACGCTTTCCAGGTTTCTTCATCACTCCTTTTCATTCAGATTTTCATTGCTGCATTGCCATTGGTGAGGATTCGGTTTGGCATGATGATTCCCTCCTTTGCATTTCCATTTGCTCACGCTCCACATAGGCGTACAGCCGCAGGCAGTCCACCGATAGAGAGAGCGTATTCTTGATCTGTTCCATCTGCGCTGATTCCGGCAGGATCTCGTTTTTCTGAAAAGCCTGCCCGATTTCCTCCAGGCACTCTCCGATCTCAGCGATGCGGGCTTTGTATCCGATCTTATCATGATGAGGCGCATAGAGGCGGAACAGGATCTTCTCATATTGCTGTACTGTGTAGGCCTTCTCCAAAGAGGCAAATTGTTTCTGACCCAATAAAAAAGCAATCCCCGCCATTTCAGAGGATTGCCCAATCACATCCATGGGCCGATCCATGGAGAGCTGTTTCAGTTTCTGGTATTGCTCCCTTAATTCATCCAGCGGATATTTTGGACACCTGTCGCCAGTAAAGGCGATGGCCAGATCTTGACAGAGCGTTTTCATCCGTACCAGTCCTGGATGCTCTGTGCCGGGGATAGGTTTTATCCCATGTTCGCTTTTGAGGCCCTCGTTCCAGTCCTTAAACCTGGGCTGCTCCGCACTGACTGTATAGGCTCCAAGCCGCAGGATTTCTTCCTTTAGGCGATAGTTCCCCTCAATGCCTGCGCTGTCATGATCGAGGCAGGTGACCACGGTATCGATCTGCGGATTGGTTTTCAGGATATGCATTGCCCCATAAGTGGCTGTGGAACAGAGAGACACATAGCTGTGTTCCTGCCAGTTCTCCTTATGCAGAGAAATATAGGACAGCATATCGATCGGGGCTTCAAACACATACAGCCGGTTACTTTTCCCGATGTGGTGAAAACTGTAATCCGGATTGCTGCTGTCCACGTTGCCCTTGAAGCCACTGTCCGAGTAGGTGCCTCGTTTATGGGCATGACGGGCAATCCCATTTTCGTCCACGCCCACAAAGACCGCATTGTGATATTCTGAATCCTCATAGAGCAGACCAGCCCGGACAAATGCATTCACAACCTCTCGATCCAGAAACCGTGCTTTCAGAAGATACGCATAAACCCTTCGCATGTCCTCATTCTTCGCTGGAAGGGCAAAGGGCTTTTTTTCCTTTGCCGGTACATCCTTCTGTGGAAGGATGACAACGCCTTGCTGTTCCAGGAGAAACTTCACCGCCTCCGGGAAATCCAAACCATAAAACTCTCTGGCAAATGCAATGGCATCGCCACCTCCGCTATCTGGTTCATACTGATTAAACCACAGATTTCCCCGGATCGTGATCTTTTCTCCTCCGTGATTCCATTTGTATTCCGATCCGGATCGTTCCACCTTTTCACCCTGTCCGAGAAGGAAAGACCGCAGATCCGTGCGGCGGGCCTGATCTTTTTGTTCTTCAGTAAAGTGAATATAGGTTGTGGCCATAGAACCTCCTTTCTCAGCCCTGTTTCAAATCATGGGCCTGTTTCTTTTCATCGATCTTGCGCTTTAACTTTCTGTCGATCCCGCCCTTATCGCCTTTGCGCTCGTCCTCAATCCGGTTCTGGATGATCCGTGCCAGATGCTGTAAAAGCCGCAGGCTTCCCAGGGCCGCCGACCAATTCCGGTTGCTGTGAACGCTTTGGAGAAGCTGGGCAGCATAGACATTCCCCTGACCGGCAGAAGCGGTCAGATAGGAAATGGCTTTTTCCATGTCCTGCTCCACCTCCCGGCCATACAGGAACAGCTTGCCAAGTTGATATTGAGCAAAGGCGTTTCCCTGATCTGCCGCTCTAGTAAACCAATATAGCACCGCATTCGCATCCTTGGGGATACCTTCATCAGCCAGATAGAGTTTTCCAAGAAGATATTGTGCGTACTCGTGATCCCGCTCGGCGGCGCTCGTCAGGTAACGTACCGCTCTGGGAATGTCCTTCGGGAGCAGTTCTCCATTGAAGAAGACCTTGCCCAGCAGATACTGTGCTGCGGAGAATCCTCGATCCGCAGAGAAAGCAAGCAGCTCCATAGCTCTTGGAAGATCCTGCAGAAGAACCGTTCCTTCCAGCAAGGCTTTCCCCAAGGCATACGCCGCATAGGGGTTATTCCGTGCCGCTGCTTTTTCCAAAAGGGAAACCGCACGGGGAATGTCCTGGGGAAGCTCCACACCTTGAAGCAATGTTTTCCCCAAGAGGTATTCCGCATAGGGATTCTCTTTCTCCACGGCTTCTTCCAGCCAGCGCAGAGCGTACTCTGGATTCTTAGGGATCTCTTTTCCTTCCAGGAACAACTTGCCGAGAGTATACATGGCATAATCTTGGTTTTTCCCTGCTGCGCCCATGAGATAGTCAATTGCCTTTTTCACATCCCGGCCAGAGAAATCTCTGTTCAGATACAGTTTCCCCAGGCCATACATGGCGTCGGCATTGCCAAGCTCCGCCGCCTTTTCAAAGTACATTCTGGCCTGCTCTGGATCTTTCTTAGTTCCTGTTCCGGTAAGGTTCATCTGGCCCAGGCGGTAGTACAATTTGTCATCCGCCATATCCTGCTCGATCTTCAGAAATCCCTGATACGCCTGCTTGTACCATTTCTCCGATGACGCCTGATCCGGCGCAGTGCCAATCCCATTCCGGCACATGCGGCCCAGCTCATACTGAGCATAAGCATTCGGCTTATCCCCATCTGTAGCTGCCATGGTAAACAGAGAAAATGCCTTTTCCTCATTCTGTTCCACGCCCTGGCCCCGGTGATACAGACTGCCAAGAGCATAGGCGGCAAAGGGATTTCCCTCCGCAATCGATTTTTCATACCACTCGGCAGCTTTTAGATAGTCCTGATCCACACCATAGCCGAAGGCGTACATCTTGCCGATCCGGTATCGGAGATACCCTGGCTTTTCCTCCTTTGGCTCTCTGGCGCAGAAAGCAGAGAATGCTTTCCGGAACCATTCCTGTGCCTGTTCTTCATCCTTCTCACAGCCAAAACCGGCCAGAGCCATTTTGCCAAGATCATGCATAGCAAAACCGTTGCCCCGCAGAGCTTCTTTCTTCAGACCGGCCAGGGCCTGTTCAAAATCCGGTTTGGATGTCTTTGTGCCATAGAGGAAGGCACGGGCCGCTTTATATTCATTCGTCCACCAGGTATCTTTCTTCCAGCCCCAGCCGCCAGAGTAAGAGCGAAAGCCGGGAGGCGGATCTGGCTCGATGGGATCACTTGCCTGAGAATCTGATTCCGGAGTTTCTGGCATTTCCAGTTCGGGAGTATCCTCCTGGGCCGGTTCCTCCACATCCTGCCTGTCAGCATGAAGGCCCAGGGCCTCCTGTATCACTGCATTCTTGATGGGCTTGAATTCTTTATTCTTCGAGAGCGGCACTCGCTGTGGAAGTGCTTCTGTATAGACCTGGAGTGCTTCTTCTTTCTGTTCGTACCACAGATTGTAAAGAGCGGCAATCTTTTCATCTGCCGCCAGCTCATCCACGATGGCATCCACCAGGGCCTTCACATCCGATTTCAGATAGCCATAGACCTTTTTCCCTTTGGTTTTGGAAAGCCGGTCAGCCAAGTGGAGGAGCAGTTCCTCTACCTTGGGATTATCATAGGTTCCGGCATTGATGCGGGAGACAATCTCTGCGATCAGATCCTTACTATGCAGACGCAGTTCATCCCTTTGAACCGTCTGCTTTTCATAAATGCAGAGCAGATCCTGCTCAAAGATATCCTTGGCAAGGGAAGACCGCATCTTCGCCACGCCTTGTTTGGTGAGGAAACCTTCCTTCTCTACAGTAGAGTACGCCAGCAGATGGATGTGGGGATGATGGCTCTCATTGTGAAAGGCAGCATACCATTTCAGATGATCCATGGGGATCTTCAGGCTGTCCGCCAGGGCCTGCGTCTGCGTCCGAAGCATATCCCGCCACCGGATGCCGGTATTGAAACCAAGGCGCTCCGCATCCTCCCGGCGCAGAGAAATGATAAGCGTCCACACATTTCCCTGATGAGCGTTCAGCTCCTGGGATACCTCTTTCAGCTTGACCTGGACACCATCATCCGTGAACAGCCCATGGCTGCCAAACCGTTCCGCACCAGGCCGGGTGCCGATGTAGTCGGCATAGGTTCTCTGGTTCAGGATCTCATGGGCATTATCCTCAATGGCACGGGTGATAAATTCAGAGGCAACTCCTACGGTCTTTTCTCTCTGGTAGTCCTCATACTCCAGCATCGTGGCACTATCCGGGAAATCCCGCAGGAGCTTTTCGATGAGCTTTTGTTGTTTCACTGTTGCGGGAGCCAGCTTGAAAGACTCATCGATCTTCTCCACACCTTCACGGGTGGCGATGTAGGTGGCATACCCGCCGATGGGCTTTTCCTGATCCGGCTTCAGGTACTTAAATTTGGTGACCAGCCGGGCCATGGGGAACCTCCTTCCGTTTTAGAGTAAAGAAAAAGCAGGAGACCTCGAAAGAGATTTCCTGCCGGATGCGAATCATATTCTGTTTTATATCATTTGATGGCTGATCAGAGGATTGCTGTAATCGCTCCCACTGCAAGACAGGCGGGCAGGCCAAGAAGCATACCAATACAGGACTGCCTGATATGAAAACGATAGTCCTTATATTCTTCCATATCCTCTGTGCCTGGTATCCTGACTTTTTTCGAATGGCAAAACCAGATGCAATCAAGTATCAGAGCGTCATACCAATCAATGATCAGCCAGATCAGGTAGGAATCCCGAAACCCTTTCCAGAATGTATCCGCTCCATTAAACTGTTTCAGGACAACAGCGAAGATGAACACAAAAGCAAGCAGGGCGATCCCCTTTCGGAGGATATCTGCCCTGGTAAAGCGTTGTTCTCTTTTTTCGATCAATCCTAATTCCATACATTTCTCCCGTATGGCCGGGGGATAATCTCCCACTGAGGTAAGGGGATTTTTCAGCGTCAGTGACACAATCAGAACTGTGAATAATAAGATACCAATCAGACTTTCTATCATGACCGCCATATTCACTTTACCTCCGATATCCATTTTATCGTTTTATGGAAAGCGTCTTCACGGCTGCGCCTGCAATCTTCCGGATATTGTCTCTCAATTTTAAACATTTTCAGCTTAGATGGATTTAATGGAACAAGAATGTGGCTTGCTTTTTCATATTCCAAGACATCCACCCGGAAAGCAAACCGGTGTTTTTCCAGGCGGTTTACCATATATGCCACTGCCTCTTTGCTGGGCCACATGAGATCTTCCTTTGCGTAAATAAATAAAATGTTTCCCTGAATGTTCTCCACATGAATGGCTGTATCCTCATCAAAATGTTTCAGCGGTTCTTCGTAGATGTAGGATAACTCGAACTGCTGATGGAGGATGAGGTTCCGGATTGCCGGCCCATATTTCAGATGCGCTGTCATACACGGAAAATCTTTTCCCCTGTATGTGAATTCGGAGGCAGATGAAAAAGTTTTCGATGCCATGCTTTTATTCCCGTACATGCCTCCCCATATACAGTGGATCGGGGAGAGGGCAACAACGCCGCAGATATCCGGCATAAGAGAAGCGCAAAGCAATACCAGTTCAGCGCCTTTTGAAATGCCATACATGATAATCTTTTCATATCCTTTGTTTTTCAGCCACAGGATCGCTTTTTCAAATGGATCGACAGGCACCCGAACCAGTTCTTTCGGCAGCCCGTCTACGTTCCAGTAACAAATACCTAACGCGGCGATGCCGCACCTGGCAAACATAGCACCCACATTCATCGGGATATTTTCATTCCCTTCGCTGCCGCCTACTACGATGACGACCTTTTTGGGATCATGATCCTTAACAGGGACATAATAAAGTCCATAGAAGCCCTCCTGTGCAACCGTCACATATTCCACTTTCCCAACTCTCCCTGTTTTTGCAGCTTGGATTGCTGTCCGTATTTTCTTTCTTTATCCCATTTAGAGTCCTTTTTGCAAACATAGAAATCACACTTTTCTGCGCCCTCTGCAAGTGTACCTGTCCTGTATAACACGCCGCCCATGAGATCAGCAGAAATAAAATCCATGGCACACATATAGGGTATCAGTTCTTCCAAATGCTCCTGTTTTCCAAGCGCACACAGGCCGCACCTGTGATAGTTGATGGTGTATTCGTCTGCATCCCTTCCGGGAATCGTCTCCGTCATCCAGTTGAATTCGCTGTCGGATATGGCATTTGCAATTCTGTCCTTCTTGACTTTCTTTTTTTGATATTCCATATCAAATGGATTTTTACTCCCGAAAGCTTTTTTAATGAGCGACGCCTGCATCGTGGCTGTCACCATTTCCCCGAACTGCTCATGGCTCATCGCCCCATCCATTGCCTTATAAACTGCCATCCAGACAATTCCGCCGGAAAGACAGATTCGCAGAGGATTTTTCGTAAAACCGCCTATGTCGGGTGTCCTCGCCAACATATCTTTAAAGTTTTTACGCGATTTCTTCTTCACCCTGAATGTATCCGTATTTTTGCAATTGGCTGCGATATATTTGAAAATAGCAGGTGTCATCGCTGACCACATCAGTTTTTCACAGATGGTGTTTTTCATATTCATTCTCCTTCAAAACGTACTCATAAACGAGGGACTGATTGCCGGAGCCATCCTGAAAGGGCTTCTCTGCCACTTTCTTAAATCCACGTTTTTCATAAAACTCCCACGATGCAAGAGTGTTCGTAAAAAGCCGCACACGATCTGCTCCATCAGCTTTTGCCCGATTCAAAAATTGTGTGACCAATGCGGTTCCCAACCCCTTTCTGTAATTCCTTCTGGACGAAAGGGCAACGAGTTCCAGATCGCATTTCCCAACGGTTTCCTTATCCCTTTCCTGTAGCTGACGGAAAAAGGCATCAAACTGCTTCTGGAATGGTGCTGACATTTTATATCTTTTCAGATAGAACTTGAGGAACATTTTACACCAACGGCCATAGTGCTTTTTTGTCTCATACTGAGCTGCCAGAGCCTTGCTGAAACGCTTATCATATTTTCCACAGATGAATCCTACGACCTGATGATCCTCCGTTTCCGCAACATAGGTGAAATTGCATTTTTCAATCAGGATCTGTGCGTAGTCACGCAAAAGTATTTTATCGTTCTGATCCACAGAGCATGAAAAGAATCCTTCGTAGAAGCAATCCCCGCAGGCCGCAGCATCTTCTTCCTTATATGGACGAACAGTAAACATGGATGTACCCTCCTATGCGCAAATAGGTTAGTGATAACTAACTAATATTATATCAGGAGACATGCAGGATTGCAATTCATTTAGTTCCCTTTCTTTCCAGACACGCAGAACATAAACTTATTTTTTGTAACCTTAACATCCATGAAACCGACGGCCTCCATGATCTGTTTTATTTCATCCGGTGTATATGATTTCATCCCCGGTATCATCTTTTCCCAGTGTTTTTCAGGATCTCCAGGATCATTGACGACTACGAATTTCCCGCCCGGCCTGATCGTTCTTTTCACTTCTGCAAAGCATTTCTCCAGATCTTTCCAGAAATACACAGTTTCAAAGGCGGTGGCAAGTTTTATGGAATTATCCTTTAACGGAAGGTTCTCTGCGCTCCCAAGAAGCACTTCACATCTTTTGCCAATATTCTTTTTATTCGTCTTTTTTGACTTCTCAACGCTGGTGCTGGAAATATCTATCCCATAAACGAAACCGTCTTTGGAGCGGTCTAATAATCTTCGGATATTAAATCCACCGCCACAGCCAATATCAACCAGCATTCCGTCATCAGGGACATCAAATTGTGTAAATGCCCATTTAGCCATCGGACTATGCCCCATATTCATACCAGAAAGCATCAGCCTTCCTATAAATCCCTGCGGGTTGCCGAAATTGTTTCTGAATGCCATTTTATGTCTCCTTTTTCATCAGATTTGTAATACCGGTTTATTCATCCGGAATTGGGTGAGTGTTTCCGTATATTTCTTATTGATAACCTTTCCCCTGTGTAAATACCGGCGGCCAGTATGGTAATGGCTGCACACCCGATTTTAGGCTGAAGTCACAGTAGTCGCCGTTGGCAAAGCAGGTATGCCTTCGGTACAGCGGTACGCCCAACACGCCGAACATCACATAGTCCAAATTGCAGAGATAGGGCATATATTCTTCGTAGCCGTATTTTTTTGCGAAATCGGACAGTGGGCAAACGAGAGTATGATAAGTAAAGACGCAGCCCTCTGCAGGCGGCTGCATGGTTTTTGTTTCAAAGCTGCCGGGATATTTTGCAGCGTTCTCCGTATTCTCCCGGTCTTTCTTTCGATACATCTTCGTGACAAGCCTGGGCGAGGAAAATATCTTCCTCATAACTGCCCGGACGGGGTGTGGGATAGCCTGATACTTTCGCTCATAAGCCAGCACCATCAGACGTGCCGAACCCTCCACAGAAACACCGTAGCGTTTAAGTACCTCGCCCATCGCCACAAAAATGTAAGCGCCAGTGAGGTTCTTTGTCCCGCTGACTTTGTCACCGCCGATGTAAGGGAAATGCTCCAGCAGATTCTTTTCATAGAAGCCCCAGATTTCCTCCCATACCTCGCTGTAAGGTTTGCCGGCGTTCTGTTCCAGTTCCACTTTCACAAAGCGAAGATAACCCTCGTTTTCCTTTTTTAATTTCAGGATATTGTTCCGATAATATTCATGCATGATCCGTTTCCTCCTCCATTAAACTGAGCATTCCGTTGCGGTATACCAGTGCGACGTCACGCATCCGCCGGATGATTGTTTCCTTATCCTCGGTTTCCAGAATGATGTGGGCGAGCATATCAAAATAGCCCCGCATCATCAGGTCAAGGGAACCGGGGTCGATGCCTAGCAGAGCCTTTGGCGTATGCTCAGCAGTTTCCACCCCCTGCGTAATCCGTTCGATGTTCATTATGCGGAAACTGTCAAAGAAGTTTTCATACTTCGTTCCCTCAGCACAGCGAAGTAGTAACACCATTTCTTCCCGGTGAGCGCAAAGATAATCTGCCAACTCCGGAAGGCGACGCAGATAGCAGTCCAGCATGGAATAGAGCATCTGTTCTGGTGGGAGTTTCTGCATATCCTCCCCGATGGAGCGTATAATGGTGGCAAGGCCCTGCGCCGTCTCGTCCGTTAAGGCGTAGAACAGTTCCTCTTTATTTTTGTAGTAGCCATAGAACGCACCAAGAGTAAAGCCCACATCATTCACAATCTTGCGCAGTGGAGCCGATTTGAAACCTTTTTCCAAAAACCAGCGTTTGGCACTGTTCAGGATCTTCTGCTGCGTTTCAGGTATTTCCATGCCGAATCCCCTCCTTCATATATCTTAGCTATGTATCTTAGATATATTATGCGTAAAAAACTGATTCTTGTCAAGCTCCTTCTTGCCTGTGTATTGAAAAATGCCTAAACAGCATAAAAGTTCTTCCAAGTGATAAACCGATAAAGAATATCGTACCGGGTATCCGTGTCATTCTCATCGTATCCATAGGGCAAATAGACAAAAGCAGGTTTTGTGATAGCAGTATCGTTCCCGGTATAATCCTGACTTTGATAAGTCACCTGAAGACCTGGCCCTGTTGTTCTGCATTTTCAAAATACTCCTCTGGAATCGCTTCTAGATATTCTGTCTGTTTCTGTGATGCTGTAGATGCGTTTCCATTATCATTGCCAATATTATCGTTCGCCCGACCACAGGCCACCATACTGACAGCAATCAAAAGTATCAGGAAAGTTGCCATAAACGAGCGTTTCACTATATAATTACCTCCTCGCATTATATTTGTGTAAAAAGGATTTTCTGTTTCTTTGCTTTTAAATATATTTTGGAGGATGAAACCCAAAAAAGTACAATGGCGATTAGTTACTGCACTATATTTAAAGAAGTGCCGATCAGAACAAAGAGCAGAAACATCTGTATCATAAAACAGATATTCCTGCTCTTTTATAGTTATGCTAACGTCTCCGGATCTACTGCCTGGCCGTCGCTCCACACGTGTTCCAGGTTATAGAAAGAACGGTTCTCCTTATCAAAAATATGAACGATAATATCATTATAATCCAGAAGAACCCAGCTTCCGCCTGCCCGTCCTTCTTTCTGTCTTAAGGAAAATCCAGCTTTGTGCATCTTCTCTTCCACACTGTCCACCAAAGCGTTTACCTGGCTGGAACTGTTTCCGGTTGCGATCACGAAATAATCGGCAATGACGGAAACATTGGAAATATCAATGACACGGATCTCACTTCCCTTTTTTTCGTCCAGTGCACGGTATGCAGCAAGGGCCATTTTCTTTGAACTTTCGGTCATATACTACGCCTCCTCCTTTCCCAGATATTTTTTATAATATAAATAAGTCTTTTCTGTCATAGGATCAATGGGGATTCCTCTTGAATTGAGATAAACAAGGGAATCCTTCAAGATACGATAAAGGCATTCATCAATATCTTCAAATGCCAGACGACGGACAACAGCCATGTTTGGAAGTTCCTGACGCCCAGGCTCGATATAGTCCGCAATATAGATGATCTTGTCAAGCAAAGTCATTTCCGGCCGCCCTGTCGTATGACATGCAATTGCATTGATCACCGTTTTATCATCCACATGATATCTTTTCGCTGCAAGAAAAGCGCCCAGCCTTGCATGCAGCAAAGAAGGATTCGCAAGCTCTACCTCCGACACGTGGAGATGATATTTGTCGCACATCCGGATCTTCTTTTCTCCCGGTATACATTTGGCACAGTCGTGAAGCAGTCCGGCTGTCAGTGCCTGCTCCAGGTCACACTCATAACGCATTGCAAGAGCTCCCGCTGTATACATAACGCCGAGAGTGTGCTCATATCTCTCACGATCAAGATGCTTTTTCAGCCTCTTCTGCATTTTGGTGATCGTTTCATTCATTAGTTTCACCTTCTTTATCGTCACTGTCTGTATAACTGATGTTCATCTATATATGCTTCTACCGTCTTAGGGAGAAGTGCACTCACATCCTTTCCCTCACGTATCCATCTGCGGAGTTCATGAGAAGAAACATCCATGACAGGTGTATCCAAAAGCCGGATATCTGCGTCATATTTCCGTCTAAGCCTTCTGATCTTCCCGTTCATGATAGCCCGGCTGTTCTTGTCCCCTCGAAAGGCTGCCAGAATCGTACAGGTTGCGAAAAGACGCTCCGGCGACCTCCACGTTTCAATGGCAAAGAGAGAATCCGCGCCGATGATAAAATAAAAACTGTCTTTTGGATAAAGTTTCGTCAGATGTTCCATCGTTTCATAGGAACAGCTGACACAGCTTCTCTTTATCTCATAATCCTCCAGACGGAAACTTGGATATTCCCTGATTGCCAGAGATACCATCCTGGCCCTCTCTTCGGCTGAAAGCTCAATAGAAGCATTGTCTTTGTGAGGCGGATTTCCATTTGGCATGAACCAGACTTCATCCAGGAAATATTCCCTGCAGGCATAGTCTCCCAGCATCAGATGTCCATTGTGAATGGGATCAAAAGTTCCGCCCATAATTCCGATTTTCATAGGTCTCCTTTACGATGAGTTACATAAAATAATTATGGCAACTCAATTTTTTTCTTTTCGTCTTTTCCTTCTTTATAAAGGACGATCTTCTTTCCGATGACCTGTACCACCTGGGAGCGGGTCCGCTCAGCCAGCACTGCGGCAAGTTCTTTTGGATCATCCGCACAGTTTTGAAGAACACTTATCTTAATGAGCTCCCGGGCTTCAAGCGCTTCGGAAACGGCCTTTGTAAGCTCCGGAGTCATACTGTTTTTCCCAATCTGAAAAATCGGATCCATTGTCATGGCAAGACTTTTCAGATAGGCTCTTTGCTTTGTCGTCATAACAGTCTCCTTCTATTTATAATAATCAAACTGAAGGCCATACATCTTTACTGTATCTCCTTCCTGTATTCCGGCAGCTTCCAGCTCATCCAAAATTCCTGTATCTTTCAGGAATTTCTGGAAAAACTGAAATCCTTTTTCGGAATCCAGATTTGTATATCCCAGCATTTTTTCAATCTTAGGACCTTCCACCACATACATGTCATCCTCTTTGACAACTGTGTAGGGAAGATCTGCATGAATGAGCTCCTCTTCCGGAAAGTATTCCTGCTGGAAGATCACAGGCTGGTCGTCCATTTGATCCAAAAGTGCAGAAACTTCATATAAGAGTTCCTTAATTCCCTCGCCGGTCACGCCGGAAATCGGAAAAACTTTCATGCCTTTTGGCTCAAATTCTTTTTTCAGTCTCTCTACAGGGTCTTCTCCTTCACTGTAGACAGCGTCAATCTTGTTGGCGGCAATGATCTGCGGTCTTGCCGCAATCTCCGGATTATAAGCCGCAAGCTCGGCGTTGATCTTATAAATATCTTCCACAGGATCGCGGCCTTCCGTTCCGGCTGCATCTACCACATGGATGATCAGTTTTGTTCTCTCAATGTGACGCAAGAACTCATGGCCCAGGCCGACACCCTCGGAAGCGCCTTCAATAAGCCCCGGTATATCTGCGATCACAAATCCTTTTGCACCCGGGATATCTACCACACCAAGATTGGGATTTAAGGTTGTAAAATGATAGTTGGCAATCTTGGGGCGCGCATTTGTCACCCTGGAAAGGAAGGTGGATTTTCCCACGTTCGGAAATCCTACCAGTCCTACATCTGCAATCACCTTAAGTTCCAGATTGACCCAAAGTTCCTGTGCAGGCTGTCCGGGCTGTGCGTATTTGGGAATCTGCATCGTAGCTGTCGCAAAATGCTGGTTGCCAAGTCCGCCTTTTCCGCCTTTCAAAATGATCTGACGGCGGTTCTCACCGGACATATCGGCGATGACCTTACCGGATTCAGCCTCTTTTATAACAGTTCCCTCCGGCACTCTTAACACAATATCATCGGCATCAGCGCCGTGACACTTCCTTTTCCCTCCCGGTTCGCCATCCTTTGCTGCAAATTTTTTTCTATGGCGGTAATCCTGAAGGGTATTAAGCCCTTCATCTACCTCAAAGATCACATCCCCGCCACGTCCGCCGTCACCGCCGTCCGGTCCTCCGTTGGGAACATACAGTTCACGGCGGAAACTGACGTGTCCATCTCCTCCTTTGCCGGAGCGGATGAATATTTTTGCTCTGTCTGCAAACATGTTTTGTCTCCTCAAATTAGAATAAATGAAAAGGAACCTTGTTCCCTGCATTACCAATATTACAAAAAGGCCCTGCCGCATTCAAAACGGCAGGGTCATACCATCGATGATTACTGTGCTACCGGATAGATAGAAACCTGTTTCTTATCTCTTCCTTTTCTTTCAAATCTGACAACACCATCTACTAAAGCGAACAGTGTGTCATCTCCACCGCGTCCTACATTGACACCCGGATGGATCTTTGTACCGCGCTGTCTGTAAAGGATGTTTCCAGCTTTTACAAACTGTCCGTCAGCTCTTTTAGCACCTAATCTCTTAGACTCGGAGTCACGTCCGTTCTTTGTAGAACCTACCCCTTTTTTATGAGCGAAAAACTGAAGGTTTAATTTCATCATGGTCTTTACACCTCCTCAAATCTTACCTGAATATATTCTGAATAGTTTTCATCGTCTGCCATGTCTGTAAGACCAAGAATCATGGCTTTTAAAAGCAGTGACGCTTCCCTGGAAGGTCTGCCGTTAAGCCGGTAGTCGATCAGTCCCTCCATATCATCAGATACGAGGGAGGTTTTATCACTGGCAAATGCTTCAATCGCATTGACGGTATTGATCATCAGAACGGAAGCCGCTGCACAGACAATATCCTGTCCTTCTTCGCTGAAGCCCGCATGCCCTCTTGCCAGGAAACCCGAACACTCTTCTTTTTCATTACGATAAATCGTCACCTGGATCATAAAATTCCTCCAGGAAGATTAAGCATTGATCTTTTCAATCTTAACTGCTGTGTACTGCTGTCTGTGACCGTTTTTCTTGTGATAACCGGTTTTTCTCTTATACTTGTAAACAATAACTTTTTTAGCTTTTCCGTTTTCTACTACGGACGCCTCAACAGTTGCACCTGCTACAGTGGGATTTCCGATCTTCAGTTCGTTATCGCTTACTGCAAGCACCTGGTCAAATGTATAAGTCTCTCCAGCTTCCACACCAAGTTTTTCTACTTTAATGATATCGCCTTCGGCTACTTTGTACTGTTTACCACCTGTTGCTATAATCGCGTACATATGGCACCTCCTATTATCATTACTCGCCAGCTTCGGTGGCATATCCGTATCTGGACAGCACTTTAAAACCCCGCTGTGCGGCATACTATTGAAGTGTAGCATAAAGCATTTATAAAATCAAGAGTTTTTGTACAAATAATTACCCGAATTATTACAAAAGCGGTATCTGATGCGCCTCTGCATCTGCCACCATCTCATCCGGCCAGATGGAGGACTGTACCTCTCCGATATGTGCTTTTCTAAGGCAGTACATACAGATACGGGACTGACCGATTCCGCCGCCTATCGTATAGGGAAGCTCCCCTGCAAGCAGAGCTTTCTGGAAGGCAAGATTTGCGCGGTCTTCACATCCGGCTGCCTTAAGCTGGCTTTTGAGCGCTTCCTCATCTACACGGATCCCCATGGAAGAAAGCTCCAGGGCAATGTCAAGTACCGGATAATAGACAATGATATCTCCGTTCAGTTCCCAATCATCATAGTCCGGCGCCCGTCCGTCATGCTTCTCGCCTGAAGCAAGCGTTTTTCCTATCTGGGCGATAAATACTGCTTTTTTTGCTCTGGCAATTGCCTTTTCTCTCTCCTTTGGTGTAAGGTCCGGATACATATCTTCCAGCTCCTGTGAGGTGATAAAGAAGATCTCATCCGGAAGAAGAGGCTCGATATAGTTATATCTTCTTGACATATAGGCCTCTGTATCCTTCAATGCCTCATATACTTTACGGACAGTATACTGAAGTGTCTCCATGTTTCTTTCCTCTTTGGAAATAACCTTCTCCCAGTCCCACTGATCCACATAAATAGAATGAATGTTGTCTGTATCCTCATCCCGGCGGATGGCATTCATATCTGTATAAAGCCCTTCTCCGGAATGGAATCCGTAGCGCTTCAGAGCGTATCTTTTCCACTTTGCAAGGGAATGTACGATCTCTGCCACATCATCATCCTGTTCTTTGATACCGAATGCAACCGGCCGTTCCACCCCGTTAAGATTATCATTAAGTCCGGTGGCCGGTTTAACAAACAGAGGGGCGGATACTCTCGTCAAATGCAAAGACTTGGCAAGAGAACGTTCAAAATGGTCTTTCACTTCTTTGATGGCAACCTCTGTCTCTCTTATAGTAAGCGGGGAAGAATATCCCTCTGGTTTGATCAGACTGCTCATATGTATTCTCTCCTTTTTTTGTAATTTTCATCTGTTTCCGGAAGCAGTGCAATGGAAAAATCAGGACATTCCAAGAAGCTTTCTTGCATTTCCTCTGGCAATCGCTTCCTTTTCCTCATCAGACAGCGGAAGATTCCTGAAATATTCTGCAAATTCTTTCTGTCCTCCCCATGGGGAATCTGTTGCAAAAAGAATCTTGTCTGCACCGTGGGCACGCACGATACGTACAAACTGCTCTTCCGGTATGTGTCCAAAGACAGCCGCCGTATCCATCCATATATTTTCTCCTGTAAGATACGCTTCCACCTCATCCCACATCATAAAGCCGCCCATATGCGCAAGCACCAGATTTTGGGGCTGTACATCCCGAATAACATCAAGCGCTTTTTGGGGAGGACAGTGGATGCAGTCCGGATATCCCGGATCAAATCCTGCATGCACACTGACGATCAAATCCAGCTCTGAAGCATAGCTGATGATCCGTTTATAGCGTATATCGTCAATAAAAGTCTCCTGGTAGTCGGGATGAAGTTTGATGCCCTTAAACCCCATATGTTTCAATTCTTTCAGCTTCTCTTTGTAATCCTCATTATCAGGATGGATTCCTCCAAAAGATAAAAGGGATCCTTCCTGAAACTGCATGGCAAAGCGATTAATAGACTGAAATTGTGACGGTTTTGTTACTACCGGAAGAATGACAGACATTTCCAGTCCTGCCTCTTTTGTTGAAGCTGAAAGTCCCGGGGCGGTTCCGTCCGTGTAAGGATCAATATGACATCTTGATGCCAGGAATTTCAGTGTTTTCTCTGCAATTTTTTCAGGGAAAATATGTGTATGAAAATCAATCACAACAAATCGCCTCCCTGCATCATCATCTGGCTGTAACAGTAGCTGATGATATCTCTTCTTGTAATAATTCCGATAAAGTTTTCCTGATCATCTACTACAGGGACAAAATTCTGCTCCATAGCCCTGCCTATCATATCTTCCATTCTTGACTCGGCGCTGACACTTTGATAGTCAAAGCGGCGCGCCACTTTCATAATGCTTATATTTTCCGCATCGCGGATGCTGGAAAGCCCTCTTTTCTTAATATCCCACAAAAGGTCTCCTTCTGTAATGGATCCTACATATTTGCCATAACGGTTCAAAATAGGCACACAGGAATATTTGTGATGTTCCATGATCTCCAGCGCCTGCCGCATCGTATGATAATCATATATGTAAGCAATCTCTGCTTTCGGCTTCAGAAAAAATAATATGTTTTTCATTTCTTCTCTGTTTCTACTCCTTTAACGCTTAAATCTGAGTGGTAACGAAAATATCATAAATAGCCCGTATTGCTGCATCAAAATCATGATTGCGGACTCCGATTATAATATTAAGCTCACTGGACCCCTGATCGATCATTTTGACATTGACATTGGCATGGGCCAGGGCAGAAAAGATGCGCCCCGAGGTTCCTCTTGTTGCTTTCATGCCTCTTCCCACAACAGCGATCAAAGCAAGATCTGATTCCAGTTCTACCAGATCCGGTTCCACCGCCCTGTGAATGCCGGCAATGACTTTCTGTTCTTTTTCCTCAAACTCATCCTGATGTACGAAAACTGTCAGGGTATCAATCCCTGAAGGCATATGTTCAATGGAAATATCATTCTCTGCAAAGACGCCGAGCACTTTGTGGCAGAATCCCACCTGCCCGTTCATCATGGCTTTTTCTATTGTGATGGAAGCAAAATCTCTTTTTCCGGCAATGCCAGTGATAGTAAAGCGCGGAGTACGGCAGGTTGCCTCCACGATCAGAGTCCCCTTATCTTCCGGGGCATTGGTATTCCTGATATTAATAGGGATTCCTTCGCCGCGTACCGGAAAAATAGCGTCCTCGTGGAGCACAGTAGCTCCCATGTAGGAAAGCTCGCGAAGCTCACGGTAGGTAATCACATCAATGGCTTTAGGGTTTTTAACAATACCCGGATCCGCCACAAGAAATCCGGAAACATCTGTCCAGTTTTCATAAAGATCCGCATGTACCGCTTTTGCTACAATAGATCCTGTCACATCGGATCCGCCTCTGGAGAAGGTTTTGATCTTTCCATTGGGAAGGGCTCCGTAAAATCCCGGAATAACTGCTCTTTCACAGGAAGATAGCCTCTCTGAAAGAACACGGTTTGTCTTTCTTGCGTCAAAATTGCCGGATTCCTTAAAGAAAATCACTTCTGCCGCATCAATAAATTCATATCCCAGATATTCTGCCATCACAAGACCATTTAAATACTCTCCACGCGATGCGGCATAATCACGTCCGATCTTCCGGCTGAAGTTTTCACGGATCACACGAAATTCCGGTTCCAGATCCAGGTGAAGTCCCAGACCGCTGATAATCTCATCATACCTCTCCTTGATGGCCTGCAGCAAAGCCTCAAATTCCTCTTCCTGTTCTTCTTCCTCCCGAAGTGCCAGAAGATAACAGCTGTACAGCATATCTGTCACCTTGGTGTCTCCTGCAAAACGTTTCCCCGGCGCCGAGGGGACAACATATCGCCTTGTATCATCCTGCCGGATGATATATCCTACTTTTTTAAACTGTTCGGCACTTGCCAGAGAGCTGCCGCCAAATTTTACAACTTTCTTCATCTGTTAAGTCTCCTTTGTCTTGTCCTTGCTTCTCAAATATTCCAGTATATGATATGGGGTTTCCGAAGTAAACACCGCCCCATTCAGCCCTATATCCAACGCCGCCTTCACATTTTCCTCGCGGTCATCCAGGAAAAGAGCGTTGTACGGAGAAATAGAATATGTCTCCAACAGGAGCCTGTATATATGTCTGTCCGGTTTAATGCATCCCGCCTTGTAAGAAAAAATCCCTCCGTCAAAAATATCCAGAAAGCCCATCAGATGTTTCGTAGCATGATAGAGGTGTTCTGAATAATTGGAAAGATAGAAAAGCCGGTATCCCTGCCTTTTCAATCCTTCCGTCAGTTCCGTTGTATAGGGAAGAGGACGGATCGTATGGGAAAGTCCGTCAAAAACCTGCCGGATTTCCTTCTCATATCCCGGAGCATTTTCCAGAAAAAGCTCTTCCCACTGCCGGGAAGTAATCCCGCCCTGATCTCCCCTTTCCCAGTCTTCATTCAGGAACACTGCCTCTGCAATGATCCGAAAGACCTCCGGCGAGAAATCAAATTCCTGAAGATAGCTCCTCCAGTCATAGGCAAGAAGTACATTTCCGATATCAAAAATTATGGTATCTGTCCTTTTCAGAACAGATACAATATCTTCTCCTCTATTTGTGATCTTGACACTTTCCATTTTTTATCTCCGCTGTCCTTGATTTTTAAACTGTAACATCGGCAAATTCAGCCGAAGTTACTTTTTTCAGATCCAGCGGAGAAAGCCGAAGCTGCATTCCCAGCTTACCGCCGCTGATATAGATCCATTCCATTTCCTGTGCCTCCCTTTGTATGACAGTTGGAAACGGTTTCTTCATACCTATTGAGGTACATCCTCCCCGCACATAACCAGTTACTTTGGTAAGCTCTTTTAAAGGAAGCATTTCCAGAGACTTTTCATGTACCGCGCGGGCTGCTTTTTTCAGATCAATTTCTCTGGCAATTGGAATGACAAAAACATAATGACCACCTGTCTTTCCAATCGTAACCAGTGTTTTAAACACCTGTTCATGGGGAAGCCCCAGCTGGTCAGCTACATGGATTCCGTCTGTAAATTCGCTGCATTCATAAGTCTGATATGTATAAGAGACTTTTTCCCTGTCAAGAATGCGCATCGCATTTGTCTTTAACTCTTTTTTACCCATAACTCCTCCAGTTTCCTATCATACCACTAATTCCGTGCTTTGCGCAAGTATCAGCTTATACAATGTCTGTCCCAAGAGATTCCAGCGTACAGAAACGGCTTTCCTGACTGCCCGGATTCTCTGCATACAATTCCAGTCTGTGAAAATGGAGCTTTTCTTTCTTGTCATGCCCGCTCTTTTCATAGAAAGCATCCATGACAAGATCCGGCTTCAGATTTGCTTCACTTCCGGCAGCCAGTTTCAGGTACATGCCCTGCTCTCTGAGCTCCATCTGATAGATCAAAGGCCGGATATCTGTCTCTTTCTCACTGCGCTTTGTTTTCTTCATGATCAGAATTTCCGGACTGTCAAGGAAAGTTTTCAGCTCATTTTTCCAGAAATCCGGGAATCCTTGTCCTTTACTGTCGCTTTCTTTGACCGTCACAAGATAATCTGCCGCCGCAACAATGGTCATGCCGCTGCTTTTCTTATCCTCCGCGATCTGACGAAAGCTTAAAACTTCAATTCCTTCTGCCATTACCTGATTTAACGCCTGTAATGCCTCTGAAGAAGAAATCTCTCCTGCCAGCTCAATATCCATGTATTCTGCGTCGCTGGTAAGCCCAATCCCCAACGGCTGTGCAAAAGACATGATCATATGGGGACTGTATCCGCCTGTAAAAGCAATGGGAATTTGTGCCCTTCTCATCGCTTTCTGAAAAAAACGCATTACATCCAGATGTCCGATAAAACGCATAATGCCGTATTTACGGAATTTAATTCTTACCTTCAACACAGACACCTCCTTTCCATTTTGCCACACCGCATCCGGAACATTGCTGGCGGCAGTTTGGAGTAACTTCTCCTTTCATAGCATGTTCCCACTCTCGTTTTAAAAACTCTTTTGTCACGCCGATATCAATAAAATCCCAGGGGAAAAGCTCGTCCAGGGAGCGTTCCCTCTCATTATAAAAAGCAATATCCAGCCCGTTGTCCTCAAAAGCTTTCAGCCATTTTTCATAATCAAAATGTTCTGTCCAGGCATCGTAAATGCACCCCATCTGATAGGCAGTCATAATGACATCCGCAACCCTTCTGTCTCCTCTGGCAAGAACGCCTTCCAGAACAGTCACTTCCGCATCGTGCCAATTGTATTTCAGACTTTTACGGTTCAGCTGATTCTGGAACGCATGTTTTACAATTGCCGCCCTGGCAATATATTCTTCATTCTTATACATCTTAGCCCACTGAAACGGAGTAAAAGGTTTGGGAATGAAGAAAGAAGAACTGGCCGTAATCTGACATTTTCCATTTCTTTGTTCCTTGGGAATCTCATAGTAACGCCTTGCCACCTTGTCTGCAAGAACAGCAATAGCTTCCATATCTTCCTGTGTTTCGGTTGGAAGCCCCAGCATAAAGTAAAGCTTTACTTTATTCCATCCTCCTTCAAATGCCGCTCCTGCTCCTCCCAGAATATCTTCCTCTGTCAGCCCTTTGTTAATGACATTGCGCATACGCTGAGAGCCTGCCTCCGGTGCGAAGGTAAGACTGCTTTTACGAATATCCTGTACTTTGCTCATTACATCCAAAGAGAACGCGTCTATTCTAAGCGATGGAAGAGAAATATTGATTCCCGCATCCTTAAATTCTTCAATCAGAAAAGTAACAATTTCTTTTAATTGGCTGTAATCGCTGGAACTTAACGAACTTAATGAAATCTCCTCATGTCCCGTATTTTTCAGCATTTTCCATGCATATTCTTTTAAATCTTCTACGTTTCTCTCCCGGGTAGGACGGTAAAGCATTCCGGCCTGACAGAAACGGCACCCCCGGATACAGCCCCTCTGGATCTCCAGCACAACCCGGTCCTGGGTCACTTTGATAAAAGGAACTACCGGAGCTTCCGGATATGTTGTTTCCTCCATATCCATCACAACCTGTTTCTTTATGGTTACCGGTGCACAGGAACGGTCAGGAGTAAAGGAAGCAAGAGTTCCGTCCTCATGATAGGAAACGGTATAGAAAGCAGGCACATAAATCCCCTCTACACTTGCCGCCATCTCAAGAAAATCCATACGGTTTCCGCCTCTTTTCTTATTCTCTTTATAAAGATCCAGAAGCTGCCGGTATACCGTCTCGCCCTCACCGATATAGAAAAGGTCGAAGAATGGCGCAAGAGGCTCCGGATTGTAGGCACAGGGGCCTCCTCCTATGACAATTGGGTCCTCCTCTGTCCGTTCCAAAGAACGCAGCGGAATATGACTAAGATCCAGTACCTGAAGAATGTTTGTGTAACACATTTCGTACTGGATCGTAATGCCCAGGAAATCAAAATCCCGGATAGGATCCTGGGATTCCAGCGCAAAAAGAGGAATGTCTTCCCGGCGCATGATCTCATCTAAGTCCACCCAGGGGGAATATACCCGTTCACACCACACATCTTCCATCCGATTAAACATATCATAAAGAATCTGGATGCCCAGGTGAGACATTCCAATTTCGTAAACGTCGGGGAAGCACATGGCAAAGCGGACTTCCACTTTATCTTTATCCTTCATCACAGAATTAACCTCACCGCCAATGTAACGGGCCGGCTTCTCGATTTTCAATAATATTTCATCATCTAATGCTAATTTTCTCATATATACTCCTGTTTCATATTGTTTTATGAAAGTACTCTATACTTTGTAAACACTTAGTAGTGTAACGTATTATGAAAAGATTTTCAAATTTTATTTAATTTCTATAAATAGTTTTATGATTATACACACAAAAACCTCCCGTCTATTGAAAGACGGGAGGAAACGCCTCTTTTTGCTTTTATACTATATTACCATCTACTCATCCAGATCAGCCTATCCCCTGCATATGCAAAAAAATCTTTGTAAGATTCACAGAACTTGTTTTTTAGAAAATCCTTCTCTCTATAACGGAAGCATCCATTCCTGCATAATAAGTAATATGGACAATCGCTACATTCGGGAGGTATTTCTCTCGATTTTTGAAAAAATTCAATCTGCTGACCTCTTTTTTCGCTCTCTTGATAGCTGATTTGGTTAATATTTCCCAGACAATATTGATCTAACACATAAAAGTCGCATGGGTAAATTCCACCATCAGCTTCAATTACATATTGAATACCACAGCTGCCATTTGTACCGCAGCTTTCTGCCCTTCCACATTTTGCCAGCAATAAATAATCTTCAAATTGCCGGATATAAATTCTCTTTCCTGCAAGAATATCTGCATACCATTCATCGAATAATTCACATAGAAAGCGTCCATAGCCTTTAGCTGTCAGACTGCATTCAGATCTTTCTCCATCTAAAGGATCGATACATGGAATAAATTGCATATTATAAAACTGGTTTTTTGTAAAAAAACGATATATTCTTTTTGCTGAAAATGCCATCTTTTCCGTTACAACTGTTAAAATGTTAAATTTCACATTATACTCTTTCAACCAGCCAATAAACTGCATTACAGGTTCAAATGTTTCCAATTCTTCTTTGGTTCGTCTATATGCATTATGTGTATAAGATGTCCCGTCTAACGAAACTCCTACAAGAAATTGATTTTCAGCAAAAAATTTTACCCATTCTTTATCCAGTCCGTATCCATTTGTCTGAATAGTATTCACAAATCGTATATCCTGTTCTGCAAGCTCTTTTTCATATTCCACTGCTTTTTGGAAAAAGTCGAGACCAGCCAATGTAGGCTCCCCTCCCTGAAATGCGAGTACACACTCTTTGCATTCATGATAAGAGGCCTTTTTTATAATATTTCTTAAGGTCTTCTCTGACATTTTACCACAATATTCCACTTTCCTTTTTTTAATTTCATCTCTGTAGAAGCAGTAGGTACACTGCAGGTTACAGGCACCAGAGGCAGGTTTTATCAATAAATATAATACTTCCCGTCTATTCGTTGTTCATTCCTCCCCTACATAAAACACATCTATCTTCTGGAACTAATATTCATAAAGGGGGTTCATGGAAAAATCCATATTACACATTAACGCTTTATCAAAATTCTTTTTAATCATTTCTTCCCGCAGACTGTGATAAGTTGGATCATCCCACAAATTGTCAAATTCAGACGGATCTGTTTCCAGATCATAAAGCTCTCCCTCATCCATATTACAGTAAGTTACAATTTTATACCGCCCATCAAAATACATGGTTGCAAATCTATCCTCATGACATCCTTTCAGGCAGTAATAGAACTCACTATAGACAGAGTCTTTATGGTGATGCAAGGATGTTGCTCCCGTCAAAATAGAATATAAACTTTTTCCCTGCATATAAAACGGGATTTCTTCTCCAATTGTTTCCAGAATCGTCGGCGCAATATCTACCAGTTCCACCAATGCATCGCAAATAACATTTTGCTGAAATCTCGATGGACATGAAATGATCAACGGAACATGCACCAATGCCTCATAAAAATAAGCTCCTTTCCAGTATAATCCGTGATCTCCATTCATTTCTCCGTGATCACTCATAAAAATGATCATAGTATTTTCTCTCTGTCCTGTGCGGTCTAAATATTCCATCAATCTACCCAGCTGATCATCAATAAGCTCGATCTCTGCATAATAATCCCGTATTTTTTCTCTCTTGTCATCATCACTCATCCCGACAATAGAATCAGTTGCTCCGTTCTGACCGCCGATTTTATAATCCAGCTGCTGATGAGAAGGTTTATTCTTCAATTCTCCGTCTTTCCACAGTGGAAGAGGCATATCTTCTATTTTCAACCTGTCCTTATACTCCTGCGGTGGATCTAGCGGAGGATGCGGATCAAATGGGTTGATACTAATCAGCCATGGAGTTTCTTTATTTTGATCTATAAATTCAATTGCCTTTTCTACACACCAAGTTGTCTGATGATATTCAGCAGGAACGCCTACTTCCTTTCCGGAAAAATTTTCATTTTCAATGGGAGGCCACCGTGACATACTGGTATATCTTCCACCGTATACTTCTTCCCAGCAGATACCTTTTTGCTTTAACCAGTTCTGGTAATCATTTTCACCATTTGGCCAATCGTTATGCGGATGGTGACTCCATTGAAAATACGTATATCCGTCATCGGTGCGTTTTTCCATGCGTCCCTGCGGAGAAGTCAGATGCAATTTTCCTGTCAATCCACAGGTATATCCGGTTTCCTGCAATAGTTTTGTAACAAGTACTTCATCTTTTGAATATTTATCATTTCCATTATAAAAGGCCCTTGTTGTTCTTGGGTACCGCCCTGTTAAGAAGGAAGAACGGCTTGGTGTACATATTGGACATTGTGTATAAGCTTTTGTAAAAGCGACTCCTTCCCTGACCAGCCTGTCTAAATTTGGTGTGTGTATGTACGGATTCCCAAGAGAATGGATTGTATCATATCTTTGCTGATCTGTGCAAAACCATACAATATTCAATTTCTCTTTCATTTTTACCACCACTTGATTAATTCTGTTACCTGGTTTCTTAGTTTCACAAATTCTGGAGCTGAAATATCACGGGGTCTTGGTATTGAATTAGGGAGAGTCTTTTTTACCTTGGTAGGTTTATTCGTCAAGATCATAATATTTTCCCCTAAATAGACCGCTTCTTCGATATTATGTGTAATAAATAATACTGTTGTCCCGGTTTGTTCCCACAATTTTACCAATTCATCTTCTAATCGGAAACGTAGTTCTACATCTAATTGCGCATATGGTTCATCCATTAATAATAACTCCGGTTTTGTGGCAAATGCTCTTGCAATTACTACTCTTTGCTGCATGCTTGAGGATAATTGTCGTGGATAATATTTCCGATAATCTATTAAACCGACTATCTCCAATACCTCTTCTACCCTTTTTTTCTTCTCTGCTTCCGGAACATGCTTAATATCAAGACCAAAAGATACATTTTTTTCTACAGTCAGCCATGGCATTGTAGATGTTTCCTGAAAAATGTATGCAATATTATGCTTTGATAAGTTTACTGTTTCCCCATCTAAAAGAATTTGTCCGGATGTAATATCATATAATTTCGTGAGGCTGTTCAAAAATGTCGTTTTTCCACAGCCTGTAGGTCCTACAACACATAAGAGATCGCCTCTTTTGATTTCGAAAGAGATATTATCCAGCACCAGCAGATCTCCAAACTTTTTTGTGAGATTCTTTACTTCTACAATTGTATCTTCCTTCATAAAATCCCACCTTCCCTACAATGTAATATCTACAATTGAAGATATTTCTTTGCGCAATGCCAAAAATTCCGGCGATGTATTATCTCTTGGACGAGGTAATGTAATCTTATATTCTGCCTTTATACTCGTCGGGCAATTCCTTAATACAACAATCCGATCCGCCAGATAAATTGCTTCCTCGATATTATTAGTAACAAATACTACTGTCTTTTTTTCTTTCTGACATATTTTTTCTAACTCTTCCTGCATTAAATATCTTGTCTGTGCATCCAGCGCTCCAAAAGGTTCGTCCATAAACATTACGACCGGATTATTGCAGTAAGCTCTCGCAATGCCGACTCTTTGTTTCATCCCGCCTGACAGTTGGATCGGATAAGATCTTTCGAATCCACTTAAGCCTACTAAATCAATATAATATTGTGCCCGTTTCTGTCTTTCTTCTTTTTTTATTCGTCGCATTTTGGGTCCATATTCCACATTTCCCATTGTTGTAAGCCACGGGAATAAAGAAATCGACTGATAGACAACTCCTCTTTCAGGATCCGGCCCTTCCACCTTTTTTCCATTTACTTCTATTTCACCGGATGTAGGTGTTTCCAGGCCTGCCAGCATATTTAATATTGTTGTTTTTCCACACTGCCCCGGTCCGAACAAAACAAGAAATTCGTTTTCATTTACAGATAAATCAATTTTTTCTACTACATGGTTTTCTGTCTTTGTTGCTCTGTCTAAATAAATTTTGCTGAGGCTGTTACATTCTATCATTTTTTTTACTTCTCGCTTCTGTTCCATGCACATAAATATTCCTCCGCCTTTCTCATAACAAATGCCAAAATAAAACCTATGATTCCAATTGCAAGGATTCCCACCAGCATTTGTGTCGTATCATTATTTGATTGAGCACTTATAATGATCCATCCCAGTCCTTCCGCTGAACGAACCATTTCTGCTGCTACGACAGTAGTCCAACATACGGAAACAGCAACTTGAAGTCCTGCAAAAATCGTTGGAACAGACGATGGAAGAATAATGGTAAAAAATACCTGTATGTTATTTGCTCCTAACATTTTTGAAGCGCCTATCAAAGTAGGATCTACTGTCTTTGCACCTTGATAGGCATTCATGGTTATTGTACAAAATGCAGCTAAAAAAATTAAAAAATATTTCGGAAGCTCTGCTAGGCCAAACCACAGAATTGCCAGTGGAATCCATGCAATGGGGGGAATGGGTCGTATCATGTTATAAAGCGGCATGAAAATGGCTTCTATATATTTATTCCACCCCATAAGTACTCCTAATATAATTCCTGCGGCGGCGGCCAGAACGTATGCGATGGCCACCCTAGATAAACTCCATCCAATATGTCCTAAGATTGTGCAGGGTCCTATCGGTTCAGAAAAGGACTGAAAGAATGCCTGAAAAACGATAATCGGACCTGGGATCAGTTCGCCAAAGATTGTTTTGCTCGTTCCGAAATGCCACAAAGCCAAAAAACTTAAAAATGCAAAAACTCCTATCAGAATAGCCTTTCCTCTTTTTTTCATCTACCATCTGCCCCCTTTTAATATAGCTTTTTCAAGCAGTGATAATAGATAAGTTAAAAATGCACCTATTCCTCCAATTGCAATCATTCCTGCTATAATAACATCTGGCCTGAAAATCCCTCTGCATTGTTGGATCATAAATCCTAACCCCTTTGTTGATGCTAAAAGTTCTGCAGCAACCAATGCGCTCCAGGATGCTCCTAAAGCCACTTTCAATCCGGTAATAATCATTGGAAGCGCTGATGGAATTGCCACTCTTATAAGAAGTTGTGTATTAGAAGCACCAAACGTTTGTCCCACCCACAAATGAACCTGTTTCGTTTGCTTTATCCCTGTATATGTATTTACAACACAAGATATGAACGAAGATATAAAAATGACAACCGCTCTGGAAAAAGTTCCAATTCCGAACAAAATGATAAAAATAGGAATCCAGGCAATTCCTGGAATCGGACGTAATAGGTCAAACAATGGGCGAACAAACATATCTATATTTTCATACCATCCCATCAATATTGCCAGTGGAATTCCGACCAGCGCTCCCAGCACATATCCTATCAATGCGATTTCCATACTCGCTGCCATATGTTCTATCATCGTCGCCCCATCCGGGCTGGGATCATATAATTTCTGAATAAATGTTTCCAGAACAGAGATCGGACTTGGAAGCATTGAAGCGGGAGCAAGATGCAGAATGTCTGTGCATATTTCCCATATTGCCAGAAAAACAGCAATAGAGATAACCGATACGATCTTATATTTTCCCATCTTTTCTTTACTTTTCTTCATATAAAACCACCTACTGAACTATAACTGTTATATTGACAGAGCCAAATAAGGCCCTGTCATGCTTTTTAGTTATCACATTGTATTGTTATTCCCAGCGCTTCTTCTAATAAAGAAGGATCATAAGATTTCTGTACGTTCGGGAACATGTCTTCTGAAATCTTTCCATCTTCCACATAAAATTCTGCCATAGCCGTAACACCCTCACCCATGATATAGTCTTCCTGCTCCATGATTTCCGATGTAATATACCACCGCCGTTCAATTTCTTTATCCATCTGTTCTTCTGTAAATTCACGGCCATTTTCAGCATACCACCGGAGACAGAACTCATGTCTTACAGAATCATCAGAAAGCTCTTCTAATGCTTTATATGTTGCACGTAAAAATTTCACTACGTCATCACGGCGTTCTTCTATCAGCGTATTAGAGACAAAAATTCCATCATTAGGTTCAATTCCACAGGCCTCTTCAAAAGTAGCAGCCCTTGAGAATCCAGCCTCTTCTGCCTCAATAGCATACCAGATATCACAGGAAATAGCGTCGCCTTCTCCTGATTTAAATGCCTGGAGAGCAGGTCCAAATTCCATGGATACAATCTCATAATCAGAGGAAGATAGTCCAAGTTGTTCACAATAATTCATTACCAGATACTGCGCCGATGTTCCAAGTGGAGCAAGAAATTTCATTCCTTTTACTGTTTCTGCATCGCCAAGTATTTCTACTCCCTGCTCTGTAGTGGTCGTTACCTGTGCTGCCGGATTATCAGGTCTGAAATAAATCCCCTGTCCTCCTGTGGTATTAATTTCTCCTACCCATGTTGCATTACCTGTAGCCAGAGAAAACACAGAAGCAAGTCCACTTGCAGCGATATCAATCTGGCCGGCTGCAAAGGCTTCATTTTCAGGTGCTCCTGTGTCAAAATATGTGAGTTCAACATCTAGTCCTTCGTCTTCATAATACCCTTTTTCATATGCATAGCCCACCGGGGCTCCCAGACATACCGGCTGCAAGGCCACTCTTAACGGTTCAGAAGAAGAACCGCCTGATCCTTCCGCTGCTTCCTTTTCACTGGACGAACATCCTGCTAAAATTCCTAAAACCATAACTGCCGTTAAAATGATACTGATTATTTTCTTTCTCATCTGTAAACCTCCTCTTACCTACTGATAAAGATTCTTTTGACTTTTTCATTTGCCTGGTGCATTCTTGATCCGGCATTTTCTCCCATTAAAATATCCGCAAATGCTTCTGAAATTTCCTTAGAAACCTGTGGCCATTCAGGTGTAACCGGAAAATAATCATTTTGAGCGTATTTTAAACTATCCTTATAGACTTCCAACCATGCGCCCGACCCATAATTATGCTTTTCTTTATATGCTGTGCTTTCAAATACACTTCTTCGAGTTGTGCCAATAAATGTACTTTCCATTTGATGCTCTATGCTTGTTACCCATTCAATAAACTTATATGCCATTTTTGGGTGTTCGGATTTCGCATTTATAGAAAGCATATGCACATTTTTGGGTGCTACTTTTCCTGCCTTTCCTGCCGGAATAGAGGCAAATCCTATATTCTCTTCTGTCACTGCCGAATCAGACGTTAGATAATCTGTAACTAATCCTGCTCCATCAATCCAAATTCCGACATTTCCATTTTTTACAGCCAGGATATTATCTGTATAGTTATTCGTCTGTGTACCGGGGACACCATATTCATTTAGCAGATCTGCATAAAAACTGACAGCTTCTACAAATTCTTTTGAATCAAGTACTGGAGTCAGATCCTCTGGATAATTAAGATAATATTGAGCGCCAAAACTGTATACCAACATTCCCAAATGCCAGTCTGCACCTCCACCATAGGAATAATTGTTACCGCGCATCGCAAGAGGATAAACGCCTATGTCTTTTAACTTCTGACACGCTTCTTTCAATTCTTCCCATGTCTGCGGAACTGCTTCAATCCCTGCTTTTTCAAACAGATCCGTTCTATAGTACATCATACATGTGGTTAAATATATTGGAAGACCATACGTATTTTCCTCATATTCGCACATATCCAGAGACCCTTCTAAAAAATCTTCTTTCATAAGTTCCTTTTTTGATTTCTCCATATAAGAGTCCAGAGGCATGAGCCATCCATTCTTTGCGTATTGTGCAAATGTTTCTCGAAAGATATAGATTACATCTGACTCTCCTGATTCTGTCGAAAGATCGATGAGCGTTTTTTCGTCTAAATTTTCACGCCCCAGCATGGAAATTTCTACATCGACATTATGCTGCTTTTCAAACGATTCTACATTTTCTACAATTGCTTCGCTTCTCGCGCTTGCTTCCAACAATACCCGCAGTACTATCGGATCTTTTTCATTTGATCTTTCTCCATCATTTTGATTGATGCTGCAGGACGCAATTAACACCAAAAGCAAGCAAATAGCTCCTGTTATCCCGACTATATGTTTCCATCTGGAATTATTCACTATAACCTCCTTATTTTCTATAAATCCTTTGCGCGCATATAATGATTTATATTCTAATTATAAAATTCCATTTTTAAAAATCACATCCGTTTTATTGTGTTTTTACTTTAATTTTCTGTCTTGTTAAGAAGATTTATTGTATTTATTACAATTATCGGTTATTTTATTCTAATATTCCGCTTTTTGATGTGAAATTAAGGGATTTTTGTTTAGGATTAAGAAATCTTAAATTTTAGATAAAGCAAAAGAAAAAGCAGAGAGAGATTCTCCCTGCTATCTTCTTCTGGACTACAGCTCAAAGTCGTGTTCTGCTATACTCTGCCTATATTCTTTTGGCGAACTTCCGGTCACTTTTTTAAATACCTGTGTAAAATAGCCTACGTTTTGAAATCCTATATCCTCGGCAATCTGATAGATTTTCATATTGGGGTTTTTTAATTTTTGCTTTGCGATATTTATGCGCAATTCCGTAAGGTAACTATTAAAATTTTCTCCTGTCCGCCGCTTAAAAATCTTTCCCAGATAATTTTCCGACAAATATACTTTTTCCGCCATGGAGGCAAGAGTAATTTTTTCTTCATAATGATGTGTGATATAATCGATTACTTCATTTACCACATCCTGCATAATATCCATATTCGCTATTTCCTGTACCGCACTTTCGTAAAATCCATAAATAGCCTCCAGAATATCTCTGAACAACGGCGCCCTCATAATGATTTCCATTACAGAGGATGCCTTTTCTATAAGTTTTTCCTGTTTATAATCTGAAAAATAATGCAGCAACAAAAGGAAAAGTTTTTGATACCATTCTCTTACTGCTTCAGGGGAAGTTTTATGATTTTTCATCAACTCTTCTCCCTGCTCTCTGAGACAGTGATATACCTGCGCATAATCACGACGATAAAGAATGGAGGATAGGTATTCCATAGATAGTTTCCTTTTGCTGTCAATTTTATCCCACTTATTTTGTAATGCGGAATTAGTTATAATCTTGCCACCCTCGGAATAGAATCGATATAAAAAATATTCTTGATATTCCTGATAAATTTTACAGCTCTCTTTCAAACTGGAAAAAGGTATTGTAATCACACAGGATATGCTTCTGCCTTTACTACCCACATCATTAATAATTAAACTTGCAAGAGTGTACAACTGTTCCAGACTGGATTTTGTCCCATCATATATCACGTTCAAAAGGACAACTATGTTTCCATCTTCATGAACAAAAATTTCATTACAAGAAAATCGAGTCATAATGCGTTTATGGATGATTTTTACTATACTGACCTGCTCATCATATGGCATTTTCTCCATTTGGTCTGCTGAAAAGATAATCATAAAAAGATTGTCATTTGTCAATGCAGAGCCAAGTTTAGCTAATATTTCATCTGTATTTTCCTTCTCTTTAAAAATCTGATGCCAGTAATTTTGACGTATTAAGATCTGTTCTTCTAATTCCGCCTCAAAAAAGTTATTATTTCCCTTTTCTTCAATTTGACTACGTATATCCTCAAGGCAGTTCATTAATTGTTCATCAGTAATTTCGCCTTTAAGCAGATAATCCGTAATCCCCAGTTTTAATCCCTGTTTTGCATAAGCAAAATCATCATAATTACTGACAATGATGAAATAAATATTTTGGGATATTTTCTGAATTTCACGGATTAATTCCAATCCATCCATAGGTTTCATTTTGATATCTGTTATTACAATATCTACCTGTTCTTGTACACACATCTCAATTGCTTTCTTACTACTTCCCCCTGTATCTAAAACAATATAATCATCTGAATGTTTTTCTATTATCATTGCAATCCATTCTCGGATAATCCTCTCATCATCCACAATAATAACTTTCAACTTTTCCCGCATTTTCTCACCCTCTCTTAAGAAAATAAAACCGGTATTTCTACTCTGATTTTTGCACCAGATTTCTCGTTGTGTTCAATGCAAAGACCATATTCTTCACCAAAACAATGTATGATTCTGTCCTGTACATTTTGCATCCCTATAGAATCTGATTTCCACTGAATCCGCCCATTTTCATTGACCATCCGATTTTCCGTCTCTTTATCAATTCCCTTTCCATTATCAATCACATTCAAGATCAAACGATCTTTCTCTCTTTTTCCCACTACTTTAATCATTAGAAATTTCTCAGGAACATCTAAATTGTGCACGATTGAATTTTCTACTAAGGGCTGTAAAAGCAATTTAGGGATCATACAATTAAGAATTGCTTCATCGACATTAAATTCCAGGTGGAAATTTTGATACCTGTATTTTAAAATACCACTGTAGCATTCCAAAATACTAAGTTCCTCTCCAATAGATACCATCTCTTTATTGTCAAAGGTATTTTTCAAAAGTTTGATCAGGAAAATTATCATCTGATCTGCCTCTTCTTTTTTATCTGTCCGTATCAATATCCGCACGGATGTAAGAGTATTGTAGAGAAAATGCGGCTTTATCTGTGCCTGAAGCATTTTGATCTCCGCTTCTCTTCTTTCTCTTTGTTCCCGATACAAATTATCAAAAGATGTCTCCAGAGCTTTTACCATGTCAAGCAGGCTCTGATTTAACCGACTGATTTCATTCTTTTTCTCAGTCTCTAAAAAATCAATCTCAAAATCTCCCTGCTCTACCTTTGCCATTGCATGACGTAGTTGATCAATCGGACGATAAAGTTTATTTAACAGCAAATATGATATAGCAGCAGCTATAATTACCATAAAAACTGCAAGTCCGATAATAACTATCCGCAACGCTTCCAGTGTAGACATCAAAAAATCCAGATTTAATATCTCCACAACCGTCCAATCTGTATTCTTTATATCTGTCAAGACAACCTGCTTCGCGCCCTGTTCCAAAAACAGAGCGCTTTCTCTTTCTGCCTGTTCTATTACTTCGGGGTTTAACATTAATTCTTCTGAAAGTGTAGTAATCTGACTTCCTGTTTCATCTATGATATAAAGTGTTACATAGTCGTCTTGTGTAAGTGTTGAATAAACATCATCTACTACTTCTTTTTGAAAGACGATCAAAAAAATCCCCACTGGATTATTTCCACTTGTATTATTCAACCTTCTTCCAAAAATAATCTTATCTTCCATGCCGGGAAGACCGGTAGATTGACCGTTCACCAGCATGCATCTTCCATTCTCCTTTATAATATCCTGGTACCATTGACTTTCCTGTATCAAATTTAAATCTAAATCTGTCTCATAGCTTCCAGTATATGAATATCGATAACTATATCCATTAAATCCTAAAATATAGGCATCATACTGATTGATTTTGTATAATGCCCGATTGTTTGAAAAAACATCCTTTACTTCCAGTGAATCTCCTGTCAAATTTCCCTCGATTTTCTGGTTTAGCTGATCTTGGACAGCCGTATTTATATAAACTCGGTCTGCCAAGCCCTCCAAATCTTCCAGTAAAAAAGAAAGCTTTTCATTCGCTTCTGCTGTTGCTTTCTTTTCACTTTTTACAATCTGATTACTGAAGACATTTTTCATCATAATGTATGGAAGTATGGATAAAATTGTAACTACAAAGCATGCAAGCATAAAATAGCAAATCAATAACTTAAATAATGTCGGCTTTGTCTCCTTCATTTTTTATCTCCCGCATATTAACTGCTGCGCCCGTTCATAATCTTCCTTGGAAACAAACAATTCATAGGTAGTTTGCCGCTCTCCGTTTGTTCCATAACTGCCCTGCCCGGTTATGAACAAAAGAGCAGCAAAATCTCTCAGACCATTTCCGGATTGTACCTTCTCCCGATAAGGAATCCCCTGCTCATCCAGCTGGTATTTCAACTGCAGAATCTGATCCAGAGAATCTGTCTTGATCAGGCAAGTGTCATATTTCATACGACCTCCTCCTTTGTCCCATTCTCTCTCTTTATAAGGGTATATACGATCCATAAAGAGAGAAAAACAAAATAATATATTTATTATACTCTCAATGTATCAAAAAACAAAGAAAAACACAAGAATTATCTGACACTTTCCGCCAGATCCATCCACACATCCTGCACCTGTGTCTCTTCTTCCACCGCCGAAACGATCTGATCTGTACTGACCTGCGCAATATCGATATCTTGATTGTCCATCAAAACAAATGCCATAAAAAGTAAAATGCAAAGAACAGTCCTGACGCCGAATGTTTCTGTGTTTTCTGCCCCGTCCTCCTCATATATTTTATGATATGCAGCCCAGTATCTGGGATGAATGGCGGGTACTTCTCTGTCTCCATAAAGACTCCTGGTCCTGTCAAGAAGCTCTTTTCTCCGCCTTGCGCTCTCTCCTCTTTCCAATCTGTCTGCCTCCGTTTCCCTATTTGGTTCCGTTCCTCTTTTGTTCATATTTATGCGGGCAGAGGCATGTTTAGAATCATCCGAACAAGCAATAAGGAGACAGGATAATCTTCATCTCCTGTCCCCTTATAAAAGAATTACCGATCCGCTAATTCCCTTACAATATCTTCCCAGTTAATACCTCTTTCCACCATCAGCACCATAGCATGATAGAGAAAATCGGCCAGTTCATATTTGATCTCTTCCGGATTTGGGTTCTTGGCGGCAATAATGATCTCAGTTGCTTCTTCTCCCACTTTTTTAAGGATCTTGTCAATTCCCTTTTCAAACAGATAATTGGTGTAAGATCCTTCCTTCGGATGTTCCCGTCGGTCCACAATGGTCTGATATACACTTTCAAATACCTGAAGAGGATTCGTTTCATCATAATCTGAACCGACAAGCGGTTGAAAGAAGCAAGTAGGATTACCGGTATGGCAGGCTGCCCCTACCTGATCCACTTTGGCAAGCAATGTGTCTTTGTCACAGTCAATCGTAAGCGAACGGACGTACTGGAAATGCCCGCTTGTCTCTCCTTTCACCCACAGACATTGCCTGCTTCTGCTAAAATAGGTCATTCGCCCTGTCTTGATAGTCTGATCAAAGGATTCCTCATTCATATAGGCCATCATCAGCACTTCCTGAGTCTTATAATGCTGCACAATGACCGGAATCAAACCTTTCTCATCTGTTTTAAATTCTGAGAAATCCATAATACTCTCAAAGGTAGTCATCTGGATATCTTCCTGCTCACATCGATTTTTAAATTCTGCAAAATCCATATCTGTCTGACTGACATACTTCCCTGACAATCCCCGTACGCCGGAACATTTCAATATTTTGAAAAGTTCAGGTTCCTCCATGGTATCTGTCACCACTACGCAGGGAATGTCCGTAACATTAACAACAGAATCCAGATCCAGACGATGCATGAAGATAATCTCGCTGGCATACTCATTGATAATGTGCTGGTGTTTAAACAGCGCATCGAAATCATTCAGAGAGACTGCAAGCTTTTCTTTGCCGAACCGCTTTGCCACATCTTCAATCAGCTTCTGATTGTCAGATTTGGAAAAATTCAGCATGGCTCTTTTTGCTCCGGCGTAGAGGATTTTCTTTACATCCTCCTGCCGTTTGATATTTCCGCCCGCCACCATGGGAATACGGATGATGCGGTTGATTTTTTTCATCAGGTCAATGGCCTCGTCGTGCTCTTCATCTGATTCAGACAGATCAAATACAAGCAGCTCATCTGCTCCGTGTTCGCTGTAATACCGGGCAAGTGAGAGGACGTCCTCACTTAAAACCGTGCGGTCGTCGAACCATTTTACTGCCTTCCCGGAATCTATAAAAATACATGGTATGACTCTTTTATAACTCATTTATCTTATCCCTCCTTCGTTATGCAAGGGTTCCTTTCGTTGTCCAGGCGCCTTCAATGCGCTCTTCTTTTCTAACCGCCTGCAAAAGCGCTCTTCCGAAACCTTTAAACAGCGCTTCAGCAATATGATGATTGTTGCCGCCGTCCAGCATCTTTAAGTGCAGGTTCATCTTTGCACTGTAAGAGACGGCATAGAAAAATTCACGGATCATTTCCGTATCAAGATCCCCGATCCTTCCCGGCGTAAATGCCGCGTCAAAATTCAGATAAGGACGTCCCGACAGATCCACTGCGCAGAGGATCAGTGTTTCATCCATAGGCAGCATAAAATTCCCATAACGGCAAATACCTGCCTTATCGCCAAGTGCCTGAATGATGGCAGTCCCAAGGACAATCCCTGTATCCTCCACCGTATGATGGCAGTCCACCTCAAGATCTCCTTTTGCACGCACAGTAAGATCAAAAAGCCCGTGACGCGCAAATCCATCCAGCATGTGGTCGAAAAATCCGATACCGGTCTGAATATCTGTTTTTCCGGTGCCGTCCAGATTCAAGATGATCTCAATATCTGTTTCTTTTGTAGTTCGTTTTACTGACGCTGTCCTCTCCATATTTACCCCTCCTGCTCTTCAAAGCGGACCTTGATGGAATTTGCGTGTGCAGTAAGGTGCTCCGCCTCGGCAAATGCCTCAATTTTTGTATGGATCTTTTCCAGCGCTTCCCTGGAATATCCGATAATACTGGACTTTTTAATAAAGTCATCTACAGACAATGGAGAGAAAAAGCGGGCGGTACCGTTGGTAGGAAGTACATGGTTCGGCCCTGCAAAATAATCTCCCAAAGGTTCACTTGCATATTCTCCTATGAAAATAGCTCCTGCATTGCGTATTTTCGTCATTACATTGTAGGGATCCTTTGTCTGGATCTCCAGATGCTCGGACGCAATTTCGTTTGCGATATCTATGGCATCCTCCATAGTTTCCGCCACAAGGATATACCCATAGTTGTCCAGGGATTTCCGGATGATCTCGCTTCTTGAAAGTGTTTCAAGAAAGCGGTCCACTTCTTCTGATACCTTTTCTGCCAGCGTTTCACTGGTAGTTACCAGTATGGCGGACGCCAGCTCATCATGCTCTGCCTGGGACAGAAGATCTGCCGCTACATACCGCGGATTTGCTGTCTCATCGGCAATAACCAGGATTTCACTTGGTCCTGCCACAGCATCAATGCTGACATGACCGTAAACTGCTTTCTTAGCCAATGCCACATAGATGTTTCCCGGTCCTACGATCTTATCTACTCTTTTAATACTTTCCGTTCCGTATGCCAAAGCTCCGATTGCCTGTGCTCCGCCTGCTTTATAGATCACATCCACTCCTGCTTCATGTGCTGCAACCAAAGTGGTAGGCGTTACTTTTCCGTCTCTCCCCGGGGGAGTAGTCATGACAATCTCATCCACTCCTGCCACTTTCGCTGGAATCACATTCATAAGCACAGAGGAAGGATAAGCGGCTTTCCCGCCCGGCACATAGACGCCGACTCTCTGAAGCGGCGTAACTTTTTGTCCCAGAATGGTTCCGTCGCTTTTGCTGTCAAACCAGCTGTACTGTTTCTGTTTCTCATGATAGACCCGGATATTTTCCATGGCCTCCCGGATAATGTCCACAAGGCCGCTGTCTATTTGTTCATAAGCCTCCCGGATTTCTTCTTCTGTGACCCTGATATTGTTCTTATCTATCTTAGCATGGTCAAACTCCTCTGTATAGGCAAACAGGGCATTGTCCCCCTCTTCTTTTATACGGCTTAGGATCTTTGCAACCCCTTCTTCATATTGTCCGTACTGATTGGGGCTTCGTTTTAAAAGATCCTCCAGCAGATTTTTCTTGGAACGGCTGTCCAGCTTCTGTATTCTCATCTTTCTTCATCCCTTTCTATATTACCGTACGCAGTCTGGATATCAGATCCTTGATCCGGTCACTTTCCATTCTCATACTGACAGGATTTACGATCATCCGCGCTGAGAGCGGACATACTTCCTCCAGAACAGTAAGTCCGTTTTCCCTCAGAGTGGATCCTGTTTCCACAATATCTACAATAACCTCTGCAAGACCTACAATAGGCGCCAGCTCAATAGAGCCGTTCAGCTTAATGATCTCCACAGTCTGGTGCTTGGTATTATAAAAGTAATCCTTCGCAATATTGGGATATTTGGTAGCGACCCGGATCCGTTCATGATGCAAAAGAAGGGGAGCGGCGCTTTTGGGCCCGCACACACACATCCTGCAGGTGCCGTATCCCAGATCCAGTACTTCATGAACCTTCCGCCCTTCCTCCAGAATCGTATCCTTCCCTACGATTCCAATATCAGCCGCGCCGTATTCCACATAAGTAGGCACATCTGGACCCTTTGAAAGGAAAAACCGGAGTTTCAAATCCTCGTTGACAAAAATCAGTTTCCTGGAATCTTTGTTTTTCATTTCCTCGCAGGTGACACCGATTTTTTCGAATATTTCCAGCGTCTGTTTTGCAAGACGCCCCTTTCCGAGAGCAAATGTCAAGTATCTCATGATGTATTTTACTCCTTCGTATTTATTGTTTTTGTTTCACCGGTAACCAGGTTGAACATTTGGATCTGATCATCTTCCTGAATATAAATCATGTTTCCGGCATAATATTCTTTTCCGTACTGCATATAATCTTCCAGCGTCTTGTCAGGCGCCTTTCGCAGCAGCTCTGTATTTTTACATTTTTCCCGGAAGTCGCTGGCAATACGAATTGCCTTTTTTTCCATTCCTTTATCATACAGGATCAAAGTATTTTTGCGGGAATAGGTGATACGGATATGCTGTCTTGTCAGAGCGCTCATCAACTCATCGATAACAAGGGCAAAACCGATGGACGGAGATTCCTTGCCGAATTTTTCCAACAGATGGTCATAACGGCCGCCTTTGACTACTGCATCCCCTGTTCCAAACGTATATCCTCGGAAAATAATTCCGGTATAGTATCCATAAGTTCCGCTCATGCTGAAATCAAACTGAATATATTGCTCCGCACCATAGTATTTCAACATGTCATAAATCTGTTCCAGGCGGCGCACCGCCTTGATCCCTTTGGAATTTGGCGCAAAGTTCCTTGCCTGTGCAAGTATTTCCACACCGCCGTACAAATCGCCCAGCGCCACCAAAGCCTCCTTGGAACTCCGTTTCACCTGAATGCCGTCAAGATATTCCTCCAGGCCGAAATAATTCCGGTTATTGATCAGTTCCCGGACTCTCTCTTCTTCTTCCTCGTTGAGGGCAGCGTCTTCAATCAGGCTCTGAAAGAAATCCACATTCCCCACACTCAGCTGAAAATCCCGCAGTCCGATAGTCGTCAGACAATCTGCCACCATGGCCAGCATTTCCGCATCCGCCTCAATGGAATCCACTCCGATGAGCTCCGCCCCCATCTGGGTATTTTCACGGAGCCGCCCCTGATAGCTGGAATGGTTTACAAAAGTATTCCCTGTATAGCACAGCCGGATCGGAATATCCTCATCTTTAAATAAAGTAGCTGCCGCTCTTGCAATAGAAGGCGTAATATCCGGCCTTAAAACAAGGGTGTTTCCTTCTTTATCAAAAAATTTATACAACTCTCTGGAAGGGATCGTACCGATCTCTTTACGAAAAACATCAAAATATTCAAAGGTAGGTGTCTGAATGTCATGATAGCCATACAGCTGGAGCACTTTATGAAGGCGGTTCTCCAAAGAAAGTTTCTTGCCGCATTCAATATTGCAAATATCCCGTACACCCTCCGGTGTATGTAATTGTTGTTCCATATAATGTGTATCCTCCCTTGGCACTTTATCATGCTAATACGTTAAAACCTTATTGAATTATACGCATTTTACGTTTACTTGTCAAGAGAATCGCGAATGTCAAGATCCAGATTCATATAATCCAAATAAGGGATATAGTAATTTTGTTTCAGGTTTATAAAGAAACGGGGATCCAGCTCTTCCATTCGGAAACTTTTGCGTCCCCCTTCCATGGAACGGTTCCAGAATTGTTTCAATTCCTCAAATCTCATATAGTAGGCAGTTCCCTCTCCCGTATAGTAGATCAGGAGGAAAGCAATCCCGCCCTGGCGCTCAAATTGTTCCATGAAAACGACCTGGTGTTCATGGATATTCTGAATAGGAAACGTGCTTCCGGCACATTCCTTTGCATCGAAACATACCGGTATCCCCTGTACCGCACCGATATAATCCACTGTACTTCGCTGTTCAAAATAGGCAAGGGTAATCTGTCGGTGCTCCTTATCCATGCGCACCGGAGTAATAGGAGTAGGTATTTTCTGGATCAAAGCCAGATTCTTCTCCAGATACTGCTCATTTGTGCGGTTGATCAATTCCTCCAGTGTAGAACCTCTAAGTCCTCTTGTATTCCATGTCCCCATGTGTGTTCGCTCTTTCTCTGTTATTTCTTTCTTTTAAGCCAGCCCTTCCTCTTTTAAGATTTTTTCAAAAACAGGCGGAATCGGCGCTTCAAATATCTGCTTGGACAAATGGTCCAGTCTTCCCTCCATCTGCGGAAATTCCAGACGGCAGGCATGGAGCAGCTGGGAATCCAGTCCATATTTTCTGCGGTACTCCTCATTTACTTTCCGGCTTCCATATTTATAATCTCCAATGAGGGGATGACCAATGGAAGCAAGGTGGGCCCGGATCTGATGAGGGCGCCCGGTAATAAGATGTACTTCCAGATAAGTGGCGCCATCTGTCATGGAAAGAGGCCGGTAAGATGTCTCGATCCATGCATCTCCCTCTTTGAGAGGCCTCTCACTGATCGTCACTTTATTTGTCCGTTCATCCTTTGAGAGATATCCTTTTATATGATCTCCTGTCCCTATTTTTCCGGATACAATGCATCGGTAATATTTTTTCAGATCCCGCTCTTTAAAAAGGCGGCTTAGAACCTGAAGTCCTGCAAGGCTCTTTCCGGCGGCGATCAGGCCGCTTGTATTGCGGTCAAGACGGTTGCAGACAGAAGGACGAAATGTTCGGAGATCCTCTTTGGAAAGTGCCCCTGTACTCAAAAGGTATCTAAGAATCCACTCCACCAGAGATTCCTCTTTTGTGTCTGCTCTCTGGGACAGGATACCCGCCGGCTTGTTGATCAGCAAAATATCCTTATCTTCATAGATGATCTGGCTTTTCTCTAATGTTCCTTTCTTTTGAGAAAGCTTTTTTTCCATGAGTTCTTCTGCTTCAGAAAATCCCCGGATCGTCTCCTCGGCCAGGAAAAGGCGTACCTGATCACCAATGGCCAGTTTCTCGTTTCCTGACGCTTTTTTCCCGTTAAGTACAATATTTTTTTTACGCAGCATTTTATAGAAAAAACTTTTGGGCGCCTTTTTCATATATTTAGCCAGAAATTTATCCAGTCTCTGCTCCGCCTCATTTTCGCCAATGACAATTTCTCTCATATATTCTTTATCCTCTGCATCTTTTTTGCTACATGGAAATATTTAAAATAATCCTGCGTATTTTCCTTTCCCGCTTCCTGCGGTCCTCCTTTTCAACCTGCGCAATATTATTGAGGCCCTCCACCCGTGCGAGAAAGGGAGTGTAATCATTTAATATCTTTACGGTGATTTTTGACATTCTGTTTTCTTCCAGAATATTTTTGATATGCTTTGCTGCTTCTTCCGGATCTGTCTTTTTATCCGGTGCATAGCCGAACACGGTATTACCGGCAATCACAACTGCTGTCACGGGCATAATCTTTTCCCTGCTTGTAAGGACCATATCATAAGCTGTTGTAAGAAGAGAAGCCTTATCTTCTATCTCATCTACAATTTCCGGATCTATGGTCCGGTAAGGCAGGATCGTGATCAGTCCCACCAGCATTTTACATGCCGGCAGGCACCCTACGATCGCTACTACAGTCAGAAGATTCAATCTTGTGCCCGTCTGCATAATGCCAAGAACTAAAAGAGCAATGACCACTGCAAATTCCAGCACAGTCATAAGAAGCAGCTTCTGCTTCCTGGCGCGGATATATCCGGGCTGTCCTTTTTCTATTTTCATCTTACATTGTACTCCTTGTTATTCATTCTGTTCATAAACCAGTCCGTCACGCGGTCCGGTGACAGACGCACGGCCAGTTTTGCCCCCTTCATGGCTGCTCCGTAAATGGAAATACTGCGCCTGCGCCGCACATCCAGCAGGGCTTTCCGCACAACCTGCTCCGGCTTTGCCATCAGCTTTTGTTTGGCAGGAATCTTAAGAGTACCCGCCGTATCAAAGAAATTCGTATCTACCGGTCCAGGGCACACGGCCGTCACAAAAATCCCGTTCTCTGCAAGTTCCTTGCCCAAAGCCCGGCTGTAGTTTAATACATATGCCTTTGTCGCTGCATACACAGCAGCTCCCGGCTGCGGGGCGAAAGCTGCCGCCGAAGCAAGATTTACAATACGGCTTCCTCCTGACATGAAAGGAATACACTGGCTTGTCAGCCGTGTCAGTGCCTGGCAGTTCAGCTGGATCATATCTGTAAGTATCTTCACATCTGTCGCCATGACCGATGCATTTTTCCCAAATCCTGCCGCATTGACAAGAATACGGATATCCGGCTTCAGTGCCTCCATATCTCTCTGCAGATGATTATAGACTTCATCCTGCAGAAGATCACTGTTATAGAGACGGCAGTAAACCCCATTTACAGATGTAAGCTCCTGCTTTACTTCTTCCAGTTTATCCGTATTTCTGGCAATAAGCCAGATTTCATCCAGACTGCGGTAGCATTTCGGAATCTGTCTTGCAAATTCTCTTCCAAGTCCCATGGACGCTCCTGTGATGACTGCTATTCTCATAAAAATCCCTTCTTTACTAATTATTTCTACTCTTTTTATGGACATGCCGGATCGTCTTTTTCTTTCCGGTTCTCTTTTGTTTTCTTTTCTCCCCCTGTTCCTTTTTGGGACGGATCAGACAGTTCCTGCCGTATCCTACCAGGTCCATTCTCCCTCCCTTTTTCAGCGCCTCTAAGACCAGATCATAATTTTCCGGTCTCCGGTATTGGATAAGCGCGCGCTGCATTGCCTTTTCATGAGGGCTCTTCGGCACATAAACCGGTTTCATATCCCGCGGATCCACTCCGGTATAGTACATACAAGTTGAGATCGTGGAAGGCGTCGGATAGAAATCCTGCACCTGCTCCGGCATATAGCCAAGATCTCTTAGGTATTCCGCCAGCTTAATGGCTTCCTTCAAGGTAGAGCCGGGATGGGAGGACATAAGATAAGGCACAAGATACTGGTCTTTTCCGATTTTCTGATTGATGCTTCTGTACTTGTCTGCAAATGCCTGGTATACCTTATGCTCCGGCTTCCCCATTTTGGACAGCACCGCATCGGATACATGTTCCGGCGCTACCTTCAGCTGTCCGCTGACATGATGCCGGCACAGTTCCCAGAGAAAACTGTCATCCGGATCTGCCATGACATAATCAAAACGGATTCCGGAACGGATAAACACTTTCTTCACTCCCGGAAGTTCTCTTAGTTTCCGTAATAATTTTATGTAATCTCTGTGGTCGGCCCGGAGGTTTCTGCAGGGCTTCGGAAAGAGACATTGTTTCGTTGGACATACGCCCTTTTCCATTTGCTTCTGGCAGGATGGCTGCCTGAAATTTGCCGTTGGTCCGCCCACGTCGTGGATATAGCCTTTAAAGTCCTTCTCTTTTGTAAATGCTTCCGCTTCTTTCAGCAAGGATTCATGGCTTCTTGTCTGCAGGATCCTTCCCTGATGAAAGGTCAGGGCGCAGAAACTGCAGCCTCCAAAACAACCCCTGTTGCTGACAAGGGAAAACCGGATTTCCTGAATAGCAGGCACGCCCCCTTCTTTCTCATAAGACGGATGGTAGGTACGCATATAAGGAAGACTGTACACCTGATCCATCTCACTTTGAGACAATGGTTTTGCCGCCGGATTCTGCACCACATAGAGATGATCGGAATAAGGCTCCACCAGACGCTTTCCCGAAAACGGATCCGTATTGCAGTACTGGGTATAAAAGCTCCTTGCATAATTCAGTTTGTCCGCCAAAAGTTCCTCGTAAGAGGGCAGCATAACCGCATCATAGGCAATGCCCGGATCCTTTACTTTACATACCGTTCCGTCAATATAGGTAATGTCCTTGATATCAATACCTGAGTCCAAAGCTTCCGCAATCTCCAGAATGGATCTCTCTCCCATTCCGTAAGAGATCAGATCTGCCCCGGAATCAAGAAGGATTGAACGTTTCAGCTTGTCTGACCAGTAATCATAATGGGCAAGCCGTCTAAGACTTGCCTCGATTCCTCCCAGTATGACAGGAACGTCTTTATAAACCTGCCGGATCAGATTGCTGTATACAACAGCTGCGTGATCCGGTCGTTTTCCCATAACCCCTCCCGGCGTATAGGCATCTGTTTTCCTCCGCTTCTTTGACACAGAATAGTGATTCACCATGGAATCCATATTCCCGGCAGATACAAGAAAGCCAAGTCTTGGCTTCCCGTACTCCATAATGCTCTCCTTACGCCGCCAGTCTGGCTGTGCAATGATGCAGACCCGATAGCCGTGAGCCTCCAAAAGCCTTGTGATAATTGCATGGCCGAAAGAAGGATGATCCACATAGGCATCTCCGGATACATAGACAAAATCAGCCTCGCTCCATCCTCTCTCCTTCATATCCTGTCTGCAGATGGGTAAAAATCCCTGTTTCATTCTAAAACTCCTAATTTTTTCTTCTCTTCAAGCGTCAGCGGCCGGTATTCTCCCGGCTTTAAGTCAGGATCCAGCACAAGGGGTCCCATTGTCTCCCTTTTCAGATAGACAACTTTCATTCCCACTGCCTGAAACATCCGCTTGATCTGATGATATTTCCCCTCCTGAATGGTAAGACGAACACAGGATACCGGACCGCTTTCCAGGATCACAAGCCTGGCAGGAAGAGTCATTTCCGGAGCATCTTCTGTTCCGATATCCACTCCGCTTTGAAACAGAGGAACGAGATCCTCCGTCACATTTCCTTCAATCCTGGCATAATAAGTCTTATCCACATGCCGTCGGGGAGACAAAAGCTGATGGGCCAGCTTCCCGTCATTGGTAAGGAGAAGCAGCCCCTCTGTGTCTTTGTCAAGACGGCCTGCCGGGAAAAGATCTTTTCGTTTTCTGTCCCCGATCAGCTCTACCACTGTGACATCTTTCGTATCTTCTGTGGCAGACACGACTCCGGAAGGCTTGTTTAGCATATAATACTCTACTGCCTCATAGGACACTTCCTGACCGTCCAGGCAGATTTTCTGCTGGGGATCCACCTTGCATTCCGGTGCTTTTTCTGTCTCGCCGTCAACAGTGACCCTGCCTTTTCGTATATACTTTTTTACTTCCTGCCGTGTTCCGGCGCCCATTTCCGCCAGATATTTATCTAAACGCATCTTCATTTTAATGCCATCTCCATCCGGGTAAATACTTATTCTTTAATGTGCCCCCTGCCAGCTTGCCCCATCCGAGAGGATAGCCGTCCACACAAAAAAGATACCACCCTTTCTCTTTAGATGAGACAACATCATCAAGATCAATGGTCTCTCCCTTCAGATAGCGGATCACTCTCTCATCCTTTGCGGGAAGATCCAGGGTGAAGGGATAATCCTCCTTACTTAAGCACATGGCAAGAGCCTGACTCGGCTCGAACCGGTTCTTCTTCAATTCTCCCAGAAGAAGACCTGTCCTTAGGAAACGTACCCCTTTCAGATCAGGAATCCCCTCTGGCATATAATAAACCTTTTCCCCGCGGATATCCAGTCTGCCACCGCTTAAATCTATCTTAATTTTCTGTAAAAATTCTTTCAGTTCATCCGGCAGTTTCTGCTCTTTCCCCCTTTTTTCGCCGACCTTTTCCTTCAGCAAAGGTACTCCCTCTCCCTTTTTCACAAGGGCGAGATAATGTCCTTCTCCATGCATCTTATGAGGGAAAATACGCACCGTCTTTTCCAGGTGTCTTTCCTCTCCATCCGCCGCTTCTTCGGAAAGGCCGGGTGTAAACCCTTCATAAGATTCCATATCCATAATACGAAATTCCGGATATTCTTCCAAAAGATGAGCGATAATATCTTCATTTTCCCGGCGGTCAAATGTACAGGTGGAATAAAGAAGCATTCCGCCCGGCCGCAGCATGGAAGCCGCCTGGGTAATAATATTTCTCTGAATACGGCTGAAATATTCCGGCCCATGTTCCTCCCACGCTTTTACCATCTTTTTGTCTTTACGGAACATTCCTTCTCCGGAACAGGGCGCATCGATGAGTATTTTATCGAAATATTCCGGGAAATGCGCTGTCAGGTTTCCCGGTTCTTCACTGGTCACAAGCACATTGCCGATACCAAACAGCTCAATATTCTTCAAAAGTCCCTTTGCCCTGGAACTGCTGATATCATTTGCCACCAGAAGGCCGCGTCCTTTCAGCTTTGCGCCAAGTTCTGTGGCCTTCCCTCCGGGAGCAGCGCACAGATCCAGCACCCTCTCTCCCGGTTCGACGGGAAGACGGTTTGCCGGCGTCATGGCGCTTGGCTCCTGCAAATAATAAAGTCCGGCGAAATAGTAAGGATGTTTTGCCGGGTAGTCTTTTTCTCCATCATAATAAAATCCGTTTTCAATCCACGGAATCGGCCGGATGGGAAACGGACAGATCTTTTGAAATTCTTCTTCTGTTATTTTTTTGGTATTTACCCGAAGTCCATAGTATCTCGGCTCATCGTAGCATGCAATATAGTCATTGTACTCTTCCTTCAGAAGTACTTTCATTTTTTCCTGGAATGTCTCTGGCAGGTTCATCCTGTCATCCTCCTTTGTATATACACCAACGCTATTATAGCATTTTATACATCTTCTAGGAATAGGCATATTTCAGTTTTTTCTTTTCCAATTCCCGAAGAACATAATAGGGATTGACGCTGATCTCATCCCCGGTGTCCCAGCAGTAAATGCCGAGATGCAGATGTACGGCGAATTTGCCGTATGTCCCCTCTTTTCCGTATCCTGAATCGCCCATAAATCCCAGGATCTGTCCGGCTTTCACTGTATCTCCCTTTTGAATATCTCCATAGGATTCCAAATGGGCATAATAGTAATAGACGCCCTGTGGGGAAGTGATGCCGACTCTCCACCCACCAAGTTCCAGCCAGCCAAGACTTGTCACCGTACCGTCTGAGATACTCACAATGGGATAAAGACCTCTTTCATTTCTGGAAGCCATAATATCTGTCCCCTCGTGCATATTTGTTTTCTTATAGCTGCGCTCTGCCATCCACGAATTTTCATAGGAAACAGTAAGGGAATCGTCAAGTGTGGAAGATGGAATCGGAAAATACAGGCTGTCTTTTTCTACTTTGTTCAGAAAAATCCGGCATTCATCAGACAGGAAATCTTTGTTTTTACGCATATCCGGCGCAAAAAACTCCTGACGGTACTCGCTGTTGTCAATTCCCTGTCTGGCTCTGTCATTAAGATCCGCCTTCTCAAACATCTCCTGGATCCCTATGGCACAAAAAAGAGAAAGCAGCAGTAAAAGGATCAGTATTTTTCGAGACATACCGTTCTGCCTTTTTCTTTTACTATATGCCCCTGCCTTTCTCTTTTATGTCCGTCTGTTTTCACGGCGGATTTTAAATATCCTCCCGGCAGCATCCGGCAAGAACTGCTTTCAGATATTCATAGCTTCTTTCTGTGGACTCGATCGAGAGCCTCTCTTTCACTGAATGGACATCCCAGATATCAGGTCCGAAAGATACACAGTCCAGATCTTTCTTTTTATCCAGGAAAAGTCCGCATTCCAGACCAGCGTGGATCGTAAGGACCTCCGGATCCCTGCCGAACATCTCCCGGTATGTCCGGGTCATCAGTTCCCGAAGGGAAGATTCCTTTTTATAGGCCCATCCGGGATATTCATTATCCGCCCGGAAGGATGCGCCGCACAGCCCGGCCAGGATCTTCAGTCTCTCTGCCAGCTCTGCTTTCTTGCTTCCAAGGGAACTTCTTACAAGGGTATCGATCGTCAGATATCCCTCTCTTACAGCCATGATGCCATGGTTTAGTGAGGTCTCTACCAGTCCCGGCAAAGTCCGGTTATATCCCACAGGACCGTCTGGCGCAGCCATCAGGTAGGCAACAATCTTCTTTGTTGTCTCTGCAGAAACAACATTCGTCGTCTGCACCCCCCTTTTCTCTGTCTGAACAGAAAGATTCGGTTCTTCATCCATAAATTCTTCCTTCCACAAGGCCTCCATTTTCACAGCCGCCTCCATAAGAGCAGAAGGATGTTCCGCCATCAAAAGGATCTCTGCCTGGCTTGCTATGACATTTTCCTTTCCGCCGCCCCCGGCATCCATGAGGAAAAGCTGTGTGCTGCGGGACGCCTCGTAAAGAAGCCTTCCTGAAAGCTTCAAAGCATTGGCTCTTTGCCGGTTGATCTCCGATCCGGAATGGCCTCCCGTAAGCCCGCTGATGGTAATTTTTACAACCTCGCCTTCCCGTGAGGAAAAGTCCAGCGGGAAGGATGTATGACAGCTGATTCCTCCGGCGCATCCTACCGTCAGGATTCCCTCTTCCTCTGAATCAATATTGATCAGCTTTCTTCCTTTCAGAAGCTGGAGATCAAGCGCTTTTGCTCCGCCCATTCCTGTCTCCTCGTCAGCTGTGAAAACAGCCTCAATAGGAGGATGGACTGCATCTTTTTCATCCAGCAGAGCAAGGATCATTGCCACGGCAATCCCGTCGTCGCCGCCAAGGGTCGTATTTCTCGCCTTGACAAATCCGTCCTCCACATAAAGTTCCAATGGATCCTTTGCAAAGTCATGGCCAGAGTCTGCCGTCTTTTCACACACCATATCCAGATGGCCCTGTAAAACAACAGGTTCTCTGTCCTCATATCCCGGCGATGCTTCTTTCCATATTAAAATATTATCCCCTTCATCCCGAAGTACTTTCAGTCCTCTTTCTTCGGCAAATCGGACACAGTACCTGCATATTGCATCCAGATTGCCGGATCCATGGGGAATCTGACATATTTCTTCAAAAAAATGAAACACATTTTCTGGCATTAACTGATTTAATACTGACATTAGCATACTCCTCCTTTTTCTATTTTGCCGTACTTTCCCATAGAATAAAAAGACGGCAGTTTCCATACAATGAATTGAAGTCTCTTTCTGGAAATGAATGATGAAACGACGTTTGTTTATGCTATCGGTTATTTTTCTTTTTATTACAATGCTTTTCTTTCCAACTCCTGTATTCGACGGTGCAAGTGAAGGAATCCTTCTGTGGTTTCAAATTGTCCTTCCCACCCTGCTTCCATTCATTCTGCTCTCCAACCTGATGATCCGGACAAACGCTGTCTATTATATTTCCCGGATTACCGGACCTTTGCTGGGAAAAATCTTTGCTGTGTCAGACAGCGGGTCTTTTGCTGTTATTGCGGGATTTCTCTGCGGATATCCTATGGGAGCGAAAGTGACATCCGACCTTTTAAGGACCGGACGGATTTCTTTCGAGGAAGCTTCTTATCTTCTCTCCTTCTGTAACAACACCAGTCCCATGTTCATCATCAGCTATGTGGTTATGCAGAACACGCCTTCCGCCTCCTGGATTTTTCCTTCCGTCGTCCTTCTCTTTTTGTCGCCTGTTATCTGCAGCAGGATCTTTTTGCCTTTTTACAGAAAAGGCAGCGTATCCACACGTTTTCCGGGACTGTCACCTGCCAGAGAACGCCCTTTTTCTCTGACAATACTGGACACTTGTATGATGGACAGCTTTGAAGCAATTACAAAAGTTGGAGGCTACATAATGCTCTTTTCTGTCATTACCAAACTGGCCTGCCTCCTGCCATGGAAAAACTGGCTTCCCTACCGCCTTCTGCTCTCTTTTCTGGAAATCACTGCCGGAATCCCCATGATTTCAGAGCTCACTGTTCTTCCATGGCGAATCCGCTGGCCCCTCCTTTTAGGGCTGACTTCCTTTGGCGGCTTGTGCGCTGCCGCGCAGACTTCCTGCATGATACAGGGCACAGGGCTTAAGATTTCTACCTACTTAACAGAAAAACTGGTTACTATGTCCGTAACCAGTCTTTTGTGCCTCGGCATCTTTGGAATTTTATTCTAATTCTTCTGCTGTTTCTTCTTCATATGCTTCTTCCGGAACAGAGCCAAATTCGGCTTCCAGACCTCTGGAGGACTGATCAGGGATTTCCAGCTCTGAACGGTTGTTGCGCACCATATCATAGCACTCCTGCAGCGAATTTACCAAACCGTCATATTTGGTCGTATAGCTGTCAAGAGTATGACCGATAATGCTCTCAGCATTGGCAAGAAGATCGTCTGTATACTGCATTGCTCCGATTCGGATGTCGTTAGCGTCGCTGGTGGCATTGTCAAGAATCTGCTGCGCCTGCTCTGTGGCAGCAGTGACAATCTCATTTGCCTGTGCATAGGCCTGCTGCATGATCTCATGCTCGCTGACAAGCTCTGTTGTCTGGATCTGCGCTTCCTGAAGCATGCTGTCCGCCTTTGCCTGAGCGTCTGCAAGAATAGCGTCTTTATTTGCAATGATCTTCTGATAACGTTTGATCTCATCCGGAGTTTTCATACGAAGCTCCCTAAGAAGCTCATCAATCTGATCTTTGTTTACAATAATCTTCGTTGTTGACAGAGGCTGAAATTTACAACTGTCAATGTACTCCTCAATTTCTTCAATAATCTGTTCAATACGGCTGCTCATAATTTACACTCTCCTTTTTTTATCTATTTTCTTCTGTATCTCTTCTATTACGATGTCCGGTACAAACTGCGAAATATCTCCCCCGAAAGCTGCCACTTCTTTTACCATAGAAGAGCTCAGATACGAGTACTGCAGGCTGGTTGTCAAAAAGACGGTTTCCAGTCCGCCGTCCAGCTTGCGATTTGTCTGCGCCATCTGAAGCTCATACTCAAAATCCGTAATGGCCCTCAGACCTCTTATGATCATTTTCGCTTCCATTTTTTTCGCAAAATCTACCAGCAATCCTTCAAATGGTATTACTCTGATATTCGGAATATTTTTAACAGTTTCCTCTAGTATTTTAACACGTTCTTCTAAGGAAAACAACGGACTTTTTGCGTTATTATACAATACTCCGACAATTAATTCGTCCACGATCTTCGCCGAACGGGTGATCATATCCAGATGCCCGAAAGTGACCGGATCAAAACTGCCCGGATAAATTGCTCTTAACATATTTCTTTCCTCCCCGCCGGTTCAATAAACACATGTTTATTGGTTTTGTAAACCTTCTCTTTGATCAATGCAAAACCAAGCTCGGCCAGATAATCAAAAGAAGTATCCTTTGATGCCTCCACGATGATCACACCCTCATCGGAAAGAAGCTGCGAGTCTGCCAAATACTCCAGTACCTTTTTCTCCAGTTCCTGATTGTAGGGCGGATCCATGAAAATAAAATCAAACTGCTTTTCTCCCTCCAGCCGATAAAGGGCTGTCATAACATCCGAAGATATGGTAAGCGCCTTTCTGTCCAGACGGGTATATTTCAAATTTTCTCTGATACACGCCATCGCCTTTGGATTCTTCTCTACAAAGACCGCCTCCATAGCGCCGCGGCTTAGAGCCTCGATCCCAATACCGCCGCTTCCTGCGAACAGATCCAGGAAAATGCAGTCGTACAGATACGGAGAAAGCATATTGAACAACGTTTCCTTGATCCGGTCTGTTGTCGGGCGGGTATCCATCCCATCCAGAGTCTTGAGCTGCAGCCGTTTCGCACTTCCTGCAATCACACGCATAAACTATCACTCCCCACTTGTTATGTATACAAAAGATTTCCTGTTCATTATACGAAGCAGCGCTGTAAAAGTCAAGAAAAAGCACCTGCCGGCGTGCATGAAGCTTTCGGCAGATGCCTCTCCTTTTGTTTTTACTGTTTTGTTAAAATTTTTACTGATCGGTAAGATGGTGGCTGTTATTTACCTGCCATCTGTCTTTCCTGCTGTTCGATCATCTTTTTTACCATATATCCTCCCACAGAGCCATTCTGTCTGGAAGTAAGGTCGCCATTGTATCCGTCTGTGAGCGGTACTCCCAGCTCGCTTGCAACCTCATATTTGAATTTGTCTAATGCACCCTTTGCTTCAGGTACAGCTGCTTTGTTAGATGAACGATTTGTCATTTCTATACTCCTCCTTTTTTGTAACATTTTTTATTTGTGTTACAACGATAGTATATGGAGGATTTACAAAATTACACTAGAATTTCCTGTATGATTTTCCAGTTTTTTCAGCCATTCGCATTCTTTCTTGGAAAGCACGGATACTGCCTCACTGGCCATCTGCAAAACAGCCGCATCCTGGAACACATCTCCCAGCCGGAAGTTCATAAGCCCGCTCTGACGGATACCGAAAAGATCTCCCGGTCCTCTCTGCTTCAGGTCTTCTGATGCAATCTTAAAACCGTCATTGCTCTTATTTAAAATATCAAGTCTTTCTTTTGTATCCTTCGCCTTAGATCCTGTCATAAAAATGCAGTAAGACTGATATTTTCCTCTTCCCACACGGCCGCGAAGCTGGTGAAGCTGCGCCAGTCCAAACCTCTCTGCGTTTTCCACCATCATTACAGTGGCATTAGGAACATTGATTCCTACCTCGATAACGGTAGTGGACACGAGCACATCAATTTTACCCTCTCCAAAGTCTTCCATGATCCGATCTTTCTGTTCCTGCTTCATTTTCCCGTGAAGACAGCCTACTACAATCTTGTTTCCCAGTTCTTCCTGAAGCATAGCGGAATAATCGGTCACATTTTCCACTTCCAGATGTTCGCTTTCCTCGACCATAGGACAGATAATATAGCACTGTCTGCCTTCCTCAATCTGATTTTTAATAAAGCGGTAAGCAGTGGGACGATATCCGGTGTCCACCACGCAGTTCTTGATCGGAAGACGGTTGGAGGGAAGTTCGTCAATGACAGAAATATCCAGATCTCCGTACAGAATAATCGCCAGTGTTCTCGGAATCGGCGTGGCGCTCATGACAAGCACATGGGGCATTTCTCCCTTTTCTGCAAAAATCTCTCTCTGCCGTACACCGAAACGGTGCTGCTCGTCCGTCACCACAAGTGCAAGATTCTGATAGGCAACTTTCTCCTGGATCAGAGCATGAGTGCCGATAATGATCTGCGCCTCTCCCCCCTGGATCCAGCGGTATGCCTCCCGTTTCTCTTTGGCCGTCATGGAGCCGGTCAAAAGCGCCGTCTGAAATGGAATCCTGTGTTCTTCAAGGAGTTTTGTAATGGATTCATAATGTTGTTTTGCAAGCACTTCTGTAGGCGCCATCAAAGCTCCCTGGTATCCGCTGTAAGCCACAGTCAGAAGGGCAAGCAGAGCGATCACGGTCTTTCCTGAACCAACATCGCCTTGCACCAGTCTTGACATGGACAGATTCTTCTTAAGGTCTGCCTCTATCTCACGCCATACTCTTTTCTGTGCCTCTGTCAGTTCATAGGGGAGTTCTTTTATAAAGCGCTCCACTTCCCCGGAAGGAGAGATCCGGAAACGATTTTCGCTTCGCCCGCTTTCTTCCTTCAGCTTGCGAAGGGAATATATGAATGCGGCAAATTCATCGAATACCAGCCTTTTCCTGGCATGGCAGAATACCTCTTTGTCCTCCGGAAAATGGATCCCGCGAAGCGCATAATTATACTCCGCCAGATGATATTTCAGCCGGATCTGTTCCGGCAGCGGCTCCCGCTCAAGGGGGAGGCTTTCCAGAGCCTGTTTCACCGCTTTCATGACTGTATTATTGGAAAGGCCGGCCGTCAGCGGATAGACCGGCTGCATTGTACCGCGCTTCTCTTCGTATTTCCCGGAAGGATAGAAAATTTCCGGGTGCTCCATTACAAGCACATCCCGGCGTCTGACGATCATTCCCCGAAGCGTGATAACACCGCCTCTTGAAAGTGTAGTACGCAGAAAAGGCATACGAAACCAAATAACCTTCAGTGTACCTGTAAGATCTTTTACATACAAAGAAGTCACCTGCATAGCGCGGTTCCCGGATACCTGGACTTTACCGTAAATCGCTCCGGTAACTGTCTGTACGCGCCCTTCTTCTGCTTCACTGATTGGTACAGCTTCCTCATAGATATCGTATGCCCTTGGATAATAGCGGATCAGGTCCCCGACGGTCCTGATCCCCAATTTCCAAAATAACTTTTCAGTTTTCTCTCCAATTCCTTTCAGTTCATGAATCGGTGTATATTCTGTCATTTACTCTACTGCCAGCACGTAATAGTAAATGGGCTGGCCGCCATAATGTGCATCCACATCAAGATCCGGATACTTCTCTTCGATTTCAGCGACAAAATTCTGTGCCGCCTCTTCATTGACTTCCTCGCCATAGTAAATGCTGATCAGCTCTGAATCTTCATCTACCAGCTGTTCCAGCATTTCCACAGCCGTCTTTTCGATGTCCTGCCCCACTGCAAGAATGCCGGAATCACCGATTCCCATAATATCCCCTTCGTGGATTTCTTTATCATCAATCCGGGTATCCCGCACGGCGTAAGTAACCTGACCTGATTTCACATTCTTGATCGCTTCCAGCATAGTCTCTTCATTTTCCTGCACGCCTGCCTCCGGCATGAAGCTGATGATCGCCGTAATTCCCTGCGGTACAGTTTTTGTCGGAATGACCACGATCTCTTTGTCTTTTACAAGAGCCTTGGCCTGATTTGCCGCCAATACAATATTTTTGTTGTTGGGAAGAATGAATACTGCATCAGCGTTTACATGTTCAATGGCGTTCAACATATCTTCCGTGCTGGGATTCATCGTCTGACCGCCTTCAATAATGTAGTCAGCACCAAGTTCACGGAATACACTGTTGAGCCCTTCTCCGATAGAAACTGTGATAAATCCCATCGGTTTTCTCGGCTCGGCGCTCTTTTTCTTCTGATCTTCTTCCTTCTGCTGCTGTGCAAGCTTCTGAGAATCACGGATCAGTTTTTCCTGATGCTCTTCTCTCATATTGTCAATTTTCATTCGTGACAGCTGTCCGTAAGTCAGCGCTTTCTGGATAGCAAGTCCCGGATCATTGGTATGGACATGAATCTTTACCACATCATCGTCTGCCACACAGACAATGGAATCTCCGATAGACTCCAGATAAGCCTTAAATTCCATCTCATCATTCTCTGTAAATTCCCGCTCTGTCATAATGATAAATTCCGTGCAGTATCCGAATTTAATGTCTGCCGCTGCCTCAGCGGAAACCTTTGTCATGCTGCTTCCCGCTCCTTCCGCGGAAATCGCACTGTAATCCACTTCCTTGCCAAGAAAGGCGTCGTAAGCGCCCTTAAGCACTTCCATCAGTCCCTGTCCCCCGGAATCTACCACTCCTGCCTCTTTCAATACAGGGAGCATTTCCGGCGTACGGGCAAGAACCGCATCTCCCTCTTCAAGGAGAGCCGGAATAAATTCTTCCAGATCCTCTGTCTCTTCTGCAAGAACTGCCGCTTTTTCTGCAATCCCCCTCGCAACTGTGAGAATCGTTCCTTCTTTCGGCTTCATAACTGCTTTATAAGCAGTATCTTTTGCCCTTTCACATGCTGCCGCCAGTATTTTTACATTCACTTCTTTTTCATCACGTACAGCCTTGGTAAATCCCCGAAGGAGCTGTGAGAGGATGACACCGGAATTTCCTCTGGCTCCGCGCAGGGAACCGGATGAAATCGCTTTTGCCAATGATTTCATATCCATGTTTTCAAGGGCGGTCACCTCTTTTGCCGCTGACATAATGGTCAAAGACATATTGGTTCCCGTATCCCCGTCCGGAACAGGAAATACGTTCAACTCATTAATAAATTCTTTTTTCGCCTCAATATTCTGTGCACCGGCAAGAAACATCTTAGCCAGCATTTCCACACTGATTGTCTTTACAGCCACTTAAATATCCTCCTTAACTAATCGATGACTCTGACGCCCTCGATATAGATATTGATTTTATCAACTTTCATACCGGAAAATTCTTCTACCTTATATTTGACATTGCTAATCAGATTATCCGTCACTGCAGAAATGCTGACTCCATATGCTACAATCACGTGAAAATCAATAGTGATCTCATTTTCGTCTGATATGGACACCTGGATTCCATGAGTCAGGCTGTCTTTCTTCAGCAGTCTTACCAGACCGTCCTTTACATTAACTGCCGCCATTCCGACAATTCCGAAGCATTCCACTGCCACGGTGCCGGCATACTTTGCGATCACATCAGTACTTACTGTGATGATACCCATATCTGTGCTCATGCTTCCCTTCATATAGTTCCCTCCAATTATCTCTATTTTATTTTCTGTCGATCCTTTTGCAAACTCCAGTTTAACACAAGTATTATACCCTGTTTTCACGCCTTTTACAAGAAAAAAGAGTTCCGCCGGCGGAACTCCCGCTCCAGGCGCGGCTGCTTGGCAGCAAATCCTTCTGCGGTACAAAAAAAGACTAACTTCCCTGACTAGCGGAAAATTAGTCTCTCTTCAGATTTTCATTAAGCGCGCTCTACTTTTCCGGACTTCAAACAAGAAGTACATACATACATTCTCTTAGATCCGCCCTCTGTTTTTACACGAACAGATTTTACATTTGATTTCCACATTTTTGGTGTCTTTCTATGAGAGTGGCTGACACTGTTACCAAAGTGAGCACCCTTTTCGCAAATAGCACATTTAGCCATGACTGCACCTCCTAACACTCTAAATAAGTCTGTTCTCCAGACTCGCAACAATGATATTCTATCAGAATACTTTTAAAAAAGCAAGCATTTCTTCATAGATTTCACAAAAAGATTGAGGAAAGAACAGATCAGTCATCTCTGCAGCAAAAAAACAACTCATAAGCTGCCAGGAGACACAATATGATACATAAAATCTCCACAAACATATTAGGAAGCCAAAGGCTGATCGTAATTCCTGCCGCGATCCAGAATAAGGCAAATCCTGCCACCCTTTTCATCTGAATCCCTCCCGCCGGGGCCTTGTTTTATTCTATGCCCTGCCAGTCGGAAATATGTCTTTTCCTCATGGTATCCTTTGCTTATTCATCTGCCTCGTCAAGAATATCATTTACCTCCTCTTCCGTCATGCGGCTGCCATTTTTGGAAGTGAACCGGTCCAGAACATCCGGGACCATATCAAGGATCTTTGTCATTGTATCCTGATTTCTGATATTTACAAGTCTTGTTGTGCCATTTTGGATAACAAGAACCGCACTGGGAGTCATCTTTCCGCCGAGACCTCCTGCGCCTTTTTCCTTCTTTTCTCCATTAAAGGCTCCGGCTCCAATTGCAAAGGAAACATCTACAAGGGGAAGAATGATAGTATCCCCGATATGGATGGCGTCTCCCACTACTGTCCGTGATGAGATAACGGCATCCATGCCGTGAAAAAGAGCCTCTACTGTTCCTTTAAAATTATTATCTGCCATAATATGATCCTCCCAAATCTTTTGAACTTACTGTCAGGGCTTTTAAAATTCACTGATAAACTTCCGAACATCCTTATAGGTCTGTCTCACTGCTTTGCTGACAAGAAGACGAAGTGCAAAAGTCAGCAAATGTATCAAATAAAGCCTTCCATGTATATCCGCTTTTCCCTCAAACATCTTTTCTTCAAATTCCGGAACAATCTGAATCTCTCCCGGAAGAAAGGGATAAACAACCGCCAGTCCCGCAAGGCTGGTTCCTGTCAGCGCCGGATCTCCCAGACCGTATCTTAAAAATATCCTTCCTCTTCCCGGATAAAGGCCTCTTAAAAGGCGGATGAGAGCTTTCTTTCCAGTGCCAAAGGCCTTTCTATGCAGCTCATCTTCCAGAAAATCTATCAGTTTTTCTTTTTTTTCACTGAATAGATTTATTTTATCACAGATTGCTTTTATTGTACATTTTATCTTTTGAAAGAACGAAGATATCTTCTCGCCTGCTTTCTGAATCTTTTTTGCAATTCTGTTGTTTTTCTCAATATTGTCGGACCGTTTTTCTTCATGCGGCGGACTGTCTTCGGGATACGCGTACGGATTTTTTTCATCTGCTTCCGGTTCTTCAAAATCTTCCGGTTCAGGTTGCGTATCCGGCGCATCAGTTTCTTTCTCCGTTTCCAGATGCGTATCCATTTCCTCTTCTTCATGAGCTTCCTCATGGACTTTCCTGCAGACTTCATCAGTCTTCCCTTTTTCTTCATCTGATCTCTCTCCTCCTTTGATCCGCTTCCAGCCTATTCTTGCGGAAAATACACTCGACTTGTTCCCATATAGGATTTTCAATTCCAACAGGGAAAAAAGCCATGTCACCTTACATCTTACCTTTGTCCCCTTTTCTGTTCCGTCCGTTTTCCCCGACACCTGATAACAAACCGGCACAAAAAGTACAATGCAGAGCAATACTATCAGTATACCCAGTATGATCGCCAGTATGATACCTGCAATTTTTAAAATCAACAATAAAAGATGAAGCATATTATTTTTCCCGCTCCCTGTTTTCTAAGAATGCGCATATATCGTCTTCCATTTTGCTTTCATATGCATCCTGCAGGATTATTCTGACCAATTCCAGTGCATCATCATAGTTCCCTGCCATTCCCGCAATCAAAATGTTATCCTTCGGGCATCTGTACTGCATAAATTCAAGAGAGGACACGATTTCCAGCCTTCTTGTCCCATAGTCCGTCAGCACAAGAAAGTAAAGGGGCCTTGTTAATTTCCCCTCTCTGATCCGGGAGACTATCTTTTTCTCTTTTTTTTCCAGTTCCGCAGATACATACAGATACCTTGCAAATCTCATATTTTTTACCCTTTCTAGTTATAATAATAACTGTCCAGTATCTGTTTTGCAACATCAACCGCTCTTACATTTCCGTCGGCTTCTTCAATGATCACACTGATCACAAGTTCCGGGTTATCAACATTAGTAAATCCCACAAACCAGGAATGGTTTTTGGATGAATCGCCGTCGCTGTACTCAGCTGTTCCCGTTTTTCCAGCGACACTGTATCCCGATCCGGCAAAAACAGAGCCTGTTCCATAGTCTGTTACATTCTGCATATAAGCCTTAAGCTGTGCCGCTTCCTCTGAGGTCATCAGTTGCCCATAGCTTTCCGGATCAGTCTCTTCTACAATTGTGCCGGAATAGTTTGTCACTTCTTCTACAAGATAGGGTTCCATCAGCCTGCCTCCATTTGCGACCGCTGAAGTGATAAGCGCCATATGATAAGGACTTACAAGGGTTTCTCCCTGTCCCATGGCCGTCATCATCCGGTCAGAGGAAGTAGCATTATTATCCAGTGCAAAACTGCTTTTGTTATAACTGATATCTTTTCCGGGAAGAGCGCTATTGAAGAGCAGCTCTTTAGCGGTATCACTGTATTTTGACAGATCAAGCTGAAGTCCGATATTGCAGAAAGACGCGTTACAGGAATAGGCAAAGGAGCTTGCCAGATCTTCCTGCCCGTGGACCTGCCCTCCGGCACAGGGGATCGTCACACCGTCATAGGTGATAGAGCCGCTGCAATTGTAAGTATAAGAGGAATAATCGCTGTGTTCCCGCATATATTCCAAGGCAGTAACAATCTTAAAAGAGGATCCCGGTGCATACTGTCCCTGTGTTGCACGGTTCAAAAGACTGCTGCTTTCATCTGTGTTCAGCCATTCCCAGTTTTCGCTTACAGTGTTGGGGTCGAAATCCGGTTTAGACAGCATCGTACGGATCTTCCCTGTGGAAGGCTCCATAATCACAACTGCCCCCCTGCTGTCCCCCATGGCGTCGGATGCCGCCTGCTGAAGTGAGGTATCCAATGTTGTCACTATGTTGTCTCCTGTATTTTTCTGATCCTGAAACTCATTGCTTAATTTTTCCAGGAAAAAAGCATTGGAAGTAAGAAGTTCAAAATTTCTTGTAGATTCCAATCCGGACTTTCCCTGGGAGGAATATCCTACTACATGTGCATACAGATTTCCGTAAGGATAAGAGCGGTATTCGCTGCCGTCTTCCGCTGTTTCTGTCTGGGCAAGAACATTTCCGTCTTTATCCAGTATTTTTCCCCGCACAACCCGGTCAGCCATAGAATCCAGACGGGGATTATAGGGACTGTTGATAATATCCTCGCTCTCCACTACATTGAAATAGCCAATATACCCCATCAGCACAAGGAACAATGCAACGAATACGTAGGTTACCCTAGCGAATTCTTTGTTTACTTCTCGCTTTTTCTTTTTCTCTTTCTTTTCCAGTTTTGACTGTTCTTTTCTTTCTTTGCGGCTCATCTGCGATCTTTCCTGCTTCTTTTGCTGTCGCAATTCTTCTTTTCTTAGCTCGTAACTGTTGTTCTTTTTTCTTTCTTTCAATGCTTTCTTCCTCGTCCTCTCTTACAATATAAAGTCCCTGGATGATTGCAAACATAATTAATGTGCTGAGCAAAGAGCTTCCGCCATAGCTCACCAAAGGAAGGGTTACTCCTGTAGACGGAATAAATTTTATAACACCGCCTATATTCAGAAACACCTGGAAAATATAACAGGTTCCAAGCCCCAGCGCCACCAGTTTATAAAATTGATTGTGGAGCTGCATGGCAATGTTAAGAAACATTATATAGCAGCTGACAAATATAAGGATCAGACACAGGGCAAATATAAGTCCCAGCTCTTCGGCAATCGCCGAAAAAATAAAATCTGAATCTCTGACAGGGATACTTTCCGGCGATCCCTGGCAAAGGCCCATTCCAAACCAGCTTCCTGTCCCTATGGCAAACAGCGACTGCGCCACCTGATAGCCCCCGTTGTCGTAAGTTGCAAATGGATCCCGCCAGACATTTACTCTCGTCCGGACATGACCAAACAAATAATATCCGATCACAGACGCCCCTGCCCCTGCTCCCAGTCCGGCCAGCATATAAAGAGGCTGGCGGGTGGCAACATAGAGCATTACAAGGTACACAACAAAAATGATCAAGGCAGCTCCAAGGTCTGTGGAAACCACAAGGATCAGCACATGCAGGGCGGCGATCATCGTTGTGATCACCACGTTTTTAAAAGCAATAGATTCCTTCAGACTTGCCGCAACATAAAAGACAAAAATGATCTTCACAAGCTCGGAAGGCTGGATGCTGATACCGCCTATAGAAAATCCAAGCTTCGCTCCGTAAGATACCTGTCCCAGAACTGCTACAACTGCAAGTGATACCATTCCTGCAATGGCATAAATTCTCCTTAGCTTCGCCAGGCTTTTTACTTTTCGGATAATGACAGGAACAATCAGACTTAACACAATACCTGCTGTTGCAAAAACAAACTGTTTCATTGCCGTCTCATAATCCAGCCGCGTCAGCATAACAAGTCCGATGCAAAGAAGCATGCACATATTATTGACTACCAGTCTGGATACCTTCGGATAAATATGAGTATACAGAAGGATCGCAGCTCCAAGAAGGACAACCTGTGCAAGATAGAATGCTGCTATTTTGATATCTTCTGTCTCCAGATAGAGAATGATAAACGCGATCAGTTGGAACAGAAACATAAGCACATTCTGCCTCCGCAGCATTCCCTGCTTTTTTTCCATATCATGATACCCGAATATCGTAAAGCAAAGATACGTGTACATGATGATCAGAAGGATAATCAAATATTTTGAAATTTCTACAATAATATTTACCAAACTTTCACCTACTTCACTCCCCGCTTAAAATGTCCTCTTGTAAAGTCGCCTTCCCATGTGCCGGGATCTTTCTGCCCCTCTGTCACTTCACTGAACCATTCCAGAATACGGCTCATCTGGCGGCTGCTTTCTCTGGAAAAGGCGAAAATGAGAGCTGACGGACGAAGCTTTTTAATCTCTTCTCCTTGATCTGCCAGCAGTGTGGGCGCTGTATTATATATGACATTATAACAATAAAGACATTCGTTTTTTACGGCAAATTCTTTTTGATAGCGATCTGACATCGAAAGCCAGCCGCTTTTCTTCGTACACTTGGACGTATGACGGCGGACACAGCCGGCACTTACCATAACAGGTGCATACCCATATACAGGCAGTTCCATCCTGCTTCGATCCAATTCCTCAAGTTCAGACACATTCAGTTCCAGCGGGGCCACAAATCCATCCGCCCCGGATGTTTTCCAGAAATACTGTGATCTCCGGTTCCACTGATAGGCCGAAGAATCTGCAATAATAATCCCTTCATATCCCTCTCCTCGCAGAATGCGCAGGCTTTCCATATTGCGTATCAGCATACCATCTGCAATGGAACATAACATTTTCAAACTTTGCCTGTAGATATGTTCTGCCTCGCTCCGGAAGATTCTTGCCATAGCAAAAAAGACTTCTTTTCCTGCTGTTTGCGCCTGGCAGATCTCTGTCTTTAACTCTTCTTTTTTCTCATTTGAGACTCCCAGATAGAGCGTGTCTTCCACATAGATCCTTTCCACGAAGGATATTCGGGCCGCACATTTTAATTGCTCTTCTGTCTCCACAGATACATAGATTGGCACCCGTTCTTTGGAATTGTCATCTGACTGCTTTGAAGAGGACTCTTCTTCGCCGGATGCTGCCGAAGCACCCTCTCTTTCCTCCCGCTCTGTAATCTTCTGATCACGGCGGTATGTTCCGACAATCTCATTTTCAAGCCTTTCAAGCGCCGCTCTTCTCAGCTCATTAACACCCTGTATTGGCAGAAATACATCTCCATCCATCTCAATGGAAAGTTCCTCGAATGCAAAAGGCGTCCCACCGGTTTTTCTAAGCTGGCGCTCCAGCCTTTCTTCCGATATCGGCTGTTTCAAAGCTTTTTGCACCAATGCACCCTCGCTCACTGTCTCGATCCATCCGTATTCTCCCTCGACAGACAAATATAGTTTAGCACTTTTCCCTTCGGAAAGTATTAATTTCCCATTAATTTTTTCCTGCAATTCTCTTTCGTTACAGCCATCTGCTTTCTTTAAGGGCTCCCTGGCATCCGGTCTGGCAAGAGAGAGCATCTCTTTTCCATTGTGACGGCGGTAGTAACCATCCGTATAGCCTCTTCTCTGGTAAGCACTCTGTAAAATATCCAGGTCATTCTTGCTCACCAAAAACTGCTTTTCAGTTCCGGAAGCCTTCTGTTCCAGATACAAATCCACATATTTTCGATACATTTCCACCACTGTTTTCACGTAAGAAGCCTGTTTCATTCTCCCTTCGATCTTGAAGGAAGTGATGCCCGCCTCTATAAGTTCCGGTATCAGATCAATGGTGCACAGATCTTTAAGGCTTAAATAATCTCCTGATTTCTCATTTGTTTTTCTACCTTCTTTTTGACTATTGTCGCTGCTCCCTTTTATCGCCCAGGGAAGTCTGCAGGGCTGAGCACACTGCCCGCGGTTTCCGCTTCGCCCTCCGATCATGCTGCTTAACAAACATTGACCAGAATAACAATAGCAGAGAGCTCCATGCACAAAACACTCGATCTCCAAATTCGTACGGTCTGCGATTTTTCGGATCTCCGTCAAAGAAAGCTCCCTGGCCGGCACGATACGAACCACGCCCAGTTCTTCTAAATACCCGGCCATAAGAGAATGGGTGACCGTCATCTGGGTACTTGCATGAATGGGAAGATCCGGGAAACGCTGACGGATCATATCCATAACTCCAAGATCCTGCACGATAACTGCATCCAATCCCTGCTTATAAAAAGGGAGAAGATAACGGAACACATTTTCCATCTCCCGTTCTTTTACCAGAGTATTGACTGTTAAATACAGTTTCTTTCCATGGAGATGCACATAATCGATAGCCTCAAGCAATTCTTTTTCCGTAAAATTCTGCGCAAATGCCCTGGCCCCGAAACAGCTGCCTCCCGCATACACTGCATCTGCTCCGGCATTGATGGCTGTTTTCAAAATATCATAGGACCCTGCCGGAGATAAGATTTCTATTCCGCCGTTTCCTGTTTTTGCAGTTGTTCCCGCCATGTTTTCCCTCCGATATCTATCCGAATCATATCATAAAATAAGCTGTCCTTGGACAGCCTATTTTTTCTGATTATTTTTCATTTCTGTTTCCAGTTTTACAATTTTCATCTGCAGTTCTCTGTTCTCTTCTTTCATTTTATCGAGAGCCTTCTCTGCATTTTCCAGTTTGATCTGAACAGAAATCAGTTCGTGCTTCAGATCATACATCTCTTTATCTTTTGCTTCAATATCACTTTCCAGGGTGCCTCCCTGCTTCTTTGCTTTAAAATAGTCATCCGCAATATTCAGCGCCAGCAGTATGCTTCTTGTTTCCGCGCTCTGTTTACGGTATCCTTCGCTGTTCGTACATTCTTCCAGTTTATGATTCAGATAGGTGGAAACCCTCTGCAGATATTCCTCGCTCTCAAATCCGCTCAGGGTAAAAACCTTTCCCCCTATGAGAACTTCTGTAAAATTTTTTGATGATGCCATAAAAGACCTCCCGCTCTTTCCTCTTATATGAGATTTATTATAAACTATTCGTCAATAAAAACCAACTATTTTTCATGATTTTGATATGAAATTCCCAAATGACTGTAGGCCAGGTCTGTCACCACGCGGCCTCTGGGCGTACGCTGTATAAATCCGTTTTTCAGAAGATACGGTTCATATACATCCTCTATCGTACCTGCATCTTCCCCTACAGATGCCGCCAGCGTATCCAGCCCCACAGGTCCTCCTTGAAACTTCTCGATCATTGTCAGAAGAAGGTTTCTGTCAATATGATCCAGCCCGTATTTATCTACATCCAAAAGATCCAGCGCATAGTCCGCCACCTCTTTTGTAATAACTCCATCATATTTCACCTGTGCAAAATCCCGGACACGTTTTAAAAGACGGTTCGCCAGACGCGGAGTTCCTCTGGAACGCCTGGCCAGCTCCGTTGCCCCCTTTTCTTCGATTTCTACACCCAAAATCTTTGCCGAATGTAGGATAATGGTCTGCAGTTCCGAAACCGTATAAAATTCCAGATGATTTACGACGCCAAATCTGTCTCTCAAAGGAGCTGTCAGCATACCCGCACGGGTAGTTGCCCCCACCAGCGTAAAGTGAGGAAGATCCAGACGGATCGACCGCGCCCCGGCTCCTTTTCCGATCACAATATCAATGGCGTAGTCTTCCATTGCCGGATAGAGAACTTCCTCTACCTGGCGGTTCAGTCGATGGATCTCGTCTACAAAAAGAACGTCCCCTTCTTTCAGATTGTTGAGGATCGCTGCCATCTCCCCCGGTTTTTCAATCGCCGGTCCGGATGTCACTTTCAAGTTCACCTGCATTTCATTGGCGATAATTCCGGCCAGTGTTGTCTTTCCAAGACCCGGAGGCCCGTAAAACAGAACATGATCCAGCGCTTCCCTCCGTCCTTTTGCTGCTTCTATATAGATTTTCAAAGTTTCTTTTGCCTTTTCCTGGCCAATGTAATCCTTTAAATACTGCGGCCGCAGACTGTTTTCTATTTTGATATCTTCTTCCAGATTCTCTGTTGTAATGATTCTTCTGCTCATATTTCTCCCCTGCTCTTTAGAACACCATCAGTTTCAGCGCCTGCTTCAGAACCTCTTCCACCTGTGTGTCCTCTGTGATCTCAATCTGCTTGACAGCACGAAGAGCCTCTGTATTTCCATATCCAAGGGCAACCAGAGCCTGCACAGCCTCGCTTTGGATATTTCCCTGTACATTCCCGTAAACCGGATCCGCTCCCTCTTTCCCGTCATTATGGTTCAGCGTATCTTCCAGCTTCAACTTGTCTTTTAATTCTAAAATCAATTTTTCCGCCGTTTTTTTCCCGATTCCCGGAGCTGCCGATATCGCTTTTACATCCCCCGACAGCACGGCAAAACGCAGGTCATCGGGCGTAAGCTGGGACAGGATGTTCAGTCCGCCTTTAGGTCCGATCCCGTTCACACCGATCACAAGCCGGAATACTTCCAGATCGTCTCTGGTGAGAAAGCCAAACAGCTGCATGCAGTCTTCTTTCACATTCAGATAAGTATGGATCTTTACCTCTGTTCCTACAGGGGGCAGCAGTCCAATGGATGCTCCCGGCATAAAAATGCCATATCCCACCCCCGCCACATCAACAATCACCCTGTCTTCTTCCACAGAAGCCAGTTCTCCCCGTATATATGCAATCATTTTATATCAGCTCCTTAATTCTTTTCAGCGTTTCATTGGCAGCAATTCCTATCAGCAGCCCTGTGATCACCCCTGCAATTAAAAGGACTGGAATATAGTACGCCACACTGAATGTTTCTACAACGATCATCGCGATGATCAGCTGTCCGATATTGTGAAATACTCCTCCGGCTATACTGACTCCCATTACACTGAATCCTCCTGCCTTCTTCAAGACTGCCATTACAGTAAGACTTAAAAGTCCCCCTGCAAGGCTGTAGAGGATAGCAAACATATTTCCGAACAGGAAGCCGGACAACACAACCCTTGTTATGGACAAAAGATAGGTCTCTTTCAGGCTCATCTTATAAAGCGCAATGACGATCATCAGATTGGCAAGTCCCAGTTTCACACCAGGGATCCCGATCTGGATAGGGATCAGTGATTCAACATAGCTGAATATCAGGGCCAGCGCTGTAAAAACACCGAAATATGCAACCCGGCTTTTCACACATATCCCTCCTTAGTTCGTCATGCCGTCCAACTCACTGTTGATATTTGATTCCACTTCCACAATAACCCGATTAGGCAGGCAGATAATATTCTCTCCGCTGGCGGACACTGCCTTCTGATGTACACAGAGCTGATCCGGACAATCCGCCTCCGTCATCTTGGCCTTTCCGTTTCTGATCTGCAGAATATTACTTCCATTATTTATGGTTATCTCCCGATCCTCATTCAAAGGATAGGTCCCTTCTATTTTTCCATCCACCTTGACCACAGCGCTTCCCGAACCGGAATCTTTCAGTACCTGATGCAGTAAAAATGCACCAGCCGCAACTACAAGGATAATAATGATCAATACAATATCTTTTTTGCTTAATGCCTTTTTCATGTTTTTGCTACCACTTTCCTACCCCGCTTTTTCTCTGTCAAAAGACGTTTTCAAAAGCAGAATATCGATATTCTACCCTATTTTAGCATAACCGGCTTTTTTGTGCAATCACATGTTCGATTCCCTCCATATTGCAGGAGAATGCAATAATATGCTATAATAGCATGGTGTCCTGCCGGATACGTAATTATGGGAATAAATTGGTTTTTATTAAAGATATTTATAAGGAGAACTTTATGAAAAACAGAATAATTGCTGCTCTTACCGCGGCAGCTTTCATATGCATATCTCTGTCCGGATGTGCGGCTGCTTCAAAAGAGCCCATGACCTATACGGATACCGTATTTGACACCGTAGTTTCAATTACTGTCTATGACTCCACGGATCAGGAAATCCTGGATGAATGCAAATCGATGTGCCAGAAATATGACGCTATGTTTTCTGCCACAAATCCTGACAGCGAGATATCCAGAATTAACCAGGCAGGCGGCAATCCGGTGGAGGTGTCTTCCGAGACAGCAACCCTGATCAAAAAAGGATTGTACTATGGTAAGCTTTCTAACGGCGCCTTTGACATTACCATCGGTAAAGTTTCCAGCCTGTGGGACTTCAAGGCAGAAAATCCGTCAGTCCCCGATTCCGCTGCTATTGCTTCCGCCCTTGAGCATGTAGACTATCAAAAAGTACTGGTCAGCGGAAACACTGTCACCATGCAGGATTCTCAGGCTGCCATTGATCTGGGTGCAATAGCCAAAGGCTATATTGCAGACCGTCTTAAGGACTATTTGGAGGAAGAAGGAATACGGCATGCCAACATTAATCTCGGCGGAAATGTTCAGACAATCGGCGGAAAGCCTGATGGCTCCGCTTTCAACATCGGTATCCAGGAACCCTTTTCCGAAAGCGGGATCCCTCTTACTTCCGTTAAGATCAAAGACCAGTCCATTGTCACTTCCGGGACTTATCAGCGATATTTTGAAAAGGATGGAACCATCTATCATCATATCCTTGATCCAAAGACCGGTTATCCCTGCCAAAATGGTCTTTCCAGCGTTACGATCATCACAGACTCCTCTCTGACCGCCGACGCCCTCAGTACCACCTGCTTTGTACTGGGGCCTGAAGACGGACTGAAACTTGTCAATCAGCTGGATAATGTAGACGCCGTCTTTATAGACAGTGAAAACGAAATCACTTATTCTACCAATTTTATGAAATAGGAGAATACAGTAAAAGCTCTGCTTCAGATAGGAATTTCCCCTCTGAAGCAGAGCTTCTCTTTAGAAATTTTCTTTGTTCACCGTTGTCTAATAAACTCCATATTCCGGGATCATAGTTGCCACGGAAACTCCGAGAATAACAAAGAGTATAATACTCAGCACAAATACGACTGCATAAATGATCAGCCACGCCCGGCAGAAATTTCTTCTGTTTACATTTCCATTCTTTCCAAATGCCCACACAAGATACAGCACCAGACCGACACATGGAATCATCCACGCAAGAATTGTCAGCACCCAGTCTCCCAAAGTCATCGGACTTTGATCCATGTTAAACTGATTATCTACATGATAGTTTCCATTATCTCCCTGATAATAGTGATAACCGCTGTTATACTGATAACCTGCATTTGGATCCGTATAAGTCTGGTTCTGGTTGCTTTGCTTATTCTGATTATCTGAGTCTGTCTTTTCTAAAATATCCGGTGTATTTTCAAAATTATTATCCATTTGCAGCTCCTCCTGTTTTCTTTTATCACGCCTATTGTATCACAGGTATGGTACAAATACAATTATTGTTTCACCAGCTCCCAAATATGATACAGCAGATTGTCATAATAATAAGTCATAGGCGGGCAGTTTGGAAAATAAACATACATACGATAAATATAAAACAGGACCATACCTGCAATCAGCGCTCCTCCCGCCAATTTCAGATGAAAGGAAAGCCCGTCTCTCCCCTTTCCATATCTTTCATAAGCGGCGGCAAGCACCCAAAGGCCGATCAGAAATATAAAAGGATGCATTTCCCACGCTCTGCTAAAATCCAGATGCAGAACAGCAAGTCCTGCTCTTGTCAGTCCACAGGATGGGCAGGGAAATCCTGTCATATATACCAGCGGACATACACTTCCCAAAAATCTTCCTGACAATGCAAAATAGGCGATTACTGCAATAATCGCCCATTTTAATTCTGCAATATCTTTTTTTACCCGATAGCCTATCAGCTTCCAATTTTCTTTTTTCATAAGCTTTTGTATGAAAATTCTATAAGATGATCTTTTTCGGACATTTCTCTGCACATTTTCCGCAGTTTGTACATTTAGCCGGATCAATGTGTGCAATATTATCAACTACTTTAACAGCGTCGAATTCACAGACTTTTTCACACATCTTACATCCGATACATCCTACAGAACATACGCTCATAACATCTTTTCCTTTATCTTTGGAGCTGCAGTTTACGAGATGCTTCTGTTCATACGGAACAAGTTCGATCAAATGTCTCGGACACACTTCAATACATTTTCCACATGCCTTACATGCATCTTTATCTACTACTGCCACTCCGTCAACAACATGGATCGCATCAAACGGACAGGCTTTCACACAGGATCCTTCACCCAGGCAGCCATAAGCACAGGATTTCGGTCCTCCGTTCTGCATCATATTGATCATGACACAGTCATGGAGTCCGTAATACTCATAGCTCTGTTTGGCCTTTTCACATGTTCCGCCGCATTTTACAAATGCAACCTCATGTATCTGCTCTCCTGCTTCTACGCCCATAATATCCGCAATTTTAGCAGCTACCGGAGCGCCGCCTACCGGGCAGGCATTTACCGGAGCTTCCCCTGCTGCGATTGCTGCTGCAAGTCCGGAACATCCCGGATAACCGCATCCACCGCAGTTGTTTCCTGGCAGTACACCAAGAACTGCCTCTTCTTTTTCATCCACTTCTACTGCAAACTTTTTGTCTGCAAGCCCGAGAAAGATACCAATGAATAAACCAGTACCGCCTACAATGACTGCAGCCAAAATAATTCCTGTCATACTCATGTTACTCTTCCTCCTATATCAATCCTGAGAATCCGAAGAATGCAATCGCCATCAATGTAGAAGTCAAAAGCACGATCGGCATTCCCTTAAAGGACTCCGGAATATCATTGTATTCCATTTTCTCTCTGATTCCTGCCAGAAGTACGATGGCGATCAGGTAACCAACGCCGGTGGCAAATCCGTTTACCACACTCTCGATCAGATTATAGCCGTCCTGAGCATTGTTGATCGCAACACCAAGCACTGCACAGTTTGTTGTGATCAGCGGCAGATAAACGCCCAATGCATTGTAGAGAGATTTTACAAACTTTTTCAGGAACATCTCCACGATCTGAACCAGAGCAGCGATTACAAGAATAAAGACAATTGTCTTCAGGTAATCAAATCCTAACGGTTCCAAAATAAAATCATACAGGAGGCTGGCAACCAGAGAAGCCAGCGTAATTACAAAGATAACAGCTCCGCCCATGCCGACAGCAGTCTCAGTCTTTTTTGAAACACCGAGGAAGGAACAGATTCCAAGGAACTGGCTGAGCACGACGTTACTTACAAGTGCAGAACCTACTGCAATTAAAATCAAATTTCCCATCATTTCCCCTCCTATTCCTTATCTTTTCCGGCCACTGACGGACATCCGCCGCATGTTGCACAGTCTGAGCCACATCCTGACTGAATCTTGGACGCATCTTTGCCTTTCTTTTCCATGTTGATCTTCACTTTGTTCTGGATTGCCGCAAGAAGCGCTAATACAAGGAATGCCCCAGGCGCCAGGATAAAGATCGTGATCGGTGTGTATCCTGCTGCTCCTGTCGCCTCATCTGCCAGAGGGAGGATCTGATAGCCAAAAGCCTGTCCTGCTCCGAGGATTTCCCGCACAATACCGATAGCAATAAGGGCAACTGTGAATCCAAGTCCCATTCCAAGTCCGTCAAAAATGGACGGAAGGACAGGATTTTTGGATGCATAGCTTTCTGCACGTCCCAGAATAATACAGTTTACTACGATCAACGGAATATAAAGTCCCAGCGAATCGTAAAGATCCGGGGTAAATCCTTCCATCATGAAATCAACAATTGTTACAAAAGAAGCTACAACTACGATGAAAGCCGGCATCCGGACAGAATCCGGAATAATCTTGCGCAGCATGGAAATCAGCATGTTGGACATAACAAGCACGAAGGTGGTGGAAAGTCCCATACCGATACCATTCATGGCAGAAGTTGTTACAGCAAGTGTCGGACACATACCGAGCAACAACACAAAAATAGGGTTTTCATCTATAATACCATTTTTCAGTCTCTCGCCACATGTATTCATCTCAACTACCTCCTAAAATGCATTCTGGAAATAAGCGATTGCTGCGTTTACACCGCCTGTCACCGCTCTTGATGTGATAGTGGCACCGCTGATAGCATCGATAGGTTCCCCTTCTCCGCCGTCTTTGGAAACGTAGAACTGATCTGCCTGTACGCCTACATACTGTCCGTAAAAGGACTCTTCCCTTGCTTTCATACCGAGACCTGCTGTCTCAGATATTGAAAGGAAAGAAATTCCGCTGATGCTTCCATCGGCTGTGATACCCACTGTCATCTGGATATCTCCGCCGTAACCTTCCCCGTCTGTAACCGTAATGACATATCCTGCTTCACCGCCGTCCACAGCGCTTACTTCATCAATCGATCCCTCAATTCCCGCGTCGGAAATTGCCTGCTTTGCGATATCCTGATCTACATCTACTGTCTCAAACGCATCAATATCAGCGTCCGGGAATACCGCCTGCCATGCTTCCTTCTTTGCCTCCTCGTTCGCCTGAGCGATCGGATCCTTTGTCACTTCATATGCCACTCCAAGCAAAAGTCCGGAAACCAATGTGATAACTGTAAGGATAATCGTATTTCTGATAATCTTGTTCATTATTTCTCTCCTCCTTTACCAAATGGTTTTGGAAGAGTAACCTTCTCAATCAACGGAACCAGAAGGTTACTGATGATGATTGCATAGGACACACCTTCTGCCGATCCGCCGAAAATACGGAACAGACCTGTCAAAAGACCAAGCACGATACCATAGACATACTGTCCTTTCTTCGTGATCGGTGATGTTACATAGTCTGTTGCCATGAACCATGCACCAAGCATCAGACCACCGCCGCACAGATGAGCTGTGATATACTGCGGATCAAAAAATCCAATCTCCGGATGCGCTACATGTCCGAAAATTCCTACAAAAATCACGAATGTCACAATATATGTACCTGGGATCCTAAGATCAATGACTCCCATTAAGATCAGGAAAATAGCTCCGATCACAATGGCAATCACAGAAGTCTCACCAATGGTTCCCGGAATATTTCCGATCAGCATATCCATTGTGTTGACCTGATCCAAAGCGCCCTCTTTTACATAGGCAAGCGGGGTCGGTCCGGTAATGCCGTCATAGACAAAGCTTGTCATTGGTCCGGTAAAGGAAAGCAAAAGGAAACATCTTGCTCCCAGAGCCGGGTTCATAAAGTTCTGTCCAAGTCCTCCGAAAAGCTGTTTTACAATAAGAATACCGAATACGCTTCCCAGCGCGCCCATCCAAAGCGGCGCTGTCGGAGGCATGTTAAGCCCCAGCAGAAGACCGGTAACAACAGCACTGAAATCTCCTACCGTTACTTTTTTGTGCATAAGTTTCTCATAAATAAATTCTGTTAATACTGCCGCTGCCGTTGTGCTGATCAGCATAAGCAGAGCAGGTACGCCAAAGTTATATACTCCGAAAGCAGATGCCGGAAGCAGTGCAATAACTACCATGAGCATGATATTGCCAGAAGTAACCTTGGAACGTATATGTGGTGAAGACGAAATATTTAACTGATTCTCCACTTTTGTTCACCTCTTCCTCTCTTTATTACTTTTTCTTGCGGTTCGCAAGAGCAATTTTCCTCATAGATCCTATAGACTGTTTCAGCTGGCGTTTTGCCGGACATACGTAACTGCAGCAGCCGCATTCCACACATTCCAGCCCATTCTGCTTTGTAAAGAGCTCTTCATCATGATGCTCTGCATAATCCGCAAGTCTGGAAGGGATCAGCCTGCTCGGACAGACCTCTACACACCTTCCGCAGTTAATGCAGGCTGTCGGCTCAAATTTCGCCACCTCGTCTTTTGAAAGACAAAGGATAGATGAAGATGTCTTTGTCACAGGAGTATCCAGAGTAAACATAGCAAATCCCATCATCGGACCGCCGGAGATGACCTTCTCCGGTTCACCCTTGAATCCGCCTGCAGCTTCCACAAGTTCCATCTGGTTTGTTCCAAATAAGGCCTTAAAATTGCCAGGTTCATTCACTCCATCGCCACTGACTGTTACAACTCGCTCCATAGACGGGATACCTTTTACAACTGCCTGGTATACATTGATCATTGTCTCAACGTTGTCTACCACGCATCCTGCATCGGCCGGAAGCATAGTGGAATTAATTGCCCGTCCGGTTGTTGCATAGATGAGCTGACGCTCTGCTCCCTGGGGATACTTCGTTTTCAGAGGCATAACTTCCATGCGTTTCTCATCTTTCACAAGTTCCTGAAGCTTTGCGATACAGTCTGGTTTATTATCTTCTACAGCAAAAATACCTTTTGCATTGTCAAACAGAGATAAGATCACCTTCATTCCGCCTACAAGCAGCTCCGGCGTCTCAATCATTCTTCTGTAGTCAGCAGTGATGTACGGCTCACATTCCGCACAGTTTGCTATAATGTAGTCAATTTTATCAGGCTCTTTCGGGGACAGTTTCACTCTTGTGGGGAATCCTGCACCTCCCATACCTACAATACCGGCTTCGCCGATCGCATTTAAGATCTCTTCCTTTGTCATTTCTTCCAAAGGCTTTACAGGGCCGTATTCTACTTCTTCGTACTGTTCGTCATTTTCAACTACAATACAGTTTACTTTTGCTCCTGTAGGATTAAAATGAGGCTCGATCGCTTTCACTGTTCCGGAAACAGATGCATAGATCGGAGCTGAGACAAATCCGCCGGCCTCCGCAATTTTCTGCCCCCTGAGTACATGATCACCGACAGACACAACCGGAGCTGCCGGAGCACCGATATGCTGTGAGAGCGGATAAACCAGGTTCCCTTTTGGCTTAACTTCAGTAATCGCCTTGTCCTTGGCCAGGCGCTTACCATCATCGGGATGAATACCACCCTTAAATGTTAATAATGCCATCTCGTTTTCCTTCCTTCCTAACTTTAATCTGTATATACTATACAAGAAAACGCCGACTCTATCTAGCTTTTTTCGGCAATTTTATTGTACATTTCCAAGTACATCTTGATGTTTGTTTAACAATGTCTCACACACAAAGATAGAGACTATATTCTAGTCTCTATCCGAAAACACTTTATGATATTCCATACGGTTTATCAGTTACTTATTCATCAGATCCTTCTTCTGCTTCAGCAGGCTCCAAAGCCTTCATACTCAGACTGATCTTCTTCTCTTCCACATTGAGATCAACGATCTTTGCAGTAATCTCCTGTCCTACTGTCAGAACATCTGATGGTTTTTCAACATGCGCTCTGGAAATCTGGGATACATGAAGAAGTGCGTCCACTCCTGGTGCAAGTTCAACAAAAGCTCCGAAATCTGTCATTCTGGCAACCTTTCCTGTGATCTCCTTGCCAACCGCATAATCTTCCTGTGCGTTTGCCCAAGGATTTGTCTCCGGGAATTTCAAGCTGAGCGCAATCTTTGTATCATGAATATCTTTTACAAGAACTGTCACTTTCTCGCCAACCTGGAATACCTTCTTCGGATTTTCAATTCTGCCCCATGACATTTCAGAAATATGAAGGAGTCCATCCACACCGCCAAGATCGATAAATGCTCCAAAATCTGTCACATTCTTTACTGTTCCTTCAATTCTGTCACCGATCTGCAATTTTTCAAAAAGCTCTTTTTGCTTTTCTGCCCTTTCTGCTACAAGAAGCTGTCTTCTGTCACCGATAATACGGTTGCGGCGAGGATTAAATTCACTGATCACAAATTCAATTTCCTGTCCCTGATACTTGCTCAGATCTTTTTCATATGTGTCAGAAACCAGGCTTGCAGGGATGAATACTCTGGCTTCATCAACAACCACACTGAGTCCGCCGCCCAGAATCTGTGCGACAGGTGCCTTCAGTACTTCTTTGTTTTCAAACGCTTCTTTGAGGCGCTCATTTCCTTTCTCAGCAGCAAGCCTTCTATAAGTAAGCAGCACCTGACCTTCTCCGTCATTAACCTTTAATACTTTTGCAGTCATTGTATCACCAACAGAAACAAGAGTAGTAAGGTCCACACCCGGCTCATTCGTATATTCGCTTCTTGTGATGATACCGTCTGCTTTGTAACCGATATTCAGAATGATCTCATCCGGCTTTACATCAATGACTGTACCGTCAACCACCTCTCCGTTTCGTATTGTCTTGAATGACTCGTCTAACATCTGTTCAAATGTTAATTCTGACATTATTTTGAACCTCCTCAATTATTTTGTTGGGCGTGGATGCCCCTGCTGTAATACCTACTGTTTCCACGGACCTTAATTGATTCATATCCAAATCGTCAAGTGTCTGTATGTAGTACGTATTGTTACATGCATGATTACATATTTCAAATAACTTCTGGGTGTTTGAGCTCTTTTTGTCGCCAATCACGATCATTGCATCCACCTCTTTTGCAATACGTTCCGCCTCCTCCTGACGCTCTTTTGTCGCACTGCAAATCGTATTTAAAACAGTTATATCATACCCCTTTTTCGAGATAATTTCAACTAAATCTTTGAATTTATTGTAATTATATGTCGTTTGGGCCACGACGCACACGGGTTTTCCCTCTTCTACCGTAACAGCCTGTGCATCTTCTGCTGTAAAAACAACCTTTACATCTTCTTTTGCCCATCCCTGTATCCCTTTCACCTCCGGGTGGTCGGGATTTCCGATGATAATGATATACGCGCCTCTTGCACTTTGTTCTGAAACAATCCGATGTATTTTTTTTACAAACGGACAAGTAGCATCTACATAAGGAATCCCTTTTTTTTCAAGCATACTGCAGACTCTTTTCGGAACGCCATGGGAACGTATGATAACAACACCATCTTTCACTTTCCCCAGTTCTTCTTCTGTTTCCAGGACACAGACTCCTTTTTCTTTCAGATCTCGGATCACCTCATCATTATGGATAATAGGTCCGTAAGTGTAGATTTTTTGTTCCTTTTGTTCCCGGATCTGTTCATAGACAGTCTCTACCGCCCGCTTTACACCAAAACAAAATCCTGCTGATTTTGCCAGTTTTATTTCCATCTTGTTCTTTCCTTTCTATTTGCAAAGAGAGAGTATTTTTGAAACCACTTCCGGTATGCTCATATGAGAACTGTCGATCAGCACAGCATCTTCTGCCTGCTTAAGAGGAGCAGTCTCCCGATTCATATCCCTTTCATCCCTCTCCCTGATATCCGACTCGATTTCATCCAGATTACAGGAAATTCCTTTGGCAGTAAGTTCATCATACCGTCTTTTTGCCCTTGTTCTTGCGTCAGCTGTCAAAAAGACTTTCACATCTGCCCGGGGCAACACGTTAGTGCCAATATCCCTTCCATCCATCACTACATCTTTTTCTGCTGCAAGGGTTCTTTGCAGATCCAGGAGTTTCTCTCTTACTTTGGGGACTGCCGAGCTTTTAGAGGCCATATTCCCAACCTCTTCCTGCCGAAGCCTCGAGGTAATATTTTCTCCATTCAGATAGATCTGCTGGTTTCCGTCTTCATACCCGATTGTCACTTCCGCATTCCGGCATGCTTCTTCGATTTCTTTTGTATCCTGAGGATCAATCCCACTCTGAAGAAAATGTACGGCAAGCCCGCGGTACATTGCCCCTGTATCTACGTAAATAAATCCTTTTTCTTTTGCCACCTGTTTGGCAATCGTACTCTTTCCGGCTCCGGCCGGTCCATCGATCGCTATATTATATCCCATTTTTTCTCCTCACTCACTGTATTTTTATTCCAGATATGTAATCTTCGTTATCTTCGGACATTTTTCCAAAAGGAATGCTTTGAGATCTGCAAGGCTCCTGCCTTTTACACTTCCCTTCTTCAGTCCGAGAAAAGCATCTTTCTTACGCTTTTTACCTGCTACCAGAACAAAGGTGGTATCCGTCTCGCAGATTGCCTCCAGTTCATCATATCTGTATTCCTGCTTCACATCACCAGTGACACAGGAAAAAGAATCTTCATAAAATTCCACTTGCACTGTTCTTTCTTTTCGGCTGATCATTTTAATCTCTTTCCAGTGCTTCTGGGTTTTCTCTTCCGCTTTTGCCTTTATATCGCTGATCTTAAAAGGTCCCCACGCTTTCAGATTCTGATACTTATAATAAGCAATAAACATTTCCAGCACTATTTTTCTGGATTCTTTATATTCCATATAAAATAGAGGTTCCATAACTACTCTCTCCTGTCTGTGTACTTATTTTCTAAATTTGACGCTGCCGCATATGCAGTAGACCAGGCAATCTGAAGATTAAACCCTCCTGTCACCGCATCCAGATCCAGCACTTCTCCGACAAAATAAAGATTTTTTATTTTTCTCGATTCCATAGTTCCGGGATCAATTTCCTTCACGGATACACCACCTTTTGTAATAATAGCCTCGTTCCATCCTCTAAGATTTACTGCTGTCATTTCCAGATGTTTAATGAGATAAACCAGCCTTCCTCTTTCTTCTCTGGAAATCTCGTTAATTTTCTTTTCCGGAGGTATTTCAGATAACTTTACGATAACAGGGATCAACTTTGAAGGGAGCAGCTTTCCAAGGGAATTTTTGAACTGCTTGTTTTTCTGCTCCTGAAAATCTCTTAAGATCCGCTGGTCCAGGCGTTCTTCCGAAAGAGCCGGCTTTAAGTCCACTGAAAGTTTCAACTTCCTTTGCTCCAATCTGGCACCTACATCCGCGCTTGCACTGATAACAAGGGGCCCGCTGACTCCATAATGGGTAAAGAGCATCTCTCCCATTTCGCAAAAAAGCTGTCTTTTTCCATCTAAGACCTTAAGTTCCACATTGCGAAGGGAAAGACCCATAAGCTGGGGAACCCATTCTTCTTCTGTCTGTATCGGAACAAGAGAAGGCTTAAGTTCTGTAATGGCATGGCCCATTTCCCCTGCGAAACGGTAGCCGTCTCCGGAAGCACCTGTAGAAGGGTAGGACATTCCTCCGGTCGCCACAATACATGCATCTCCCGTTTCCATCGTACCGTCTGCAAGTAAAACTCCCGTAAACGTTCCATTTTCCTGGCAAATTTTTTCCACCCGGCAGTTCAGCCTAAGTTCTACCTTCAGACGTTTCATTTCCTGCTCCAGTGTCCGGATCACATCTGACGAGTGGTCGGAAGCCGGAAACACTCTGCCTCCCCGCTCCGTTTTTGTCTTCATACCGAGTTCTTCAAAAAAATCGATCACATCCTGATTTGTATGGGTGTAAAAGCTGCTGTACAGAAATTTAGGGTTGCTTCTTGCCGCCTCAAACAAATCCTCTACATCGCAGGCATTGGTAAGATTGCAGCGTCCCTTTCCGGTAATAAACAGTTTTTTTCCGGCCTTTTCATTTTTTTCAAACACGCACACTTCCTGTCCATTCCGTGCCGCCCATACAGCAGCATACATTCCGGCTGCTCCGGCGCCGACGATCAGAACTCTGCTCATCTTTTTTCCTCCCCGCCGCTTATATCTCCTGTAATCTCTACGCTGTCTCTTACCATATTCAGCTCATCGCCGCTGTACACCTGGTACTCGTCCCAGATCTGCTCCAACATTTCCAGCGTAGACACTACTTCTTTCTGCTTTTTCATACAAAGGGCAACTACAAGGGCATTTACCACACTCAAGGGCGCCACAAGGGAATCTACAATAGATGCCATATCACTTCTTGCGATCAGGTTGCAGGAAGAATAGAGATTCATCGGGGAATGGACGCTGTCTGTCAAAGTGATGACTTTAGCCTTCCGGTTGCTTGCAAATTCCAGCGCCTTCAATGTACGCATGGAATATCTTGGAAAGCTGATTCCTATGATCACATCCTTTTCTCCGATGCGGATCAACTGTTCGAATATCTCACTGGCACTGTTTGTATGAACTGCAGTTACATCCCCCCGCAGAAGATTCAGATAAAAACTTAAAAAGCTGGCAAGCGGAGCACAGCTTCGTATTCCCACTACATACACCTTTCTTGCAGAAAGAATGGTTTCTACGGCAAGCTCGAACGCTTCCTGATCAATACTTTCCATTGTCATTTTGATCTTTTCAATATCTGACTGAAGAACGGATGCCAGTATCTCTCCCTGGCTGATCCTTCCGTATGTCACTTCCATCCGCTGAATAGAATTCAGTCTTGTACGGACAAGTTCTTCCAGCGCTTTTTGAAATTCCGGATATCCCTTATATCCCAGGGCTGTAGCAAAACGCACCACTGTCGATTCACTGACGCCTACGACTTCTCCCATTTTCGCCGCTGTTAAAAAAGCAGCTTTATCGTAATTTTTGCGAATATAATCGGCAAGCTTTTTCTGTCCCTTACTGAATTTAAGATACCCCTGGTCTATCTTTCGCAGTAATTCATTATTAATTCCCATTTTATCGATCCTTTTCCTGTATTTCATCCTGTATATTATCAAACAGCAGGTCCGCTTATACAGATCCAAAGACATTCTACTATATTCGCCCCCGAATTTGCAAGGGTATGGCGTAATGACTTATTTCACCAACCAAAAAAATCCGGCGAAAGCAGCCTCCAAGAGGCATGCCTTCACCGGATTTTTTCAACATTATACCGATTATACCGGATAACTTCCGCTCTTTGTATCTGCCATATCTACATCTATCTTTGTCTGCTGTGCTTCACGGTACTTGAAGAAATCCGTTGCAACCTGCGGGAATAATGCGTAAGTCAGGACATCCTCATCCTGCTGAATCCACTGTTCACACTCTTTGCGGAGCGTATCCAGCTCATCCTCAAGAAGGTCGGCCGGACGGCAGGTAATGATCTCCGGATTATCTCCCAGAACTTTCTTTACAACATCCGGATTAAAAGGCTTAACTGTAGCGCCGTATTTTCCGCTTAGCACATCCTTTGTCTCCTTTGTTGCCATCTTATATCGTTCTCCCATCAGAACATTAAACACAGCCTGTGTTCCTACGATCTGTGAAGAAGGTGTGACAAGAGGCGGTTCTCCAAGATCCTTTCTTACTTTCGGAACTTCTTCAAGCACTTCATAGTAACGATCCTCTGCTCCCTGCTCCTTCAGCTGGGAAGTCAGATTGGAAAGCATTCCTCCAGGCACCTGATAGAGAAGTGTCTTGATATTTACTCCAAGGTTCTTCGGATTCAGAAGTCCGCTGTCCAACGCTTCGTCGCGGATCGGACGGAAGTAATCTGCAATCTCTGCAAGAAGTTTCTGATCCAGCCCGGAATCATAAGGAGTTCCGCGGAAGGTCTCTACCATAACTTCCGTAGCCGGCTGTGAAGTTCCAAGCGCAAACGGAGACATTGCAGTATCGATCACATCCACACCTGCCTCTACTGCTTTCAGATAAGTCATAGATGCTACGCCGGATGTGTAATGTGTATGCAGCTGGATCGGAAGATCAACCGCCTCTTTCAGCGCGGTAATAAGCTCTGTAGCCTCATATGGCAGAAGAAGTCCCGCCATATCCTTGATACAGATAGAATTTGCACCCATATCCTCAATTCTCTTGGCAATATCTACCCAGTATTCCAGTGTATAGGCATCCCCAAGGGTATAGGAAAGCGCAACCTGTGCATCTGCCTTTTCCTTATTTGCTGCTTTTACTGCTGTCTGCAGATTACGAAGATCGTTCAGACAGTCAAAAATGCGTATAATATCAATTCCATTTGCTACAGATTTCTGAACAAAATATTCTACAACGTCATCTGCATAAGGACGGTATCCAAGAATATTCTGTCCCCGGAAGAGCATCTGAAGCTTGGTGTTCTTAAATCCGTCACGGAATTTACGAAGACGGTCCCACGGATCTTCCTTCAGGAAACGGAGGGACGCATCAAAAGTAGCACCGCCCCAGCACTCTACAGAGTGATACCCTACTTTATCCATTTTATCAATGATCGGCAGCATCTGTTCCGTTGTCATGCGGGTAGCGATCAGAGACTGATGGGCATCACGCAGAATGGTTTCTGTTATTTTAATTGGTTTTTTCTGAATTTCTGCCATTATTTCTTCCTCCATTTATCTTATTACATTACACCGAAAATAGCCATGAATGTTCCGGCAACAACTGCCGTACCGATTACACCTGCAACGTTTGGTCCCATAGCGTGCATCAGAAGGAAGTTTGTAGGGTCAGCCTCTGATCCGACCTTCTGTGAAACTCTGGCCGCCATAGGAACTGCCGATACTCCCGCAGAACCGATCAGCGGATTAACCTTGCCCTTTGTCAGTACACACATCAGCTTTCCAAGAAGGACACCGGCTGCTGTACCGAAAATAAAGGCGATCAGTCCAAGGGCTACGATCTTAAGGGTATCCAGATTCAAAAATGCCCCTGCACTTGTAGTCGCTCCTACCGATGTGCCAAGCAGAATAACTACGATATACATCAGTGCATTGGATGCAGTCTCCGTAAGCTGTCTTACCACACCGGATTCGCGGAACAGGTTGCCAAGCATAAGCATACCAACCAGTGGTGCCGTTGTAGGAAGAATCATACAAACAACGATCGTTACGATGATCGGGAACAGGATTCTCTCCAGCTTGGAAACAGGACGAAGCTGCTCCATCTTAATCTTCCGCTCTTTTTCCGTTGTCAAAAGCTTCATAACAGGCGGTTGAATAATAGGAACAAGCGCCATATAGGAGTAAGCCGCTACGGCAATCGGTCCCAAAATAGCTGTTTGCTGCAATTTACCTGCAAGGAAGATAGAAGTCGGTCCGTCTGCCCCTCCGATAATTGCAATAGCCGCTGCAGCTTTGTCTGAAAAGCCCATAGCCATCGCTCCCAGATATGCTGCAAAAATACCAAACTGCGCCGCTGCCCCGAGAAGAAAACTCTTCGGATTTGCGATCAATGGTCCAAAGTCTGTCATCGCTCCGACACCCAGGAAAATCAGTGACGGAAGGATAGACCACTCATCCAACACATAGAAATAATAGAGAAGTCCACCTGTACCGTTAGCAGCCTCATCTGCATGCAGCATAATATCGGGATAGATATTAACAAGCAGCATACCAAAAGCGATCGGCACTAACAGCAGAGGTTCAAATCCATGTCTGATTGCAAGAAACAGGAAAAAACATGCAACAGCAATCATGATAAGATTTCCCCATGTCAGATTGAGGAAAGCTGTCTGCTGCACGAGGTTTCCCAATGTTGTTATAATATAATCCATTTTTTAACCTCCAGTCGTGTTTCAAAAGTACCTCTGCAGTGCTCACATATACTGCCTAGTTTAAGGTAGCCAGCACTGCTCCAGCCTCAATCGCATCACCGACAGCCACATCAATGCTTGCAACTGTTCCGTCTTCTGGTGCCACAACCGGAATTTCCATTTTCATGGCTTCAATAATGACAACAGCGTCACCTCTTTTTACATTCTGTCCGACATTTGCCTCGATTTTAAATACTTTTCCTGCCGCGCCTGCTTTTACCTGGATTGCTCCCGCTCCTGCTGGTTTTGCAGCCGGTTTCGGTGCCGGCGCCGCCTTCGGACCCGCCGGTGCTTTCGGAGCCGGCGCTGCGGCTGGTGCCGGTGCTGCTCCGCCTGCGTTTTCTTCTACAGTTACATCATATACGTTTCCATTCACAGTAATTGTATAATTTTTCATTTTTATATCCTCCTGATCCGGTTATCCTTAATTCCATTTATTTGACCTGCGGCGACGAATGCTCCGAACAACAAAGCCGTCGGTACTTGTACCTTCTGATGCCGCGATCGCTGCTGCGATGACTGCTACAAGTTCTGTGTCATCTTCCTGTGTTTCTTCTACAACAACTTCCTCCGCCACTTCAGCCGCCGGCGTTTCAGAGACTGATGCCGGTGCCACCTGCTGCGGCTCTGCTTTCTTTGTGAAAGCCGCCTGAAGTTTCGGAATATATTTCAACAGAGAAATAATAACAGAAATAATAATCAGTACAACGAATACAGTTCCCATTCCAAGAAGAGTATTCAGTCCTGCTTTCTGAAGGATTTCTCCCATGGAATATTTTCCGCTCACCGTCAGACTGTCCAGCTGAAGATTTCCCCGAAGGTCTGTCTCGTAAATGATCTCAAGATCCGCCTGCCGGTCTTCAAACTCTGCTGTCGTTGTAATTGAAAGTTCTGAATTGCCTGCCTCATAAGTCAGGTCGCCGTGCCCGATGTAAGCTCCGCACTCCTCAACTCCTGCCTGCCATGCATCCATTGAGCTAAGAAAACTTTCCGCTGTAAAAGGATATCCTGACTGCATAAGCTGATAGTTCAGCTGCTCGTCTGTCAGACTCTTCCACTGCTCAATCGTGGCGTCATCTACACTGGAACAGTAGGCGATCAGAAACTCGGTAGCTTCCTCCATCGCCGCCTGATCATATTCTACACCTGTTTCATTATTGCTACATCCGGCCAGGGTAAATACAGCAGCAAGCATACACATTAATAAGCTAATTTTCTTCTTCAATTTGTTTCACCTCACTAAACTGTTCCATGTTTCTTTGCCGGACGATCCTCTCTTTTTGTAAAAAGCATCTCAAATGCTCCAATAATATATTTTCTTGTATCTGCCGGACTGATCACTGCATCCACATAGCCGTGTCCCGCCGCTGAAGCCGGACTTGACTGAAGAGCACGGTATTCTGCCGCTTTCTCTCTTTGAGTCTGCATATCAGAATCTGCATACATAATCTTTGCAGCCAGATCTGCATCCATCATGCCGATTTCCGCATTCGGCCATGCGTAAACCATATCTGCTCCAATGGATTTGCTGTTCATCGCCACATATGCGCTTCCATAAGCCTTTCCAATGATCACGTTCACTTTCGGCACCGTCGCATCAGTAAAAGTATAGATAAGTTTTGCTGTCTGTGCAGCCAGCGCTTTTTCTCCGCATGTTGACGCATCAAATCCCGTTACATTTGTAAGAGTAAGCACAGGAATATTAAATGCATCGCAGAATCTTACAAAATCCGCCGCTTTTCCTGCTCCCGCTGCTGTCAGCGATCCGTCAAATTCAGCAGTCACTTCCGCATCCTCATTGTAGACCTTAGAACGGTTTGCCACTGCACCTACTGTCATTCCATTCAGGCGGATAAATCCTGTAACCATGTCTTTTGCGTAATCCTTTTTCACTTCAAAGAAAACACCATTGTCAGAAATAGAGGACAGAGCGACAGCCGTATCTTCTGCAGCATTTTCGATACCCTCACACAGACGGTTCAGGTCATCGGTGCATTCCTCATAAGATACATCTTCTTCATTGTTGCACGGCAGCATACAGATCAGAGCCCGGATCTTCGCCAGAATTTCCTCTTCTGTTCCTGTTTCGTCAACAAGACCGGCCTCACTGCTCTGAAACTTGGCAGAAGCCGTGTTGCATTTCTGGACAGTATTTCCCGGGATCGCATTAGGGGAATTGACAAATAATTTTGCATGCTCTGTTTCCATAAATGTGAAATCTGTCAATGCCGGAATAACAGCCAGTCCACCGCCGCAGTTTCCGAAAATCGCAGTAATCTGCGGGATCACACCCGACGCCATAGACTGTTTCAGATAAAGCTTTCCAAATCCGTCCAACGCATCTGTCGCCTCCTGAAGCCGGATTCCGGCACAGTCAACCAGTCCGATCACCGGCGCTCCCATTTTCATTGCCATGTCATAAAGCGCTACAATCTTTTTCGCATGCATTTCTCCGATCGATCCGCCCAACACAGACGCATCCTGGCTGTATACATATACCAGATTGCCATCGATCACTCCGTAACCGGTAATGACGCCATCTCCCGGCGTTTCTGTTTTCTGCATGTTGAAATCAGTCGCTCTGGCAGTCACGCCGCCGCCGATCTCAACAAAGCTGCCTGCATCAAGTAGGGAGGCAATTCTCTGACTTGCTGCATTTTCTGTTGCCATGTTGCTCATAACCTAGCCCTCCATTTTCTTACATATTTAAATCAGGTTTTCTATTGCATATAGTTGCGTCAGAGCCGCTAACGCCAGACAATTGCAAAAAGTTAAACCAAATTTTCTGCCGATTATATTATATATTCTTTTTCTGCATTATTCAACTGTTTTTGAAAAAATCGTTAAAAAATTAGCAAAAAAGAAGACGCCAAAAATCCTTCTCTTTTCAGCATCTTCTTTCCTTTTGATCTACTTCTGATTTCTGAATTGTACCGGAGTCATATCGTATGCTTTTTTAAACAGTCTGTTAAAATGCTCCACGTTTTGATAACCCACGGACAAAGCAATATTTTCTACTGTCATACTGCTGCTTTTCAGCATTGCTCTGGCTTTTTTCATCCGAATCTTTTTCACAAGTTCTCCAAAAGTCATTCCGGATTTTTCTTTAATATATTTGGAAAGATATGGCTTGGAAAGGTAAAACTTTTCTGCCAGATCATCCAAAGTAACGTCTATATAATTTGCCTGCAGATAATTCATGATCTCAATCATTCTTGCATCTTTACACGGATCAGCATTTCCGATCTCTTCAATTTTGTTGACAGCCACGATCAGAGCTTCTATGGAAGCGCGGATGATATCAGCATCGATTCCCACTCCCCAGCATGTCTTTCCATGAGCAATGATCCCCACGTAAGCCACTGCTTTAGAAGAAGATCCTCTTGTCAGAGAATGTTCCTCATAAAACGTCAGCTCATAGCTGATATTGAAATACTGTTTAATGGCATTGCTCACTGCATCCAGCCGTCCGTTCCCCGATGCAGTTACCACTCTTTCATCCTTTCCATGATGGATGGTGGCGTCAGCGATAATACCGTCTGCCTGGTGGAAATGACATTCATCAATAGAAAATACTGTTTTAGCATTCACATAATTATCGGTAAAGATCTGATAAATCCATTCCGGAGTCAGCTCTTTATGAGCTTTGTCAGATACCCCTTTTACCAGATATCCTACTTCCTCCCTCATTTTTTCCGGAAGGTTAATGCCATAGCTCTGTTTCAGGATATAGTTTACGCCGCCCTTTCCGGACTGGCTGTTGATACGGATCACATCAGAGTCATATTTTCTTCCCACATCCTGCGGATCGATCGGAAGATAAGGTACTGTCCATGTATTGCATTTCTTCTCATCTCTCCATGCCATTCCTTTTGCAATCGCATCCTGATGTGATCCTGAAAATGCAGTAAATACAAGTTCTCCTGCATAAGGCTGCCGCACATCGACCGTCATTCTTGTCAGCCGTTCATAAGTCTCTTTGATTTCTTCCATGTTGGAAAAATCAAGCTTGGGATCAACACCGTGAGAAAACATGTTCATTCCCAATGTAATGACATCTACATTTCCGGTTCTCTCTCCATTCCCGAACAGTGTTCCTTCAATCCGGTCTGCCCCTGCCAAAATGCCAAGCTCCGCAGTTGCAACCCCACATCCTCTGTCATTGTGAGGATGAAGAGACAGAACAACATTTTCCCGGTAAGCGAGATGCTTATGTACATATTCTAATTGAGATGCGAACACATGAGGCATGGCATTTTCCACTGTAGTCGGAATGTTAATAATGGCTTTATTGTCCGCCTGGGGATTCCAGACATCCAGTACTGCGTTACATACCTCTACAGCATAGTCAACCTCTGTTCCGGAAAAACTCTCCGGACTGTACTCGAACGTAAAATTACCTTCTGTTTCATCTGCCAGTTTTTTTAACAGCTTCGCCCCGTCAACGGCAATTTTTTTCACCTGTTCCTTATCTTTTTTAAATACCTGTTCCCTCTGCGCAACAGATGTGGAGTTGTAAAGATGGATCACAGCGTGAGGAGCTCCTTTAACGGCTTCAAATGTCTTTTTGATGATATGTTCTCTTGCCTGTGTCAGTACCTGGACTGTCACGTCATCAGGAATCATCTTCCGCTCGATCAATGCTCTCATAAAGCGGTATTCTGTCTCAGAAGCAGCCGGAAATCCCACTTCAATTTCCTTAAAACCAACTTTTATAAGCAACTCAAAAAATTCCAGTTTTTCTTCTAAGCTCATAGGTTCGATCAGCGCCTGGTTTCCGTCTCTAAGATCCACGCTGCACCAGATGGGCGGCTGATCAATGTATTCCTTCTTTACCCAGTCATATGTTACTTCCGGCGGCATAAAATACTGCCGTTCATACTTTTCACAATTTTTCATCTTGCCATCTCCCTTACTATCTTCCAAAAGTTAAATATTAATCAACTTTCTTGTCTTTTTTTAATACTTGTTTATCCTAACATACATATTCAAAAAATAGAAGTGACAAATTTAATCATTTTAATTGATTTATTTTAATATATTTTCATTTTTATATCACGAAAAACAATTCTGTTATCTTTGTAAAACACCAGAAAAAATCCCGTTTCAAAATCGGCTCTGCCGCATATATTTCATCACCGGATACCACAAAATCATCCACAATATAGCGTATCTTTCCAACTGTCTCTCCCTTTTCAACCGGGGCTTCTATATAGTCCGGAAGAGTCACAACTGTCTCCACTTTTTCGTCTTCAGCCATCAAAAACAGACGACTATTTCCCTTTACGGATAAGCTGACCCTGGAATCTCTCCCAACTCCTCTGTCCGGCACTCCGTTTCTGACCGGAAGGTCCGGCAGCGTATCTGCCCTCTCTATTTTTTCATACTGATAATTATCAATTCCGTACTGCATCAGTTTTTTTGTATCAGACCACTTATAGTTTTTATTGTTGGGCCATCCGCATGCAAGCAGGGCAACAATGAAGGTTCTATTGTCCCTCTTTAATGCCCCTACATAACAGTAGCCTGCAGCCGCGGTAAATCCTGTCTTTCCGGTAAGGGCCCCCTCCATCATATCAAAAAAGGCATTATGATTTAAACAGGAGAAGCTGCGGTTTCCTGAAACATCTGTAAACTGATAACTTTTTGTTCTGGTTATTTCGAGAAACCGTTCTCTTTCCGGCGAAATCTTAATACAATAACGCATGATGCGCGCAAGATCAGCGGCTGTTGTCCCATGAATGTCTTCTTCGTCTTTCCCGTCCAGTCCGTTTGGGGTGACAAAATGTGTATTTTTGCATCCGATTTCTTTTGCCTTTTTATTCATTTGATCTGCAAAAGCTTCCACGGTTCCGGCCTGATTTTCCGCCAAGACCACAGCGCTGTCGTTATGGGATTCCAGCATCAGGGAGTAGAGAAGATCCTCTGTAAAGTACTGTTCCCCTTCTTTTACTCCAAGTCGGACCTGCGGCTGTGACGCTGCATGATCAGAAGCTGTGCAAATCTCCTCCATATCGGATTCCAAGACAAGAATACAGGTCATAATTTTTGTTGTACTTGCCATGGGGCGAACAGTCTTTTCTTCTTTTCCAAATAAAACACGCCCGCTGTCAGCGTCCATCAAAACCGCTGACCGGGCGTAAAGCTGTGACAGTTCTTCGGGAGTCTTGCTGGCTTTTGCCTGAGCCGGGGCAAAGAAAACTTCCAGTAAAAGAACTGCTGTTGCCAATATCATTTTATATTTTGATCTCACCATCTTAAGTCACACCAGATTCTTTTTATTCTTTTCCAGTCTATGCGCCTGCAGCTGCTGATATTCCGAATCTGCTATGAAATTCTATATCAGATATCCAGTTTCATCTGTACCTCTTCCTCTGCTTCATGTTTAAAAGTTTCTACCTGTTCTGAATTGAGGCTTGGAAGTTCATCCAGCGAATGGATGCTGAATCTTCTAAGGAACTCCTCCGTTGTCCCAAAGAGAAGCGGACGTCCGGGAGCGTCCAGTCTGCCTACTTCACATACAAGATTATACTCAACCAGACGGTTTACTGCATGATCCGACTTTACTCCTCTTATCTTTTCGATCTCCAGTTTTGTCACCGGCTGCTTATATGCAATAATAGATAAAGTCTCCAGCTGTACATCCGTCAATACATATTTTCTGGGCTGTCTGGCCACTTTGATCAAATATTCATACATATCCGTTTTTGTACACATCTGAAAGGAATTTTCCAGCTCTATGATCCGCATTCCCCGATCAGACGCCTCATATTTATCCATCATATTATGTATGATCTTTCGTGTCGTATCCTCATCGTGTTCAATGGCCGCCGCAATCCTGGACAGCTCCACTGAATCTCCCATTGTAAAAAGAATGGCTTCTATTATACCTTCCAGTCTGCTGATCTCCACTTTTATACTTCCCTTTCTATATTCGGCTTATTGCCGATACACCATTGATGTAATACAGATATCATCAAAAGGCTGTTTCTGTTCTATTTTGATTTTTCCGGTCTTCATCAGTTCCAATACAGCAAGAAATGTCACCACAAGCTGCACTTTCGATCCCTGCTTTTTCAAAAGCTGCCGGAAACTGAATATAGAGTGGTTTACTGCGTATTCCTCCACATAATCCAGTTTTTCCGGAAGCGATACTTCTTCTTTTTCTATTTTTCCAAATCCGCTCCGGATCGGATCGATCTTTTCATCCTGCCGCCGCATAACATCCCTGAAGATGCGGTTCAGCTTTGCCAGGGTCAGGTCTCCGAGAAGTTCTTCCAGGTTTACCGGCTCCACATATTCCTGAACCTCCTCCGGTATATCTGGTTCCCGATAGATTGCTCTTTCTCCCTCCACCTGCCTGTCGCGAAGTTCGTAAGCCATATATTTATACATCTTATACTGCAAAAGCTGCTCTACCAGTTCCTGCCGGGGATCTTCCTCCTGCCCCTCTTCATTTATCTCTTTCGGAAGCAGCATCCGGCATTTGATGTCCAGGAGAGTAGCTGCCATGAGGAGAAATTCACTCATAACATTCAAATCTTCCTTTTCCATAGCCCGAATGTATTCCATATACTGATTGGTGATCTCCACGATCGGTATATCATAGATATCTATTTTATTTTTATCAATCAGATGAAGGAGAAGGTCAAGCGGACCTTCAAACACCTGAAGCTTAACCGGTATACCCATAAATCCTCCGCCCTTTTTCTAACCATCCTATTATATCGGACTTTTTGTCTTTATACAATATCTTTTTCTCCTGGCGAAAATCCCCTCTGTTTTCTACAGACGAATCAGGGCTTTCGAACCCAGGACTCCTACCAGCAGTTCCCTTGCCTCCTCCCGTATCTGTTCTACAGGAACCTTTTCTTCGTGACTTTCGTTAATAAATCCGATCATTCCATAGCAAAGAAATCCCGCAATCTTTTTCGCGGAATATTTCAAGGGCGTACGCGATTCCATCCGCCTTGTATGTCCTTCCACTGTTTCCAGAATAATACTATAAAGCGCGAAAGCCAAATAAGGGTTTTTATCCGGAGCTGTGTGACGGAAAAAGTCAAAATTTCCATAATATATATCCAGGATACTATCCAGAATATTGCAGTAACTCTTTATTTCATTACGGTCAGGATTCGTTTCATTTTGCTTTTTTTCATATTCCTTTGTCCCGAGAACTATCATATCCTGAAACATCTCATCCACAAGGGCATATTTATCACTATAGTGAGAGTAAAAAGTAATCCTGCTGATTTCTGTGCGGCTGCAGAGCTCAGTAATGGTGATCTTCTCAAAAGGCTGCTCTGCCAGCATATCAACTAATGTATATTTTAAATTCTTTTTTGTTTTTGTGATTCGCTTGTCTTCCATTTTACACTTTCCTTATTTTGTATAAATAACTTACAAATAGCAGGTTTTGTCAATTGAGATTCCATATACGTTTTGCTATAATTTTAACACCTGTTAAGATTACAGTCAAAAGGAGATTTTTATGTCAGAAATAGCAATCATGACGGACAGTAACTGTGGAATTATGCCAGGCAGTGAACCCCGCCCGAATATTCATATTATTCCTATGCCCGTACTAATTGACGGAGAGATCTTTTTTGAAGGAACCAGTATCACAACGGATACGTTTTACCAGAAACTTTCCGGCGGTTCCAAAGTCAGCACATCCCTTCCCTCTCCGGGGGATGTGATCAGTATGTGGACAGCCCTCCTGAAATCCTATGATGAAATCGTGTATATCCCCATGTCCAGCGGACTTTCCAATTCCTGCGCAAATGCAGCTATGCTGGCTTCTGACGAACCTTTTGCAGGGCGGGTACATGTGGTGGATAATCATCGGATTTCCGTCACGCAGATGCAGTCTGTTCTGGACGCCTGTGATCTTGCCGCTGAAGGATTATCCGGCAGGCAGATTCAGGAAACACTTGAGAGGGAATCCCTGGATGCCAGTATCTACATCGCAGTAGATACATTGGAATATCTGAAAAGAGGCGGCAGAGTCACCCCTGCCGCTGCCGCGATCGGAACTGTATTAAATCTGAAGCCCGTTCTTACTATTCAAGGCGACAAGCTGGATGCTTTTGCTAAAGTACGGGGGATGAAGTCCGCTTTCCGCACCATGTGCAAAGCAGTACAGCACGATATGGATACCCGTTTTCTTCCTCTGAAAGAGAAAGGACTTTTAAAAGTCGGTATGGCCGAAACTCTCATGCCGGAGAAGGAATTCGCCTCCTGGAAGCAGCGTTTCCAGGAATATTTCCCGGACATGGAAATTGTCCACTACCCTCTCACTATGAGCATCGGCTGTCATACAGGCCCGGGCGCTCTTGGCGTAGGCGTTTTTCGCGTACACACCCCTTAATCCTGGGACTTGCTTCCATAAAAAGTAACGGCAGTCAGTTCTGCCGGATTAAAGAGACGGACATTGACCGTGTGGGTCCCAAGCCCTTTGCTGACAACGGAAATATGTCCGTCTTTTTGATACATATCTCCGGAATATCTTGGGAACAGCTTAAACTGCGGCGTAATAACGCCGCCGATTCCCGGGATTCGGACGATTCCTCCATGAAGATGTCCGGACAGCACAAGATCTGCCCCCCACTCCCAATACTGTGAGATAAAGGCCGGATTATGGGCAAGCAGAATCTGGTATTCTTCTTTTTCAGATACTCCGACTCTCTCTGAAATCTGTGAAACCCGCAGCTCCTCCCTCTTCACCCGGCTGTAACAGGACAGAGGGATCTCCAGACCGGTGACTTTTACCGGCTGTCCCCCAAAATGCAGGCTGACGGAATCGTTTTCCAGCAGATGCACCCCTGTACTTTTTACCGCTTCTTTGTATTTTTCATAACGAGTTCCATAATCTTCCAGGTTCTCTTTCATTTTCTGTTCGTGGTTTCCGTTTGCCGCATAGACCGGGCAAATACCGGCAAGATGAGAAAAAAGCCGTAAAGCTTTCTGCTCTGTTTCTTTTTTTGTCCTTGTCAGCATATCTCCGCCGATGAGTATATAGTCCGGCTTCTCTTCCCGAATTTTCTTTATCAGTCTTCTATTCTCTTTTCCGTACTCTTTCCCGTGAAGATCTGTTAAAAACAAAACTTTTCTTTTCTCTTCTTTTTTCATTTTTGGAAGAGGAATACTGTAATGGCACACCTCAAAAGTGTGAAGCTCCCGAAGTATCTCCGCACTTGCCAGGATGCATGCCACCGTTGCTCCTGCCAGGAAGTTTTTCATCACATTGCCTCCACAATCCGAATTCCAGAGCTTGTACCAATCCGGTCAGCTCCCGCCTTTCTCATTTCCTCCGCCTTTTCCCTGGTGCGGATTCCTCCGGAAGCCTTTACTTTCATGTCCTTTCCAACCGTTTTCTTCATAAGGGCAATATCCTCTGCTGTAGCACCGCCTGTAGAGAATCCGGTGGACGTTTTCACATAATCTGCTCCTGCCTTTTTCGCCAGCAGGCAGGCTCTTATCTTTTCTTCTTCTGAGAGCAGACATGTTTCAATGATTACCTTCACAGCTGCTTTCCCTCTGGCTTCTTCCACGACAGAATGAATATCCTGCTCTACATATTCATTGTTCCCATCTTTCAGCATCCCGATATGAATGACCATATCCAGTTCTTCCGCTCCGTCAAGAATAGCCTGGCGGGCTTCCGCTGCTTTTGCCGCCGTTGACATTGCCCCCAGAGGGAATCCGATCACTGTACATACCTTAACTTCAGTATCCCTTAAAAGTTCTGCACACAGTGGTACATAGGATGAATTTACACATACAGATGCAAAACCATACTCCCTGGCCTCCCGGCATATTGTTTCCACCTGCTCTTTGCCTGCTTCTGGTTTCAGTATTGTATGATCGATCATTGATGCAAGTTTCATTTTAATCTCTCCTTTGCCGTTTTCCCTAATATCAGTGCGCAATCAAAAAGGAGAAAAACGCCCAAAACCTTTTTCTCCTTTTGCTGGCGCTGTGTCCTGAATGATATATGTATACTGATTATATAATTATTCCCCGGCAATTGTAAAGTTTATCCGATAAAAAATGACTTCAAAACCTTTTCAAGTATACTTGTATAAGTCGCTTCTCTGACATTTTCCACTGTAATAACATCAATGCTTCCAATCGTCTTCCCTTCCAGCGTATAGACAACGCTTCCCGCCTTCTCTCCTGTCTTTACAGGAGCCTTTAACTTTTCAACTGTCTGGTAATCCTTTTCAATCGCTGTCAGATCTGCCCCTTCTGTATCAATATAAGAGAACGATTCTTTCTGCTTCACCGGCACCTGATCCTTCATCCCTCCTTCTACTTTTACCGGTTTCATTCCCTCCAGACCGTCATCCGTATACTTGACACAGGATGCAAATCCGTGATCCAAAAGTGTAACTGCATCCTGAAATCTTGACTTGGAATCTTTGGCTCCCATGACCACCGCTATCATCTGCATCTGATTTTTTTCAGCTGTCGCTGACATGCAAAATCCGGCTTCCCCTGTGGAGCCTGTTTTCAGCCCGGTAGCATAGGCGTACTGCCGGATTAGTTTGTTCGTATTTGCAAGACCGAACTCACTGGCACCCTTTGCCGTTGTATGAGTAATATTTTCCATCCATATCGTGACGTAATCCCGGATCTGCGGGTATGTAAGAATCAATTCTCTTGACATCAGAGCAATATCTCTTGCTGTTGTCAGATGCCCTTCTGTGTCCAGACCATTGCAATTTACGAAGCTGGTATTTTCCATGCCCAGGCCCTTCGCTCTCTCATTCATATGTTTTACAAATTCTTCCTCGCTTCCCCAGACAAATTCCGCCATGGCCACGGAAGCGTCATTTGCGCTGGCTACGGCAATACATTTGATCATCGTATCGACAGTCTGCTCTTCTCCCGGTTCCAGAAACACCTGGGAGCCTCCCATAGAGGCCGCATACTCTGAGACCGTTACTTTGTCCTCCAGAGAGATCTTCCCCTCTTCTAATGCATCAAAAATGAGAAGAAGGGTCATAATCTTTGTTACACTTGCAGGATGCCTTTGCTCATCTGCATTTTTTTCATAAATCACTTTCCCGGTGGATGCTTCCATGAGGAGCGCCGACGGAGCGCTTACCTTATCTTTTTTTGCTTCTGTATTCTCTGTATTCTGTATCGCATCCGTTTCTTCTTCAAACTGCAGGATACCTGCCGCCTGGACTTCTCCTGCCTGCTGTATGAGCAAAAAAGCACATACCAGCGCTGCCAGGACTCTTTTCATTCTTACCTCTCCTTAGCCTAGTCGTCTGTTAACAATATATTGTAAATTCACCTTCAATATGCTAAGATTATTCCTGTCATTTTCCCCGTACATAGGGGAAAAACAGGTAAATGAAAAGGGGTTTTGTATATGAATAAAAAGGAAGTCCTTGAAATCCGTAAACAATTCTCACCTCAGAACTGTGCGATCACAAGACTCTGCGGCTGCTATGTGAACGGGGACAAGGAAAAGAAACTGGAATTTAAAGAAGCATTCCTCTCTCTGCCGGAAGAGGAAGCTTTTAAATACTTTGATCTTTTTAAAAAGACTCTCTCCGGCACTGTCGGAAAAAATCTCATCAACATGGAATTTCCGCTGGAACAGGAAAAAAGCGGCGGAACTCAGGAATTTTTGCTGCAGCTCCGGGACAGCCGTCTGACGGACGATATGCTTCTTTCGGAATTCTATGACAAAGTGATCGAAAACTATGACTTTGCCGAGCACTATCTTATCCTGCTGATCCATGCCGCCTACGATGTGCCTGGAAAAGCTTCCGACGGAACGGAAATGTTTGATGCTTCAGATTCCGTCTACGATTATATTCTCTGCAGCATCTGCCCGGTAAATCTTTCCAAAGCCGGACTGTGTTACAATGCAGAGCACAACAGCATTGAGGATCGTATCCGGGACTGGATCGTCAATGTACCGGCGAACGGTTTTCTGTTTCCTGCCTTCCATGACCGGGCCGATGACATACATAGCGTCCTGTACTACTCTAAAAAACCGGAAGAACTTCAGGATACCTTCCTTGAACAGGTACTTGGCTGCACAGAAGTGATGAGTGCCGGTTGCCAGAAGGAATCTTTTCAGACTGTCATTGAAGAAACGCTGGGGGATGACTGTGAATATACTGTCATACGGAACATCCATGAAAATCTCAATACTTTAATTGAAGAAAATAAAGAGGCGGAGGAACCTCTTGAGCTGGGGAAACAGGAAATGAAACGCCTTTTTTCTTTGAGTGGCGTGCCGGATGAAAAGCTGGAAGATTTTGAAAAAGACTTTGACGAGACTGTGGGGCCCAAAACTTCTCTTCTTGCCTCCAATCTGACAAATACAAAGAAATTTAACATCAGGACGCCGGACATTGTCATTAACGTGAATCCTGAACGCACAGATCTGGTAGATATTCAGATGATCGACGGGCGGAAATGCCTTGTGATCCCTGTAGATGATCAGGTGGAAGTGAACGGTATGGAAGTAAAGGTAACATTATAAAAGGCAGAGCTGGTACAAAGAGGCAAATATGAATATTTGGAATATTCGCTGCCTTTGTACCGGTTCTGCCTCTTTTCTTTTTAAAAACTGATTGCCTGTTTTCTACAGATCAACGATCCTTGGTCTGTGATGGGTATAAGGCAGGAATTTTTTCAGCAGATCCTGAGTCTTAAATTTCAGATGGGTTGTATTGATACCGGTATTGCAGACAAACCACTCCGCTTCCGCCACTTCCTTATCAATAATCAGCTGCACATAGTCATCTTCATCATTTAAAAGCCCCACTACACTGGCTGATCCCGGCGTACATCCGATATGCTTTTCCATGAGTTCCGGCGGTGCAAAAGACATATGAGAAACTCCCAGCTTTTTGCTGAAAGATGCGGTGTCAAAGGCTTTATCGTCCGGCATTAAAAGCAGAAAGAATGACGTCTTCTTCTGATTACACAAAAAAACGTCCTTGCGGACCGGCGCCTGAAGCACTTCTCCTATTTCGGCACATTCCTCCATGGAGGAAGCCGCATCATTGTCAACCCGCTCAAATTTAATTCCCAGTTTTGTAAAAACCTTATACACTTCCTGTTCCAGCGGCGCTCTTTCTTTTACATTGTCAGGCACTGTTGTCGTAATTTCACTGATATACACAGGGTATTCCCTCCCTTTCATTTTTGTTTTATAATAGACATTATAGAGGACAACTCTTCCGTTGGCAAGAACAAGGGCCGGAAGAATTTTTTCGAAAAACAGGAAAGAACGAGGTTGAAAATGTGATGAAATACATACTTGCATCTGCATCACCCCGCCGAAAAGAACTTTTGAAACAGGCAGGAATAGACTTTGAAGTTTACCCGTCAGATACGGATGAAAAAATCACTGTGGAGGATCCTGCGGCAGCAGTCATGGATCTGGCTTTTCAAAAGGCAGATGATGTTTACAAAAAACTGGTTCCCTCTCTTGACGGAGATTTTACCGTTATCGGCGCTGACACAGTGGTTGTTTACCGGGGCGAAATTCTCGGAAAACCTGAAGATGAATCGGAAGCCATGGACATGCTTTCCATGCTTTCAGACCGTACACATCAGGTATATACCGGAGTTTCCCTTCTATCCCGCCGAGGCGGCAGGTATCATACCTGCAGCTTCGGCGAATGTACAGAAGTTACTTTTTATCCCATTTCAAGAGAAGATCTGAAAAGCTATATTGCTACCGGCGATCCTATGGATAAAGCCGGCGCTTATGGGATCCAGGGAAAATTTGCGGTTCATGTAAAAGGAATCCGCGGCGATTACAATAACGTCGTAGGACTTCCCATCGCAAGATTATATCAGGAACTCAAAAAAACCCACCCTTAATCGCAATTTGGGACACCGTTTAATGCAATTTGGGACGTAACAAACTTTAAAAGTGTTACGTCCCAAATTAATACTACTCTGTCACAAAAGCAGCCGCTACATCAGCATCTTTTGCTCCGTTTTCAATAATATAAAGATTGGATACATCATATCCTGCATCTTTCAGTACAGAAATACCGGTCTTTGCACAGTTATTTCCGCTGTAGCACAAAAGATATACCGGTTTCTCCGGATCCATCTCTGATGTAGCCATTTCATAGAGAGCAGTCTGTGCATCTGCATCCTCAATCTCCTTCAGATTGCACTGCAATGAACCTTCCAGATGCCCTTGCGCATATGTATCATCGTCTCTTACATCCAGAATCTGAATGTCTTCATTTCCAACGGCTTCCACTGCTTCCGCACCGGATACATACTGCCACTCAATACTATCCTCCGTACGATTTGTAGTAAGCGCGCCACTCTCCTCTGCCAGAGCCTCCGCCCCGCCTTCTACTGTATAAATGCGGGAAGCGTCAATACCTGCATCTTCCAGAACACCTGTTGCCTTCTGTGCTCCACGCTGTCCGCTGTTGCAGATAATATAAATATCTTCATCATCTCCAAAGTTTTCTTCTGCATAGGCAGTCATTGTCTCTACAAGAGAGTCATCTTCCAGAGGGAAAATCGGACACCATTCAGAATTTACTACTCTTCCGCTCACATAATTGTTCCATTCGCGAACATCCAATACATGAGTCCCTCCCTCTTTTGCTGCAGCCACAGCATCAGCGGCAGACACATACTGGTAATCCCCTTCCGTACTTTCACTGCCTGATTCGGAATCTGTAGATTCCTCTGAAGTTGTCTGTGTTTCTTCTGATCCACATGCTGTAATCATTGCGGATGCCATAGCAGCCGCCATTAAAATTGCCACAATTCTTTTTTTCATAAAACCTTTCCTCCTTATCTTTCGGTTTATAAGAATTATAAAAGGTTATTCTTTTCCATTCAAGCGAATTGTCAGAATTGTTTATAGATTTATGACATATTAATATAGGCTTTTTCAATAAGTATAGCGTTGGTGTACAAGGGGCAATGCCATTTATTCTGAAACAATAAAATATTCCTGTGGTTCCTGTTCCGGTGCATCATCCGGAAGTCCGTCAGCTTTTCTCGGACTGTCGGCAATTTTATGCCATTCATACCAGCCTCCGTCATATACATGAATGTCCTCCCAGCCTAATGCATACGCATAAAAATAGGTTTCACTTGCTCTCCAGCCGGTTCCGCAGTGGAAGGACACCTCTTTATCTGGTGTGATTCCCCATAATTCCCAGCGATCTGCGATCATTTCATAGTTGAACATTGTATTGTCAACATTTCTGAAATCTTCCATGCTGTAAGGATCGGATCCTGCATAACCAAAGCGTGCATTGGCAATATCTCCTGCTTCTCCTATATAAGTATAACCGCTTACTTCTCCTGTGTATTCCGGCCAGCTTCTGATAGACGCAACAACAGCGTTTTCATTGTTTACAACTTCCAGCTCTTCATCGTAGTCATAAATAACTTCAGGATTTACAGGTACTTCTGCACCAAATTCCACGTGTTCCGGTTCGTGTTTCTCTGTATCCAGTTCTCTTCCTTCCAATGTCCACAGTGTCTTTCCACCATTCAGAAGTCTGATATCCTCAACACCTGCATATTTCAGGATCAGTCCCATTCTGGCTGATGCTGTAGTCGCTGCTGTTGTACCATAAAGCACTACTGTAGTGTCTTTTTGGATTCCCAGATCTTCCAGTTTCTTCTGTATCTCTTCGTCAGAAGGACGGTTCCAGTATTTTAACTGTTCTTCCATCGGAATTACTTCATAATCTGCAAGAGCACGGGGACCCGGCACATGATTGATCTCATCTGCGTTTACGTTGATAGCTCCCGGTATATGACCATTTGCATATTCATCCTCTTCGCTGGCCAAAGACACTTCTATGATCTGGAAATCACCTCCATCGAAAGTCTCAGGATTTTTACCGTCTGCAAGATCCTGCACCCACTGCGGATACACATACATCTCATAATGTTCCAGACTTTCTGTTGCTTTTCCGCTTTCCACATATGCATTGTATCCGCCGTCCAGAACAGATAAATTTTCAAAACCGATAGCCTGATACTTTTCTGCTGTCTCCTGTGAAACAGTATCATTATCATAGAGAACCGTTTCTTTTGTCACATCCAGACCGCGTCTTTCTAATTCCAGCTGCATGGTCGTTCCGATAGCTGCTTCCTTCTCCAGATCCATATCCAGCCAGCTTTCCGGGAAATCCACAGCATTTTCAATATGTCCGCCAGAACCTTCTTCTGTTGTCCAACCGATATACTGTTCTTCTTCTCTCACATCAATAATCTGCACCTTTTCCGGATCCAGATCATCAACTGTTACTGCTGTTATTTCACCTGTTGCAGGCGTGATTGTTTCTTCACTTTCTTTTTCTGTTTCCTGCTTTCCGCATGCCGCCACACTAATAGCTGTCAGCGCGGTGAGCACTGCAATTAATACCTTCTATTTCATTTGTTTTTCTCCTTTTTTCCATTTTTTCAAATATCATATCCAAAATATACTGAAGTATATAGGCTATGATAATTCCTGTTGCATATATGATCAGTGTATCTGTCCACCCATTTTGAAGATAGAGAAGATAATTACTTTTCATATATTCCAGAAATGTTATATCTCCCAGTATGCTGCTGTTAAAGATATAAAACAGCATATATGAAAGCGGTTTTAAAAGGAAGGTCCCTCCAATTACTGTCAATAAGTATCTCCCCATATGCATACGCTTTTTATGCCATAGAAGACCCAGCAGTCCGGCCTCCACAATCTGAAACAGCAGGACATAAAGAAGTACCCCGCTTCCCATTCCGATATTGTTTAATATAAAACTCGACAGTATTGTATAAACGATACCTGCTGCAGGTCCTAATTCCATTCCAATAAATATTACTGCAACATTATTGGCGTAAACTGCTTTTCCCACTGAAGCCACAATTGGTATAATGGCTGTCAGTGCGGTAATGACCGCGGCAATTATCAGCGACAGTATTCCTTTTATGATGTTCCGTTTTTTCATTTTTCAATAAACCTCTTCATTTTCCCCAAAAATTCATCTGTCAAATAAGCCTCCAGCTTCCGCCAGGTCGATTCATTGACAAGTTCCCTCCCCGGCTGCTGGTATTCCACCCAGGCCATGGCACACCAGGTAATTCCCCTAAGACAGGTAACTGTCATATAGGTGTTTGTCCTCTCCCACAGATCATTTACCGGAAATCTCCCATTCACTTCCTCTATATACTTCTCTACAAATGCCTTCATCTCCATCTCATCAAGGATAACATCCGTCTTCCAGAAGGTAGTGGTAGGCGCAAGAAAATGTCCCAGATCCTGGGCCGGTTCCCCGCAGATCGGTTTTTCCCAGTCGATCAGATAATCCGGGCCTTCTGTTCCATTCATGAGAAAATTGGTGGAATTGAGTTCTGTGTTGATGCAACACTGATAGGAAGCCGCGGCAAGTGCGTCCGCCTGTTTCCAGGCAAGATCAAGCAGCAGACGTATCTTCTGCTTTTTATCCGCATCTGCCAGATTGCTTTCCATATAAGTGCATACCATCTGCTCGCACTCTTCCAATATCGCTCGGACTGGATTTTCAGGCACTATCAGATGGGTGCATTTCGGAAGAGAAACGCTGTGTATATCTGCAAGACATCCCGCTGCCCGAAAAAGTTCTGTGTGATAATCCAGTGCATGTCCCGGCAGATATTCCATAACCATAACCCCATTTGTAAAATCTTTCAGACTTCCATCTACATAGAAAGGACGCGGCGTACGTCCTGATTCTTCCAGAAGCTTCAGCGCATTGTACTCATATTCAATCTGATGAGCAAGGTGCATCTGACTTCCAAAATTAATCCGCAGGACCAGCTTTTGTCCCGTCACCGGGTGTGTAAATAAATAGTTTCTGTTGTATTCTCCCTGTCCCAGCAGACTGTACTCTTCCTGCACATTATCAGGAAGATGAAGCCCTCTTCTGTAGCCTGCTGTTTGGATATAGCTGCTTAGACCCTTTGTCTTTTCGATGTCTTTTTCTGTACTGTTTCCTGTCTGACTTCCCATAATCTTCCTCCCTGTATACAGCGCTACCTTACATCCCGGTACATTTGAGCAATCTTTCCTATATCTTCCTGGTCTCTGTACATTTTCCTTAATCGATTCATTCTCCACATAAGTTTCAATTTCGGAATCGTCCCTTTCGGAAACCTGCGATCTGACGTGTAGATACGCCTGTCTGCCATCCCAAGCTTTACTCCCATCTCTTTTAAAGTAAGAGAAAACTGATAGTCTTCCATGATAGGTATCTCCGGAAATCTCCCTGCTTCAAAAAAGAGGTCTCGATCCAGAAAAATACCCTGATCCCCGAACATGACTTTGCGATCTTTGATCCTGTGATTAGAGATCACCCTGCATGTAAACATGAAGAAATTTCTGGAGTGGAAAGCAATACCGAAACACCCTGCCCTGTAATCTCTCATGACCTTGCGCATTCTCTCCAATGGATGATCCGGCAGCTCACTGTCGCAGTGCAGGAAAAACAGAATATCTCCGGTACTTTGCTCCGCCCCTTTATTCATCTGCCAGGCCCGGCCTTTTTCTGACCGTATCACCTGGAATCTAGGAGAAATTTTCTCCAGTGTATCGTCTGTGCTTCCCCCGTCCACAAATAGAATCTCACACTTTCCAAGAAGAGGCAAAAGCTGTCTTTGCATTTTTTCAATGGTACGGCTCTCATTGTAGATAGGAATGATAATGGAAATCTTACTAATCTTTGCCAGATATCTGCCTGTAAAACTCTCCTTCAAACGAACATCTTCCAGCATCCGCTTTTTATAGCCTCTTAAGTCCTTTGGTGTATCCATATCGGATAACGTGTCTGTAAATCCAACGGAAAATCCGGCCGATTCGATTTTTAACACTGTCTCTTCCAGTACCTTCCCATGTCCGTAAGTATCCAGGGAAAAAACTTCTTTCACAGGCTGTTTCATTCCTGTCAGATAATATCCTCCATCTACGGTTTTTCCAAAGACTACATCTTCTGTTTCAAGTACATCAAACGCTTTTTTAAGAATTTTAACCTCAAGTTCCGGTACATCGGCACCTATGAGAAGGCAGGAATCATATTTCTGATCCAGCACCTCTTTCATAGCTCCATACATCCGCTCTCCAAGATGCTTTCCTGTCTGCGGAATCCATCCCTTTACCTCTCCCAGAATGTTTTTCAGTGTTTTCCACCCTTCTTCCGGCGTATAACTGACAAAGACATCCGCCCCGCCGTTTCGGCACTCCATAACAATATCTTTGAGAAAGCAGGTGTGAAGACGGGCGCACTGAACCGGGGAAAGATGAGGCATCATCCTGGTTTTCGTCTTTCCCGGCTCTGGAACTCTTGTAAAAATAATGACTGCTCTTTTCATTGTTACAGAATCTTCTCCAGTATCTCAATTGTATCTGCTACCACTTGAGGGCAGAAATCAAACAAAAGTCCTTTTCCCATAACTTTTTCCATTTCACCCGGCTTTGATATATCATGTCCGAGAAGTTCTTTGCACATGCAGGAAGGATACTTTTGAGCAAAAAGCCGTTTAAATTCTGCTGTTTTGGCAGTCATCCTGTCCTTTTGCTCCTGATCCCCTTCCCTGCTGTGCCCATAGACCATACCGATGACCATCAAAGCTCCTGTCACTGCCCCGCATGTTTCTCCGCACATCATGCCGCCTCCAAAACAGGCAGACACTTTTCTTGCCTGTTCTTCTGTCAGCTGCATTTTTTCTGCGAATTCTGTTGTCACCACCTGGGAACAGTCAATTCCCTGCATAAAAAGATCTTTAATCTCTTCTTTTGTCATCTTCTTCTCCTTTTTATCCTGTCTGTCTTTTCCTTTATTCTGTAGCGCCGCCGCAGCTGGATCCCTGTCCTGCAGTACATCCGTAACAGTGATTTGCCAGACAGATTTTCCGCTTTTTGAAAGATTTCCCAACCATATTAAAAATTGTCTCCCCCGTCAGGACCGGCAGGTCCGCAGCCTGATTGAAATCACAGTCATATACCTGCCCGTCATAACCTACTGAAATCTGAAAACGGCACATAAGCCCCGGAAGGGTAGCCGCGTTAAATGCGTCAGACAGTTTTTTCATATAACTTTCCAGATTTCCGCTTCGTTTCAGGAAAGCCTCAAAACGCCCCGTCGGGTTATTGGTTATAGTAAAGAGATTGTGAAACACTATTTCATAATCCTGCCACAGTCTGGACTTGTACTCTTTCTCCATGGCACTTTGCACAGGAGGGAAAAAGGCTCCGGCCGGGTTGTAGACCATATTAAGCACCAGATCGTTCTCTTTCCCGTATCCCAGCTCATTCAGCTCCCGGATCATTTCAATGGCTGTCTCAAATGTTCCCTCTCCTCTGACACGATTCATTTCTTTTGCGCGGTAGTAGGGAAGCGAACAGACAATCTCCACCTTGTGATCTGCATAAAATTTCGGCAGATGCCTGTATTTCTCTTCCTTTAATATAACAAGGTTCGTCCGTACAATTACATGGCTGCATATTTTGCATGCCTCATCTACCAGCCATTCAAAATTCGGATTCATCTCCGGCGCACCGCCGGTAATATCGATTGTTTCTACCTTCTGCTCTTTGCATACTTTAAGACAGGCTTCCATCACTTTCCGGTCCATAACCTCTGTCCTTGCAGGCCCTGCTTCCACATGGCAGTGCTTGCAGGCAAGATTGCAGAGCTTTCCCACATTAATCTGCATCACTTCCAGCCTGTCAGTCGTATACCTGTACTCTTCTTCCGTGATCCTCTCTTCAAAATCCGGAATATTGGTCAAATTCTTTAAATCTTCCAATGCCTGATTCATACCCTTACAGCTCCAGTTTCTTTACAATATTTTTCATCTGTACTCCATGTACCAAAGTGGCCCCTCCTCGGATTGCAGCAGCCACATGTACGGCTTCTGTCATCTGCTCCTCACTGACTCCTTTATTGAGGCAGTCATTTGTGTAGGAGTCAATGCAGTAAGGACACTGCACTGCATGAGCAACCGCAAGAGCGATCAAGGATTTCTCCCTGGCTGTCAAAGCTCCTTCTTCAAATACAGCTCCATAGTAATCAAAAAATTTCTCTGCCAGCTGTGGCGCTTCCTCGCCGATAGTCCCAAATTTCGCAAGATCTTCCGGGTTATAATAAGTTTCCATTATTCATTTCCTCCTTTTGTCTTTTTCTGTCTGTCCATGTATATCTTCCTTAGCATTACAATAAGAGCTGATAAGGCAAACAATATCAATAGTCCTGTCATCAGAAGCTGTGCTCCTCCTGTCAGCATTCCTCCCACATAAGAATACACAATAGTGGCCGGCAGCTGTCCGATGCCTGTAGCAATAAAAAATGATTTAAAAGACATAGAAGTAAGTCCCGCAGCATAGCTGACAATGTCAAAGGACACAAAAGGCAGAAGACGGCAGATCAGAATCGTATTCCTTCCGTATTTTTCAAAAAAGGTATCGATCTGCGCGATCCCTGCCTTGCTGGTCAGCTTTTCTGCAACATCCCTCCCCAATATACGGGCAATAAAGAAACACACAGCTGCCCCTGCCATAGCGCTGCTCCAGGAAAGGGCAGCCCCCTGCCACCATCCAAAAAGATTGGCATTTGCCAAAGTAAGCAGGAAAGCCGGAAGCGGCGCCGCCACAGACTGGAAGATCATAAGGAGGAAGGACACCAACGCTGCATAGCCACCATAGGATGCCACAAACTCTCTTACTACATCAAAATCTCCACTGGCAAACATGCTGAATACCTTATTCATACCGCTTTTTACCGGCGGCACAAAAAAATAAACCGCCGCACATACAAGAATGATCCCCAGTATGATTCCTTTTTTTACCCAGTTTTTCTGTTTCATCTTTTTTTCTTCCTCCAGTACCTCGACTTTACTCTGTTTAAAAGAGATTTCTTCACATCGGCTGTCTCCTCTCTTCCCAGTATTTTCAAAAGCAGATGTTCTGCTTTATATCCTTTTCTTGTGAAAGCCCCGCTGCAGGATGCACAATAAGTATATACTGTCTGTCTCCTGTCAAGATCCTCCGTTATTTCTGCCGCAAGCTTTGGTTCTTTCACACTCGCACATCCTCCCAGACCACAGCACTGAACCTTTTCCTCCAGGCACGGTTCACCTTCCAAAAATACAGACATTTTTTCAAGAAGCTCTTTTCCTTTACGGTCCGGACATGGCGGAAAAATCCGGATCTCACCGGGAATTTTTCTGCCCAGCCCCAGCTCCAGCAGTTTACTGTAAATATCTGTCACCCTGGCATGAAGACGCCCTTTCAGAAAATGATAACAGTTGGGGCAGACCATAACTACTTCTTCCGCTCCAAGCTGATCCAGACGTTTATTCATATCTGCCAGAATTCTTTTTTCCTCTTTCTCTAACCCCAACTCTGATACCGGCTTTCCGCAGCAATCAAAAACAATTCCTATATCTGCCTCTTTTTTCAGTAATTCAGCCAGATATTTTGTTGTCTCCGGGTAAAAGGACGGGAAGTTACATCCGGGAAACAGCACGCTTTTCCCACCGGCATTTTTATAATTCCGAAAACGGTAATTCCTCTTTTCCCAAAGCAGCATACCATATCCTTTTTCCGCCGGTTTTTCCCCATTTTCTGTTGCTGCCTGCCTTCTCATCTCCAGAATGATCTTCCTTCCATCAATTCCTTTAGGGCATACCCTGGTACATTTTCCGCACAAGAAGCAGTGCATGGAAAGCTTTTTTAACTTTTCGGTATCACCGATATCTATTTTATATTTTGAAAGAAACATACAGTTCTTTTGGCACAGGTGGCAGTGAATACATGCCTCCCCGGGATATCTGCTTTCCATCTTATTCCTCCACATTTTCTATATAGCGTTTCTTCAAAAACACTCCTGCCAGGATCACCACTACCGCTATTATTACAGCAATTCCAATGTACATTATTCTGTTTTTTGCATCTGCAAGTCCGGCAGTTCCGATTGTGTACATAGCCGTCCCCGGAATCATAAATACAAAAGAACCTACTGTATAAGCAACAAATCCGATATCTGTTACACCATAGGCAAAATTCTGCAGATTATAGGGAAACACCGGCACAAGCCTTGTGATCATAAGAACGAAAAGCTGATTTTTCCCCGATTCATCAAACAGCCATTTTTTCAGATATTGGTTTTTCATGGCTGCAGGCCTTATACTGTCCCTTAAAAAAAATCTTCCTGCAAGAAATGCCAGGACGGCACCTGCTGTGGCAGATATCGTACATAATATTGTTCCCAATACAGGACCGAACAAAAGCCCTGCCAAAATGGCAAAAGTAACGCCCGGCAGTGCCAGAACAACACTTCCTACAATCGTTACCAGCATATAGATTGCAATGGCTCCCGCCAGATTATCCTGTATCATTGCTTTCAAAAATGTCAGATTATCGGTGTCTCCAAGATAAGAGGACCATTTAAATATGTGATTGAGTATCAGGATCAGAATCACAAGGCTAATGAAAAGCCAAAGTTTCTTATTTTTCACTTTACTTTCCCTCTTCTCCTCTTTTTGCCATCAACACTGCGATGCCTGTTTTAACGATCTGAATTACAGCCGCCAAAAGAAAGAGAATACTGATAAAATAATAATCTGCCATAGTGTCAGTAGAGTTTATAAGTGTATATCCCCCGTACAGCGCAGTCAGAGCAATCATACAAATATTCATAACCATTGTAAGCCGGGAAACTTCCTTTCTTTTCTTCAGAAAGAGAAGGAAAATAAGCACCGTTAATACTGCAGCTATTAGTAAGGATACTGTTTTCAAAGTACCTACAGGATAATCCCGCTCCCATGTCATATTCTTATAATTCAGATACCGAACCATTCCCAGTTTCCGTTCTGCAAAATAGTGTATAATACCGGCGCCGGTCAGAGCAGCAATCTCCAGAATAAGCGCCAAAATATATGCTATTTTTTTCATAATTTCCTCCATATTCTTTTCTTGGCATATTACATAGATCTCCCAGAGGATTTTCGCGTAGGAGTAAACACAGATGGCATTTCTATATGGTAGAATAAAAATGCTGCCGCTTTACTTGCCGGCAGCATTTTGTTATTAATCATATCTATTTGGCAGCTTTGCCTGTCGGAAGCTCTCCTACAGTTGTGTGCTCACAGTCATCACTTGCAGGATCGCCTACCTGTACCGGATAATCATCATGCATCAGCCATTCATACCATCCGCCATCATATACCGAAATATTTTCATAACCGTTCTCATAAAGAACAAGGAAAGGAACACATGCTCTCCATCCTGTACCACAGTAGAAAGAAAGTTCATTATCTAAAGTAAAATCCGCATCAGCCCATACATCTTTTTTTACTTCCTCCAAGCTTTTTACTGTACCGTCATCGTTTTTATATGCATCACTGTCTTTCCCCCATACGGCGCCTTCTGGTTCTCCCGCCTTATCCATATAGTTATATCCGCTTGTTTCTCCAAGCCATTCTTCTTCGCTCCGAATACTGACAAGCTTAAAATTATCATCTGTTTCCAACTTTTCTTTTGCAGTTTCAATACTTACCCAATATTCCGGGTGTACGGGAGCTTCTGTTCCAAAATCTTCAACCGGCTCGCCCTCGTTTGCTTCTGTCTCTGTGTCATATCCTGCACTCTTCCAAGCATCAATGCCGCCATTAATAATCTTGACATCCTCAACACCTGCCCATATATATCCGTAAGCCTGTCTTTCCGGACAGCCCGAACCATAAAGTACTACTTTTGTATCTTTAGTAATACCATGACTCAAGAGATTATCTACTACTTCATCTGCTGACAAGAGATTATATTTTCCTTCCTCACTTCCTGTGGCATCCTCAACTTCACAAAGATCCACATATATGGCTCCCGGAATATGACCTTCCTGATATGACGTACTGTCTGCCACATCGCCATATCCTACCTCCGCAATCAGAATGTCCTCGTATCCTTCCTGCTCGCCATTTAATGCGCTGTTTACCCACTGTGGGGTTACGTAGACAGTTTTTGTCTCCACTGCCTCTACAGGTTCACTTTCTGCGCTCTCATCTGTTGTCTCATCCGTAGACTCCTGGGTAGTCTCCTCCTCTGTGGATGTGTTAGAGCCGCAGCCTGCCAGTACGGAAGCTGTCATAGCCATACATAAAAATGCAGCTAATACTCTTTTTTTCATAATACCTTTCAAACCTCCTTGAGACTAATATATCCTCGTTTATTATAGCTATACAGCTCGTCTTCGTCCAATAGATAAGAACAATATATAGTTGTGTATATAGATTTCATCTATATGTTGTGATATTTTCAAAAAATCCCACCCTTATTCTCAATTTTGGACACCATTTACTGCAATTTGGGACGTAACACTTTTAAAAAGCAATGTCATTAAGTTTAGAAAATGAGTCCTCAAAAGAAAGACAGTGTTGATATCCAAATCTACGCTGTCATTCTTTTATGCAGACCGATAAAGCAGACCGCTGTCTGCTTCAAATTCCTGTTCCGTATTTTCCCCTTTTATGCTATCCTATAAGTGAAATAGATCACTGCTTTTGGGGAAGGTGTTCTGGGAAAACTTCTTTCCCTTCTTATTGGGACTTTATATTTAAGCAGTAATATTTCAACATCTGGCGGCGCTGTCCCATTTGGACAGCGCCATGATTTTAAGCAGATATCTACTGCTGTACTCAGGCTGATCTGATAATCATATTTCCAAGATGTTTTTTGGGGAAGCGAGATGTGAAACAGGATGCTTTTACAATAATTGAACATGATGACTTTTGCATACAGTTCCTGCAGGACATACTCTATTCTTTTTGAATGAAGCGCACTGGCCCCAAGATTATATTTTAGCTGGGAAAATGCTGTCTCTATCATCCAACGCATACGGTAGAGTTCCTGGAGCATTCCAACGGGCATTTCTTCTTTGGACAGATTCGTAAAAAGGATCTCGGAAAGATCTTCGTTTACTTTCAACTTTATCACTCGTAGTTTCATCGGATATTCCGTTTGCTCTTCCGTAAAAAAGTCAAACTTTGCACCGGATCGGATCCGTTTGTAGAGTTCCGGCTGTTCTTTGGTGCCACGGCAGTGTTTTTTACAGATGACGACAGGACATTCCACATCGAATTGTTCCTGATCGGGAATGGCTAAACTGGAAAGGATCCCCCTGTCTCCCTGCCGTCCCCGGATCACAAAATTCCATCCTTTTTCCAAGATATGTGCAAAGGTATTATAACTTTCATATCCCCGGTCGGCAGTAAGGATGACTTTGCTGGAAATTTCCGTTTGTGCCAGCATGGTAATAAGGGCGGAGTGTTCATCTTTTTCATGGACAGGCTGAAACAGGACCTGATCAAAAATACCGCTGTTTAGATGGTATAAAGCGTTTAGATGGATTGCGTTTTTCCCTTTTTGTGTGTTAGGGATCTTTCGATGGCAGAGAGGTTCTTTTTTATTTTCCGGGAAGGAGAGCTCTGAACCGTCAGCAGCAAGAAGATGATAGCCATGGAAGTTGGAATGTTTGGGGAGAGAGGCCGTAAAAACAGAAAAGAGGACTTTCATAGTATTGGGCTTGAGTTTGCCGCGCTGTTGCAGCATGGCGGAAGAGGTAGGAAGATCCGGGCGATAGGAGAAAAAGTCCAAAAGTTCCTTATCCAAAGACTTAGCGCCTAAAGAAAGAAGGAAACGTAAGGTATCAAAAAAGGAAATTTTTCTGGAACGGGAAAAATCTTTTCCGGGACGTTTTACATAAGAATCAGAACTACGGGACATTTTTTTCATAATGTGTATTAATTTTTGTTTTGTGATAAGGGAATAATCAGCCATTTGAAACCTCCAAAAAAGTATATATTCAAATGGCTTCGCCACAAATTTTGTATGATTTGTCAAGTGTTTTCATCAAAAAAGCATGGAATATTTCTTGTTCCATGCTTTTCGAATCTTAATTTCTAAACTTAATGACATTGAACTTTAAAAGTGTTACGTCCCAAATTGCACAAAAAAAGATGGCACTTAATCGTGCCACCTTCACTTTTGCACATATTAATTATACTTACGTTTTCTAGCTGCTTCAGATTTCTTTTTACGTCTTACGCTTGGTTTCTCGTAATGTTCTCTTTTACGAATCTCCTGCTGAATACCAGCTTTCGCGCAGTTTCTTTTAAATCTGCGTAAAGCACTATCTAACGTCTCGTTTTCTTTAACGATTACATTTGACATAGTCTCACACCTAACCTCCCCTCCAGCCCTATATTGTGCATCATACGACTGTTCGGGTATATTTATTGCACTACATAAGATTATAGCACATTTTTCCTGTACGTCAATGGTTTTTTATCGCTTTTTTTCCTGCAGCACCGCTCTTTTCCTGACATTCCTGTACACCGGAATGCCAATAAGCGTCACAAGTATGCTTCCGGCAGACAGTAGTGTAGACTGTATTCCTGCAAGGAAAATCTGATTTATGATTACATAAATGCCGCTTACGATCGCAATAATAGGAACCACCGGATAAAGAGGAACTTTATATGTGCGGACAGCGTCCGGCCAGTCCCGGCGAAGTTTCATAACACCAATAAATGTCAAAGTATAGAACATCCAGCTTGATATGACCGCCAAGTCTGTCAGGAGATTAAATCTTCCGCTGACTGCATATATGCAGCCGATTCCTCCTACAAGGATAATGGAGTTGACCGGTACCTGCGCTTTATTAAGAACAGCCAGTGTGTCTGAAAACGGAAGGCTCTTTGTTGCTGCCAAGGAATATGCCACTCTGGATCCGGAAAGTACAAATCCGTTGCAGGCTCCAAATACAGAAATCATAATTCCTACTGCCACCAGCTTTCCGCCCATCTCTCCAAACAATTCAAGCGCCACCGCCGAAGCCGGAGCTGAAAGAGACGCCAGCTGATCTGCCGGAAGTACCCAGAGATAAGCGATATTGATTACAAAATAAACTGCCATGATCACAGATACGCCACCTACAATTGCAATAGGAAGATCTCTTCCCGGCTTTTTCATTTCTCCTGCAATAGCCCCTACATTTGTCCATCCTTCAAATGCAAAAAGAATTGCAACCATCAGCTGCCCCAGCACAACTGCCGGATTCAGTCCCTCTCCCACCATTGGAGTAAAGATTGCATTTCCGCCGCCGCCTTTCAGGAAACCAAATACCATAAGAAGAAGCAGAGGAATTAATTTACATACAGTAAAAATAACCTGCACGCCGCCACCCACGCTGGAACCGAGGCTGTTAAGAAAAATAATAAGAATGATCACACCCACAGCAATGGGGATCATAAAGCTCTCACCCACAAACAACGCCGCCTGCTGGGCAAAAGCCACTGCCAGCGCGGAAATCATAGCCGGATAAAACACCAGTGTCTGTATCCATCCTGCAAGAAAGCCAACAATCGGACTATAAATCTCTTCCAGATAGGCCACCATCCCTCCGGTCTTTGGTATCATGATCGCAACTTCTGCAAAGGTAAGAGCCGCTGCAATACTGGCAAGTCCTGTGATCACCCATGCCAGTATTCCCAGCCCCGGTGCACCTCCAGTCACCGTATAGATTGCCTGTGGCTTAAAAAACACGCCGGAGCCGATCACACAACCTACTACTGTGGCCATCGCGGTAGCCACTCCAAGATTTTTTTTCAATCCTTTGTTCTCATTCATTTTTCTCATCTCCTTTTCTTTTGAAATCACCAATTCTTCTTCCGGCGTGCTCCGCGCCGAAATGAACCTTAAAAATGCGTACAAAAAATACAGGGCATCAAAAAGGAACACCCTGTATCTCTGTTTCTTTTACCTGAAAGCATTACCCCGTCGGTGCCTGCACCTGACAACTGCAAGGAATCGGCGCTGGTCTTTCCAGAGTTCCATCAGCAGCAGGTACAGTACCTGAAAGTTTCTCTCAAGCCCCGGGCAGAGCTTCGAAATTGCTTCGTCGGTTTTCCGCCTGCACAGCGGAAATCTCCCTTACTGCTTCATCTGGTCTGATCTCTTTTGTGTGTCCAGTATAAAGGATGAAACTCTATTCGTCAACCATTGTTATTTTCTTACCACTTATTGATGCTTTTATCGATTTAAGAAATCTGCTCTGCCAGCACTTCCTCTGCCTTTTCCAGCGCTTCTGCAATACCGTCCGGATTTTTTCCTCCGGCCTGAGCCATATTCGGACGTCCGCCTCCGCCTCCGCCTACAAAGGAAGCGATGGCCTTAATGAGATTTCCTGCATGAGCACCTGCTTTTACAGCGCCTTCTGTGGCAGTAGCCATAAGATTAACTTTGCCGTCAATCTGAGAAGCGATCACCACAACTCCCTCTCCCAGCTTTTCTTTCATCTGATCCCCAAGATCACGAAGTCCGTTCATATCCACTCCGTCTGTACGCACAGCCAGAAGTTTCATGCCTGCCACTTCCTTCACCTGATCTGTCACATCTCCCATGGACTCTTGAGCCAGCTTGCTCTTCAGACTTTCTACTTCGCTGTGAAGTTCCTTATTTTCTGCAAGAAGATGGGAAATCTTTTCTGCAAGATGATCCGGAGACGCCTTTACAAGTTTGGCAGCCTGCTCCAGTTTTTCTTCCATTTCATCGTAATATTTCAGCAATCCCTTTGAGGTCAGTGCTTCTATCCTCCGTACTCCGGCAGCAACTCCGGTCTCGGAAATGATCTTAAATGCTGTGATCACTCCAGTATTGTCCACATGTGTTCCGCCGCAGAACTCTTTGGAAAATTCTCCCATGCTGACAACCCGGACAATATCACCGTACTTCTCTCCAAAAAGAGCAGCAGCACCTGTCTTTTTTGCTTCTTCGATAGGCATATTTTCTGCTTTTACCGGCAGAGCGTTCATGATCTGCTCGTTAACAATCCGCTCTACTTCTTTGATCTCTTCTTTTGTAAGGGCGGAAAAATGCGTAAAGTCAAAGCGCAGTCTGTTCTCATTGACAGAAGATCCCGCCTGCTCCACATGGGTGCCAAGTACCGTCCGCAGTGCCTGCTGCAATAAATGTGTAGCACTGTGATTCCGTGCGGAAAGCGCTCTTTTCTCCTGATCGATTTCCAAAGAAACATGGTCGCCTACCTTCAGCATGCCGCTTACAACATGTCCTACATGACCGATCTTACCGCCCAGAAGCTTAATTGTATCTTCCACCTCAAACACGCCGTCCTTGGTACGGATAAATCCTCTGTCCGCTTCCTGTCCGCCGCTTGTGGCATAGAACGGTGTCTCTTTCACGAAAACAGTTCCCTTCTCCCCATCGGAAAGGGCATCCACAATCGCATCATCTGTTGTCAGAACAATAATATCAGATTCCCAGGAAAGGTGCTCATAGCCGACAAAGGTTGATGTGACAGACGGATCAATAGACTCATAGATTGTCACATCAGCTCCCATGTAGTTTGTCTCTCCGAAGGTTCCCTTAGCAGTCTCTCTTTGCTCTTCCATAGCTTTTTCAAAGCCTTCCTCGTCGATCTTCATTCCCTTTTCTTCCAGGATTTCTCTTGTCAGATCAACCGGGAAGCCGTAAGTGTCATACAGCCGGAAAGCCTCTGTACCGGAAAGTACCTTTGTATGCTCCTTCTCCATCTTCTCTTCCAGTCCTTCCAAAATGGAAAGTCCCTGATCAATAGTCCTGTTAAACTGTTCTTCTTCTTTTGTAATAACCTTAAAGATAAAATCCTTTTTCTCTTCCAGTTCCGGATATCCGTCCTTGGATCCATCGATCACTGTCTGCGCAAGCTGAACCAGAAATTCTCCCTCTATGCCAAGAAGGCGTCCATGGCGGCAGGCTCGACGCAGCAGACGGCGAAGAACATAGCCTCTTCCACTGTTGGAAGGAAGGATCCCATCGGAAATCATAAATGTGACAGAACGGATATGATCTGTGATCACACGTACTGATACATCGGTTTTATATTCCTTCCCGTATTCCTTTCCTGCAATCCTGCAGACATGCTCCCGAAGGTCACGGATCGTATCCACATCAAACATGGAATCCACATCCTGTACCACACACGCCAGACGTTCCAGTCCCATTCCCGTATCAATATTTTTCTGTTCCAATTCTGTATAATGATTATGTCCGTCATTATCAAACTGGGTAAACACATTATTCCAAATTTCCATATAACGGTCACAGTCGCAGCCTACTGTACAGTCAGGCTTTCCGCATCCATATTCCTCTCCGCGGTCATAGTAAACTTCCGAGCAGGGACCGCAGGGACCAGACCCATGTTCCCAGAAGTTATCTTCTTTCCCGAAACGGAAAATCCGATCTGCCGGAATACCAATCTGCTTATTCCAGATCTCCCATGCTTCGTCGTCTTCCAGATAAACAGACGGATAAAGCCGATCCGGATCAAGTCCTACTACCTCTGTTAAAAATTCCCATGTCCAGGCAATGGATTCTTTTTTAAAATAATCGCCAAAAGAAAAATTCCCAAGCATCTCAAAAAATGTACCGTGGCGTGCTGTTTTTCCCACATTTTCAATATCTCCTGTCCGGATGCATTTCTGACAGGTTGTCACGCGTTTTCTCGGCGGGATTTCCTGACCTGTAAAATATGGTTTTAATGGCGCCATTCCCGAATTAATAAGTAAAAGACTTTTATCGTTGTGAGGCACCAGTGAAAAACTTTTCATGGCAAGATGATCCTTACTCTCAAAAAACTCAAGGAACATTCTTCTTAGTTCATTTACACCGTATTTCTGCATAATTTCCTCCTAAATTTTTCAACTATTTCCTAATTATAAAGAGAACCCTGACGTTTGTCAACGTCAGGGTTTCATTCCCTTGGCATTCCTTTTGCCGTTTTACTCTACTTCAGTTCAATTTCTTCCAGTTCTTTTGGCGGAATCTGCCTGGAGGAAGCTTTTACAAAATCTTTAATCTTTTTCTGTGCTTTTGCCACCGGAATATTAGTTCCTGCTCCTGCTACACATCCTCCCGGACAGCCCATTCCTTCAATAAGGCATCCGTTCATCTTGCCTGCCTTTGCCAGAGCCAGTACCTTTTTACATTCCGCAAGTCCTTCCGCATGTTCAATCTTGACCTCCACATCCGGATAATAGGCGTTGATGCATTTTTCAATCGCTTCCGCAACGCCTCCCGCTACGGCATAGCCACGGCCTGCACCTGTTGCATTGTGGAACGAGGACTCTGCCTCATATTTCTCCAGGTCGATTCCCTTGGCGTCAAACATGGCCTGCAGTTCTTCAAAGGTAATGACAAAATCCACGTCACTTCGCACAGTACGCCGCATTGCCTCCAGTTTCTTGGCCGCACAGGGACCTATAAATACAACTTTGGAATCCGGGTGCTGCTGTTTGATGGTACGCGCCGTTGCCACCATAGGCGTCAGCTCCTGTGACACCTCTTCAATCAGATCCGGGAAATATTTCTTCGCCAGCATCGCCCAGGAAGGACAGTAGGATGTCAGAAGGAAAGGCAACTCTCCTGTCGTCACCTTGTTCACATAGTGGTGGGCTTCCGCTACAGCTCCGATATCCGCTCCCAGCGCCACTTCATAAAATCCTTCAAACCCCAGCTCCTGAAGCGCTGCTTTTAAATTCCTTGGAGTGATGTTGTCTCCAAACTGCCCTGCATATGCCGGCGCAATCTCAGCAATCACCTTATCTCCCTTCTTTAACGCATGTGCAAGCTGGAAAATCTGTGACTTATCGGAAATAGCACCAAATGGGCAGTTTACCATACACATACCGCAGGATACGCATTTCTCTGTATTAATATAGGCTCGTCCCATCTTATCTGACTCAATAGCGCCTACTCCGCAGGCTTTCTGACAGGGACGCTCTTTCTTGGAAATCGCATCATAGGGACAGACTGCTTTACACTTGCCGCATTTGATGCATTTCTCCTGGTCAATATAAGATCTGCCTTTCACAAAAGAAATCGCATTTTTCGGACAGACTTCCATACATGGGTGAGCAAGACATCCCTTACACATGTTGCTGACTTCGTACCCTCTCTCCTCGCAGGCCTCGCACGCCGATGGAATTACCTGCATAAGAGGCGGCTCATAATATTTGTCGGAAATATTGCTGGCTTCTACTCCGGCTGTCAAATGTACCGGACGGTTTTCCGGCCGCAGAGAAAGTCCCATTGCAAGCCGCAGACGCTCACGCACAATCGCACGTGCACGGTACACGCTTTCCCTGTATTTTACTTTTGAATCTTCATTAACAATTGCATACGGAATCGCTTCCATGTCATCGTTGAGCGTTTCGTCATTGGACTGGAATCCAAGACGGGCCACCTCCTCAAATACCTTTCTGCGTATCTGACGGACTGTGGTATTCAGACCTCTCATCATAGAACAGTTTCCTCCTATTCTTCTCTCATCTTTCACTCTCACTATAGACAAACGTTAATTTTCTGTCAATACAACTGCATGTACAAAATTAAAAACATATCATTCTCCGAAAAGTTCCTGTGCGTAATAGACAGACTGCATCGCATCCTTTCCATAGAAATCGGCGCCGATCATATCCGCATATTCCTGGTTAAGTACTGCTCCTCCCACCATGACTTTGCAGTCCGGCTTTGCCTTACGAAGCTGCTTTATGGTTTCTTCCATGCTTCCTACCGTTGTTGTCATCAAAGCGCTTAATCCTACAAGGCGTATATTCTGCTCCACCGCTTTTTCCACGATTTCTTCCGGAGGAACGTCCTTTCCCATGTCGATGATATCAAAACCGTAATTTTCCAGAAGTACTTTTACAATATTTTTTCCAATATCATGGATATCGCCTTTTACTGTTGCAAGAATAATCTTGGCCTTCTTCTCTTTTTCTTTTCCCTCTGCAGCCATTTTATCTTTCAGAACTGCAAACGCCTCCTTGGCGGCATCTGCACTCATCAAAAGCTGCGGAAGAAATACCGTACCTTTCTCGAATCCTTTCCCCACCTGGTCGAGAGCCGGAATCAATTCCTCATCTATTATAGAAAGAGGCTGCTTTTCTTCCACCATCCTTGCTGTGAGCAAATGGGCTTCTTCCTTCAGTCCTTTTTCTATGGTCTGCTTCAGGGTAAGTCCGGAAACTTCAGAAGCTGCCCCGAAAGCTGCTGAAATATTCCCATACTGACGGATATATTCTTCACAGTTCTTGTCATAATTCATCAGCGCACAGTAAGAATAGTAAGAGCGCATCATTTCTTCTGATGAAGGATTGATAATGCCCGCACTCAAACCTCTCTGCATTGCCATAGTAAAGAAATTGGAATTAACTGCAGGACGGTAAGGAAGACCGAACGAAATATTGGATACTCCCAGCACTGTACGGACGCCATAGGTTTTTCTCACCAGTTCCAGCGCCTCCAACGTCGTCTTTGCACCTTCCGGATCAGAGCTGATCGTCATGGCAAGTACGTCGATAACGATATTCTTTGCCTCGATTCCGTATTTTTTCGCTTCACGAATAATTTTCCCCGCAATTGCAAGCCGCCCTTCTGCTGTATCCGGTATCCCATTTTCGTCCAGCGTAAGTCCAACGACTACTCCACCGTATTTCTGTATCAGAGGAAATACCTGATCCATTGATTCCTGTTTCCCGTTGACAGAATTGATCATAGGCTTTCCATTATACAGACGCATAGCCGCCTCCATAGCTTCGGTGTTTACAGTGTCGATCTGAAGAGGAAGGCTGGTAATGCTCTGGAGACTGCTCACCACATCCGTCATCATTTCTTTCTCATCAATATCAGGAAGTCCCACATTGACATCAAGAATATGCGCGCCCTTATCCTGCTGTGTCACTGCTTCTTTCAAAATATAATCAAGGTCATGCTCTTTCAAAGCCTGACGGAATTTCTTCTTCCCGGTAGGATTGATCCGTTCTCCAATGATAACCGGCTTCTCTCCGATCACAACAGCCTTTCCATAAGAGGACACGATGGTATCTGTTTTCGGCACAGGTGCTTTTACCGGCAGATCGCGGCATCTCTTTGTCATACGGAGGATATGTGCCGGAGTTGTTCCGCAGCAGCCGCCAATGACACAGGCACCTTTTTTTACAATATTTTCCATAGCTTCTGCAAAAGCTTCCGGCTCCACGTCATACCATGTCTTTCCATCCCTCTGCTTCGGGAGCCCGGCATTAGGCTTCACGATCACAGGCAGGGATGTATAGCGCATGATCTCTTCCAATACGGGCATCATCTGCTCCGGTCCCAGACCGCAGTTAATACCCAGTGCATCTACCCTAAGTCCTTCCAGCAATGCTACAACAGATGGAACATCCCCTCCTGTGAGAAGTTTGCCCTTTTCATCAAAAATCATTGTCGCAAAAACAGGCAGAGAAGTATTCTCTTTCGCCGCAAGGACTGCGGCTTTGATCTCGTAGGTGTCACTCATAGTCTCAATGTGGATCAGATCAGCTCCTGCCGCCTCTCCATACACCGCCGCCTCTTTAAAGGCATCATAAGCTTCCTCAAAACTCAGATCTCCAAGGGGCTTCAAAAGCTTTCCCGTAGGGCCGATATCCAGAGCCACATAAACTTCTCTCCCGTCATGAACACCGAAATTGGCTCCTTCTTTCGCGTTCACTACTGCTGCTGTAATAATGTCCTCCAACTCATACTGGCTGCCGTGAAATTTCAGAGCATTTGCTCCAAAGGTATTGGTAAGGACAATATCGCTGCCCGCCTCAAAATACTGGCGATGGATATCCAATACCTCTTCAGTGTGTTCAATATTCCAGTTTTCCGGCAGTTCTCCCGGTTTTAATCCTTTTTCCTGAAGGAGAGTTCCCATTCCTCCATCAAAAAACAGCAGTTCCTTTCCAAGCCGATCTAATATCATCCTTCGTTCCTCCGATACATACAGTCTCTTTTTTCACATTCCTCGCAGCCTTTTCTGTGGCAGGGTTCCCTGTGGGTACTGACTCCAATCACCGCTGTCACTGATTTTATAGGAGTCAGCATATTCCCGTCTGTCATGGTAAGGCCGATCTTTTTCGGTGCATCCAGCATTCCAAGGATCTGCCCCTGATGCTCAATGGAAAAATCCCCATACCCCGGACTGAACCTGGGGCGCAGGTATTTCCCTTCCTTCAGAAGTTCTTCTGCAATCTGATCTTGTCTCTCATCCAGATACTCCTCCAGCATAGCGGCCGCACAGGCCTGCAGAACCACAGCTTTGGCCATATCAGTCAAAGAAGCCCGGCGCATAAGGATATCCACTCCTGTTCCCAATGTAGCTCCCAGCATAACTGCTTCCTGACACCCCTTCATATTTTTCCCGAGACTTTTGCTTTTTATTTCCATTCCACCAATCTTTAACCGGTCATCTGTTATGTCAGATACAAGAAAAATGCGGTAGACGATCCGGGCGTTTGCTACCTTCTCCAATTCCTGAAAGGAATGTTGGATCAGGTTCAGTGTCGCCTCATCTACCGCATGTCTGCCATAGCCAAGATACCGGACTGCTTCTTTTGTCCTCGTATCCATATATCTCCTCTTACGCCTTTATAATTTCTGACAAGTTTTCCATGATCGCTCCTGCAATTTCCGGCTTATTCATGGAATAAATATGAATATTGCGGATTCCATTGGCAATCAGATCTACAATCTGATCTGTTGCATAGGCAATGCCTGCCTGCTGCATAGCAGCCGGATTGTCTCCAAAGTAGTCTACCACTGCACGGAAGCGCTCCGGAAGAATTGTTCCGGAAAGCTGGCAGATTCTGGCAATCTGCTTTCCATTTGTCACCGGCATAATTCCCGGAAGTACCGGAATTGTAATTCCCTGCTCCCGAATACGGTACAGAAAATTGTAGAAGATATTATTATCAAAAAACATTTGCGTTGTCAGAAAATCTACTCCGCAGTCCACCTTCTTTTTCAGATTCCGGATATCATCTTTCTTATGTTCTGTGTCAACATGTCCCTCCGGGTAGCATGCTGCCCCGATACAAAAATCGCCCTGCTGCTTGATATCTTCAATCAACTCGCTTGCATATTTATAGTGATTCGGAAGAGGGAACTCTGTATCTGCCGGTATATCTCCCCGAAGAGCCAGTATATTTTCTATTCCCTTTTCTTTCAGATTTTCTATCACCGTATGTACTTCTTCTTTAGTAGAAGATACACAGGTCAAGTGTGCCAGGCTTGTTACATGGAAATCATCCTGGATCTGTGAAGCGATACTGGCTGTATTTTTGCTGGTTCCTCCGCCGGCGCCGTATGTCACGCTCATAAATGCCGGTTTCAGCGCTGCGATCTTCTCGGTAGCTCTTAAAACCGATTCATATCCGGCGTCTGTTTTTGGCGGAAATACCTCAAAGGAAATATGTACTTTCTCTTCTTTCAAAATATCTTTTATCTTCATGTCCGTCCTCTCCTAATGCTGTGTAATTTTTCTTTCATTTTTTATTTCATTTTTATGGTTACAGTTCATCATAGAGCTGCTCATACTGTTTCGCTGAACTGTTCCATGAAAAATCTTTTTCCATGCCTCTTTCCACAATCTTATTCCAGTCCCTCTTGCGGTCATAGAAGATCCTTTGTGCATAGCGCACTGTGGCAAGCATTTCATGTGCATTATAATTCATAAAACTGAATCCTGTTCCGGTTTTCTCATATTCGTTATAGGGCTCTACCGTATCTTTCAGTCCGCCGGTTTCACGTACGATCGGCACTGTCCCGTATCGAAGGCTCATAAGCTGGCTTAAGCCGCATGGCTCAAACAGCGACGGCATGAGAAAAGCGTCGCAGGAAGCATAAATCTTGTGAGACATAGGCTCGGAATAATAAATATTGGCCGATACTTTTCCCGGGTATTTCCATGCAAAATGGCGGAACATATTCTCATACTGTGCTTCTCCGGTACCGAGAACCACGATCTGTACAGCATCCTGACAAAGCTCGTCCATCACACAGGAAATCAGATCAAATCCTTTCTGATCTGTCAGACGGGAAACAATACCGATCATCATAACATGATGATCCTGTTCCAGGTTCAGTTCCTGCTGCAGAGCCATTTTATTTTTGATCTTTTCTTTACGGAAATTATCTACCGAATAATTTCTTGCAATATGCTTGTCTGTCTCCGGATTGTAATCATCATAATCAATCCCGTTTACAATACCTGACAGACAGTTTGACCTGGCATTCATGAGACCGTCCAGCTTTTCTCCGTAGAACGGCATTTTAATTTCCTCTGCATAGGTATTACTTACAGTTGTAATGCGGTCTGCATAGACAATACCGCCCTTCAGATAATTTGCATCCTTATAGGCTTCCAGCTTGTCCGGTACAAAATAGTAGGGCGGAAGTCCTGTAATATCCTGTACCCTCTTTGTGTCCCATGTACCCTGGAATTTCAGGTTATGTATTGTCATGATGGTCTTGATTCCTCTGTAATATTCGTTCCCATAGCGGAAATTATCCAGATACACCGGCACAAGTCCTGTCTGCCAGTCATGACAGTGGATGATATCCGGACGGAAATCAATCACCGGAAGGGCCGAGAGCACTGCTTTTGAAAAGAATGCAAATTTTTCAATATCAGCATAAATATCTCCATAGGGAGCCCAGCCGCTGAAATAGTATTCATTATCTATAAAATAAAACGTTATCCCTTCATACTCCAACTCCAGAATCCCAACATATTCCGTTCTCCAGTTCAGATCCATGTAAAAATGTGTCCGATACTGCATCTGGTTTCTCCATTCTTCCTTGATGCAAAGATACTTCGGAAGCATCACCCGGACATCATATTTTTCTTTATCAAAATATTTCGGCAAAGAGCCGACTACATCTGCCAGTCCTCCCGTCTTTATAAACGGTACAGATTCTGACGCCGCAAAAAGTATTTTTTTCATGATCAAGATCCTCCCATCCTCACAATATACGCTATAAAAATATTATATCGTATTTTTTTTCAGATGAAAAGAGTTATCTGTTTTTATATTCCAATCTGAGTGTGTCTGCAATAAGCGCAATAAACTCCGAATTGGTCGGTTTTCCCTTTCCATTGCTTACAGTATATCCAAACAGTTCATCCAGGGTATCCAGTTTTCCTCTGCTCCATGCCACCTCGATCGCATGGCGGATGGCTCTTTCTACTCTGCTCGCGGTGGTTTGATGGTGTTTGGCCACAGTGGGATACAATACTTTTGTCACCGCATTGAGCACATCCATATCTTCCACGGCCATCATAATAGCATCTCTAAGATAGTGATATCCTTTGATATGGGCCGGTATACCAATTTCATGGATCATATCAGTCACCCGGGTTTCCAGACTTACCTGCGGATCTTCTTCTTTAGAATGGCCGGCTTCGCTGATATGAGAAAATGCATTTGTCCCTTTCTGCCCCACCTGCTTGATCCTATCCAGTATCATCTCATTATTAAAAGGCTTCATCACATAGTACACTGCCCCTTTATTAAATGCATCTTCCGTAATTCTTTCCTGCCCCACAGCTGTTACTACAATAAAATTCGGTCTCTTTTTCAAGGTTTTGTCATGATTCACATGGTCCATCACACTTAGACCATCCATCTTTGGCATGATCAGATCAAGAAGGACAACATCCGGCTCCTTTTCCCTTATGACACTGCACATGTCTTCCCCGTTATTTGCCTTTCCCACCAGATTTAACTCCCGGTCGCTGTTTATAATTTCGCCAAGCAGTTCCAGGATTCTTTCATTGTCGTCGGCGATCGCTACGCGAATCTCTCCCATTCCATAATCCTCCTATCTTTTTCTTGAAAAACTGTCAAGGAAAATTATAGAATCCACAAGTCGCGAAATCAAGAAATTAAGGTCGTAAAATCTCGACAGGGTTCTTCCATTTTCAGATTATTCGATATGTTTCAACATATCCTGTATAAAAATTCCGTATCCTTCTTTGGGGTTATTTACAAACACGTGCGTCACCGCTCCAACGATCTTATTGTCCTGAATGATGGGACTTCCACTCATCCCCTGCACAATTCCTCCAGTCAGCTCCAAAAGCTCTTTATCTGTCACTTCAATCTGCAGTTTTTTATTGGATTCTTTGGCGTTTTCGTCGACTTTTGTAATACGAATCTCATAATCTTTTACGCTGCCGCTTACTGCGCAGTGTACCACGGCTTCTCCTTCTTTCACCTCTGACTCGTCAAGAACCGGTTCCATGGGCGTGGTATCCGTAAAAAGCGTATCTACCCGGTCAAGTTTTCCGTATATTCCCTCACTTGTATTCTCCTGTATCGTCCCCAGAATATTATAATTATTGTACACGATAATTCCTTCCATGCCACCCGGTGTTCCATTTTCTCCTTTCTGTATATCTTTGATGCTTGTGGTATACAAAAGACCGTCTGCTGCATTCAGAAGCTGCCCTGTATCTGTGTCGCGAATACCGTGTCCCAGAGCGCCGAACTGACTGTCGGCATTTAAAAATGTCACTGTGCCAAGTCCCTGTGCATTGTCTCTTACCCATATCCCGAGCTTATATTCGTTCCTTTCACACCGCACGGCTTTCATACGAATATCAATCTTTTGATTATTCCGCAGTACAGTCAGAACAATATCATCGCTTTCCAGAGCTGCCACCGCCTCGATCAGCTGGGATTTATTTTTAATCTCCTCGTCATCCAGGGCAATAATATAATCACCCTCTTTTACAAGATGAGCGGCCGGTTCATGTTCCTCTCCATCTTCACCGGTTACTCCTTCTGTTCCCAATACAAGAGCTCCTTCCGTTTCCAGGTAAATCCCCACCGGCATTCCTCCGGGAATCAAAAGCTCATTGGAAGTATCGGCCCCCACCTCTTTCTCCAAAGCTTTCTGATTTGTTCGGATCACATACCAGCTGCCTCCTACAGAAAAGGCAAATACCAGTATCATCACAATCATTCGTCTGTACCAAAATCTTCTCATACTGTCTCTCCACTATCCATCTGTCTTTTTTCATCGTATAGAAAAGTTCATTTCCTATGTTAGTATGCGAAGAAGGAAAACTTTTACACTGGTAAAAACTGGTATCCCCTCACTTTATATATCATATGTTACATCTCTTTCAGGATTTCCTCTGCAATTTCTATTTTCCGGACACAGCGGTCCATTGCCTTTCTTTCAATGTATCTGTGGGCGTCGGGTTCGCTCATTTTCCTTTGATCCACCAGGATCCATTTTGCACGGTCAATGGTGCGAAGCTCCTGCATCTTTTCTTTCAGCCGTCTGGATTCCTTTTCCATCCTCTTTATTTTCATCTGCAGAGCGCTTAGCATTTTAACCGCTATATACAGGTTCTGTTTTGTCGTCGGCTTGGGAAGCGCTATAATTCCATAATCTTCCACCTGACAGACAACCTGCTCGTACATTTCATTTTTTACAAGCAGAAGAATCCCCATATTGTGATGCTGCTCTGACAGATCAATTGCTGTGCGCACGCCAAAATCATCGGCCAGAGGTGTGTTTATAATAAGAATATCGTACATATGGCTGACACAGAGACGTTTGGCATCTCCGGCAGCCGCCGTGCATGATACATCCTTATATTGCGGCCCCGGAAATGTCTCTCTAAAGAGGTCAGCCATTTTTTCTGCCCTGGACACGATCAATATGCGGTATCTTTCTTTTTCTGTGAGCATGTCCTCTCTCCTTTTCTGATCGTTCTAGGCTTTCAAAGGTTTCTTGTATACTTCCAGGTAAGCTTCCGGTAAAACTTCTTTTATAAGCGGACTTGCACTTGCCGCATCCCATGCTTCACCTCTGCTCTCCGGCAGCTTTTTCAGATGGTCGGTTACTTCATTTCCGGCTCTGTAAAGGTTAACGTTCGCCGGCTCCATCAAAGGAAGATCATTCTCTATTCCATCCAGACCTGCATAGATCAAAAGGGCAAATGCCAGATATGGATTGGCTGTCGGATCCGGTGAGCGCAGCTCGATTCGTTTGCGGCCGTTTTTTACAGCCGGAATCCGGATTAACTGCGACCGGTTTTCCGGCGACCAGGTAATATATTTGGGTGCTTTCTTTTCCCCAAGTCTCATATAAGAATCTTCAGACGGATTTAAAAACAGAGTGATTTCCCGGATATGCTCCAAAATTCCGCTCATAAACTGCCTGTTATAATCCTCACCATCTTCGCTTTGTACCGACATGTTAATATGCATCCCGTTTCCTGCATATTCTTTCACCGGTTTTGGCGAAAAATCAGCGCTAAGCCCATTCCCCATTGCCGCTGTTCGCACGATCCATTTAAAAGAAGATGTGTTGTCAGCAGCGCTCAGAGCATCGCTGTACTGAAAATCAATCTCATTTTGCCCCGGTCCTTCCTCATGGTGAGAAGCTTCCGGCTCGATTCCCATATCAATCAGTGTAAAACAGATCTCCCGCCGTATATTTTCCCCTTTATCCTCCGGCGCAATATCCATATATCCTGCATGATCAAATGGAATCCTGGTAGGTCTGCCCTTTTCGTCTGTCTCAAACAGATAAAACTCTACTTCTGTACCAAAGTAAACTGTCAGTCCTTTCTCTTTTGCCTTCTCTACAGCCTTTTTCAAAATATACCTGCTGTCTTTCTCGTACAAAGTACCGTCCGGATACCGAATGTCACAATACATCCTGGCCACTCTTCCCACAGACGGTCTCCACGGAAGAATGGAAAATGTAGATGGATCAGGATGGAGGAAAAGGTCGCTTTTCACTTCATCTCCAAAACCTTCCACCGCTGATGCATCAAAAGAAATCCCCTCCCGGAACGCTCTCTCCAGCTGTCCCGGCATAATGGAAATATTTTTCTGTATTCCGAATACATCAAAAAAGGCAAGTCGGATAAATTTCACATCCTCCTCGTCCACAAAATCCATGACCTTTTCATATTCATATGCGCTCATAAAACCCTTCCTTTCACGGATAAAATAAAAAGGTATTCGTCCACAGGGCAAGCTGACCCCTTTTTGCCATCTTCCCCCGTGAAGAACACCTTTGCCCTTACTCTTTTTATATAGGTGAAATATAACGGATTTCCTGTTATTTGTCAACTTTTGTCTGCCTCCGGCTAAAGATTGTATGGAAATAAATACATAGAAATCATTTGACAAACTTGCTTTTGAGCAGTATAGTCATAGGCATAGAAACGGCAAAGGCGCTGTTTTCCCTTCATGTAAGGGAAGGCGGCGCTTTTGTCGTTTCTGTTCTTTTACAGAAAAGTCTAAAGACTTTCTTCGTTTAATAACGTTAATAAAATGAAAAAGGAGATGCAGAGTATATGAGTACAGTTACAGAAAAATTCGGTTCCATGGTTTTCGATGAATCTGTCATGAAAGAGCGGCTTCCAAAAGAAACATTCCGCCAGCTTCAAAGAACAATGAAAGACGGAAGAAGCCTGGACATCAATATTGCAAATGTAGTTGCAAACGCCATGAAGGACTGGGCCATCGAAAAAGGCGTAACCCATTATACCCACTGGTTCCAGCCTATGACAGGAAGAACCGCTGAAAAGCATGACAGTTTTATTTCGCCTGACCAGGATGGAAAAGTGATCATGGAGTTCTCCGGCAAAGAACTGGTACAGGGCGAACCGGATGCTTCTTCCTTCCCTTCCGGAGGACTTCGGGCAACCTTTGAGGCCCGCGGGTATACTGCCTGGGATCCCACTGCTTATGCGTTCATTAAAAACGGCGTGCTTTGCATCCCCACTGCTTTCTGCTCCTACAGCGGCCATGCTCTTGACAAAAAGACCCCTCTTCTTCGCAGTATGCAGGCAATCAACCGCCAGGCTATGCGTGTAATCCGTCTGTTTGGGAACGAGGATGTAACTTCCGTCAAGACAACCGTAGGACCTGAGCAGGAATATTTCCTGGTAGATAAAAAATTTTACGAAAAACGAAAAGATCTCATCTACACAGGAAGAACACTTTTTGGCGCTCCTGCTCCAAAAGGGCAGGAACTGGAGGATCATTATTTCGGCACTATCAAATCCCGCGTCCAGGCCTATATGAAAGAACTCAATGAAGAATTATGGAAACTGGGTATTCTTGCCAAAACAGAACACAATGAGGTGGCTCCCGCTCAGCATGAACTGGCCCCCATTTTTACTACTACCAACATTGCGACCGACCATAACCAGCTGACTATGGAGCTGATGCAAAGGATTGCGAAAAAGCACGATCTTGTCTGTCTTCTTCACGAAAAGCCATTTGAAGGAATCAACGGAAGCGGAAAACACAACAACTGGTCTATTTCTACAGATACCGGCATGAACCTTCTGGAACCCGGAGACACTCCGTCTGAAAATGCCCAGTTTCTTCTGTTCCTGTGTGCAGTCATCAAAGCAGTAGATGAATATCAGGATCTTCTTCGTTTATCTGCCGCTTCCGCCGGAAACGACCACAGGCTGGGCGCAAATGAGGCTCCACCTGCCATCATTTCCATGTTCCTTGGCTCTGAACTGACTGATGTCCTTAATGCTATTGAAAAGGAAGAATCTTATGACGGACGGGAAAAAGAACTGATGCGGGTCGGCGTACATGTGCTTCCTAAATTCCCGAAAGATGCAACTGACCGGAACCGTACTTCTCCTTTTGCATTTACAGGAAATAAGTTCGAGTTCCGCATGCTGGGATCTTCTGAATCCATCTCCGGTCCCAACATCATCCTGAACACTGCAGTGGCGGAAGAACTGAAAGAGTTTGCAGATATTCTGGAAGGTGCCGACGATTTTGACCTCACACTCCATGATCTGATCCGCAAGACAATCCGGGATCACAAACGCATCATTTTCAATGGAAACGGTTATGATGATGCGTGGATCAAAGAAGCTGAAAAACGGGGACTTTTAAACTTGCGTACAACTCCAGATGCCCTGCCCCGCTTTTTGGATGAGAAAAATATCCGGCTTTTTACCTCTCACAAAGTATTCAGCAAAGAAGAAATGGAAGCACGGTATGAAATTTTAATGGAAAACTATGTCAAAGTTCTGCATATTGAAGCCCTTACTATGGCAGATATGGCAGAAAAGGATATTCTTCCTGCTGTGTCCGTTTACTGTCATTCCATGACAGATGCGGTCCTCGCCAAACAATCGCTCGGCGCTGACATAGATTGCAGCTATGAGTATACATCCGTTAAAAAGCTTTCTAGTCTGACTGCTTCTGCCTACATGAAACTGGAGAGTTTGAAAACTGTATTGGAAGAAGCAGAAGGAATCTCTGATTTTGAGAAAGAGGCCTTCCATTACCGCGATTTTGTTATTCCGGCAATGGAAAAACTCCGGACAGATATCGATGCGCTGGAATCTATGACTGCATCTTCCGCATGGCCATTCCCGTCTTACGGGGAGCTTTTGTTCGGCATTTTATAAAAATAAGTTCCTGGAGGTTACTGTTATGTGTTCAATTATGGGCTATTGTACAGCCGATGCTGATTATGATTTATTTAAGGAGGGATTTGACCGTACGATTTCCCGTGGTCCTGACGACAGCAGGATCACAGATACCGGCTTTGGACTTCTTGGTTTTCACAGACTTGCAATTATGGGACTTACGGGAGAAGGGATGCAGCCCTTCTCCCTTTCCCGCCATTATCTTGTATGCAACGGGGAGATTTACGGCTTCCGTTCTTTAAAGAAAAAACTGGAAACAAAAGGATACACATTTAAAAGTGACAGCGATTGTGAAATCCTTCTTCCCCTTTATGAGGAGTACGGCACTGATATGTTTCGCATGCTGGACGCCGAGTATGCCCTCGTCCTTTTTGACGGAAACACGCACTCCTATCTGGCTGCAAGGGATCCTATCGGTATACGTCCCCTCTATTACGGGTATGATAAAAAGGGCGCCATTGTTTTTGCCAGTGAGCCCAAAAATCTTATAGGAATCGCAGACCACATCCTTCCGTTTCCTCCCGGTCATTATTATAAAGACGGCAAATTTGTCTGTTACCGTGACATGACAAAAGTCCCTTCCGTCTGTCTGGATGACACAGAAACTGTCTGCCGGAATATTCATGACAAATTAACGGAAGGAATCCGGAAAAGACTGGATTCGGACGCACCTCTCGGCTTTCTGTTGAGCGGAGGACTGGATTCTTCCCTGGTCTGCGCCATTTCCGCCCGCATACTGGATCGTCCTATCCGCACCTTTGCCATCGGCATGAGCGAGGACGCTATTGATCTGAAATATGCAAAAGAAGTGGCCGACCACATTGGAAGCGAGCATACGGAAATCATCATCACAAAAGAGGATGTTATCTCTTCTCTGCCTGATGTGATCCAGGCTCTTGGCACATTTGACATTACAACGATCCGCGCATCTGTCGGTATGTATCTGATCTGCAAGGCAATCCATGAGACTACCGATATCCGTGTCCTGATGACCGGAGAAATATCCGATGAGCTGTTCGGCTATAAATATACGGATTTTGCCCCTTCCAAAGAGGCCTTTCAGGAGGAGTCCGCAAAAAGAATAAGGGAACTTCATATGTACGATGTCTTAAGAGCTGACCGCTGCATCAGCGTCAACTCTATGGAAGCAAGGGTTCCCTTCGGCGATCTGGACTTTGTTTCCTATGTAATGTCTGTCGATCCCGCTAAAAAGATGAATATCTATCAGAAAGGAAAATATCTTCTCCGCCATGCTTTTGAAGGCGACTATCTTCCCTATGATATTCTCATGCGTGAAAAGGCTGCATTCTCAGACGCTGTCGGTCATTCCCTGGTAGATTATCTGAAAGAATATGCCGAAAACTCTTATACAGATGACGAGTTTGAAAAAAAATGCAAAACATTTACACATGCTGCGCCTTTCACCAAGGAATCTCTTCTGTACCGGGAGATTTTCGAACAATTCTATCCCGGTCAGGGCGAAATGATCAAAGATTTCTGGATGCCCAACCGTTCCTGGAAAGGCTGTGATGTGGATGATCCCTCCGCAAGGGTACTTTCCAATTATGGTGCCAGCGGTATATAAAAATAAAAGGAGTTTACTATGAAACAAAATCAATCAACCCTCTATCAAGATCGTTTTGAACACGATGCCTGCGGTATCGGTGCCGTTGTCAGTATTGACGGCATTCAAGAACATAAAGTCCTGGATGATGCTCTTACGATTGTAGAGAAATTGGAGCACCGTGCCGGGAAAGACGCAACGGGTCAAGTCGGTGACGGGGTGGGAATACTCACACAGATTTCCCACTCCTTTTTTAAAAAAGCTGCTTCTTCGCTGGGAATCAGTCTTGGAAAAGCCGGTGATTACGGAGTCGGCATGTTCTTTTTTCCGCAGGATACGTTAAAACGCAATTTTTCGCGCAAAATGTTTGAAGTCATATTGCAAAAAAACAGCCTGCATTTACTTGGCTGGAGAAAGGTTCCTGTCCATCCGGAAATCCTGGGAGATTATGCAAGAGAGAGAATGCCCTATATCACACAGTGTTTTATTGAGCGCCCGAAAAACTGCCCGGCCGGACTGCCCTTCGACCGCCTTCTATACATTGCGAGACGGGAATTTGAACAAAGCTGTGAGGATACCTATGTGGCTTCTTTATCCTCCCGGACAATCGTATATAAGGGCATGTTCCTTGTAGGCCAGCTTCGCCGCTTCTATGACGATATGCAGGATCCCTGCTATCAGACGGCCATCGCTATGGTCCACTCGCGTTTTTCAACCAATACAACCCCCAGCTGGGAGCGGGCTCATCCTAACCGGCTGATCCTCCATAACGGGGAGATCAATACCATACGGGGCAATGCGGACCGTATGCTGGCAAGGGAAGAAACCATGCATTCTCCCGTGATCTCTGACAACATTGACAAAGTGCTCCCTGTGATCAACAGCAGCGGTTCCGACTCTGCCATGCTGGACAATACCTTAGAGTTTCTCTACATGAACGGCATGGAACTTCCTCTGGCTGTCATGATCACGATTCCGGAACCGTGGAAGCATGACCGGTATATGGATTCCTCCAAAAAAGATTTCTATCATTATTATGCCACCATGATGGAACCCTGGGACGGACCGGCTGCTATCCTTTTCTCTGACGGTGACATTATGGGCGCTGTACTGGATCGGAACGGTCTTCGTCCCTCCCGCTATTATATTACAGACGACCGCCATCTGATCCTTTCTTCCGAGGTTGGCGTACTGGATATTCCATCCGAGCATATTGTGGAAAAATCCAGGCTTCAGCCCGGACGAATCCTCCTGGTGGACACGAAACAGAAACGGGTCATCTCTGACGAGGAATGCAAAAACTATTATGCCTCCCGCCAGCCTTACGGGGAATGGCTGGATCTGAACCTTTTATATCTGAAAGATATTCCCACTCCTAACAAGAAGGTTCCTACCTATGATCAGCACAGACGGGATCAGCTCTATAAAGTATTTGGCTACACTTATGAAGATATCAAAAACGTGCTTCTTCCCATGGCTCAAAATGCTTCTGAAGCGATCGCATCTATGGGAACGGACATTCCTCTTGCCGTGCTTTCCAGGAAACACCCTCCTCTTTCCCACTATTTTAAGCAGCTGTTTGCACAGGTAACAAATCCTCCTATCGATTCTCTTCGAGAAGAAATCGTTACCGATACCACTGTTTATATCGGATCGGACGGTAACTTACTGGAAGAATCCAGTGAAAACTGTACAGTTCTGGAGGTACAAAATCCTATCCTGACCGGCGTTGACCTGATGAAGATCAAATCTCTGGATCGCCCCGGCTTTAAAAGCGCTGTCATTTCTCTTTTATACTTTAAAAACACATCGCTGGATCGGGCTTTGGATCAGCTTTTTGTCAGCTGTGACCGGGCCTATACAAAGGGGGCAAATATTCTCATTCTCTCTGACCGTGGCGTGGATGAAAATCATGTAGCCATTCCTTCTTTACTGGCTGTCTCTGCCATGGAGCAGCATCTTGTGCGCACAAAGAAAAGGACAGCTGTTTCCATCATTCTGGAAAGCGCTGAACCAAGAGATGTGCATCAGTTTGCAGCAATCCTGGGCTACGGCGCAAGAGCAGTACACCCCTATCTGGCTCACGAATGTATTTCAGAAATGATCGACAAAGGTGTGCTGGACAAAGACTACCACACAGCCATCCACGATTACAATGAAGCTATCCTTCACGGCATTGTCAAAATCGCGGCGAAAATGGGAATTTCCACCCTTCAGTCTTATCAGTCTGCCCAGATTTTTGAAGCCGTGGGAATCAGCCGGGAGGTCATTGACCGCTATTTCACCAACACTGTAAGCCGTGTGGGCGGAATCGGCCTGAAGGAAATCAATGAGGATGTCATTGCACGGCACAACCATGCCTTTGACCCCCTGGGTCTGGGTGTGGATACCACTTTGGACAGTACCGGCTTCCACCGTTTAAGAACCGGCGATGACAAAGAAGATCACCTCTATAATCCGGCTGTTATCGTCGCTCTGCAGCAGGCAGTCCAAACTGGAGATTACAAACGCTTCAAGGAATATACTGCCATGGTAGATGATGAAAATAAACCGCATACACTCCGAGGACTTCTTAAATTTCAGTATCCGGAAAACGGCGGGATTCCCATTGAAGAGGTGGAGCCTGCATCCGAAATTGTAAAACATTTTAAAACCGGAGCAATGTCCTACGGCTCTATCTCCGAAGAAGCCCACGAATGTCTGGCAATCGCCATGAACCGCCTGGGCGGAAAATCTAACTCCGGTGAAGGCGGCGAAAAACCGGAACGGCTGGGTACAGAAAAAAACAGCGCCATCAAGCAGGTCGCTTCAGGACGATTTGGAGTCACCAGTGAATATCTGGTCAGCGCCAAAGAAATTCAGATCAAAATGGCACAGGGCGCAAAGCCCGGCGAAGGCGGACATCTGCCCGGTAAAAAGGTGTATCCGTGGATTGCCAAGACCAGGCACTCTACCCCCGGCGTATCCCTGATCTCGCCTCCGCCTCATCACGATATTTATTCCATTGAAGATCTGGCGCAGCTTATTTATGATCTGAAAAATGCAAACCGGAAAGCACGTATCGCCGTGAAACTTGTCTCCGAGGCAGGCGTCGGCACCATTGCATCCGGTGTTGCAAAGGCAGGCGCACAGGTTGTTCTTATCTCCGGTCACGACGGAGGAACGGGCGCCGCTCCCCAAAGCTCCATCCACCATGCAGGACTGCCCTGGGAACTGGGACTGTCTGAAACTCATCAGACGCTGATCCGAAACCATTTAAGAAGCCGTGTCATCCTTGAAACGGACGGCAAACTCATGAGCGGCCGTGATGTTGCCATCGCATCTCTTCTTGGTGCAGAGGAATTTGGATTTGCCACCGCACCCCTTGTTACACTGGGCTGCATGATGATGCGCGTCTGCAATCTGGACACCTGTCCTGTCGGTGTGGCTACACAGAACGAATGTCTGCGGAAGCGCTTCCGCGGGAAACCGGAATATGTCATGAATTTTATGTTGTTTATTGCAGAGGAATTACGAGAGATCATGGCAAAACTTGGCTTTGCAACTCTCGCTGAAATGACAGGTCATACAGAATGCCTGACTATGCGTCATGAACCGGACGGTTCCTCCCGACGCGGCATTGATCTGTCCCGCATTCTCTCTTCCTTCCCAGAAGAAAGTGCGATCCATTTTCATCCGGAAGATGTTTATAACTTTGAACTGGAAAAAACCATTGATGAATCCATCTTACTGCCCCGCTTTGCAAAGGCACTGAAAACAGGCAAAAAGCACAGTGAATCCATCCAGGTGAACAGTGTAAACCGTACTGTCGGCACGATTCTCGGTTCTGTCATTACAGAAAACTTCCAGGATACGCTGAAAGAAGACACCTTCACTGTACACTGTCAGGGCGGAGGCGGACAGTCCTTTGGCGCTTTTATCCCAAAAGGCCTGACCCTTACTTTGGAGGGTGACGCCAATGATTATTTCGGCAAGGGACTCTCCGGCGGAAAACTGGTTGTCTATCCGCCCAAGGGCAGCACCTTTTCTGCTTCTGAAAATATTATTATCGGAAATGTTGCTCTCTACGGGGCCACTTCCGGGAAAGCTTATGTATGCGGCGTAGCCGGAGAACGTTTCTGTGTCCGCAACTCAGGGGCTACAGCAGTATCCGAAGGCTGCGGCGACCACGGTCTGGAATATATGACCGGCGGATGTGCAGTGATCCTGGGACCAACCGGGAAAAACTTTGCCGCCGGAATGAGCGGGGGCATTGCCTATGTCCTGGATCTTGAACATCAGCTTTATAAGAAACTGAACAAAGAAATGGTTACCATGTCCGAAATGACAGAAAAGCATGATATTGCAGAATTAAAAAATATTTTGAAGGATTATGAAAAAGAGACTTCCTCTCTTCTTGCCAGAGATATCCTGGAACACTTTGACGCTTATCTTCCGGGATTTAAGAAAATCCTTCCCAATGATTATCAAAAGATGCTTCATGCGATCAGCAAATATGAAGAAAAAGGGCTCTCACACGAGGATGCCGCGCTGGAAGCATTCTATGAAATCCAGAAATAAGCCGAAGGAGGAACTGATCTTATGGGAAAACCAACTGGTTTTTTAGAATATCAACGAACAGAAAATCCATCCTCTGCTCCAAAAGAGCGGATTCAGGATTATCATGAATTTCATCCGCCCCTTTCCGCAGAGGAACGGCAAAAACAGGGGGCGCGCTGTATGAACTGCGGCGTTCCCTTCTGCCAGTCCGCCCTTGTCCTTAAGGGAATGGTTACAGGCTGTCCTCTTCACAACCTGATCCCGGAGTGGAACGATGAAGTCTATCACGGAAATTTTTCACAGGCTCTTTGGCGCCTTAGAAAAACAAACAATTTCCCGGAATTTACCGGGCGCGTATGTCCTGCGCTCTGCGAAAAAGCCTGCATATGCGGTCTGAATGATGATCCGGTTACCATTAAAGACAATGAACTTTTCATCATCGAAACCGGCTTTGCATCAGGAAATATGCAGCCTGTCATTCCGCCCGTACGCACCGGAAAAACCGTAGCCGTCATCGGCAGCGGTCCTGCAGGGCTTGCCGTTGCTGATCAGCTGAATCAACGTGGACATCAGGTTACTGTATTCGAACGGGAAGACCGTCCCGGCGGACTTCTTATGTACGGCATTCCAAATATGAAGCTGGATAAATCCATCGTGCTCCGTCGTCTCTCTCTTATGGAGACAGAAGGGATCCGCTTTGTTACAAATGCAGATGTAGGGAAAAATATAGACGCAAAAAAAATCCTGAAAGATTATGATGCCGTGGTTCTTTGCTGCGGCTCCAAAAAGCCGCGGGATCTGGTCGGTGAAAACCGCCAGGTAAAAGGGATTTATTTCGCCGTGGACTTCCTGACTGCCGCCACCAAACATCTGATGGATCAGACATCTCCCATCTCTGCCAAAGGGAAAAAGGTAGTCATTGTAGGAGGCGGTGATACCGGGAACGACTGTGTCGGCACCTGCATCCGCCAGGGCTGCACCTCTGTCACCCAGATTGAAATGATGCCGAAACTTCCGGATGAACGCCTGGCATCCAATCCATGGCCTGAATGGCCCAGGATCTGTAAGACAGATTACGGTCAGGAAGAAGCCTGTGCTCTCTTCGGACATGATCCCCGTATATATGAGACAACAGTCAAAGAATTTTTATCCGACGAAAAAGGCCATCTGACAGGCATTCGCACAGTCAACGTCCGGTTTGAAAACGGTAAGATGACAGAAGTAAAAGACAGTGAACAGATCATAGAAGCTGATCTTCTGCTCATTGCAGCCGGCTTTACCGGATGTGAGGATTATATCACTGACGCATTTCAATTGGAGCGCACAGCCCGGGGCACGATTTCCACTGCCCCCTCCTCTTTTGCAGCCGGCAAAGAAAAAGTATTCACAGCCGGGGATGTGCGCCGCGGCCAGTCACTCGTTGTCTGGGCCATCGCCGAAGGCCGGCAGTGCGCCCGTGAGGTGGATCAGTATCTGATGGGATATACGAATATGTAGATTATAGTAAACAACTCCGGCTCACAAAGAGCTGGAGTTGTTTTTGCCTCACCTGTTATACAGCTGTCTTGCCTTCGGAAATCCACTTCTGAACCATACCAATGCTCTCTTTTACTACCGCTGCGATCTGCTCCACCGGCATGCCCAAATTAGCCATAGATAAAACAGTTTCCTGTTTCATTTCCATTTTTCCTTTCTCCAGTCCTCTCTCAATTCCTTCATTGTAAATCTCGTCCATCTCACGACACATACTGTCCACTCCTTCCGGCGTTTCCTTTAACTCTCTGACACGCTCTGCCAGAATCTCGCTAAACATTTCGTCTGCAGTTCTGCATTGCAGATCATACATCAAGCGCCCCAATGCTGTCTCTTTATCCTTGATTTTTGCATTCACATAGATAATGTGAGCATCGTCTTGGAAATCCTCCCGCACTTCTTCAACCTTTTTAGTAATATGATAAATGGGAAGTCCATAGCCAAGCACATCGTTTCTCGCAATAAAAATCACATAACTCTCTGGCAGTTCCTCAAAAGTCTGTCCTTCCTTCAACTCGTTTACATCTAGCAGGCTACTGTGATATCTCGCTCTTTTTACGGAAGCCCCTTCGTTTTCCTGCTGAATCTCTACATTATACCGTTTCTCTTCCATATCACAAACAACGCTGTCAAGAATGGCTGATCTTCCCTGCAGATTCTTATAATCCTTCTGCAGAATCTGCTCCTTCACTTCCAAATCTTCTCTGTCCATAATGATCCGCAAAATATACTCTGTGCATTCCCGCTTTTTCAAGACATTCCGCATGAAAATATCACTCATGATCGTAAGTCCTTCAAGGATTCGCTTGTACTTTTTATATCGGTTCTCAAGCTCATGCTCTTCCGTCGATGCATTAATTCTTCTGACGTCTTGTGTCGCTTTTTCCATAGGCAGCCTCCTTTTCTTGATCATATGAAGAGGCTCTTCCTCCCCCCTGGTTCTGTTTGTCCTGCCTTATTCTATTTTCCATACCATCCAGGAAAGAACCTCTTTACTGTATATAAATCAGTCGTAAAAGCATTGAGATATCTTTCCTGATGTGTATTTAGAAAATAAGATACAGGAAACAAGTCTAAGATGCTTACAATTTCCTGCAGAAGACACAGAAGATTGTGAAGATATAATGCTTTAGATATATGTTAACATATGTAGGGCGGTTTGTCTATATATTTGACATAATTTTTCTAATGTGGTACGCATATTCATCCCTCCTTCACTTTTCTATTTCTCTTTTATCACATCTTCACTTTACATAATTCTATCATAAAATGGAGTCAAGACCACTAGCTAAGAGGGCAATGTCATCAACTTAAATATATCAAAACATAATCCGTGTCAGAAAACAGGCCCTTGACCTGACAAAATAACAGCCATGGAAAAGCGTTTATTCATGCTCTTTTCCATGGCTGATTATATACTATAATTCTTTCTTCTGTTTTTCTGTATAAATCTTTTTTACAAGAACTACAAACGCTGAAATTGCAAAAATCAGCAGAAGTCCTGTTACTACTGTTTTCACACTTCCAGTCAGCATTCCTCCCACATAAGAATAGATTAGTGTCGCCGGAAGCTGTCCTATTCCGGTAGCAACTAAAAATGGTAATATTCCCATGGCCGTCAATCCAGCTGCATAACTTACAAAATCAAAAGATACAAACGGAAGAAGGCGGCAAATAAGAATCGTATGCTTCCCGTATTTCTCGAAATATACATCTATACTGTCTATAGCAAGCTTAGAAGTCAGTTTTTCTACTACATCACGGCCGGCAATTCTGGCGATCATAAAGCACAGAAGCGCTCCTGCCATGGCGCTGCTCCAAGAAAGGATTGCCCCTTTCCACCATCCAAAAATTGCTGCGTTTGCAAATGTAATCAAAAACGCCGGAAGGGGAGCCGCAACAGATTGAAATACCATAAGAAGAAAAGAAATCACAGCAGCATATACTCCAAATGAACGAATATATCCAATAATACTCTCTACACTCATTGAACTGAACAGCATAAATAAATAATTAATTTTAGAATTTACAGTTGGAATCCACCAGTATGCTGCAAAAATTGCTAGAACAATAAGTAATAGTATTATCCTGGCTATATTTTTCTTCTTTTTCATTACAATGTCCTCTGCTATTCTACTTCTTCTACTGCACACCACCTATAGTATGACTCATCATAATTTTTTGAATTTTCAAATCCGCACATTTCTAATATAAGCTGCATATATCCTGACCGGATTCCTGCAGTACAATATGTAACAATCTGGTCGTCTTTTGAAAGTCCTGCATCTTCGAACATCTCCGTAATTTCTGCATTACTCTTTAATGTTCCGTCTTCCTGGAATAAATCTGTATAACGGATATGAATCGCTCCCGGCAGATGTCCGCCCTTAACCTCTCCATACAGGGTCTGTCCTTCATATTCCTCATCAGCACGCACATCGACGACCTTATAATCGTCATAATCAGCCTTTAACTCATCTGTATTAATTAAATGTGTTTCATCAATGGAATCTACTACAACATCAACCGGCTCAGGTTCCGTTCCTCCTTTTGCAGTTTCAAGCCCTGCTTCCTTAAGGGCAGCAAACCCGCCATCTACCATTTTGACATTTTCATAACCTGCTGCAATTAATTCCCAGGCAATTCTTCCATCATCTCCCCAACCTTCTTGAGCAGCCGCGAAAAGAACGATCTCCTTATCTTTTGCCAAACCTTTTTCGCTCAATCTTTCACTTAAACGTTCTGGATCCAAAATACATCCCCAGTTTTCATCACCAGAAACACCGTCTTCACAAGTAGCCAGATACTGCCACATAATCGGAACTGCACCCTTAATCGTCTCTTCTGCCGCTGCTTCATCGCCTCTTGCGTCAACAAGGATAATGTTGTCCTGATTGTCTTTCACATAGTCTGCATCTACGACATACTCTCCACTAAAAGCCTCGCTTTTTGTTTCCTCTGTTCCATTTGTTTCCTCTGTTCCGGCACTTTCCTTCGGCGTACCGCAGCCAACAAGCCCCACCGTAAGCATCAATGCCAAAAATAATGCTGTCTTTTTCATTGTTTTCCTCCCTTGTAACATCAATATATTTATATATTTAGATATGTTGATATTACCAGAGACAAGATGCATTGTCCAATTGCTATTACCTATATATGTATATGCTTATAGATGATATCTATATATTTAAATTTCAATAATTCTTTCCAGGATATTGATAATGTCTGCAACTAATTGTGGACAAAATGTAACCATTTTTTGCTCTTCACGAATTTTCTTTGCTCCCTCTGGAGTCGCAAAATCTGCGTTCAAAAGTTCTTTACACATAGTCGATGGATATGTTTCAAGAAACATTTGACGAAATTGAATATTTTTAATAATGGATGCTACTTTTTGCTCTTCCCCCTCTTTCCCCGTTTTATAGTATCCGTATTTCAATCCTAACGCCATATAAGCTCCGATAATTGCTCCACAGGTCTCCCCTTGAAGCATTCCGGCGCCAAATCCGGTTGAAACTTTATATGCAGTTTTCTCATCTAAACCCAGTTTTTTGGCCCAGTAATGAAAAACGACCTGGCAACAGTCATACCCCTTATCAAATTCTTCCAACACTTCTTCCTTTAGCATTTCCTCTTATTTCCTCCTGGTTTATACCCATTGATTTTCGTAAGTGCATCAATAATCTCTTTTATCTGGTTACTGCCTTCCTCACTGATAGAATAATAAACATATTTCCCCTTTTTCCGCATATGAACCACACCCGAATCACATAGGATACGCATATGATGCGATAATGTAGACTGTCCGATCTTCAGTTGATCAATGAGTTCCGACGCACACTGTTCCCCATTCTGCAGCTGATTGATAATCTCTAAACGTCGCTCATCACAAAATGCTTTGAAAACTCTCACTGTTTCAAAATTATTCATATTCTTCACTCGCTTTAATTCTTAATTTGCTAATTGTTCTTTTTAGGCTGCATTTCCATCTACATAATAATCTTTTGATTATAATACCATATACCATCCCTTTTCTACAATCAAAAAACAGCCCTGGAAACAGCATGACTTTATGCTCAATTCCAGGACTGATGTTTCTTCATTTTTCCGGTTTGCCTAATATAACCTTTTCCTCTCATCGATCATCTGATGAAGCTTCTTCAATGCGTCGCTTAAACCGCCCACTTCATCGATCAGCCCTTCCCGGACGGCGTCTTCCCCTTCCAGCAAAGTTCCCACATCTTTGACAAGCTGTGTTGAGTTCAGCATCAGCTTTTCAATCCGCTCCTGTTTCATATGGGAATGTCTTGCCAGAAAACCGGTAATACGGTCCTGAGTTTTCTCTATATTTCGGAAACTCTGCATTACGCCAATAAACATACCATTGGAGCGTACCGGATGGATGATCATCGTACCACTTGGCACAATGAAGGAATAGTCTGCAGATACTGCCAGAGGGCCGCCGATGGAATGACTTCCTCCCAGCACAAGAGACACCGTCGGTTTACTTAAGGATGCAATCAGTTCTGCTATAGAAAGACCTGCTTCCACATCTCCTCCAAGGGTATTTAAAAGGATCAAAAGTCCGTCTATCTCCTGATTGTCCTCGATTTCCGCAAGCATAGGGAGAAGATGCTCGTATTTCGTCGCCTTTGTACTGCCGGACACAGACTCATGCCCCTCAATCTCTCCAATAATCGTAATCAGCTTAATCCTGTGGCAGGAAGAATCTTCCTGAAGATCCAGGCTTCCCATTTCCTTGATCTGTTCATTCTTTTGTTCTGTCTCATTTCCTGTGCTGTTTTCTATACGATCGCTTATGTTATTTTGCTTACCGTTACTTTCGTTCACATTTTCCACGACAAAAAACACCTCCATACTGCTTTCCCATCAATGTACAGAAGCATTTTCCCATGTACACCGATGTTATTAGTATGGAGGTGGCTTTTCTTTTTATACTTGAAGTTTTATCCGATTTTTCCAGAAAACAGCAGGCAGTTATATCTGCTTATACCTGCGCCAGCGCCTGCTCCAGGTCAGCGATGATATCGTCTGCGTTCTCGATACCGACGCTAAAACGGATCAGATCCGGCTGAACGCCAGCTTCCAGAAGCTCCTGATCGTTCATCTGGCGGTGGGTATGGCTCGCCGGATGAAGGACGCATGTTCTGGCGTCTGCCACATGAGTTACGATTGCTGCCAGCTTCAAGCTGTCCATCATTTTTACAGAAGCTTCTCTTCCGCCTTTCAGACCGAATGTGATAACGCCGCATGTTCCGTTTGGCATATATTTCTTTGCAAGGTCATAGTAAGGATCTCCTTCCAGAGACGGGCAGTGTACCCATGCAACCTTTTCATGACCCTTCAGGTAAGAAGCAACTTTTACGGCATTTTCACAATGTCTCGGCACTCTAAGATGGAGTGTCTCCAGCCCGATATTCAAAAGGAATGCATTCTGCGGAGACTGAATGGAACCAAGATCTCTCATAAGCTGTGCAGTTGCCTTGGTGATGTAAGCGCCTTTTCCAAACTTCTGGGTATAGACAATTCCGTGATATGTCTCATCCGGTGTGGTAAGGCCCGGGAATTTTTCTTTATGAGCTTCCCAGTCAAAATTTCCGCTGTCAACAATTGCCCCGCCCACTGCAGATGCATGTCCGTCCATATACTTTGTTGTAGAATGAGTCACAATATCAGCCCCCCATTCAAAAGGACGGCAATTGATGGGAGTTGCAAATGTATTGTCAACGATCAACGGTACGCCGTGATCATGAGCCGCTTTTGCAAATTTTTCGATATCCAGCACCACCAGCGCCGGGTTGGCGATCGTCTCACCGAATACTGCCTTTGTATTTTCCTTAAATGCAGCATTGAGTTCTTCCTCACTGCAGTCCGGATCTACAAAAGTAGCTTCCACACCCATTTTCCGAATGGTATGCGCATAAAGGTTATAAGTTCCTCCGTAAACCGCAGAAGCGCATACGATGTGATCCCCCGCTTCTACAATATTCATAATGGCGTAAAAGCTTGCTGCCTGTCCGGATGAAGTCAGCATTGCTGCAACTCCGCCTTCCAGATCGCAGATTTTCGCTGCAACCGCGTCGTTCGTCGGATTTTGCAGACGTGTATAGAAATATCCGGAATCTTCCAGATCAAAAAGACGTCCCATCTGCTCGCTTGTATCGTATTTAAACGTAGTGCTCTGATAGATGGGAACCACTCTTGGTTCGCCTGTTTTCGGTGTGTACCCGGACTGGATACATTTTGTCTCTATTTTGTAATTGCTCAATTTGACTCCTCCTTCTATGAAAATAAGTATTTTTTCTCCAGCTCTTCTACCATTTCAGCATAAATCTCTCCGCATTTTTCCATCCTCCCTGTTTCGATCAGATGGACGCACTTCTGAAGATATTCCTGATAAATGTTCTCGTAAATTTCACCGGCATTTTCCTCTTTGTTAATACGGTTTACGATAGTGGGTGCCACATTGTAATACTCCTCGATCAACGCCTCTCCTTTTCTGTCTGCCGCAAGATATCTGTCCCGATAATCTCTCAAAAGATTCAGTTCATAACAGTCATCCCTCTGATTTCTGCTTGCGCACACAGCAGTTGTGATATAACACAGGCGAGATTTGAAACCGTTTTTCATCTTCTCATATTCTGACTTCTGGATTCTCATTGTCATAGGCTTGACATTCCACTTTTTGATCATGAGATCGATCAGCCTGTCGCAGGATTCGTTCCTGCTGTAGCCAAGAATCGGTATCACAAATGTCACCATGGACATATTGTAATCTACCATGAGGCCTTCCTTTTTACCTCTATTTTTCTGGACATTGATCTGACTATGAGCATACTCTGGAATTGCGCCGGACAATTCTTCTAAGACAGCGTCCTTGTCCTCGGCTTTCTCACAGACCTCAATGATCTTGGCAAGCATCTCTCTATGATTTTCGTAACATTTCTGAAATGCTTCTTCATAAAGTTTTCTTTTAAAATACTGGCGGTATTCCTGCATCTCTATGAAAAAGTCGACCAATTCTTTTTTTAATTCTCCGATATATTCCAGTTCCATAAAAGCCACCTATGCGTCCCAGTTATGGTAAACGTCCTGTACATCGTCATCGTCATCCAGAAGGTCCAGGGTTTTCTGAATATTCTGGATATCCTTTTCCTCTGTCAATTCCACCCATGTCTGCGGTATCATTGTCACTTCCGCCTGGGCCATGACAATCCCTGCTTCCTCCAGAGTAAGACGCACTGCACTGAAATCATCCGGTGCTGTCAGGATTTCATAACTGTCTTCCTCTTCTGCAAAATCTTCTGCTCCGGCATCCAGCGCCTGCATCATCAGATCATCTGCATCTCCATCGTAATCTTCCTTTGCTACAATGATCTGTCCCTTTTTGTCAAACATAAAGGAAACACATCCCGGAGTACCTACGTTTCCGCTTCCCTTTGTAAAGGCGCTCTTTACGTTGGACGCTGTACGATTCTTATTGTCTGTCAGCGCTTCTACAATAATCGCCGTTCCCCCCGGTCCATATCCTTCATATGTAATATGTTCATAATTGGCAGAGTTTGCATCTCCATCTGCTTTCTTAATATTTCTTTCGATCGTGTCATTAGGCATATTATTCGCTTTCGCCTTTGCAATGACATCCCGAAGTCTGCTGTTATTAGCCGGATCGGCGCTTCCGCCCTCTTTAACGGCTACCGCCAGCTCCTTACCGATTTTTGTAAAAATCTTTCCTTTTGCCGCATCGTTTTTTTCTTTTTTATGTTTAATATTGGCAAACTTTGAATGTCCTGACATGTTTTTCTCTCTCCTTGCATTTATCCTTTTTATTCACACTTTTTCTATTTTATCACTCCTTGGATATTTTTTCAATCTTAACTGTCTGAATTGCATTGTTGTCTACAGAAAGAACTGTGAAACAATATCCTTCATACTCTATCACACAGTGCTCATCTTCTGCCGGTATACGATCCAGCTGATCGATGAGAAAACCATTCAAAGTCTCATACTCCTCTTTATCAAAGCTGATTTTTAAACTTTCTTCCAGATCTTCCAGGTCCATAAATCCCTTTGCCAGCATAGAACCATCGGGACTTAAGGTCAGCATTTCCTCTTCCTCATCATATTCATCTAAAATATTTCCCACGATCTCTTCCAGAATATCTTCCATGGCAACAAGTCCTGCTGTCTGTCCGTATTCATCCAGTACAATTACCACATGCTGTTTTCCGGCCTGCATTTCTTTAAACAGTGTGTCAATACTCTTTGTCTCCGGGATAAATGTAACCGGGCGTATGTAATCCTTCAGTTCTTTCACTGACTTTTGCCGCTGTTCTTCATTAAAGTAGCATCTCATCGCTTCTCTAAGATGCATGGTACCTATGATCCCGTCAATATCTTCCTGATAGATGGGAAACCTGGAATGGCTCTCTTCCAGCATAAATTTCAGTGCCTCTTCCAGCGTTTCTTCTCCGTCTATCGCAACAATGTCACGCCTGTGGGTCATAATATCTCTTGCATCCTTATCCATATACCGGAAAATGTTCCGTATCAGCTCTGCCGCCTCCTGGCCCAAAGCTTCTTTTTCTTCATCATCTCCTTGAAAAATCTGTTTCATTCTCTGAAACAAACTGCCTTCTTCCATAGCTTTTCTTCTCCTGCTCCTTTGTTATTATGTATGAAGCTCAAAACTGATCTTCAGCGCTTCATCAACTTTATTCATTAGTTCTTTGTCCAGATGGCATACCATATCTTTCAGCCTTCTTTTATCAATCGTCCTGATTTGTTCCAGTAAGATCACTGAATTTTTGACAATCTGATATTTACCTGCATCAATTTCCACATGCGTAGGCAGTTTTGCCTTATTCATGCGGGAAGTAATGGCCGCACATATCACAGTAGGGCTGTGTCTGTTTCCAATATTATTCTGGATGATCAGTACCGGCCGGACTCCTCCCTGCTCTGATCCCACCACCGGACTTAGATCTGCATAATAAATGTCTCCTCGCTTTACCTGCACCTTTGTTCACACTCCGATTTGCTTAAGATATTTCTAGTATTGCCAGCTTTTTCGGATGTATTCCAAAGTATGCATCACCTGAATCCTATGCAAAATAATCCATCTGTTCCACAACTTTACCGTTCCGGATAAATTCTCTTGGTATTCGTTTTCCAAGATCACATACAAACTCATAATTGAATCTGCCGGAAAGATCACTTAACACTTCCACGGGGAGATCCTCTCCTCCGTCCGTCCCTACCAGAGTTACCCTGTCTTGGAAGGTTACCGCATCTATGTCTGTGACATCAACCATAAACTGATCCATACATACCCGTCCCAGAATGGGCGCTTTCTTTCCGCGGATCAGGACATAGCCTTTATTGGACAGACTCCTTGGATAACCGTCTCCGTAACCTACAGGTATGGTCGCGATGCGTGTTCTCCTTTTTGTCACGTATGTGCATCCATAGCTTACAGGCGTTCCGCTCTCCACCCATTTCACATGAGCCACATGACTGATCAGCTGAAGCGCCGGCTTCAGGGGAACATTCTTCTTTTCCACTTCATTGGAAGGATAAAGACCATAAGTGGAAATTCCCGCACGGACAAGATCCATATTGGCTTCCTTTACATCAATAATACCCGCACTGTTTGAGCAGTGATAATAAGGAAATGTGACCTTCCGTTCCTCCAGCTTCTCTTTCATCCACAGATAGCGCTCTAACTGCTTTTTTGTAAATGTCTTATCTGTTTCATCTGCTGTGGCAAAATGAGAGTACATGCCCTCCAATACCAGATTCGGCAAAGAAGCAATCCGGCAGATCTCTTCCACACTCTCCTCTGTAATCTGAAAGCCCAGCCTGGACATTCCTGTATCCAGTTTAATGTGGATATATGCCTTTTGATTCAATTTTTGTGCCCTCTTGGAAATATCTTCTGCCATTTCCAATGTATAGCAGGTCATACGTACTTCCTGCTCTATCATAATATCCCGCTGATCCGGGAAAATACAGCCCAGAACCAAAACCGGCTTCTTCACCTGATTTTTCTTCAATAGAACAGCCTCATCCAGAGTGGCAACTGCATATCCCCATATATAATCTTTTTCTTCCATTACATATCTGGCAATCTGCACGGCGCCATGGCCATATCCGTCCGTCTTGATCACGCCGATCATCTTCGTTTCTTCTTTGATGTTTTGCTTCATCATATCCAGATTATATTCCACTGCGTCCAAATCTATTCTGGCGCAGACTCTGCTGTATTTTTTCATACGATCATTCCTCCAGTCTTTTCAGAACAGTCCCGATATTTTCCGCCAGGTCTCTTGCAAGCACGCTGTAGCTTCCCTTCTCCCTTTTTGCCTCATCTCCTGCCAGTCCGTGAAGGTAAACACCTAGGACCGCTGCATCAAAACAGGACATTTTCTGTGCAAGAAGACCTGTGATCACACCTGCAAGAACATCTCCGCTTCCTGCCTTTGCCATAGCCGCATTTCCTGACAAATTCACAAAAGGATGCTCCCCGGGACTGAAAATACACGTGCGCGCATCTTTCAGTACACATGTAACATCATATTCTCCGGCAAACTGCTTTAATATTTCCATTCGGCTGTTTCGAAGTTCTTCCACTGATTTCCTTGTTATCCTGGACATTTCTTTCATATGGGGAGTAAAAATAAACTGACCACGGACAAGATTTTTCATATAGCGGCTGTGCGCAGATAAAAGATTCAATCCGTCCGCATCCACAACACAGGGAACCTCTACATTTTCCAGTGTTGCCTGTAAAATCCTCCGTGATTTGTCGCTGGTTCCAAGCCCGGAACCAATACTCACCACATCCGCCCATTTCAGCAGCTGCAAAAGTTCCCGTTCGTCAAAGAAATCATAACAGCGAACGATTGCCTCCGGAAGAAGCGTCTGCAGTACAGCCCGGTTATCCTCTGACGTATAGATCTGTACCAGACCTGCCCCCGTCTTATAGGCCGCCAGTGCGCCCAGATAAGCTGCTCCGGCCATTCCTTTGCTTCCGGCGATAATAAGAACCTTTCCATAAGTCCCTTTATGAGAATCCTCTCTGCGCTTCGGCAGCATTTTCGCCGCATCCTCCTGCTCCAGTGCATAGGCTACATCTCTGTCCCCCGGCATCTCTGAGACATCGACTCCTATATCCGTTACCTTTACTTCTCCGGCAAACTCCTTCCCCGGATAAAGTACACAGCCAAGTTTTTCACACTGAAAACTGACTGTCAGCTCTGCCCGGAAAGCGTCGGTTACAACCTCTCCGGTAGATGTGGAAACTCCGGAGGGTACATCTACTGCCACTTTTTTCCCCTCAGACCGGTTCATCGCCTGAATACATTCCAGGTAATGCCCTTCCACACGCCTGCTAAGCCCTGCCCCGAATATGGCATCGATAAGCAGGCTGCATTTTCTCTCCGTAAAACCTTCCTCTATGGTTCCTCCTGCCTCCCGGAAAAGCTGAATCTGCCTCTTTGTCTCTTCGGTACAATGATCAGGGTTTCCCACCATACAGGCTGATACTCCCGCTCCTCTTTCCAGAAGAAGTCTGGCGATAGCAAATCCATCTCCGCCATTATTTCCGGATCCGCATACAACACATACATCTGACAGATCTGCATCTGTTTCACATACCGTTTCTACAAAAGTTCTTGCCGCCCTTTCCATCAGGATAAGAGACGGCATTTTTTTCTCCCGTATCGTATACCCATCCGCTGCCTTCATTTGTCTTCCATCCGGCAAATATCTCATACTGTCAACCCCCTTTTTATTTATTTTATTTATATAGAACAAAGAATCCGCAACAGGAAACGAAGTTTTCTATTGAAAAAGCGTGTAAAGAAAGCCTGTCCTTCCGCACACGCTTACTTCACACGCTGTCATATCCCCGCTATTTTTCAGCCCTATGTTCCTCGTTGTAACGGCTGATATTATAGGATAATCTCATCAGACTTTCCGATAAGTGTACATTTTCCACGATCACGTTATCCGGCAAATTCAGATCTGTATGGGCAAAGTTCCAAATCGCCTTTATCCCATAGTCCACCAGCTGATTTGCCACTTCAATTGCCTTTGCTTTAGGTATGGTGAGGATTCCGATCTCAATATCACTGTTCTTCATAAAATCTTCCAGCTCATCCATCATATAAATAGGCACTCCACGAATTGTCATTCCCTTTAAAGTAGGATTAACATCAAAAATGCCTTTTAATACAAATCCCCGCTTTTCAAATCCTGCATGATTCGCCAGAGCATGACCCAGATTTCCTGCCCCGATGATGATCATTCCATGTTCTTCCTCCAAACCGAGGATCTTTCCTATCTCTGTATAAAGATATTTCACATTATATCCATATCCCTGCTGGCCAAATCCGCCGAAATTATTTAAATCCTGCCGAATCTGGGATGCAGTTACCTGCATTCTCTTACTCAGATCATTTGAAGAGATACGTTCCACCCCATTTTCAAGCAGTTCTCCTAAATACCTGTAATATCTTGGGAGCCTCCGTATGACTGCCTGCGAAATTTCTCTGCTTTCCACTCTTTTCACCTTCCCAATCTTTTTCTGTCTACATTATATAGAATTGTTTGTTCAAAGTCAAATTTTTGTTCGGAAAACTTTGGAATATTAGATTTTATATAAAGAATTGCAGAAAATTGACACCTTCACAAATCACCGATATAATAGTCCCGGAGGTATATATTTATGATACTAGCATGTCATTCAATTGAAAAAGCATTTGGTGAGGATGTCATTGTAAAAAACGGCTCCTTTCACATAGAAGAATATGAAAAAGCAGCACTTGTTGGGATCAACGGGGCTGGAAAATCAACAATACTGAAAATGATCGTGGGAGAACTGCCACTTGACGGCGGCAGCATTACTTTATCGAAAGGAAAATCTCTTGGCTATCTTTCCCAGCACCAGGATCTCTCCGGAGGAAACACTATTTACGAAGAAGTACGCACTGCCAAAGCGGAGATCATATCACTGGAAAAAGAGATCCGCCGAATTGAACAGGAAATTCCCAACCTTGCGGGCGAACAACTTACTGAGCGTCTGAATACTTATCACCGTCTGTCTGACCGGTTTGAACGTGAAAATGGCTATGCCTACGAAAGTGAAATTGTGGGAGTACTCAAGGGGCTTGGTTTTGACGAAGAAGAATTCTCCAAACCGGTAGACGCTCTTTCCGGCGGTCAAAAAACACGTGTAGCATTAGGCAAACTTCTTCTTACAAAACCGGATGTCCTTCTTTTAGATGAGCCTACCAACCATCTGGATCTTAATTCGATCTCCTGGCTGGAAACTTATCTTCTGAATTATTCCGGTGCCGTGCTTATCGTCTCCCATGACCGCTATTTTCTCAATAGAGTAGTAACAAAGGTCATTGAAATTGAACAGGGTTCCATTATGACCTACCTTGGCAATTACACAGATTACTCCCGTAAAAAGCAGCAAATCCGTGAAGCAAGGATGAAAGAGTATCTCAATCAGCAGCAGGAGATCCGCCATCAGGAAGCCGTGATCGAAAAGCTCCGCTCTTTTAACAGGGAAAAGTCAATCAAGCGTGCAGAAAGCCGGGAAAAAATGCTGGAAAAAATGGAACGCATAGAAAAGCCTGCGGAGCAAAGAACAGATATCCATCTGGTGCTGGAACCTTCCTGTGTCAGCGGAAATGATGTTCTTTCCGTAGATCACTTAAGCAAATCTTTTCCGTCCCAGCCCCTTTTTGAAAATGTCAGCTTTGAAATCAAAAGAGGCGAACATGTAGCGGTAATCGGAGATAACGGAACCGGCAAGACAACCCTCCTTAAAATCCTGAACCGGGTTTTGCCTGCTGACAGCGGAAGCTTTACACTTGGGACAAACGTGCATATCGGATACTATGACCAGGAACATCATGTTCTTCATATGGAAAAAACTATATTTGAAGAAATTTCAGATGCATATCCTTCTCTTACAAACACGGAAATCCGCAATATGCTGGCTGCTTTCCTCTTCACGGGGGATGATGTTTTTAAGCTTATCGGAGATTTAAGCGGCGGAGAGAGGGGACGTGTTTCCCTGGCAAAGCTTATGCTTTCGGAAGCAAATTTCCTCATTCTTGATGAGCCTACCAACCATCTGGATATCGCCTCCAAAGAAATTCTGGAAAACGCTCTGAATAATTACAAAGGCACCGTCCTCTATGTGTCCCATGACCGATATTTCATTAACCAAACGGCCACCAGGATCCTGGAACTTGTAAACAAAACATTTGTCAACTATATCGGCAATTATGACTATTATCTGGAAAAGCGGGAGGAATTGACTGCCGCATACGCGTCAGTTCCATCCTGTGATAATGCCCCGGCTGCCGAAGCAGCCTCCGAAGCCAAGTTAAGCTGGCAGGAGCAAAAAGAAGAAAAGGCACGGGAACGGAAACGACAGAATGATCTGAAGAAGACAGAGGAACGCATAACTTCTCTGGAGGAACGAGACGGACAGATTGATGAGCTGATGACGCTGGAGGAAGTATATACCAATTCTATACGCTGTCAGGAACTTGCCAGAGAAAAAGCTGACATTGCAGCTGAATTGGAAGGATTATATGAAAAATGGGAGGCTCTCGCCTCCCAGGAATAAAATCAGAGAATTTTTTTCTTTTTAAAGATTAAAATACAGACAACAATAACGATCAAACTTAGTGCAATAACGCCGGGATATCCGTTTTTCAGCTCCGGCATATTTTCAAAATTCATACCGTACCATCCGGTGATTAAGGTGAGGGGGAAGAAAATGGTGGACAACACAGTCAGAAACTGCATATTACTATTCTGTTTTGCATCCACCTGTGCCTGATACAGATCCCGCACCTGCTGTGCGTATTCCAGCAAATGGGCAGTCCTCCCCATCAGCCGGTCTGCCCGATTGGAAAGTGTCCCGAAATATTTGAGCTGTTTCTTGGCGAAAAATCCATTTTCATTTTCCTCAAGCTCTGTTCCCATATCCATCATTTCATCATAATAGCCGCGAAGTGTCAGAAGTTTTCTTCGTATCGGCATCAGTTCCCTCTGGAAATTTTCAATTTTCCCCTGCATGACGTCTTCTTCCATGCGCATAAGGATTTTCTCATACTGCATCAAAATTTCCTGATCTCTGCTCATAAATTCAGCAATAAAATTATATATGAACCGTTCCTTTGTTTCTCCTTGATGGGTCTTTTTTCTTTTGATCCTTCGGATCAGCCTCATAGAAAAATCTTCATCATCTACAAGTACAACATGATCTTGATTCACAAAAAAGTAAATGCGGTATCTGCTTCCAAGCACGTCCAAAAGCCTGGGGATACAAAGTGTACCCGCCAGGCATTCCTGCTGTGTTTCCAGTTTACAAAATCCTATCTTGTTGGTCTGTATTTCATTTTCATACTGTATACCTGCCAATTCCAAATCCCGGCGGGCATTTTTGGAATCAGTGAGAAATACAGCCGGAGGCCTTGTCTCCTTCCATGTTTCTGTCTCAATCTGCTCCAGCCTCTCTCCGAGTTTCCATATCATTCTACCACCACTCTTATCTTACATTTGTCCTGCCTTTTCGTAAGCCTCCTCATAAAAGTATTCCTGTGAGTTTACTTTAACTGTGTCAGGATCCTCGATGCGAACAAAAAGGTAACTGCCGTCAGCCGTTTCGTGCCGTGCCTTCTGATTGTCCCTCAACATAAGATCAAACATAGCCTGAAGTCGTTCTTTCAGATTCTGCTGCTGCACAGGCGCCGCCACTTCTACCCGGCGCACAGTATTCCGAGTCATAAAATCTGCAGAGGCAATGTAATATCTGGCCCGCTCGCCGCATCCGAAAATATAGATTCTGGAGTGTTCCAGAAATCTTCCGACAATACTGATGACACGGATATTTTCTGTTTTTCCCTCTACCTGTGGAACCAGACAGCAGATACCGCGAATCACCATATCGATCTTCACTCCTGCTTCCGACGCTTCTATCAGTTTATCAATAATTTTTTTATCTGTCAAAGAATTTAACTTTAATCCGATATAAGCCGGCTGTCCTTCTTTTGCCTGCCTTATCTCTTCGTCCATCATTTCCAGGACCCGGGACTGAAGGCATTTTGGCGCTACTAAGAGGTGACTGGAACTTTCCACAGTCTCACCTTTTGACAACGCCTGGAATACAGCTGATGCTTCCATGCCAATATCCGGATCTGCCGTCATAAGAGAAAGGTCTGTATACAGTCTGGAGGTCTTTTCATTGTAATTTCCTGTTCCGATCTGAGTGATATATTCAATCTTTCCTTCATTTTTTCTCGTGATGAGACAGAGTTTGGAGTGCACCTTATAGCCTTCCAGACCATAGATCACCTGACAGCCTGCCTCTTCCAGACGTCTTGACCATTCGATGTTATTTTCCTCATCAAATCTGGCACGCAGCTCTACCAAAACAACAACTTCTTTTCCGTTTTCCGCTGCTTCCACCAATGCCTCAACAACCTTACTTTGTTTTGCCAGACGATAGAGTGTCATTTTAATGGAAATCACGTTTTCATCCTCTGCCGCCTCATTTAGCATCCGGAGGAACGGACGAATGGATTCATAGGGATAGGAAAGCATTTTATCCGACTCTCTTATCTGCTCTATAATTCCTCTTCCATCTTCAAAAGAGGAAGATTTCTGTGGCGTGCGCTTTTCAAAAAACAATTCCGGGTTCTTTCTTAGCATATCCTGGATTTTAGAAGAAAAAGACAGATCAAGGGGTGTGCTTTGACGAAATACTCTGGCTTCCTCTAAATCAAGGTATTTACAGAGAATACCTACGATATCTCCGTCCATCTCCCTGGACAGTTCCAGCCGGACCGGAGAAAGTTTTTTTCTTTTTTTAATTAAATCTGCCATAAATTCCCTATAATCCAAATCTTCATCATATAAGGCGTCAGCATCTATATCTGCATTTCTCGTTACGCGGATCAAGGATTTGGCCCTGATCTGATAGCCTTTAAAAACTCTCGGCATGTAATGCAGAATCAGTTCTTCAGCCAGCATATATGTTCCTGACCTGTCCGGAACTGCAATCAGCCTTTCTACCATGCTATTTGTACAGGGAATGATACCGATCCTCTGCTTCTTACTCTTTGTTTCCAAAACAGCTACCGCGTAAATTTCTTTATTTCTAAGAAACGGAAATGGCTGACGCTTTCCTACTACGGTAGGTGATATTAAAGGCTCAATCTCCATGGCAAAATATCTTTCCATATACTCACTTTCGCTTTTTTCCATACTTCTGAAATCCGTAAGGGAAAATCCCCACTCTTTCAGACGTGACATCAGTTCTTCATAAACTTTGTCACGGCGTTCATTTAATATATGAACTCTTCTCAAAATTTCCTCAATCTGCTCCTTTGCAGTCATATTGGTCTTATTATCTTTGATTTTTTTGCCAAGAAGGCTTTGGTCCTGCAAAGAACCAACCCGGACCATAAAAAATTCATCCAGATTAGTCTGATAGATAGACGCAAAAGAGAGCCTTTCACACAAAGGGACCTCTTTATTCTCCGCTTCCTCCAGCACTCTTTCATTAAATTTCAGCCAAGATAACTCTCGATTCATATATACATTATCCATTTCTCTTCATCCTCTATTCTTGTGTATTTTCCCATTTACTGATTTTTCCAGTGTAAATTTTCTCCAGTGTATCCATTGAAATATCTTCTGTCGGATTTTTTTCATTTACGATTACACGGATCCCGTCTTTTGCAACTGCTTCTGCTTCTAATACTTCTGTCTCATATTGATACAGCTGCCGGGATACCATAGCAATATCACATTTTCCTGTCAGTACATCTGTAATTCCTTTTGAAGAATCTGATACTTCCACCTCAATCTGTGCATTGGAATTTTCTTTCTCATAGTCATCTGCCAACTGCTCTATAACCGGTGCCAGAGTTGTGGAGCCGTGTATTTTTAAAGTACCGGATGCCTGATTAGATAAAAAAACCTCTTTACCTCCTATGGGCACAAAAAACTCTGATACGGTTTCCTGTCCCTTCCCCGTCACATAGTTTATAAAATCTGTTTCCAGATCCTTGTCTTCACTTGTGTGGGCAAGATAGAGCGTTCGTGTAAGCGGATAGCTGTCTTCTTCAATAGTTTCATCCTCTGCTTTTTGTCCATCTATCGTAATTTCTTTTGCTCCATCCCCTTCCTGAAGATCCGTACTGTAAGTGACATAGCCGATGCCATTCTTTTCTCCTGCAACAGCACGGAGCATATCTTCTCCGGATGTCTCTGTCTGCGCAGATTCTGTGATCTCATCCTGGTCATCTACCCCTTCTATATTCAGACCAAGTGCCTCTGCAAAGCTGCTTCTGGTACCTGATCCATTCTCCCTCGTTATCGGAATCACTTCGCCCATTTCCTGCCATTTTGACGAATCAGATGAACCGGATCCAGACGTACTTCCACATCCTCCTATCACTCCGGCAATGCAGGCAGTCGCCAAAAAGTATACTACATTCTTTCGTTTCATGATTTCCCTGTCCTTCTTTACTTATATTCCATTTTATTATAAAGGAGTTATGTAAAAATAGTTTTCATCTTTTTGTTAAATTTATGTAAAAATACCCGGGGTTTTGCGCAGTTTTACCCACCACTAAAAGCAATCTGGGACGTAACAAAGTTTAACTTTGTTACGTCCCAGATTGCTTTTATGCCAGCTTCTCGGCAATTGCTTTAATGAAGTTTTCGCTGTTGAGTACAGTCGGATTTTCTATTGTTGTAATGAGTGCCAGGTCTTTTGTCATTTTGCCTTCCTCGATCGTATCGATAGTGGCTTTTTCCAATTTATCTGCAAAATCCTGAAGTTCTTTATTTCCGTCCAGTTCACCTCTCTTGCGAAGCGCTCCTGTCCATGCAAAGATAGTTGCCACAGAATTTGTAGAAGTTTCCTCGCCTTTCAGGTGCTTATAGTAATGACGCTGTACTGTTCCATGTGCTGCCTCGTACTCATAATAGCCTTCCGGGGATACGAGAACAGAGGTCATCATAGCAAGGGAACCAAATGCAGAAGATACCATATCGCTCATGACATCACCGTCATAGTTTTTGCAGGCCCAGATATAGCCGCCTTCTGATTTCATTACACGTGCCACAGCATCATCGATCAGAGTGTAGAAATATTCAATGCCTTCTTCCTTGAATTTTGATTCAAATTCTTTCTCATAAATTTCCTGAAAAATATCTTTAAATGTATGGTCATATTTTTTGGAAATTGTATCTTTTGTCGCAAACCAGAGATCCTGATGAGTGTCCAGCGCATAACTAAAACAGCTCCTTGCAAAACTTGCGATAGAATCATCGATATTGTGCATTCCCTGTACAATACCTGCACCGGTAAAGTTATGTACAAGCTCTCTTGTCTCGCTTCCATCTTCTGCTGTATACACAAGCTCTACTTTTCCGGCTCCCGGAATCTTCATCTCTGCCCCTTTATAGACGTCACCATAAGCATGTCTTGCGATGGTGATCGGTTTCTTCCAATTTTTCACACAGGGTTCAATCCCCTTTACAACAATAGGTGCTCTGAATACAGTGCCGTCCAGGATTGCACGAATGGTTCCGTTAGGACTTTTCCACATTTCCTTCAGATCATATTCCTTCATACGCGCTGCATTAGGTGTGATTGTCGCACACTTTACAGCAACTTTATATTTTTTTGTCGCGTTGGCAGAATCCACAGTCACCTGATCATTTGTTTCATTGCGGTGCTCAAGACCCAGATCATAATACTCGGTGTTCAGTTCAATAAATGGTTCCAAAAGATTCTCCTTGATCATTTTCCAGAGAATCCTTGTCATCTCATCTCCATCCATCTCTACAATAGGGGTGGTCATTTTGATTTTTTCCATTTTTTGTATTCTCCTTTTCTTCTTTCTGGTTTACATTTGCTTTCCCATCTCCACTGCTCTTCTGTCAGCTATTCTTCAATATGAAGATTTTCCATCGCTTTCATTACATGAGCATTGGCAAGTCTTTCTGCCTGATCTTCGTCTTTCCCTTTGATGGCTTCCAGAATGGCCCTGTGCTCCTCGATAGATTTTTCTGCACGTTCCCTGGATTCCACGGAATGTGTACGGGCCATTTGTACATATTTGTGAAAATCAGATAATACATGTTCCAGTATACGACTATTGGAAGCCTCATACAAGACTTTGTGAAATTTTCCGTCCAGTTCAGATACCTGCACTGCCTTCTCTTCATTTTTCCGTTTCAAATGAAATTCTGACAAAAGGATAACTTCTTCCAGCTCTCCAATCTGTTCCGGCGTAATATATCTTGTCGCCCACCTGGCACACATCCCTTCCAGCATGGAACGGATCTTATAAATATCATGCACATCTTTTTTGGAAATCCCTGTCACATAAGCACCTTTATTTGGAACAATCGTTACAAGTCCTTCCAGTTCCAGCTGGCGGAGCGCCTCCCGGACCGGAGTTCTGCTGACCCCCAGCTCTTCGCCTATGGTAGTCTCGCGCAGCTCATCGTGTTCCTTGTAAACTCCTGATAAAATGTCATTTCTAAGCCTTCGGAACACTCTCCCCCTAAGAGACTGATCCTGATATTCCTCCATCTTTATTCCTCCTGTGCAGTCAGAGTAGTTCCTGTCTTCCGGCATGCATCATCAATTACCTTCAAAAGTTCTTCGTCTGTCAATACAGTAACACGGCCGCTTTCATATTCCTGATCCACCCATGTTTTTACCATAGCCACAACTTCTGAATTTTTATCTACCTGCTTTGCCTCCGGCAAGTGGAAATATGTATTGATCCAGTGGGCGATTCCTGCCAGTCCGGATGTATTGGATACTGCCACAAGAGGCGGACGGTTCAGGAATTTATCTGTATCAAACACATTATAGATCTCTTCATTTTTCAGAAGTCCGTCTGCATGGATCCCGGCTCGGGTTACATTAAAATTTTTCCCTACAAAAGGTGTTCGGGAAGGAATGTGGTAACCGATTTCCTTCTCATAATATTCAGCAAGCTCAGTGATCACTGTCGTGTCCATACCATCCAGTGTTCCTCTAAGCTGGGCATATTCAAATACCATTGCCTCCAGAGGCGTATTGCCGGTTCTCTCCCCGATTCCAAAGAGAGAACAGTTGACTGCACTTGCTCCGTACAGCCACGCTGTAGAAGAATTGCTGACTGCCTTATAAAAGTCATTGTGCCCGTGAAATTCAATCAGTTCACTGGGTACCCCTGCATGAACTCTAAGTCCGTAGATAATGCCCGGGATCGATCTTGGAATCACAGCCCCCGGGTAATTCACTCCATATCCCATGGTATCACAGACTCTGATCTTGACCGGAATCTGATACTCTTCCATCAGATTCATAAGTTCCAGACAAAACGGGATCACAAATCCATAAATGTCTGATCTGGTAATGTCCTCTAAATGGCACCTGGGACTGACTCCTGTCTCCAGACATTCTCTTATGACAGAAAGATAGTGCTCCATCGCCTGCTTTCTTGTCATTTTCAGCTTGTAAAAAATGTGATAATCCGAACAGCTTACAAGGATTCCCGTTTCTTTCATGCCGATTTCCTTTACCAGCTCAAAATCTTTCTTACTGGCCCGGATCCAGCTTGTGATCTCCGGAAATTTGTATCCTTTTTCCATACACTGATACACGGCATCTCTGTCCTTCTTACTGTACAAAAAGAACTCACACTGCCGGATCTTTCCGTTTGGACCTCCCAGTCTGTGAAAATAATCGTAAATATCTACAATCTGTTTTGTACTGTAAGGCGCCCGGGACTGCTGTCCGTCCCGGAAGGTTGTATCTGTGATCCAGATCTCTTCCGGCATACTGTGGGGCACAATCCTGTCATTAAATGCAATTTTCGGTATCTCATCATAATGGAACAGATTTCTGAACACATTGGGTTTCTCCACATCTACAAGGGGATACATGTGCTCTTCCAGCTGTAGCAAATTCGTATGTCTGTCCAAATAAACCTTCCTGTCTTCCATTTTTCATCTCTCCTCCAGAATATTCTTGTATAATTGTATACAATCATACATTTAAAGTCAAGCAAAAACACTCTGAAGTAACAAAATCTTCCTGATTTCTTGTCACTTCAGAGTGTTCTCTTATATGCTGCGGCCTGGATGCAGGCTCCTGCACCCAGGCTTTTGCCGCTTAATATAATTTTGCTCCAATCTCCTTCGGACTGTATCCTACATCTTCCAGAGCTTTGATAATCTCACGCTTATGTTCTGTACCAAAAGCCTCTAATGTGATACGAAGTTCTACTGCGGCATTACGGTTTGTGCTGACAAACTGATTATGCTCCAATTTAATAACATTTCCCTGGGCATTTGCAACGGCTGTCGCCACATTCACCAGTTCTCCCGGCTTATCCGGAAGCAGAACAGAGATCGAGAAAATTCTGTCTCTCTGGATAAGTCCATGCTGGACGATAGAGGACATAGTAATCACATCCATGTTACCGCCGCTCAAAACAGACACCGCCTTTTTGTTCTTAAGATCCATTTTCTTTAAGGCTGCAACTGTGAGCAGGCCGGAATTTTCCACGATCATCTTATGATTTTCCACCATATCGAGAAATGCGCCGATCAGCTCATCGTCCTCTACTGTAATGATGTCATCTACATTTTCCTGTATATATGGAAATACTTTTTCTCCCACACGCTTAACAGCCGTGCCATCTGCAATAGTATTAGCGCTTGGCAGCGTTACCGGCTCACCTGCTTCCAGCGCCGCCTTCAGGCTTGCTGCAGCTGCAGGCTCAACGCCGATCACTTTGATCTTGGGATTCAGCATTTTTGCAAGAGTAGATACACCAGTGATGAGTCCGCCCCCGCCTACAGGTACCAGAATATAATCTACTGTAGGAAGTTCCTGGATGATCTCCATAGCAATCGTCCCCTGTCCTGTTGCTACTTCGAGATCATCGAACGGATGAACGAATGTCAGTCCTTCTTCCTCTGCCAACTTCAGTGCATATGCGCAGGCATCATCATAGACATCCCCATGGAGTACCACCTCTGCGCCATAACTCTTGGTCCGGTTTACCTTGATAAGCGGCGTTACTGTCGGCATTACAATGGTTGCCCTGCAGCCGAATTTCTGTGCTGCAAAAGCAACACCCTGTGCGTGATTTCCGGCAGAAGCTGTAATCAGGCCCCTCTCTCTTTCCTCTTCCGACATTGTACTGATCTTATAATAAGCACCTCTCACTTTATAAGCCCCGGTATACTGCATATTTTCCGGCTTCAGGTAAATCCTGCCGCCTGTCTGCCGGCTTAAATACTCGCTGTACACCAGCTCTGTAGGAAGAGTTACCTTTTTTACCAGTTCGCTTGCCTGCTCAAAATTTTCCAGTGTCAGTTTTTCCATTTTTCTCTCCTGCCTTTCTTTATTCATTGTCATTTGGTGATGCAAAAAGCGCGTCTACAAAAGTATCAGCGTCAAATTTCTGAAGATCCTCAATCGTTTCTCCCACTCCGATATATTTTACAGGGATACCAAGCTCCGCCTGAATAGCCACTGCAATGCCGCCTTTGGCAGTGCCGTCCATTTTTGTGAGAATAATTCCGGTAATATCAGCTACTTCTTTGAACTCTCTGGCCTGCTGAAGTGCGTTCTGTCCGGTCGTGGCGTCCAGAACCACCAAAGTCTCACGAAATGCTTCCGGATATTCCCGATCTACAATGCGGTTCATCTTGCGCAGCTCTTCCATCAGATTTTTCTTGTTATGAAGCCGTCCTGCCGTATCGCAAAGAAGCACATCCGCATGTCTTGCCTTCGCTGCCTGAACAGCGTCATAGACAACTGCCGCCGGATCGGATCCTTCCTGGCCTCCGATCAGCTCTGCCTGGGCACGGTTTGCCCATTCTTTCAGCTGTTCTCCAGCCGCTGCACGAAAAGTATCGGCGGCAGCCAGCACAACTTTCTTATTCTGTGCCCGGAGCTTTCCTGCCAGTTTTCCTATGGTAGTGGTCTTTCCCACTCCATTAACTCCTACCACCATAACTACGGAAGTCTTTTCCTCAAACTCATAGGCAGTCTCTCCTACATCCATCTGTTCCTTAATACTGTCAATTAAAATCTGACGGCATTCCTGCGGTTCTTTAATGTGGCGCTCTTTAACCTTGGCTCGCAGGTCATCCAGAATTTCTTCTGTGGCCTGTACGCCCAGATCACCCATAATCAGAACTTCCTCTAATTCTTCATAGAAATCCTCATCAATATGGGAAAAGCCATGAAATATACTGTCCATCCCGGATACGATATTTTCTCTTGTCTTGGCAAGCCCGGATACCAGCCGTTTAAAAAATCCCTTTTCCTCTGCCATTTCTTTCCTCCTTTTCCCTTTTATCCCGCCTTATGCTGTTTCTCCATCTCTGCCAGCTCATTTTCAAGAAGACTGACTGAAACCATAGTAGAGACGCCCTTTTCCTGCATGGTGATTCCATACAGACGGTCCGCTGCTGTCATTGTTCCACGGCGGTGGGTAATCACAATAAACTGTGTATTCTTTGTCAGCTTATGAAGATATTTTGCAAATCGGGTCACGTTAGAATCATCCAGCGCTGCTTCAATTTCATCCAACAGGCAGAAGGGTGACGGTTTCAGATTCTGTATGGCAAACAGAAGCGAAATTGCCGTCAGAGCCTTTTCTCCTCCCGATAACTGCATCATATTTTGCAGCTTCTTGCCCGGCGGTTGTGCAATGATCTTAATTCCCGCCTCCAGAATATCTTCATCTTCCATCAATTCCAGCGTACCTTTCCCTCCGCCAAACAGCTCTTTAAATACTTTATCAAACTCTGCGGCAATCCTGCCGAACTGTTCGGTAAACTGTCTGCGCATTGCCTCATCCAGCTCTGCAATGATCTTTTCTAAGGTTGCTTCTGCTGTCGTCAGATCATCGTGCTGGCCTTTGAGGAATTCGTACCGCTCTGATACATTTTTGTAATCCTCGATCGCGTTGACATTGACAGAACCAAGTGCACGGATCTCATTTTTCAGCGTCTGTATCCTCTTTTTCATAAAGGCAAGATCTGTCAGATTCTTATCTCTAAGTTCCAGTGCATGATTGTAGGTGATTTCATATTCTTCCCACATATAATTGATCTGTCTCTCTGAAGACTGTTCATAATCTTCCTTTCGGCTTTCCAGACGGAAAATTTCTTTATCCAGGTCTGACATATGTCTGGAAAGTTCTTCCCTTTTGCCAAGAAAGGTCTTATGCTGTCTGTTCAGCTCATCCCTTTGGAGGACATCCGCCCGAATCTGTTCTTCAATTTCTTCAAAAAGTTCTTTGGAATCTTCTATTGTTTTACGGATATCTGCAATCTGCTCTTCCTTTTCCCGAATTTCTCTGGACGTATCTTCCTTACTCTCGCCAAGTCCGCTTTTCTCTTCTTCGAACTTTGCAATTTCCTCCTGAATACGTTCAATATTTTCCAGTATAAATGTATTTTTCTGTTCCAGAGAGGCATATGCCAGATGTACTTCCTCCGAAATTTTCTGGCACCTTGTCTCTTCTTCCTTTACTGCTTCAAGCTGTTCCTGTGCTTCTTCCGTTTTTCTTGTAAGCTCCTCTTCCAGACTGGTAGACGTATCCAGTTCTACCGTAATAGACTCCTGATTATTGCTGATATCTGTAATCTGTTGATCCAGTTCGTCTGTTTCCCGCCGGACGCTCTCCGAAGTCTCTCTAAGTATCCGGATTCGGTTTTCTGCCTGATCCAGATTCATCTTTTCTGTATTTTGAATCACATAAGCCTTCTGAAGCTTCTGCTGGATTTCATCTACAGCTGCATAACAGACTGCTCTTTCTTTTCGCAGTGCCTCGCAGTACTGTTCCATTTCCTCCATTTCCTTTTTCAGCTGCTTCACGGTTTTTTCAAATTCTTCAATCTCCCGGCGCCTGCTCAAAAGATTGCTGGAATTCCGGAACGCCCCTCCTGTCATGGACCCTCCCGGACTTAAAAGTTCCCCTTCTGTCGTAACAAGCCTAAGACTCTGATGATATTTTCTTGCAATGGCGATTCCATGATCAATAGTATCCACCACGATGGTCCTTCCAAGCAGATGGTCTGCAATTCCCCGGTACTTTTCTTCCACCTGTACAAGGCTGCTGGCAAGTCCGATCACTCCCGGTTCTTTCAATGCCTCAGACCGTGAAAATCTCTGTCCTGAACTGACGCTGGTCAGAGGGAGGAATGTTGCCCGTCCAAACCGGTTTTTCTTTAAAAAGGCAATCATTTTCTTGGCAGTTTCCTCACTGTCAGTGACAATATTCTGAATACTGCCTCCAAGTGCAGTCTCAACCGCCACTTCATATGCCTTTTCTACTTTAATAATATCCGCTACCACCCCAAGAAGTCCCTGTTCCTGTTCCTTATGCTCCATAACCTTGCGGATGCTGTTTCCATACCCATCATACCGCTCGGTAATATTTTTCAGAGATTCCAGGCGTGACTCCTCACGGTGATAGGCGGTCTGCCCGATCCGGAGTTTCTCTGTCTGCCCGGCAAGCTCTTTTTGCAGTATTTCAATCCGCTGCTCATGTCCCCTGCTCTCTTCTTCAAGAGTCCTGATATGGTCGGAGATTTCTTTTAACTTCTCTTCATGCTCCTTCTTATTCTGTATCTGGAGCGCCGCTTCGCTTTCTGATGAGATGAGCCGCTTGTGCATCTGGGATTTCTGCACCTGGATCTGTTCCATCATCGTATCATAGCGCTGTATTTTCGCCCGGGTTGAAGCGCGGTTATTCAGAATCTCTATAATATCGTTTTTATTCTTTTCAATTTCATCGGTAAGAGCGGCAATCCTGCTCTGTACATGTATCAGTGCTTGCCCTGCCTCTTCCTCTGATTTTCTTTTTTCCTTCAGCTCTCCGGAAATTGCGTCCTTTTCCCGCTGAAACTCTTCCAGCTGGCGGGTTCTTTCCCCTATTTCAATCTGAATAGCATGAAAACGCTGGCCGTAATGTTCATCTGACATTTTTGCACTGTTGATCTGTTCTTTCAGAAGCTCGATCTGGTTTTCCAGCTGCTGTTTCAGAAGATTTGTTTCATTCAGCTGGCCTTTTGATTTTTCAATCGCCGCATCAATCTCATCTACCTGCTTTTCAATCGCCTCGTATTCCTCTTTCATATCATCGTACGAAGTTCCGGCCACCTTAAGCTCTTCTTTTGCAGTGTCTAAATTTTGCTGGATCTGCTGAATCTGCTCTTTCAGTCGTTCTGTCTCCAGCAGAAACATGTTGATATCAAATGTTTTCAACTCTTCCTTTTTATTCAGATATTCCCTGGCTGTTTCCGACTGACGCTTCAAAGGTCCGATCTGCTTTTCCAATTCCGCAAGAATATCATTCACCCGGAGAAGGTTTGCCCTTTCATCCTCCAGCTTTTTGACCGACATATTTTTCCGCCTTTTAAATTTGACAATCCCGGCCGCTTCGTCAAAAAGTTCTCTTCGCTCCTCCGGTTTTCCGCTTAAGATCTTGTCAATCTGTCCCTGTCCGATAATGGAATAGCCTTCTTTTCCAATCCCGGTATCATAAAAAAGCTCATTGATATCTTTCAGCCGGCATGTCGATCCGTTCAGAAGATATTCGCTTTCTCCGGAACGATACAGTTTTCTTGTAACCGTCACTTCCTCAAAATCAACAGCAAGCTGATGATCTGAATTATCTAAAGTGATGGCAACTGAAGCATAGCTTAGCGGTTTACGGTTCTCTGTCCCGGAAAAGATCACATCCTGCATGTTTCCGCCACGCAGCTGCTTTACGCGCTGCTCGCCAAGCACCCAGCGCACTGCGTCAGCCACATTGCTCTTTCCGCTGCCGTTTGGCCCTACAATACCTGTAATCCCATTATGAAAATCGAATACAATCTTATTGGCAAAGGACTTAAATCCCTGCACTTCAATGCTCTTTAAATACATGTAACACCTACTTTATATTCTTCTTATGCAGCATAAGGATCGTCTGGTAGGCCGCCTCCTGTTCCGCCGCCTTCTTGGCCCTTCCTTTTCCCTGGCCGAATGCCTGCTCTCCTATATACACCATGACCCGGAATGATTTATCATGATCCGGACCTTCTTCTCCCAGCAATCGGTATTCCACAGGATCCTGAAAATTAGCCTGCACGATTTCCTGCAGGATAGTCTTGCTATCATAAAAGAGTTTTTTATGCTCCAGATCATTTAAAACAACCCGATGGATAAACTCTTTTGCATTAGCAAAACCACCATCCATATAAATTGCGCCTATAAGAGCCTCCAGAGCATCCGATGTAATCGAATCTCTCTTCCTTCCTCCGGTGGCGTCCTCTCCTTTGCCCAGCAAAAGATAATCTCCCAGACCGATCTGACGTGCGCAGAACGCCAGAGCCTGTTCACAGACCATGCTGGCTCTTGTTTTAGTCAGCTCGCCTTCCGGCATCTTCTTATCCTCATGAAACAAAAATTCACTTGATACAAGTTCCAGGACCGCATCACCCAGAAATTCCAGCCTCTCGTTACACTCATATTTCTGAAGATGATTTTCATTGGCATAGGAGCTATGTATCATTGCCTGCCGAAGGATCTGCGGATCTTGAAAATGGTATTTAATTTTTTCCTGCAATTCTTTCAATTCTTTTACTTTATGATTCATATTTTTCCTCATAAAAGGAAAAAGCCCAAACCTGGGCTTTTCCTTTTTCCGCCTAGTTAGTTGCGTTTTTAATCTGCTCTACTGCATCCCCTACAGTTACGATCTTCTCTGCATCATCGTTGTCGATCTCGATATCAAATGCTTCTTCAATTCCCATAATAATCTGGAAAATATCCAGGGAATCCGCTCCCAGATCATCTACAAAGGTAGACTCCATTGTAATTTCATCTTTGTTTACGTTCAGAACATCTGAAACGATTTCCTGTAATTTTTCAAATTCCATAGCTTTCATCTCCTTTTTGTTGCTTAATATCTATTCATCGGACCCCTGATCCGCCTGAATACACTCCTGAATCTTTTCGTTGATTCGCTGTTCCTTGAAGGTAAGGCATTGAATGATCGAATTGGAAACCTCTTTTGCCGTAGAACTTCCATGTGTCTTCACCACAAGACCTTTCAGCCCAAGCAGTGGCGCCCCGCCATATTCGCTTGTATCAAATCCTTTCAACGTCTCTTTCAGAGCCGGTTTTACAAGCAGCGCGCCGATCTTGCTTCTCAGACTTGTCATCATCCCCTCTTTTACCTTGCTGATAAGCACTGCGCCTACTCCTTCAAAAAGCTTCAGAATAATATTCCCTGCAAATGCTTCACATACAATGACATCTGCCTGTCCATGAGGAATTTCCCTTGCCTCAATACTTCCGGTAAAGTTAATCCCATCTGCCTTTTTCAGAAGCGGAAATGTTTCTTTGACAAGTGCATTCCCCTTCTCTTCCTCAGCTCCAATGTTCACAATTGCCACTTTGGGATTTCTTACTCCCATAACGTGTTCCATATAAATAGAACCCATCTTGGCAAACTGTACCAGATGTGAGGGTCTTGCATCTACATTGGCTCCACAGTCAATCAGAAGAGACACCCCTTTCTCTGTAGGGATCAACGGCGCCAGCGGAGGTCTTTCCACTCCTTTGATCCTGCCGACAATGGTCTGTCCTCCTACAAGCACAGCACCGGAGCTTCCTGCAGAAACAAAGGCGTCTGCCTCTCCGTTTTTTACCATCTTCATTCCCACTACGATTGAGGAATCTTTCTTTTTGCGGATCGCGTTCACCGGCGGCTCCGCAGTCTCTATCACTTCTGAAGCATGGACAATTTCTATCTGCTGAGAACTGTAAGTATATTTTTCCAGCTCTTTCTTTATGACATCTTCCCGTCCTACCAGAAATACTTTGATAGATTTTTCTCTTCCAACTGCATCAACTGCACCTTTTACCATTTCTTCCGGGGCATTATCCCCTCCCATGGCATCCAGTGCTATTTTTGTCAATTCTGCCATTTTTATCTCCTCCAACGCTACTAGAATCATTCTACTAGACATTGTAATAAAAATCAATATTGTTTTTCTTCTCTTCCGTCAAAGCACCTCGCCTTTGTCCTCTGACAATTTTCCGGGATTTCACATTTGCGCCACACTTTTTCTGTATAATATCAGCAGAAAAAACAAAGGAGTACTACAGACATGAAAAAAGAAAACCGGAAAATGGCTCAGGAACGAAGAGCCCGCGAACGTGCAAGAAAAGCCCGCAGGGCACGTGTAAAAAATATTCTCAAAATCGCTGTCCCCATACTGGCCATTGTGATTTTGGCCGCTGTCATCATATGGGATGCGCTCCGGTCAGAAAATGATGATTCTTCTTCAGATACCCAGCAGTCAGAAAACCAGCAGACCGAAGAGCAGTCTGAAACTTACCAGACGGATACTTCTTTGACTGTTGAAGATGGGGACACTGTCAATATTGACTACGTCGGCACTGTGGACGGCGTTGAATTTGAAGGGGGAAGCACAGACGGAAACGGAACAGATCTGGTGATCGGTTCCGGCGACTATATTGACGATTTTGAAGATCAGCTGATCGGCTCCCATCCCGGAGATACGGTAGAAGTACAGGTAACCTTCCCGGATGATTACGGCAATGAGGAGCTAAATGGAAAAGACGCCGTTTTTACTGTTACAGTAAACGGAATCTATGAATAACGCTCTCTCGGCGCCGGCCATCAGGCCGGCGCCATTTCTTTTGCAGGAAGGGCGTAAATTTCTTCTTTTTTTGCCAGCCAGCTTGTAAAAGCGGTCGCGCTTCCGGCAGCAACGCCCAGTTCAAGCGCTTTTTCATAATCTCCTGTCTGCAGATACCCTGCCAGAAATCCGGCAACCATGGAATCTCCGGCGCCAACAGAGTTTACCACTCTTCCCTTCGGGGCGTTCCTCTGATAAATCTCTCCTGATCCTGTCGCCAGAACTGCCCCCTCTGCATCCATAGAAACCAGTACATTGACCGCCCCCATTTCCTGAAGCAATCTGGCATGTCTAATAATTTCTTCCTGTGTTTTCAGTTCTTTTCCAAACATTTCTTCCAGTTCGTGATGATTTGGCTTTATAAGAAATGGCTTATATTTCAGAACATCCATCAAAAGCTCTTTTTCTGCATCCACAATACAATGGACACCCTTTTTGTACAGTCTTTCTATGATCCTCTCATACACATCACGGGGCACTGATCCTGGAATGCTGCCGGCAAGGACCAGCCAGTCTCCCCTCTGAAGAATATCCAGTTTTTGGTAGAGCTTTTCCATATCCTGACCTGTGATCGTCGGACCCTGTCCGTTAATCTCTGTCTCCTCCCCGGCATTCAGCTTTACATTGATTCTTGTCTGTCCCTCTTTCACCTCTATGAAGTCCGGAGGACAGCCGTGATACTTCAGCATATCCTGCAGGCTTCTCCCGGTAAATCCCGCTGAAAATCCCAGGATCCGGCTCTCGTATCCCAAGTGGGAAAGCATAACCGAAACATTGATTCCTTTTCCTCCCGGATAAATATGCTCGCTGGCTGCCCGGTTCACCGTCCCCGGGATAAATTTGTCCAATCCGACCACATAATCCAGGGAAGGATTAAATGTCACCGTATAAATCATCTCTCTTACCTCCTTTAAGGAACGAAGTTCCCTGTTATAAGAAAGAGTTCCGCAAGCGGAACTCCCGCGCCGAGCGCGGTCGCTTTAGCGGCAAATTTCCATTTGCGCGAGTGCGCATCCCGCGGAGCGTTTTATTTAACAGGAAACTTCGTTTCCTGTTAAATGAAAAAGGAGATCCTGCAACAACAGAATCTCCTTACTTCCAATTTCTCCAATTAATCCTGAGCAATGATCTCCTTCTTATTGTAAGATCCGCATGCTTTGCACACTCTATGAGGCATCATCAGTTCGCCGCATTTGCTGCATTTTACCAGATTTGGTGCGCTCATTTTCCAGTTTGCTCTTCTTTTATCTCTTCTAGCTTTGGATGATTTATTCTTTGGACAGATGGACATACTTTACACCTCCTTAAACTTGCTGAATATATCGCTAAAGGCTGCCATTCGCGGGTCTAATACCTGTCTGTCACAGCCACATTCACCATGATTCAGATTAGCACCACAATTGCTGCAGATTCCTTTACAGTCCTCTTGGCACAGCACTCGAATCGGCCAGTTGATCAGAAGCTCGTTTTGTATCAGCGTGTCTGTATTGATGCACATTTCTTCCAGGAAATTGTATTCCTCATCTGATCCCTTCCGCTCTTCTTCCGTAAGCTTCATATCCGCTTCCCGCTCAAAATTGAGTTCGAACACATAGGGGACATCTTCCAGACATCTGTCACATGGAATGATAGTTCTCACTTTTGCACTTCCTGTAATCCGGATTACTTTCTTTCCCAGATTCGTGATTTCCAATTGTATCGGCTCCAATTCCTGAAGCTTATACGGATTCCCGAATATTCGGATATCTTCCAGTTCAAGATGTGCTTCCCGGCGAATGGTCTTCCCATCCTGTTCCAGGAGTTTCGTTAATTCTATCAGCATGACGTTCTCCTAACCACACTTTTTAAAGTATATCTTTTCTGTTCTTATTTGTCAAGGCTTTTCTGTACGAGTTCTACTGTTTCTTCACAGATCGCAATTTCCTCATTTGTAGGAATGACACAAGCCATAATCTTGGATTCCGGTTTGGTAATGATCATTTCCTTGCCGCGGCAGTTATTTGCCTCATCATCAAATACCAGTCCCATATATCCGAAAGCTTCACAGATTGTCTTACGCAGCGGAATTGCGTTTTCTCCCAGACCTGCTGTAAATGTGATCACATCTACTCCGCCCATAGCTGCAATATAGGAGCCGATATATTTGATAATACGGTAAGCATATGCTTCCAGACAGTTGATGGCATCCTGATTTCCTTCTTCTGCAGCTGCAGCCACGTCACGATAATCGCTGGAGATTCCTGTCATTCCAAGCATACCGGATTTCTTATTTAAAATGTTCAGTACTTCGGATACGGAAAGGTTTTCCTTGTTGCAAAGGTACTCAACAAAAGCAGGATCAATATCTCCGGAACGTGTTCCCATGATCACACCTTCCAAAGGTGTCAGTCCCATGGATGTATCCACACATTTGCCGTCTTTTACTGCGGACAAAGATGCTCCGTTGCCCATGTGGCATACGATGATCTTAAGATCCTTGATATCTTTTCCAAGAAAATCTGCTGTTCTCTTGGAAACATATTTGTGAGAAGTTCCATGGAAGCCGTATTTACGGATCGCATATTTCTCATAATATTCTTTCGGGATTCCATACATATAAGCTTTCGGCGGCATTGTCTGATGGAATGCGGTGTCAAATACAGCCACATTAGGAACGCCCGGCATCAGCTTCATACATGCATTGATTCCCATAAGGTTTGCAGGATTGTGAAGAGGTCCAAGATCCGCGCACTCTTCAATAACCTTGATCACTTCCTCGTCGATAATAACAGAATTTGTGATCTTCATTCCTCCGTGAAGTACACGGTGACCGATGGCATCAATTTCACTTAATGATTTTACAACGCCGGATTTTTCATTTACAAGAGCGTCCAGCACCATCTGGATCGCTGTTGTATGATCCGGCATTGCTGCCTCTGTTACTTCCTTTTCTCCTCCCTTTGGCTCATACACAAGGCGTCCGTCAATTCCGATACGTTCGCAGATTCCTTTTGCCATAACATCTCTGTTATCATAGTTAATCAGCTGAAATTTCAGAGAAGAACTTCCACAGTTTACTACTAATACATTCATTTCTTTTTCCTCCGGAATTATTATTTTTATCCTGTTTTCCTCGTCTTATTGATTCTGTGCCTGTACTGCTGTAATCGCAACCACACCCACAATATCATCAGCAGAGCATCCGCGGGAAAGGTCATTAACCGGCGCTGCAATTCCCTGTGTCATTGGTCCGTATGCTTCTGCCTTTGCAAGTCTCTGCACTAATTTATAGCCGATATTTCCGGCATCAAGATCAGGGAAGATCAATACGTTGGCATGTCCTGCCACTTTGCTGCCCGGAGCTTTGGATTCTCCTACACTCGGAACAATTGCAGCATCCAGCTGAAGTTCTCCGTCAAGCTCAAGATCCGGATTTGCCTCTTTTGCGATTCGCACTGCCTCTGTCACCTTATCAACATCTGCATGTTTTGCGCTTCCTTTGGAAGAATGACTAAGGAGTGCAACTTTTGGCTCTTTTCCCACCAGCATGCGGAAAGATTCTGCAGAAGACTCTGCAATAGCAGCCAGCTCTTCCGGCGTTGGATTCTGGTTCAGCCCGCAGTCACCGAATACAAATACTCCGTCCTCTCCAAACTCACAGTCCGGAACGCACATAACAAAGAAAGCAGATACCAGCTTTGTTCCCGGTTTTGTTTTAAGAATCTGCAGACACGGACGCAGGGTATCTGCTGTAGAATGGCATGCTCCGGAAACCATTCCGTCTGCATCCTGCATTTTTACCATCATAACGCCGTAGTACAGATAATTTGTCAGAAGGATTTCTCTTGCCTGTTCCTCTGTCATTCCTTTTTTCTGACGAAGTTCTACAAGTTTTGCAATATAGCTTTCTGTTTTCTCACTTTTTGCAGGATCTACGATCTTTGCTCCGCTGATATCGAAGTTTCCTTTATTCTTTGCAACTTCCTCTTCGCTCCCGACAATGACAACATCTGCAATTCCCTCTTTTAATACAGCCTGTGCAGCTTCATAAGTACGGATATCCTCGGATTCCGGAAGCACAATTGTCTTTTTGTCGGCTTTTGCCTTTGCTTTGATTTCATCTATAAATCCCATGATTTAAAGACTCCTTTCCATTTTTTCTCACTATTTTTATTATAATACAAAGAGACCTTACAAACAAGGTCTCTTTTGGGAATCAAATGTCTCTTTTTCCGTACAATTTCAGCCTTTTGCAGCTGTCTGGCAGCTATATTTTAAACACAGCGCTGACAATAGCAAAATAAACAGTAACTGTGCTGATATCCACCAGCGTGGAGATCAGAGGCGTCGCCATGATCGCCGGATCCAGACCGACTTTTTTTGCCACAAGCGGTAACGTACAGCCGACAATTTTAGCTAAAATAATCGTGCACGCCATCGTCATACCAATAGTAAGCGCCACCAGGATATCTCCCTGCCCCATAATAAGAATGCGTATGCCGTTTACCGTAGATAAGATCAAACTGATCAAAACTGCAACACGAACTTCTTTAAAGATCACTTTAAACAGATCTCCAAACTCAATTTCTCCTACAGCCAGTCCTCGTATCATCAAAGTTGAACTCTGTGATCCGCAGTTTCCACCAGTTCCCATCAGCATAGGAATGAAGCCTGCCAACTGCGGCATCACAGCCAGGGCACTCTCATAGTGATTCATGATCATCTGCGTCACCGTTGCAGAAAGCATCAGGAACAAAAGCCAGGGGAGACGGCTTTTCACATGCTCCAGTACTGTTGTACCGAAATAGGACTCATCATTGGGACTGACACCGGCCATGATGCTGATGTCCTCTGTCGTTTCCTCCTGCAGGACTTCCATTGCGTCGTCTACTGTTACAATACCAACCATGCACATCTCATGATCTACGATTGGAAGGGCAATCAGTCCGTATTTCGTAATGATGTTGGCAACATCTTCCTGGTCGTCTGTAGTATGGGCGTAGAGCATATTAGTATCCATGATCTCTTCAATCGTCTTGGACTCACTGGTCGTCAAAAGTTCCTTGACATCCACAACACCGATCAGCTTTCTTTTTTCCGTGACATAGCAAGTATATATCGTCTCTTTATTCAATCCCACCTGCCGTATCTTCAAAATGGACTCCGCCACCGTCATCTCTCTTCTAAGCGCAATATACTCTACATTCATTACGCTTCCGGCACTGTCCTCCGGATATTGAAGAAGCTGGTTGATCTGCTGACGCTTCTCTTCATCTGTTGCCATCAAAAGACGGTCTACTACATTGGCCGGCATCTCCTCCAGGACGTCAACGGTATCATCCAGATACATTTCTTCCATAACTTCTTCCAGCTCGGAATCTGTCAGGCCATTGATAAGCATTTCTCTTAAGTCGCTGTCCATATAGGTAAAAGTCTCTGCCGCCTCTTCCTTGGCCAGAAGCCGGAATACCATCACCAGCTGTTTCTGGTTGAAATCTTCCATCAGATCCGCCAGATCCACCGGATACATATTATTTTCCAGCTCTTCTTTAAGCTCCTTAAACCGACGCTCCTCCAGCATTTCGAGGATACGTTCTTCTGTCAGCTCTTCCCGCTCTTCGTATTCCTTTTCATACATTTCTTTTTCTTCCATTGAAACGTACCCTCCTTTCCTCTTTTGTCCGTTGCCGGAAATATTCTAATATAGTATAATCAATTCCAGAAAGATATACAAGGAGATTTTCATGAAAATTGTCGGATTAATCACAGAATATAACCCCTTTCACAATGGACATTTGTACCATCTGCAAAAGACAAAAGAAATTACCGGAGCCGACGCTGTTATTGCCGTTATGAGCGGAAATTATGTGCAAAGAGGCGCACCGGCCATTATGCCGAAACATATCCGAGCCGAGGTTGCTCTGGAAGCAGGCGTCCCCCTTGTTTTGGAACTCCCGGTATGTTATGCCTGCGGCAGTGCAGAATATTTTGCTGAAGGCGCTATCTCCATTTTGGAAAAACTGGGCTGCATTGATGCCATCTGCTTCGGAAGCGAGTGTGGTGATCTCAACATTCTGGAGAGGATTGCTTCCATTACCGCTGACGAACCTGCCGAATACCGCGCCTTTCTTCAGGAGGAATTGAAAAATGGGCTTTCTTATCCCAAAGCCAGACAAAATGCCCTGAAACGTTATACAAAAGATGAAGAAATTGATCTTATCCTGTCTGAACCCAACAATATCCTTGGCATTGAATACATCAAAGCGCTAATGCGCCGCAAAAGCGGTATGGCGGTTTATACCATCAAACGCCGCGTATCCGGCTATCACGATGAGGAGCTTTCTGAAAATTACAGCTCCGCCTCCGCTATCCGCCGGCTTTTGTGGCACGCCAGCAACGCCATCCATCTGGAAGGAGAACGGCTGTATGATGAGCCCCCTCTTTCCGATGCCCTGACCCGCCTGGAAGGCCAGGTCCCTTCCGCCTGTATTCGCATGCTGGAGGAAACACATCGGACAAGATATCCGGTATACGCCAATGATTTTTCTCTTCTTTTGAAGTATCAGCTGATGTGTGAAACAAAAGAAAGCCTGACACAGTATGCAGATGTCACCCCGGATCTTGCCAACCGGATCTTAAACAGACTGAATGATTTTGTCACTTTCGATCAATTCTGTGATCTTCTCAAAACAAGAGAGGTCACTTATACAAGAATCAGCAGAGCCCTGTTCCACATTCTTCTTCATATAAAAAAGGAAGATATGGAACTGTACCGACACCATGACGACTGCGGCTATGCCCGCATTCTTGGCTTCCGCAAAGACGCTGCTCCTCTTCTGAAACATTTAAAAAGACATACCGAGATCCCCCTCATCACAAAGCTGACGCAGCAGGAAAATCTTGATATGTCCGCAAAAAAAATGCTGGAAAATGAAATTTTCGCATCTAATCTTTACGAATCTGTCATAACAGAAAAATTCCGTCTTCCATTTATTCATGAATATCAGCAGCAGCTTGTTCTCATATAAGCTGCTGCTTTTTACATTTGCCCGTAAAATACTCTCTTCCTGGTTATCGTTCTACCACTCTGGTGCAGGCAACAGCCAAAGATCCGGGACCGATATGGCAGGATACACTCAGCGACAGAGCATCCATGTGGATGTCGTATCCCGGAAAATGCTCTTCCAACTCTCTTTTCCATTGCTCTGCCACTTCCGCTTCACAGGTGTGAGCTGCCTGCAGGCAGACTTTATGCCCTTTAAATCTTTCTGTAATATCTTTTTCCATGGCTTTCATCATAACCTTTTTTGCAGCCTTCATTCCTCTGACTTTGGAAAAAGCATCCAGTTTTTCTCCCTGGATCGTAAGTACCGGCTTTAAGTTGAGCACTGTGCCAAGAGCCGCTGCCGCCGGAGTGATCCTTCCGCCCTTTTTCAGATATTTCAGTGTATCCACTGTAATATAAATGCTGGCTTCCAGCTTTTCGCGCATAAGAACATCATAGATCTCTTTTCCGCTCATTCCGTCCGCCGCCATCTCTAATGCATCCAGAACTGACTGTCTCTGTGTAATAGAAATACGCTGGTTATTTACCACAAAAACTTTTCCATCAAAATCTTCCGCCAGCATCATTGCCGTCTGGCAAGAACCGGAAAGACCGCTGGACATAGGAATATATATCACCTCATCCGCTTCCTGCAGGGCTTCCTCCCATAATTCCATCACATCAGCCGGCGCCGGCTGTGAAGTGGAAATATCTGCATCATCTGTCAGCCTCTCATAAAATTCTTTCTGTGTCAGAGTAATATCTTCATAATAGACCTCACCGTCAATATAAAACGGCATAGGAAGTACTCTGATCCCCAGTTCTTTTGCTTCTTTTTGTGTAATACCGCTGTTGCTGTCTGTAATTACCGCCACTTTTCCCATATCATTTTATCCCTCTCAATTTCATAATTTTAAACAGTAACAATGTCAGAGACCGCATCCCGTCTGGCTACCATTAAAGGAATGTCTTCTCCCCTGTATGGGTTGTCCCCTACGGTCACTTCAAGCTTCACCGTTTCATAAGCCAGCTCTGCGTAATTATTTTCCTTGCTTAAATGCCCCAAAACGACCTGTTTTAGATTGTCGTGGAGAATATCACACAAAAGTCTTCCGGACACTTCGTTGGATAAATGGCCCTTTTCCCCCATAACCCTTCGTTTCAGTGGATAGGGGTAAGGCCCGACCTCCAGCATATGGATATCATGATTTGCCTCCAAAAGCACAGCGTCCAGTCCTTTCAGATTGTCTACTGTATAATCATCATAGACGCCCAGATCAGTAGCCACAGCCACAGACCGTTTGCCACATGCGATCCGGTATCCGGATGGTTCATAAGCATCATGAGAAATTGCAAACGGATGAATGGTCAGATCTCCCAGAAGAAAATCTGTATCAATTTCAATTTCATGAAGGAGCCCGTCCGGCATCTTCCCCAGGCTTTTGTATTCCCGTATCCCCTTTAGTGTTCCTTTCGTTGCATACACCGGAATACCATATTTACGGCTGAAAACCCCCAGCCCTTGTATATGATCGGAATGTTCATGCGTGATCAAAATGCCAGAAAGCTCTTCACCCTTCATTCCCAGTGTATGTAATCCTTCATCAATCCGTTTTTTGCTGATTCCTGTATCCACAAGCAGGTGGGTATGATCGCTCCCCACATAAATACAGTTTCCGCTGCTTCCGCTTGCTATGCTGCATAATCTCATATTCTCTTCTCCTAATTTTGGTTTTTTGCATCAGTATACGCCAATGCTATCCCTTTTTCAGGCCTAATTGCGTCATAATATCATCAATCTGCTGGCATGCTTCCTCAAAGGAGTTGCAATTATCAATCGCCCGGTCACAATGCTCAAAAAAGACAGATGAGGGAAGCTGGGAAGAAAAGATCCCCTGAATCTTCTTCTCATCATATCCTCTGGATGCGATCAGACGCTTTTTCCTCGTTTCATCATCCGTATAAATGTACCATAGTTCATCGCAAAAAGCATCATAATGGTCTTCAATAAGAAGAGCCGCCTCAAGCACAAACACAGGACTTTCCTTTTTCTCTTCCCGGCGGATCTGTTCTTTTATTTTTTCTTTGACCGCCGGATGGACGATTTCATTAAGGATCCGGAGTTCTGCAGGATTTGAAAAAACAATCCCGGCAAGGCGAGATCGATTCAGCCTGCCTTCCTCGTCCAGGATCCCTTCTCCGAAATGCTCTACAATCCTTTTATAGCATTTCGTTCCCTTTCTCTGCAGGCGCTTTGCCACTTCGTCTGCCTGACAGCAGACCGCCCCATAGGATTCTTTCAGATAATCCAATACAAGACTTTTTCCTGTTCCGATTCCACCCGTAATTCCAATTATTTTCATCTTACTCGCACCTCTATTTTGCCTCATACCAGCTTTTTCCGGTATGCATATCAATTTCCAGCGGTACCGCAAGGGATGCCGCCTGCTCCATTTCTTCCTTCAGTATCTTTTTGACTTCTTCTGCCTCACTCTCCCAGGCTTCCACCAAAAGTTCATCATGCACCTGCAAAACAAGCCGGGATTTCATATTCCCGGATTTCAGCCGGTCATTTACACCGATCATGGCAATTTTCATAATATCCGCCGCCGTTCCCTGGATAGGTGAGTTCATTGCCACCCTCTCTCCAAAGGAACGCTGCATGAAATTGCTGGAAGAAAGTTCCGGCACAGGCCTTCTCCTTCCAAAAAGAGTGACGGCATATCCTTTGTCTTTTGCCTGTTTCACAGCATCATCCAGGAAAATTTTGATTCCCGGATAAGTGTGAAAATATTGTTCTATATACTGTGCCGCTTCTTTCCGCGTAATGCTCAGATCCTGGCTTAACCCAAAAGAGCTGATTCCATATACAATCCCAAAATTGACTGCCTTGGCATTTCTTCTCTGGAGATCCGTCACCTGGTCAAAAGGGGTATGGAATACCTGGGAAGCGGTAATTCTGTGGATATCCTTTTCCTCTCTGTAAGCCTCAATAAGCTGCTTATCCCCCGAACAATGGGCCAGCACTCGAAGTTCAATCTGGGAATAGTCTGCATCCACAAAGACAAATCCCTCTTCCGGAACAAATACTTTCCTTATCAGCCTTCCCAGCTCCATCCGAACCGGAATGTTCTGTAGATTCGGCTCCGTACTGCTGATCCGGCCGGTCGCGGTAATCGTCTGATTAAATTTCCCGTGAATCCTTCCATCTTCCGAGATAAAGGCTGCAAGGCCGTCGGCGTAGGTGGATTTCAGCTTTGCCAGCTGTCTGTATTCCAGGATTTTAGCTACAACAGGATAATCCGGCGCCAGCTTTTCCAGCACATCTGCTGCAGTAGAGTATCCGGTTTTTGTCTTCTTTCCGCCTTTAAGTCCCATCTTCTCAAAAAGGATGACTCCAAGCTGTTTCGGAGAATTAATGTTGAACTCTTCTCCCGCCTCCTGCCAGATTTCCTGTTCCAGCCTGCTGATCTGAACTGCAAGTCTGTTTCCGTAATCTTTCAGTTCATCCGCCTCTACCCGGACTCCATTTTGTTCCATATCAAAAAGCGTAAATACAAGCGGCATTTCTATTTCTTTGAAAAGCTTCCACATTCCCGCCTCTTCCAGCTTATCCTGTAAAGGAGCAGCTGACGCATAGGCGGTATAAGCTTCATAGCATGCTTTCTTTTCATCTTCCATCTTCTCTTCCAAAAGAAGATCCAGCTGTTCTCTTGCCACATCCTCAAATTCATAATCATTTTTAAGAGGATTCAAAAGATATGCTGCAATAATCCCATCGAAACAATTGTCTTTGACAGATGGCGTAAAATATTTCATTGTTTCTTTCAGATGAAAGACAGACAACGTCTTCGGGCCGGCAGATAATTTCTCCAGTTTCTCCAGAAGTTCCGCTATCTCCATCTTCTCTTCCGGAATACAGTAAATTTCCTTTTCTCCGAAGCAAAGAGCAACTCCTCCAATCCGTGCCTCTCCTGCAAAAAGCGGAAGTGCCTCTGCTGTTCTCCGAAAGACAGCCATACCCAGAGTTTCTGCTTCCGCCGCTTCTTCGAGAATGCGTTCCGCCTCCTCGCGGCTTCCGGCAGTCCGGAAGGAATCTTCCACCGCATGGGAAGGGCCTTTCACCTCAAAACGGCTCAAAAGATTTTTGAACTGCAGTTTCTGAAAAAGGGTATATGCCTCTTCCGTGAAAATATTTCCAAGTCTTGCGCTTTCAATATCATAATCCAGCGATGCATCTACACAGATTGCTGCCAGCTTCTTGCTCATCACTGCCATATCCCAGTATTCTACAATAGCTTTGGATGCACGGGGCGGCTTCAGCTCCCCGGCATGCTGGTACGCGTTTTCTATGCTGTGGTATTCTGTAATGATCTTCGCCGCAGTTTTCTCCCCAATTCCGGGAACTCCGGGAATATTATCCGAGGTATCTCCCATAAGCGCTTTCATATCAATAAATTCCAGAGGAGTCACCTGATAACGCTCTTTTACATCAGCCGCATAATAGTCCTCCACCTCTGTTCTTCCCTGCTTCGTCTTAGGGATACGGATCTTTACCTTGTCCGTGGCAAGCTGCAGAAGATCCCGATCTCCACTGATGATGGTCACATCCATGCCTTCGCTCTCACATCGTTTTGAGAGCGTCCCCAGAAGATCATCCGCTTCCAGGCCTTCCTGTTCTATGATCCTGATTCCCATGGACCGGAGGACTTCCTTCATTACAGGGACCTGCTGTCGCAGCTCGTCCGCCATAGGTTTTCTTGTCCCTTTATATTCTTCATACATTTCATGCCGGAAGGTTGGCGCATGTACATCAAAAGCTACCGTAAGATACTCCGGCTTCTCCTCATCCAGCAGTTTTAACATAATGTTAAGGAAACCGTAAATGGCATTCGTATGAAGTCCCTCCGAATTTGTAAGATCCGGAAGACCAAAAAAGGCTCTGTTCAAAATACTGTGTCCGTCAATCAATACAATTTTTTCCGCCATATTTTTTCTCCATCTTATAAAGCTACTGAATCTACTATACAACAATCTTTCCCATTTTAAAAGAAAAAATTTGTTGAAAAATCTTGTAATTCAAATATCAATATGCTATACTTACATTCGGTTCTTACAAAAGACCACCTGCGGATGTGGCGGAATGGCAGACGCACAAGACTCAAAATCCAATGCGCTCGGCTGATAGATAACTTTTAAATCCCTTGATTTTTCAAGGCTTTTGACAACTTAATGACTTGCTTCGTTTTCAATATCCCTCCTGCATATCCCTCCAAAATCGGAAAGGATATACAAGAAATAAGGGATTTGAAATATAAGCCGCTGTGGTGGAATTGGCAGACACACCTGACTCAAAATCAGACGGAGAATATCCGTGCCGGTTCGAGTCCGGCCAGCGGCACCAGCAAATTCAGCTCTTTAGCTTCCAGCTAGAGAGCTTTTTTATTGTCAAAAGTTCTAACCTACTGCCTTTTCAATCTCCGCTGCCGTCTGTGACGGGAACACGGATAATATCGCATTGGCAGATGAAACCTTGCTGCTGTAGTCTAAATGCGTATAGATATTAGATGTTGTAGAAATGTCACTGTGACCGAGCCATTCCTGTATCTGCTTCAAGCTCACGCCATTTGCATATAAAAGGCTGGCACAGCTATGTCTCAAATCGTGAAAGCGGATTTTCCGCAGATTATGTTTTTTCAGCAACAAGGGAAAATGTTGTGTCAGATAACCGGGTTTTATTCTTTCCCCGATTTCATTAACATAGATAAAGTCCAGATAATCCGTGCAATAACAGTCACCACACAATCGCCGGTTCTGTTTCTGTTCCCGATACATCTTGATAAGTAAATCTTCAAACGGTTTAACAAGCGGCAGCGTGCGGCGGCTGGTCTTTGACTTTGTCCGTTCTTTCTCAATAAGCACATTGCCACGCCCGTCATTCAGATTGACTTCTGTTACAGTGTATTTGATTGTGATAGTTTTACGCTCAAAATCAATCGCACTCCATTTCAGACCTATTACTTCACTACGGCGCAGACCATAGAAAGCAGCGAGGATAATCGCCAGTTCCATAGGGTCGCCTTTAGAAACTTTGAACAAAGTGTCAAGTTCTTCTTTATTATAGTAGGAAGCTACAAATTTGTTCTTCTTTGGTCTTTCCACACGGTCTGCCGGGTTTGATTTGATGAGTCCAATCTGAAAAGCATATTGCAGAGCCTTTCTGATATTGGCATGGCGGTGAATAACAGTGTTAGCAGACAGCCCCTTATCCAATTCTGACTGATAGTAGTCTTGAATGTATTTAGGGTTTTCCTCAATCTCTGTCAAAGTATATCGTTTCTCTAAAAAGTAGGGAACAATACGCTTTTTCACAGAGCATGTGTAAGAAGCCATTGTTGTTTCTTCTACACACTGTTTCATCATTTCCAGCCATTCCAGCATAAAATCCGTAAATAAGATAGATACCTCGTTTGTCGCCGGATTGATACTGTCTGCCGGATTGTCCTCGATCCAGCCAAGCGTGACCGCATAATCAAGAGAAATTTTGATAATCTCATGTAGCTGTAAGATTACCACCTTTGAAGCGTGGTGTTCCGTTCTCTCGTAATTGTAATAGCTCTCAATGTCCGTAGTCTTCAAATCACAGATACGAATTGTCTTTTTTTGAAAATACGGTGTGAGATACATTCTCGCATTGTAAGAGTACAGAGCATATGTTTCTGCTTCTAAGGTCTTAAGGTTGAGATGGTCTTTCAGCCATTTGTCGAGGAACTTGTCAAATGGGAGTTCTTTATCCGTCATAGCTTCCTCTGGCGTGAAATTCTTTCTCGTTTCCAAAAGCATAGCTTCCGCACGCTTCTGATTTCCCTTTACGGGAAGTCCTGTACTGATTGATTTTGTACGCCTTTTGCCAGTGCTGTCTTTATAGCTTAAAATCATCTGGAAATATCCGTTTTGTTTTCGTAAATGTCCTGCTACCATGTTTGTCCTCCTAATAGCAGCAGCCATTCACCTATCACTGACTATGTCAAGTATAACAGGTTCTAAGGCTGCTGACAACAAGCGACGCAGTAAACCTCTACAGCATTTCCATGTACCGCAAGATATTGAGCTTTGGTATCTTATAGGTTCTTCCGACCCTAAAATGCAGGATTTTATTTTCCCTCAATAAAATGTAGGCTGTTTTCATACTGATACCGAGCATTTCACTCATTTGCTCCACGGTTACTACGTCTGGATAATCCTTGAACATTACACGGTAGGTATCGTTTATCATATATTCTTTATCCATTACAACACCTCCGGGGCAAGATACAGACAGGTAATCAGACAGCCTAGCGGCTCACGGGAGTCTCACCCCTGCATACACGGTGCAGCCATACCCTTTGCGTGCGACGCTTCTAACGCTCAAACTAAGGCTATACGGGAGTATCATTGTAGGATATATGAGTCATGGCACACGACCATTCCACAAGTCGCTTGCAGATCACAGATATGAACCGCTCGCTCATGTGTATGAGGTCATGGCGTATCTGCCTACAGGCTCGTCATATATCTAAAGTATCTGATTACCTTATTCAATTTTCAAAGAGCAAGATTAGGAGCTGGAATGAGGTGGTACATGCTCCTGTAGGCTTCATTTCACTTTGACTTCAAAACCAAGAATTGCTTCAATCAGCGCAGCTCTTATTCTGCCTTTCAGTTCCATATCGACCACAATATACATATTGCCGTGTTCGTCATAGAACGGGCGTAGGCTTGCTTTTGATATGTAAGCGTCGTAGTGGTTCAAAATCTTTTCAATCGCCGTTTCCTCGCCGTCTGCCGCAGAGCAGATGGTTGAGAACAGCGGACACTTCTTTACAGACTTCATATGTTTTAACCCTCCTCGTACATATCCTTAATGAGCTTCAATGTGCGTAGTCTGTTGCGGCAAACGGAGTAACGCTCCATTTCCATGACCGCTGCTATTTCAGCGTCGGTCATCTCCAGAAAGTACGACATAAGCAGAATGTTACGCCGCCTTTCTGCTAATTTTTTGATTGCTTCACATAAGCGTTCATCATAGATACGGACTTCATTGCCGAATACGTCAAAGGCTGTAAATTCAACCGAGTATTCGTCTACAGCGCCGATATGGTTTATTTCCATCTCGGACAGCTCGCAGAACGGAGTTTCACGTTTTGCACGTCTGCCAAGCTCTCTGTTATAGTCCTTTACTGTAGTGCCTACAACTTTACGAGCTAGACAGTCAAATTGAAGTCTGATAGCACTCTCGAAAGAAGATGGTTTCATAATCTCACCTCCTTTCTGTCGGAAGTTGCTAAAGCAAAAAGGCTTTTACCCCTTTCCGCACTAACACTCGCCAGAGAAGGTGGGATTTGATACCCGACTTCAAAAACTTTTTCAAAAAGTTTTTGGCAGCAAAAAAGCACAAGGACAATACAAACGTACTGATCTTGTGCTTTGCAGATTATTCCTGCTGTGTGATGTGAAAAACCACATTCTAGGGTGCTTTGAGCCGCAGGAAGAAGTGAGATTTTTTTGATGGTCTACCAAAGACCACCGGCGGTCTGATACGAATTTCCATGCGGCTACCTCCTAAAGCCGCTAAAACAAAAACCTTGACCGTCTGGAAAAAAGAAAACGGCGGCTGTGAAACCGTCGTTTAAAAAGGCGCATAAAAAGCCTTGCTGCCAACGGCGGTTTTTTTTTATTTGCCGCCATGCAGCATATATAGTTGAAAATACACCTAATAGGAATTGAAAAGTCCTATAACACGTTTTTTTATACCTGTTGCTAATTCAACAGGAACAGTAAAATGTGGTGAGGTGATTACATATGCGTAAAAAAGAAGATAGATACGATTTCAGAGCAGTAGGACAGTCAATCAAGGAAGCACGCAAAAGACAGGGATTGACCCGTGAACAGGTGGGCGCAGCAATAGAGATTGACCCACGTTATTTAACAAACATTGAAAACAAAGGGGCGCACCCTAGCCTACAGGTGCTATATGACCTTGTCTCCTTGCTCGACGTATCTCTCGACGAACATTTTCTGTCAGCCGGTGAACGCCGGATTAAAAGTACCCGGCGTAGAGCTGTGGAAGCCGGACTTGACGAGCTTACCGATCAAGAGCTTATCATTGTAGAGAGCGTCATTGATGGTATCGTCAAGTCTAAAGAAGCAGAGGGGAAGTAGGTATCCACTCCATAAAAAATGAGCCGGTAATTTAAAAGGGCTGACCTTTAAATTATCGGCTCTGCATCTTTGTGTCTGGCTCTTCGATAACTGTTATTTGCATATTTCTAACTTCGATTAAACTTTCTTGTTTGCACTTTGGACAAAAAAGAGGGTAATTTATTAAAATAGTATCTTCTCTAATCTTGTTCCTTGTCTTATTACCACAAATAGGACAACGTAGCCATTGCATTTCTTTCAAACATACACCCCCCCCTTTTAATCGTCAGTAGGATTTGGAAATTCAATACTAATATTTAACTTTTCCTTCTCATATTTCGCAGATATTGTGCCATTCATTTGTTCAACCAATATCTTTGATATTGATAATCCAAGTCCCGTTGACTTTCTCGCATTTTCAAGCGTATAAAAGCGGTCAAATAATCTTTCAACCTGTACATCATTCAAATTAAAAGCTGTATTGGAAAATTGAATTATTCCATTATCTGTAAGTGTAACATTCAAATCTCCGTCACTGTACTTAACTGCATTACTCAAAATATTTGAAAAAATGCGGGACAGTTCAACAGAGCTTAGATTTCTAACCACCTTTTTTTCGGTTATGTTAATAGAAGGAGTTATCCCTCGTTCTTGTAAAGTAGCATAAAATTGTAAAATACTATCTTCCAAAATTCTATTTACAGATACTGGTTCTAATTTTATATTATTATTTGGCGATGTAATAATAGAATAACGAAACAATTCCTCTGTGAGCTGGATTAAAGTTTCTGTACGATTTTTTATTATGCCTATATATCGTTCTATAGTTTCGTTTTTTTCTTCTTTATCGAGCAAATCTAAGTAACTACTAATTGCCGTTAGTGGGGTACGCAAATCGTGTGAAATATTTGTAACTGCATTTTTCAATTCTAAATCCCCCTGCATATAACGCAATCGTTGTAATCGTAGCTCCTTAAGTTGAATATTTATATTTTTAGTAAGATAGCACATAATCTTATCATCGGTAGAAATCGAGATTAAGGTATTGGTATCGCTCTTTAATTTTTCGCTGAACTCATCGCATATTTCTATAGCAGCTTTCCGAATTAAAAATAATTTAATGCCAAGAATGAAAACAGTTATTGCTAAAACAATACATAGCAGCAAAAGCCAAATCACGATACTGACCTCCTTATTTCAAATCCTTTTTCTCAAAAAACCATATACCACACACAAGTGTTATTATGATAAACAGTAAGGAATATAACGGCAATCTAAAAGGATGAAACACCATTTCTCCTGTAATCTGAAGGCATTGCCCCATAGGTATAACATCGTATAAAAGTTCTGATATGAATTGAGAATGAAAAATTTTTGCTTTGGGAAATATACCTTCATCAAAGCCGTTGAAAATCCACGTTTTTACAATATTCTCCAAAACAAAACTTGATAAACATATCATTATACAAACTAAAAGAGAGCTTGATTTATTACTGATCAACATTGCTATTAGCGAAAAAAGACCAGACATTGCAATAAGCATAAGTAATCCACAAAAGTAATATAGAATAAATGTCATAGGATTTGATATATTCCATCCGAAGAATATGACATAAAATATTGTTACCACTAGACTTGCAATAATGGCAATAATAACGCAGGCAAAACTAACTGTAAAAAAATTTGATAAATAAATGCTTTTTCTTGTATGACCTACAATTAAACGATTTCTGATAGTACCATCACTATATTCTGTTCCAATAAACATAGAGCAAAAAATAGGACAGAAAAAACTCAAAGCAGAAAAAGGAGCTAATAAGTACCAATCTACCATTATAATAGAATTGCCCGTATGCGAAATCATTTCAATATAGTTAAGCAATAGTAGCAGTAAACAATATCCCACTGTTATAAATAAGCCACTCCAGAATAATTTATTTTTTTTGAGACGCATTTTATTAGCTAACAATAGTTTAATCATTACTTATACCTCCCAGCAAATTGATATAATAATTTTCAAGGCTTTCATCACGTTCATAGAGTGATTTAACATCACAATTTTCTGCTGAAAGTTTTAAGACAAGCTCTGTTACGTTGAGTTCTCCAAAAATGTCAGCTTCATTATTGGGGAAAATAGTATATTCCAATCCTATATCATCCAGCACCTTGCTTAATGCTTTAATATTAGATACGGACACATGAATACATTTACGGCAAGCAGCATTTAATTCAGAAGCACTAATTTCCTCTATCATTTGACCGTTATCAATAAAGCCAAAATGAGTTGCCAATCGTGCCATTTCATCAAGAATGTGGCTTGAAATTAAAATAGTAATTCCATGTTGACGGTTTAATTTTAATATAATTTCACGCATTTCAACAATGCCTTGTGGGTCTAGTCCATTAGTTGGCTCGTCTAATACAAGAAAATCCGGGGAACCTACTATTGCAACAGCTATTCCTAAGCGTTGACGCATACCAAGTGAAAAGTTTCTAGCCTTTTTTTTGCCGGTATTTTCAAGACCAACCATCTTCAAAATATGGGGTATTTCATCAAAAGACGGCAATCCAAGAACACAATGTTGAACTTTCAAATTATCTTCAGCAGTCATATCAAGATAAATAGCAGGTGTTTCTACAACAGCCCCCATTCGATGACGAGATTGTATAATTTCTTTTTGTTTATTACTCACTCCATAAATAGAATATTCTCCACTCGTTGGATTTTGAAGTCCACAAATAAGACGAATTAGCGTTGTTTTTCCAGCACCATTTTTTCCGACAAGACCATAGATAGAGCCTTTAGGAACATTCATAGTCAGTCCATTCAGCGCTTCATAACGACCATAGCGTTTTACTAAATCGTTAGTTTTAAGAATGTATTCCATGGTTTTCCTCCTCCTTTGGATTGATAAGGGTACTTTACAATAAAACAGTTGAGAAAATGGTAAGGAAAAATGTTGAGATTTTGTTAAGGATTTATCCTTTCATTCTAAAACCAATTCCCCAGATAGTTTCGATATAATCTTTTCCATTAACTCCGCATAGTTTTGCTCTTAAGTGGCTGATATGTGTTTTTAATGAACTTTCTGTACAATCTGGTGTATCTTCACTAATACGGTCAAGGAGGTGAGCCTTTGAAATCACTTGCGTAGGATTTTGCATTAAAAGTTTCAAAATGGCATACTCTGTTCTTGTCAATTTAATTTTTTGGTCTTTTATCTGTACTATATGTGTATCACTGGCAAGTTCGATTTCTCCGAAAGTCAAAACCTTTGGCTTGTCAAAAGTATTAAAAGTGCGAAGATGTACTGCAATACGAGCTAACAATTCTTTTGTGTGAAACGGCTTTGTCATATAATCAACTGCACCACCAAGCAATAATTCAACCTTATTGTCAATATCGACTTTTGCACTCATAACAATTACAGGAATACCTTTAATGTGCGGTAGCACTTCTTCACCACTTAGTCCCGGCAGCATTAAATCAAGAAGTACAAGGTCGGGTTTTGTTTTTGAAAGTACAAGCACGGCTTCCGTACCAGAATAAGCACGAGTAACACCATATCCTTCATTAGTAAGTGTTTCTTCAAGTACATTTCCGATATGTAAATCATCATCAATAATCAATATTTTTTTCAAGATATTCAACTTCCTTTCTGCCCCATATGATACTGCATATATAGGATAACCGCAAGATAGTGTTCCTTAAATGTCTATACTAATTATTTCGATGATTTTTATTAGGCAGACTGGCTTGCAGATCACACCAAAGTATGCTGCAAGCCTTATCTACGCTATTGAATGATTTTCCAGTTTCCGTCCATCTTTGCCAGTGTCAAATCAAACTGTGATACCTGTGTTGCCTTTGTAGTCTGGTCTAAATATGCCACGGATACGGACACTTTGACATTATCCCCATCCATACAAAATACCGGGTTGATAAGCTCCGAGAACAGATAATTGCCGCCCACGGGTTCAAGGGCATTGCCAGACACATAGTAGGCAAGCTCCTTATCTGTGGCGGTAGGATACAGCTTGAAGAATGTTTCCAAAAACTCTGTCACTTCCGCTGTGGTGGCAGCGTCTACCGAGCCGTCCGCTTCCTTCGCTTTTGGTGTATAGTTGGATTTCTCCGGCAGGCTGCTGATAGTCGGGTTCTTGATGATAACCATATCCCCGTTGCTGTCCGCATGGACGATTACCGTATAAGCGGCAGTGTTTTCTGTCACCTGTTCGCCCTCCGTCACCGTCTGATCTACCGAGTAGAGGACGGTGTACTCGTCCTCGCCGGTCTGCCCGATATTCCATATCTTGACTTCGCCCACCGCAGAGCTGGTAGGAATATCGCTTCTGACAGTGTCCACGTTCAAATCCTGCAAGCTCTCTGTGAGGTAGCCGCTGATGGCGGTTGTCCGTGCGTCAATCGCTTCTTTGGTATTGCTCCATGTATAATAGGCTTTTGCAAAGTCCTTGACGAAATTTTCTATTTTATTGGTGTCCACAATACGCTGTTCTATGATTTCCTTTTCATGGACAGTGTGCATATCTATCGCCGTGAAATTCTTATATACCCCGAAGCTGACACTTGCAATCAGCACCAGCCACAGGGCAATCACGGATTTCTTGTGCGTGCCGACTTTCATAGTACGCACCTTTTTCACCTTATTAGGTTTAGTCTCTTTTTCTTTTTTCTTCCATTTCATAAAAATGTTGTCCTTTCTGTCTTAGTTGGATTTTACACGTCCGGCGCAGATGAAGTGTTGCTGCCAGTACGAGGAATTGAGGTCTGCATATCCAATCGGGTCACCGGCATGGTACATACGGTTATTTCCGGCGTATATCCCGACGTGGGTTACATACGTTCCGGCACTGTAGGTACTGTGGAAAAATACCAAGTCGCCGGCTTTTGCCTGTGACAGAGGGATATGCTGCACAGCGTCATACTGTGCCTGTGCCGTCCTCGGAAGTGAGATACCGGCTTTCCCATAGCACCACTGAACCAGACCGCTGCAATCAAAGGAAGTATTAGGATTGCTGCCGCCATAGACATAGTTCCAGCCTTGATATTTTAAGGCTTCATTGAATATTGCCTGTGCGGTTGCGTCGCTGAAATGAGGTACAGCCAGATATTGTGAGACGAGCTGCACATAGAACATATTCCCGTATTTATACCGCCAGCCACCGTTCTGCTTGATGGAAATTTCATTCTTGTAGTCCACCTTGACGCCGCCGGATTTCTCCCTTGCGAAGCTCTCTGCCAGTGTAAAGCTGTATTTCTTCCCACGGGCAGCCACATAGTCGATAAAACCGCCGCCATAGTTGTAACTCTGGACGACGGTATTTATATCGCAGCCTTTCGCTTCTGCTGAAGAAAGCAGGGAAGCAAAATACTTGCACCCCTGCTCAATAGACTGCTCCGTATTAAGGGAATTGGGCGGCAGACCAAGACTTTCGCTGGACTGCATAACGTCCTCGCCTATGCCGCCCAGCATTTCTCTGAACTGTTCCAAATTCACAAGGTCTGGATAATCCTTAAATCGTTCTTCGTAATATTCTTTATTTCTCATTCTTCGTCAGCTCCTTATATCAGATTGTCAGTGATAGGTGCTGACTGCTTTTCTTCTATAAATATATTTATAAGTATCTTGCCGGGAGGGGAGTAATGAATATCCCTCCACATCCCTCCTAATATCCCTCCAACGGGAAAATTTACTTGCCAAACCGCATTTTTTCAATTATCCTTTATCTGTAAGGTTTATTTGTTGCCGATGGCTGAAAGGACTTGAATTTATGCGGTTTTTGCCGGTTTTTCAATACCATTCAACACCAGTATGTTCCAGATACTTCTGAATGGTTTGTAAAACTCAAAATCTTGCGGAGGTGACTTCGTGTGGGTTCAAGTCCCACCATCCGCATCTTCTATTTTCAGACACAAAAGTGCAGTTTTCTAAATCAGAAAACTGCATTTTTAATATACAAAAATAAAATTTGCAAAGATATCATTATCTGTAGGAAAGGAATGTCTCTTATGAACAGCAAAATAGCAGAAGCACTTAAACTCTCCAGTCAGCCGGTGGCCGTATTTACATCAAAAGAAATCCCGGAAAATGCCATGCAGTTTCGAAAAGGAGTATGGGGATGTGTGATCGCCATGATGTATGCAGTCTCTAAAGGCAAAACAGCTGCATTTGACAGGGAAACCGTTGTCTGCGCGGGAGGAAAGGCGGGACTGGGTATTCAAAAGTTTGAGCTTGGAACCATTGAATACTTTCTTTCCATCGGCGGAAAGGGACCGAAAAAAGGGGAATTTTATAAAAAAAGTCCGGACATTGCACGAAATTATATCGAAACAATGCCGGACATTGAAACAGATGAATATGTTATTATGAAACCTCTCAATGAATTAAAAGAAAATGAAACGCCGGAAATCGTCATTTTTCTGGTAAATGCCGACCAGCTTTCCGGTCTTGCGACATTGGCAAATTACGACCAGGAAACACAGGACAATGTGAAGCTTTCGTTTGGATCCGGATGCGCACAGTCAGTCCTTTACGGCCTTGATGCGGCACGGAACAATCCCACTGCCTGTTATATCGGTCTGACAGATCCTTCCGCCAGGAAATGTATACCAAGCAATCTCCTTTCCTTTACAATTCCTTTTCATCGTTTTCTGGAGATGGAGGAATGTGTGGAAAGCAGCTTTTTTCACACAGATACCTGGAAGGTCATTGCAAGAAGAATCTAAAATCCTTCCGTCGGAAACAGAATTTGATCTAAAGCCGTCAGATCAGACTCCGCGACAGAATATACGTTGTCAGAATCAGCCGCTACATGAAGATCTACCTGCTGCGGCTCCCCGTAAGTGGGCGATTCCATCCGCCTTTGAAGCCCTTCATACATCTTTTGGAATACCATCTGATTAATTTCATCTTCTCCCGGGATCTGGGAAACATCGGTGATACCCGCCAGTTCTGCCTGCACTGCCTCTGTAACTTCAGCTTCCAAACCTTCAAAAGCTGTGAGCGGCTTTGCCGTAACAGCTACTGTGAAGCTTCCATCCTCTTCTTCTGTTACCTCTCCCACTTCATACTCCGCCAGCGCCAACATGTCTTTAAAAAGCTGGCGGTAGTTGTCCAGCAATTCGTCTGACAATCCTGCCGAATCATAACCGGCAATGGTCATCATCTGATCAATATTGTTCTCATAAAGGTTTTCTGCCTCTTCCTTTGTGGAATCTGTCTGTTCCGTGTACTCGTCAAAATCCGCCTTATAACTGGCATCCAGAATCGATTGTGCATAAGTTCCAACTTCTTCCGGACTCATTTTGCAGGCTGTCAGCAGCATAACAGCCGCCGCCACGAGAAGACCAACTGCCTTTTTCCTTCTTTTCATACTTTTTCCTCCTCAATAAAGTAATTTTCTATATTTTACCTCATTAAGGACATATTATCAATTATTTCAGCAGTTTTTTCCCTATTTCAAAACAGTCAAATGTAGCGAAATAGTCTTTCGGCGTCTCTGCACGGCGGATCAGCTCTGTACTTCCATCTTCTTTTAAAAGTACTTCTGCTGACTTCAGCTTTCCATTATAATTATATCCCATAGCAAAACCGTGTGCTCCGGTATCATGAATGACAAGCAAATCTCCGGCGTCAATTTTCGGCAAGTGCCGGTCGATCGCAAACTTATCGTTATTCTCGCAGAGGGATCCTGTCACATCATACAGATGATCGCATGGCTCATTTTCTTTTCCCATCACAGTGATGTGGTGATAAGCGCCGTACATTGCCGGACGCATCAGATTCACCGCACACGCATCCACTCCGATATATTCTTTGTGAGTATGTTTTTCATGGATAGCCTTTGTCACCAGACAGCCATAGGGTCCCATCATAAATCTGCCAAGCTCCGTATAAATTGCCACATCACCCATTCCGGCAGGAACCAGCACCTCTTCGTACACCCGCCGCACGCCTTCTCCGATGGCGCGAATATCATTAGGCTCCTGATCCGGTTTATAAGGAATACCGATTCCGCCTGACAGATTAATAAATTTAATGTGTGCTCCGGTTTCCTTCTGAAGTTTCACTGCCAGTTCAAAAAGCACCTTTGCCAGCATCGGATAGTATTCATTTGTTACAGTATTGCTTGCAAGGAAAGCGTGAATGCCAAATTCTTTCGCACCTTTTTCCTTCAGGATCTTAAAGGCTTCAAAAATCTGCTCTGTTGTCATGCCATATTTTGCATCGCCCGGATTGTCCATAATATCATTACTGATCTTAAACAATCCTCCCGGATTGTATCTGCAGCTGATTGTCTCCGGTATGTACCCAATCGCCTTCTCCAGGAAATCAATGTGTGTGATATCATCCAGATTGATGATCGCCCCAAGCTTTTCGGCCAATTTAAAATCTTCTGCCGGAGTATCATTGGAAGAAAACATAATATCGTCTCCTGTGGCTCCAATGGCTTCTGAAAGAAGCAGCTCTGTGTACGAGGAACAATCACATCCGCATCCATATTCTCTTAAAATCTGTATCAGAAAGGGATTGGGCGTTGCCTTTACCGCAAAATACTCTTTGTATCCTTTATTCCACGCAAAAGCTTCCTTCAGCGCTTCCGCATTCTTTCGGATCCCTTTCTCGTCATAAAGATGAAAAGGAGTGGGATACTTCTTTACAATTTCATCCAGCTGTTCTTTTGTCACAAATGTCTCTTTTTTCATAGGTACGTTACTCCTTATATCTGTACAGATTTTAATTTATTATTCAATCACAGCGATTCTCATCATATTGCTGACGCCTTCTTTTGCACGGTTTACATTCGGGGAGGGAATGCCTGCTGTCAGCACCACAACATCTCCCGGATCAGCCATTTGCTTTGCACATACCAGCTCGATCGCCCCGGAACAAATATCCTCCGTCGTATTGAACTGAATAGATTTGATCGGCTCTACTCCCCAGTAAATCTGCATTCTGCGAAGAGAACGCTCATTAGGAGTCACGCCAATAATCGGCATTTTAGGCTTAAATTTAGAAACAACTCTGGTAGTAGCACCCGATACAGACGGAGTGATGATACACTTCGCTCCCAGATTGTATGCTGTCGTAACAGAAGCATGGCCAATGGCACTGGAAATTCCTTTCATACGGTGTTCCTCTGCCTTTTTGAGCATAAGATCATAATCCAGATGCTCCTCTGTATTCTCCACAATATGCACCATCATCTGAAGCGCTTCTAATGGATATTTTCCCTGTGCAGTTTCTCCAGACAGCATGACTGCATCCGTTCCGTCATAAACTGCATTCGCCACATCCGTCACTTCTGCCCGTGTCGGACGAGGATTGCGGATCATGGAATCCAGCATCTGTGTTGCTGTAATAACCGGTTTATAATAATAATTACATTTCTGAATGATCATTTTCTGGAGATAAGGCACTTCCTCTGCCGGAATCTCCACGCCAAGATCTCCTCTGGCTACCATAATACCGTCTGCACAGCGAATGATCTCGTCAATATTCTTAATTCCTTCTGCATTTTCAATCTTTGCGATGATTGGAATGTATGGAGCATCACATTCTTTCAGAAAAGCGCGGATCTCTACAATACACTCTGCATTGCGCACAAAGGATGCCGCAATAAAATCAATACCCTGTTCCACGCCGAAACGGATATCTTCTCTGTCCTTGTCTGTGATAGCCGGAAGTCTTACAGGCACATTAGGCACATTCACGCCCTTGCGCTCTCCCAACTCTCCTCCGTTCACAATCTCGCAGACAATATCCGTTACTGTTTTGCTGATCACCCTAAGACCAATCAACCCGTCATCTATCAAGATCGTGCTTCCAACAGATACATCGTCTACAAGTCCGCTATAGGAAATGGATACTTTCGTTTCATCCCCTGTAATATCCTCAGAGGTCAGTGTAAACTTTCTGCCTGTCTCCAGCATTACCTTTTTTCCATCTTTCAGGATACCGGTACGGATCTCCGGACCTTTTGTATCCAGCAGGATCGCTGTTGGCATATGTTCTTCATCCCGGATACGCTTCAGCATATCCATTCTGCCCTTCTGTTCTTCATGACTTCCGTGTGAAAAATTGAATCTTGCAATATCCATCCCATTCTTCACAAGCGCTCTCATCAGATTTTCATCATTTGTGTTAGGTCCCATTGTACAGATTATTTTTGTTTTCTTTTTCTTCATTTTTTTCACCAATTCCTTTTTCATATTTTTATTTCCAAAGTTTCAGGACAAATGCCCTGCTCTTTCCACGTTACTATTTTACATGTATATGGGAAAAGAGATGATCCTGACAGTACTCATAATTCCCATTACATCTGGAACAATACCGGAACTCCAGGGACGGATCGTCCAGCTCTGTGCGTCCGCACACGGCACAGCGGTGTCTGGCTCCGCCTGCATAATGATTTTCCGGCCGGATCTTCTGCTGAAATTCTCTTTTTCTCTTTCTCTGTTTTGGAGAATAAGGCTTCATATTTCTTGAACCCAGGAAAAAGATCACAAAATTCAAAATGGAAACTGCCGCCGCGATCGCGTTTGCCTGGTACACAACTCCCACCAGAGGATTTCCGCCATAGGAGGGCAGAAAAGCCTGCAATATGGTGTAGAGGAAATAAACGCCATCCAGGATTCCCAACCATTTTGCCTTGACCGGGATCGCAAAAAACAGATAGAACTGCATATCCGGATAAACAGCTGCAAATGCAAGAAACAATGACATGTTCAAATACCATGTCCCCAGCGGGAAGGATACCCCCACCAGGAAATAGGCGGCAAATGCCGCGATCACATGAAATAACATACCTGAAAAGAAATAAAGGTTAAACCGAAACGCACCCCAGGTATTTTCCAGTTCCCTTCCCAGCATATAATACAGATAAAGGGCAAAAATCATAAAGAGATATCCGGTCTGAGGCGGCTGTATAATGAAGGTTACGATCCTCCAGATCTGTCCGCGCAGAATTGCGCTGACATCAAGACTCAAATACTGATAATAAAAAGAAGGAACCAAAAGCTGCAGAACCAGCCCCACAACATAAAGGATAATAATGTAATACATCAGATTGTGGATGGCATATCTGCCGAATTTCCGTTCCATTTTTTCCAACCAATTCATAGAAAAAATACCTGCTTTCCCATATTACTCTAATACTGTAGTCATTCTACCTTTTTAGGAAGTCTTTGTCAATTACACCGGATAACTTTACCGTATTTTAATATTTCTATTACATTTGTTGATTGTCTTTTCAATTTTTTTGTCGTATAATGTTACCGTTTAGGAAAACAACGTTTAATATGTAGAATTACATATATTCCCAGACAGGATTTTTATCTTTGTCATACTGAAATCTATACTATTACAAAGACAAGGAGTACATATTTATGAATCAACAAGAATTATTTACCCTGGGGATCGATATCGGATCCACCACAGTAAAGATCGCCATTCTGGATGATCAAAATGATGTGCTTTTCTCTGATTATGAAAGACATTTTGCAAATATCCAGGAAACCCTTTCTGACCTTTTGGGAAGGGCTATCTATAAACTCGGTTCTATCCGGGTGTCTCCTGTTATAACAGGATCCGGAGGACTGACTCTTGCAAAACATCTGGGGGTTCCCTTTGTGCAGGAAGTTGTAGCCGTATCCACTGCTCTTCAGGACTATGCGCCTCAGACAGATGTGGCAATTGAGCTTGGAGGGGAAGATGCAAAGATTATTTACTTTGAAGGCGGCAATATTGAGCAGAGAATGAATGGTGTCTGCGCCGGCGGAACCGGCTCTTTCATCGACCAGATGGCTTCTCTTCTGCAGACCGACGCCTCCGGATTGAATGAATACGCAAAAAATTATAAAGCTCTGTATTCTATCGCTGCCAGATGCGGCGTATTTGCGAAATCAGATATTCAGCCGCTGATCAATGAGGGGGCTTCCAAAGAAGATCTGGCCGCCTCTATTTTCCAGGCAGTTGTAAACCAGACCATCAGCGGACTTGCCTGCGGTAAACCGATTCGCGGACACGTAGCATTTCTGGGAGGACCTCTTCATTTCCTTTCAGAGCTTAGAGAAGCGTTTGTCCGCACACTGAAGTTGGATGAGGAGCACACTATTGCTCCAAATCATTCTCACCTTTTTGCAGCCATTGGTTCTGCCTTAAACTCTACCAAGGAACCCATCGTGCCTATCCGTGAGCTCCAGGAACGCCTGGCAAAACGGATACAGATGGAGTTTGAAGTAGAGAGAATGGAACCTCTTTTTGCAACCGAAGCAGAATATAAGGAATTTACAGAGCGCCACGCAAAACATCAGGTTCCGGTTAAGGATCTTGCCTCTTATAAAGGCAAAGCATTTCTTGGTATCGACGCCGGTTCCACTACAACTAAAGCGGCTCTTGTAGGAGAAGACGGAACCCTTCTGTATTCTTTTTACCATAATAATGAAGGAGATCCTCTCGGTACCACAATCTCAGCAATCAAAGACATTTATTCTCAGCTTCCCGAGGATGTGGAGATTGTTCATTCCTGCTCCACCGGATATGGCGAAGCACTGATCAAAGCTGCTCTTCTTCTTGATGAAGGAGAAGTAGAAACCGTTTCTCACTATTATGCCGCCTCTTTCTTTGAACCGGATGTAGACTGTATTCTGGACATCGGCGGGCAGGATATGAAATGTATTAAGATCAAAAACCAGACTGTTGACAGTGTACAGCTGAACGAAGCCTGCTCTTCAGGCTGTGGTTCCTTTATCGAAACCTTTGCCAAATCGCTCAACTATTCTGTAGAAGATTTTGCGCACGAAGCTTTATTTGCCCATAATCCGATTGACCTTGGAACCCGCTGTACTGTATTTATGAACTCTAAGGTAAAACAGGCACAGAAAGAGGGAGCTGCCGTGTCCGACATTTCTGCCGGACTGGCCTACTCTGTCATTAAGAATGCTCTTTTCAAAGTAATTAAAGTATCTGATGCATCAGAACTGGGACAGCACATTGTTGTGCAGGGCGGTACTTTCTATAATAATGCTGTTCTTAGAAGTTTTGAGAAAATTGCAGGCTGCCACGCAATCCGCCCGGACATTGCCGGCATCATGGGAGCGTTCGGTGCTGCCCTGATCGCAAGGGAACGCTATGTGGAATGCGAAGGTACTACCATGCTCTCCATCGAAGATATCGAAGCGCTGGAATACCGGACAACGATGACAAAGTGCCGCGGATGTACCAATAACTGCCGTCTGACGATCAACCATTTCAGCGGCGGAAGAAAGTTTATCACCGGAAACCGCTGTGAAAAGGGACTTGGAAAAGAAAAATCGAAGAACAACCTTCCCAACCTTTTTGAGTATAAGAGTCAGCGGTATTTCGGCTATACGCCTCTTTCAGAGGAGGAAGCTTCCCGCGGCGTGATCGGTATACCCAGAGTTCTGAATATGTACGATAACTATCCGTTCTGGTTCACCTTCTTCACGGATCTTGGATTTCGTGTAGTTCTCTCTCCCGCTTCCACAAGGAAGATTTATGAGCTGGGAATTGAGTCTATCCCAAGTGAATCTGAATGTTATCCCGCCAAACTTGCCCACGGGCATGTACAATGGCTGATCAATGAAGGCATCCGGCATATCTTTTACCCTTCTATTCCTTATGAGAGAAATGAATTTGCCGATGCCAACAACCACTATAACTGTCCGATTGTTACCTCCTATCCGGAGAACATCAAAAATAATATTGATGCCATCGTAAACGGCAACGTGGATTTCATCCATCCTTTCATGTCCTTTGCCAGCGAGGAAACCCTTTCTTCCCGCCTGATCGAAGAACTTGCTCCAAAGTTTGATCTCACAGCAGAAGAAATTAAAACTGCTGTTCATAAAGCCTGGGTTGAGCTTGAAGCGTGCCGGAACGATATGCGCAAAAAAGGTGAGGAAACCGTTGCTTTCCTCGACAAAACAGGAAACCGGGGAATTGTTCTTGCCGGACGTCCCTATCATATTGACCCCGAGGTAAACCATGGACTTCCGGAGCTGATCAATTCCTACAATATCGCCGTATTGACAGAAGATTCCGTATCACACCTTCACCCGGTAGAGCGGCCTTTAAATGTTATGGATCAGTGGATGTATCACTCCCGCCTCTATGCGGCAGCAAATTATGTAAAGACAAAAGATAATCTGGATCTGATCCAGCTCAATTCTTTCGGATGCGGACTGGATGCCGTCACCACAGATCAGGTTGCCGATATCCTGACTCGCTCCGATAAGATCTACACCTCTTTAAAAATCGATGAGGTCAATAACCTGGGAGCTGCAAGAATCCGTGTCCGCTCTCTGCTTGCTGCAATCCGCGTCAGAGAACAAAGGGAACAGAAACGGCATATTGAGCCATCTTCCATAAAAAAGGTACCTTTTACAAAGGAGATGCGCAAAGACTACACCATCCTCTGCCCGCAGATGTCTCCAATGCATTTTGAACTTCTGGAACCTGCTTTCAACGCTTCGGGTTATAAAGTGGAAGTCCTTCCAAACGACAATAAGCAAGCCGTTGATGTGGGACTGAAATATGTTAATAACGATGCCTGCTACCCTTCTCTTATGGTTGTAGGACAGATTATGGAAGCTATTTTATCCGGAAAATACGATACAGATAAGATTGCTGTCATTATCAGTCAGACCGGAGGCGGATGCCGTGCTTCCAACTATATCGGATTCATCCGCCGCGCATTGAAGAAAGCCGGCTATGAACATATTCCGGTTATTTCTATCAACTTAAGCGGGCTGGAAGGAAATCCCGGCTTTAAGATTACACCGGCATTAGCGCTTCGCGGAATCTATGCTGCTGTTTTCGGAGACATTTTCATGAAATGTGTTTACCGCCTCCGTCCATATGAGGCAGTGCCCGGTTCGGTTGACGCTATGCATCGCAAATGGGTAAAAGTTTGTGCTGATTTTGTTTCCCAGGGCTACCCTTCCCGAAGAAAATTCAAAAAACTGTGCCGGAATATTATTGAAGACTTCGACAACAATATTGAACTTTTAGATATCAAGAAACCCCGCGTAGGTGTAGTTGGAGAAATTCTGGTAAAATTCCTCCCTGCCGCCAATAATCATCTGGTGGATCTTTTGGAGAGTGAAGGCGCCGAAGCTGTCGTTCCAGATCTTTTGGACTTCCTTCTGTACTGCTTCTACAATCAGAATTTCAAGGTATCCCATCTTGGTTTTGCCAAGTCAAAGGCTACTATTGCAAACCTTGGAATCAAAGCGCTGGAATGGTTCCGCTCTCCTGCCAGCAAGGCATTTAAAGAGAGCAAGCACTTCGATCCTCCGGCTGATATCCGGGATCTGGGCAAAATGGCATCTGAGATTGTTTCCCTCGGAAACCAGACTGGCGAAGGTTGGTTCCTCACCGGAGAGATGCTGGAGCTGATCCACAGCGGTGCCACAAACATCGTCTGCACACAGCCTTTTGCCTGCCTTCCGAACCATGTAGTGGGCAAGGGGGTTATCAAAGAGCTGCGACGCCGCCATCCATTGGCAAATATTGTTGCCATCGACTATGACCCGGGTGCAAGTGAGGTAAATCAGCTGAACCGTATTAAACTAATGCTGTCAACAGCGAATAAAAATCTGGCAAAAACGGAAGGATAGTAAAATTTGGGACGTAGTAACATTTAAATTCAATGTCATTAAGTTTAGAAATTAGGATTCAAAAAAGCATGGAACGAAAAATTCCATGCTTTTTTAGTAAAAACACTTGACAAATCATACAAATCTGCGACAAAGCTATATGAATATATAGTTTTTTGAAGGTCTTAAATCACGGATTATTCCCTTATTCTTCTCGATCCATACAATTTCCTTTTTTATCGATCCAATATCGGACAGTATGATGTTTAGACGCACCAGAACCACATTTAGGACATCGGGATATATCTCGCATCTGATTAATAGCATATGTGGACATGGAGAGTGCATTATGAACATTTTTTGCTCGATCCATGCTATTAGAATACCAGATAGCACCGCAAACGGTACACCGGTACTTTTCTTCTGTCTTTTCTTTGCATCCGGATCGCCTTCTTTGTTTCTCTAATCGAATGGCAGCCTGTTTCCCTCTTTCAAGCTTCAATTGTTTCTTTTCTTCTTCCTTTTGCTGTTTAAGGAGTGCTTTCTCTTCCTGTTTTTTCTGGATATCTGAAGAATGTTGCGCCATTCCTGCTTTCATAGCTCCCATAATTATTTCTTTAGCGCCATACTGCACCAAGTAATCATGCAGCCTTCTAATCTCTCCCTTATCTTTCCGATTAGTACAAAGGTATGCCGAATTCATGCCAGGAGCAACAAAATATACACCAGGCACTCTGGAAAAAGTTGCTTCAGGTTGATAGAAAGTAATTTCTATTTCTCTGATATTCATCCTATAAACTTCCTTATCTTTCTTCATGATAGTCAACACTTCATCATCTATGCTTTGATACATAAATTTCCCAATTGTTATCTCCACTAAATGTCCCCCTCTCGAAATAGGAATAGAGACATTATACTGGATTTAAACACCAAAAAACAGGAAATAGAAAAAATACCTTGGTTTAATGCAAAAAAGACCGAAGATTAGGGGGAATCCCCTCAATCCAAGGTCCTTTTTGGTTATTTTTATTTGCCTTTTTTAAGAATAATTGTTGTTGCCCTTACTCACCATATATTTCTCATTATTTTACAAGCAATGATCTTCCTGTCATCTCTTTTGGCTGTTTCATTCCCATCAGTTCGATCAATGTAGGAGCGATATCCGCCAAACATCCACCTTCTCTTAATTTGTAAGCCGGATCAGCATTTACAAGAATAAACGGTACCGGATTCGTTGTGTGGGCAGTGAACGGCTCTCCTGTCTCTTCATCGATGAGCTGCTCTGCATTTCCGTGGTCTGCACAGATAAACATCTGACCTCCCACTTCTTTGATAGCCTCTACTGTCTTTCCAACACATTCATCCACTGCCTCGATCGCCTTAATGGCTGCCGCCTCTACTCCGGTATGCCCTACCATATCCGGATTCGCAAAGTTAATGATAATAACGTCATACTTTCCAGAACGAATAGCTTCCGTCAGTTTATCGCAAACTTCGTAAGCGCTCATCTCCGGTTTCAGGTCGTAAGTAGCAACCTTTGGAGATTTTACAAGAATACGGTCTTCTCCTTCATTTGGTTCTTCTACACCGCCGTTAAAGAAGAATGTCACATGCGCGTATTTTTCTGTCTCTGCGATACGTGCCTGCTTCATACCGTTAGCAGCAAGAAATTCTCCGAATGTATTTGTAATTTCCTCTTTCACAAACGCAACCAGTTTATTTTCAATCGTCACATCATATTCTGTAAAGCATACAAAGACCGTCTTGATCCGCTCTCCTCTTTCAAATCCGGCAAAGTCATCATCGCAAAATGTTCTTGTGATCTCTCTTGCACGGTCCGGACGGAAGTTAAAGAAAATAATGGAATCCTGATCTTTGATTGTCGCCACAGGAGCGCCGTCTTTCTCTACAATTGTAGGAAGTACAAATTCGTCTGTTGTATCCTTATCATAGGAAACCTGGATTCCTTCCGGGCCTGACGCTGCCTTTTCGCCCTCTCCAAATACCATTGCACGGTATGCTTTCTCCACACGATCCCAGCGATTGTCCCGATCCATTGCATAGTAACGTCCCATTACAGTAGCAACCTGACCTACGCCGATTTTTTTCATCTTGGCTTCCAACTCTTCTACATATTCTTTTCCAGATGCCGGAGGAGTGTCTCGTCCATCCAGGAAGCAGTGTACATATACCTTTTCAATTCCCTGTCTCTTTGCAAGCTCCAAAAGTCCGTAAATGTGAGTATTATGGCTGTGCACGCCGCCGTCAGATACCAGTCCCATAAGATGGAGCGCTGAATCATGTTTCTTCACATTTTCACATGCTGCAAGAAGAGCTTTGTTTTCAAAGAAATCACCATCCTGAATTGCTTTTGTAATCTTAGTCAGATCCTGATACACAATGCGGCCGGCACCCATGTTCAGATGTCCTACTTCAGAGTTACCCATCTGACCATCCGGAAGTCCTACCGCCATTCCGCTTGCATTTCCCTTTACAAAGGGATACTCTGCCATCAGCTTATCCATAACAGGAGTTTTCCCTTCTGCTACCGCATTGCCTTCTTTCTTTTCATTTAATCCATAACCATCCAAAATCATCAGTACTGTTGGTTTTTTACTCATTTTCTATTCTCCTTCTATTGGTCTTTGCAGATGTTTTCCATCCACTTGTATGCCAGATCCATCCAGCATTGACATTCCTCCTGAACGCCGCTTCCATCAGCACGCCTGGATTCTTCTCCTGCGCTCCCCAGTCCATGAGAGCCTTTCTGAAACAAATGAAGCTCTGTCCTGATCCCTTTCTCGTGCAGCGCTTCTGCCATTCTGACAGAATTTTGAACCGGAACGGTTCTGTCTTCAAAGGTATGCCATATAAAGCAGGGAACTGTATATTCTGTCACCTGTCTTTCTAAGGACAGCATCTCTTTCTTTTCTTCATATTCATCCTGAAGAAGATTTAGGAAACTTCCCTTATGGGAAATATTTTCATCAGAACTTATCACCGGATAACTGAGCAGCAGTCCCGCCGGTCTTAATTTCTCTGATGGGATTCCAAGCTTTTTGGAAAGAAATGTACTGTTCCAGAAAACTCCAAGACACCCTGCCAGATGTCCTCCCGCTGATGAACCCTGAACAAAAATCTGCCTTTCGTCCACCTTCCATTCTTCAGAATGTCCTTTAACAATTCCCATTGCCATTCCAAGTTCCAGAAGCGCTGTGGGATATTTTGCCGGGGCAGTGGAATATCGCAGAATCCCTACATGATACCCTTTTTGCAGAAAGTACATTGCAATAGGCTCTCCTTCCCGAAAACTGGTTCTCTCATATCCGCCTCCCGGACATAAAATAACCATGGGACGCTTTTTTATATGCAGATCTCCCGGCGTATCTAATACATAAGCGATAAAATGAGCATCCGGAAGGGAACCTTCCGTCTGCAGTTTCATTCTTTCAATAATCACACTCTTCACTCCCGAAACTCAAAAGCCCGCAGGAACTGTCTTGCAAGCCCCTGCGGTTCAATCTGGTTCTTACTTATAATTTACAATCTTTCCGAAGTCTGCCTTCAAAGAAGCTCCTCCGACAAGTCCTCCGTCAATGTCAGCCTGTGCAAATAACTCTGCAGCATTTCCTGCATTAACAGAACCGCCGTACTGAATACGGATAGCTTCCGCTGTTGCTTCGTCATAAATCTCTGCAATACATGCACGGATTCCGGCACACACTTCTTCTGCCTGTTCTGTTGTTGCTGTTTTTCCTGTTCCAATCGCCCAGATCGGTTCATATGCGATCACAGCTGTCTTTGCCTGATCTGCTGTAATTCCCTGGAATCCAACCTTAACCTGCTGACGAATGAAATCCATGGTAACGCCCTGTTCTCTCTGCTCCAGAGATTCTCCACAGCACATGATAGGCGTAATGCCATGTTCAAATGCCTTGTGCATTTTCTTGTTGACATCCTCGCTTGTCTCGCCAAAGTAATCTCTTCTCTCTGAATGTCCCAGAACTACATATTTTACACCCGCATCTGTAAGCATTGCCGGAGAAATTTCTCCTGTGTATGCTCCGCTTTCCTCGTAATACATGTTTTCTGCTCCAACCTGGATGTTTGTCCCCTTGCACGCTTCCACTACCGGAATAATATCAATTGCCGGAACACAGAATACAACGTCTGCATCCTCTGTTGCAACTAAAGGCTTTAATTCTTTTACCAGCGCAACTGCCTCGCTGGGAGTTTTATTCATCTTCCAGTTTCCTGCTATAATCTTTCTTCTTGCCATTGTTTTCACTCTTTCCTTTATATATTCTTTAAAATCTGCATTCGTTACTAAGTCCCCTGCTTAAGCCCGTCAGGAAGGGGGGGATGTTCACCTTACTAAACTCACCTGTGCCCTAACGGGCTTGGTTCGCTAAGTGCGGTGAACTAAGTGCGCACTAGAATTCGTCCGGCGTCCTTCGGACTTGGACTCATTAAGTGCTTACTTATCGTTAGCTGCTGCTACGCCCGGAAGTTCTTTTCCTTCCAAAAATTCCAAAGATGCGCCGCCACCTGTAGAGATATGTGTCATCTTGTCACCGTATCCCAACTGATTTACAGCTGCTGCAGAATCTCCTCCTCCGATGATCGTCACAGCATCTGTTTCCGCAAGCGCTTTCGCAACTGCCTCTGTTCCGTGAGCAAAATTCGGCATTTCAAAACATCCCATAGGACCATTCCATACAACTGTCTTTGCATCTTTCACTGCATCTGTAAAAATCTTCTCTGTTTCCGGTCCGATATCCATTCCTTCCCAGCCATCCGGGATTTCTCCTGTCGGTACGATCTGGATATTTGCATCGTTAGAAAATTCATCTCCGATACGATTATCAACCGGAAGAAGCAGTCTTACACCTTTTTCCTCTGCTTTCTTTACCATGTTCTCTGCATATTCCAGATAATCGTCCTCACAAAGAGATGTTCCGATCTTTCCTCCCTTGGATTTTGCGAAAGTATATGCCATTCCTCCGCCGATGATCAAAACGTCCACTTTATCGATCAGGTTTTCAATAACAGAAATCTTGCTGGAAACTTTTGCGCCTCCCAGAATTGCCACAAATGGTCTCTCCGGATTGTTGACTGCATTTCCGAGGAAATCAATTTCTTTTTGCATAAGATAACCAACCACTGCAGTATCTACATATTTTGTCACTCCAACATTTGAGCAGTGTGCTCTATGAGCAGTACCAAAAGCGTCATTTACAAATACGTCGCACAGGGAAGCAAGCTCTTTTGAAAATGTATCTTCATTTTTCGTTTCTTCCGCTCTGTAACGTGTATTCTCCAAAAGAACAACTTCTCCATCTTTCATGGCTTCAACAGCAGCTTTTGCATTTGGTCCTACAACCTCCGGATCAGCCGCAAATTTCACTTCCTGTCCTAACAGCTCTGACAAACGCTTTGCAACCGGTGCAAGAGACAGTTCCGGCACTGCCTGTCCCTTCGGTTTACCCAAATGAGAACAAAGAATCACCTTTCCGCCGTCTCCGATCAGCTTCTTAATTGTCGGAAGGGCTGCAACAAGACGATTCTCATCCGTAATCTTTCCATCGATAAGCGGTACATTGAAATCACATCTTACAAGGACCTTTTTCCCTTTTACATTGATATCATCTACAGATTTTTTATTAAGCATTTAAGTGCCTCCTTTCATTTTCCGATACTTTTGAAAAAAGTCGAAATTCTCTCATAATGCCAAAAACGGATCCGGTCCCAACAAGACCGGACCCGTTTTGAGTCTTAATTATGCTAATTCAGAGAAGTATTTGATTGTTCTTACCATCTGGCTTGTGTATGAATTTTCATTGTCATACCAGGAAACAACCTGTACTTCTGTTGTTCCATTCTCTAATGGAAGTACCATTGTCTGTGTTGCATCAAACAGAGAACCATATCTCATTCCTACGATATCGCTGGATACGATTTCATCTGTGTTGTATCCGAAGGATTCTGTAGCAGCAGCTTTCATTGCAGCGTTGATCTGATCAACTGTTACATTTCCTTCTACAACTGCTGTCAGGATTGTTGTGGATCCTGTCGGGGTTGGAACTCTCTGTGCAGCTCCGATCAGTTTTCCGTTCAGTTCCGGAATAACAAGACCGATTGCCTTAGCAGCTCCTGTGCTGTTTGGAACGATATTGCATGCAGCAGCACGTGATCTTCTTAAGTCACCTTTTCTCTGTGGTCCGTCCAGTGTCATCTGATCGCCTGTGTAAGCGTGGATTGTACACATAATACCGGATTTGATCGGTGCAAGATCATTCAGAGCCTTAGCCATTGGTGCAAGACAGTTTGTTGTACAGGAAGCTGCAGAAATAACTGTATCTTCCGGTTTCAGTGTTTCATGGTTTACATTATATACGATAGTCGGCAGATCGTTTCCTGCTGGTGCAGAAATAACAACCTTTCTAGCTCCTGCTTTAATATGAGCAGATGCTTTATCTTTAGATGTATAGAAGCCTGTACATTCCAGAACAACGTCTACTCCGATCTCTCCCCATGGAAGCTCTTCTGCATTTGCTTTTGCGTAGATCTTGATCTCTTTTCCATCAACAATGATAGAATCATCTGTAGCTTCTACTTTATCAGCCAGAGCATATTTTCCCTGTGAAGAGTCATATTTCAACAGGTGAGCTAACATTTTTGGGCTTGTCAGGTCATTGATCGCAACTACTTCATACCCTTCAGCTCCAAACATCTGTCTGAAAGCAAGACGTCCGATACGTCCAAAACCATTGATTGCTACTTTTACTGCCATGATTAATTCCTCCTAAAGTCTTTTCACTGTTTCACAGCTTTTATTTTTGCTCCTTAACTTCGTTAAAGAACCATCAACCATTAACAATTGTACTAAATCTCATACAAAAATTCAAGAGCCTTTTCCAATTTTATGTAAGTACTTTGAAAACAGGCTTTCTTTCCTTAAATTCCGTGTAATACCGGAATCCGCAGGATTTCAGGATATCGTCTGCCTTATGGAAATCATAGGCTATATGTTCCGGGCAGTGTCCGTCTGCCCCTACTGTGATGATTTCTCCGCCAAGTTCCCGGTAACGCTTCAGAATATCCGGGTGGGGATGGGCAAAAGGCAGCCCGTATTTCAGTCCCGCCATGTTCAATTCTATTCCTTTCCCCCGCTCTATAACCGCTTTCAGGATTTCATCGATCTCATCTGCGTATTTTTGATAAGAATATCCTTCTGCTTTGCCGTTTCCGTATCTCACCACATAATCAATATGTCCAAGCACATCGAAATCCGGGGTGCTGCGTATATCTTCCAGCATCTCCACAAAAGCTCTCCGGTATACTTCTTCATCACTTTTTCCGTTAAAAAGCGTGCCAAGAGCCGGATCTTCCCCGTCAATCACATGCAGGGAGCCTATCACAAAGTCAAACGGGTACCGCTTTGTCAACTCTGTAAAAAATCCGCCCAGATGGGGCTGCATTCCAAGTTCTACCCCAATCCGTATATCCAGCCTGTCTCTGTATTTTTCCCTAAGAGGTTCCAGTACTTTAAAATATTTTTCTACATCGAAAACGCTTTCCTCTCCCCATCCGAGATAGTCCTTGTCATAGTGATCTGTAAAGCAGATCACCTCCAGCCCCTTTTCGATGGATTTTTGTATCATCTCTTCCGGAGCGCTCTTAGAATCATGGGAAAAGGAAGTATGCATGTGTACATCCGCCCTCATTTTCTTTCACATCCTTACTGATTTATTGATTGTTTATGATCGTCCCGCCTCCCAGGACATATTCTCCGTCATAGAGCACTACCGCCTGTCCGGGTGCCGCGGCGCGAAGAGGCTCATCAAAAGTACAAAGGATCTCATCTTCCCCTGTCCTTTCTACAGTACACCAGGCCCCTTTATGATTGTAGCGTATTTTTGCCCAGACTTTTTTTGGCTCCTTTAAATCTTCCACTGACATAAAATTGATCCGGTCAGCCCTTACGTATCTGGAAAGCGACTCTTCTGCCTTTCCCAGCACCACTTCATTGGTTTCCGGGCGGATAGCCAGCACAAAGACCGGATAGCCCATAGCTACTCCCAGTCCTTTCCTTTGCCCTACTGTATAATGAATGATCCCGTTATGACGCCCCACAATTGTTCCGTCTGTCAAAACAAAATTTCCCTGCGGGAATGTCTGGTCTGCCGTTTTCTCAATAAAGGAAGCATAATCTCCATCCGGCACAAAACAAATGTCCTGGCTGTCCGGCTTATGCGCCACGGGCAGGTTCATTTTTGCGGCCATTTCCCGAATTTCTTCCTTTGTATATCCGCCCACCGGCATCAGCGTCCTCTTAAGCTGCTCCTGCGTCAGATTATAGAGCGCGTATGTCTGATCCTTTCTTCCGGTAGCGGAAGTACGCACTGCATAGCGGCCGTTGGGAAGCTGCTCGACTCTGGCATAATGCCCTGTGGCAATATAGTCTGCTCCAATATCCATGCTTCTTTTCAGAAGAGACTCCCATTTCACAAAACGATTGCAGGCGATACAGGGATTCGGAGTCCTGCCGCCAATATATTCATCTACAAAATAGTCGATCACATTCTCTTTAAATTCTCTTTTAAAATTCATGACATAATAAGGAATGTCAAGGCTGGCCGCTACCCTCCTTGCATCATCCACCGCCGTAAGACCGCAGCAGCCGCCGTTCTCCTCCTGAAGTTTCTCCTCTTCATCCTGCCAGATCTGCATGGTGACTCCGATCACGTCATATCCCTGTTCTTTTAAAAGCCAGGCAGCCACGGAGGAATCCACTCCTCCCGACATGCCTACTACAACCCTCTTCTTCTCCATTTTCGCTCTTTCCCCGGCCTAGTATTCCTCTTCTTCCTCTTCCTCTCCTTCGTGGATATCGGATTTCGGCTTTTCCAGTCCTTCTATTTTAATACCGTTCTTTTCCGCGTAATCCCAAAGCGCTGCATGAATGGCTTCCTCTGCCAGAAGAGAACAGTGTACCTTCACCGGCGGAAGCCCGTCCAGAGCTTCCATCACCGCTTTATTCGTTACTTCCATGGCCTCCTGGATGTTCTTTCCTTTCACCAGCTCTGTAGCCATACTGCTTGTGGCAACTGCCGCTCCGCAGCCGAATGTCTTAAATTTGACATCCCGGATGATCTGGTTCTCATCAATATCCAGGTAGATTCTCATGATATCTCCGCACTTTGCGTTTCCTACTGTTCCAACGCCGCTGGCGTTCTCAATTTCTCCCATATTTCTTGGATGCTGAAAATGATCCATTACCTTTTCTGTATACATAGTCCATTCCTCCTGCTCTTATTTGTTTTTCTTTACAAAATCTTCGTACAGAGGAGACATATCTCTCAATTTAGATACTATCTCCTTTAAAGTATCTACTACATAGTCAATATCTTCCTTTGTCGTTTCATCACTTAAGGTCAGTCGAAGTGATCCGTGAGCGATCTCATGGGGCAGGCCGATCGCCAGAAGCACATGAGACGGATCCAGTGAGCCGGATGTGCAGGCAGAACCGCTGGATGCACAGATCCCTTTCATATCCAGCATGATCAAAAGGGATTCCCCTTCAATAAACCGGAAGCTGAAGTTGGCATTGTTAGGCAGACGCTTTGTCCTCTCCCCGTTCAGCTTTGTATACGGAATTTCATCCAAAACACGGCCGATCAGATAATCACGAAGTTCTGTTTCCTTCCGCGCTCTTACATCCATCGTGTTCACTGCTCTTTCCACTGCTTTTCCAAGTCCGATGATGCCTGGTACATTTTCTGTTCCGGCGCGGCGTTTTCTCTCCTGTCCTCCTCCGTGGATGAAAGAACGGATTTTTACTCCCTTCCGGATATAGAGAAAACCGATTCCTTTCGGGCCGTTCAGCTTATGGCCGCTGGCACTTAACATATCAATGTGGCACTCATCTACATTGATGGGAACCTGTCCGAAAGCCTGCACAGCGTCTGTATGGAATAAAATGCCGTGTTCACTGGCAATCTTCCCGATTTCCTTAATAGGTTCAATCGTTCCGATCTCATTATTTGCAAACATAACAGAAATAAGGATGGTATCCGGGCGGATAGCCTTCTCAACTTCTTCCGGATGCACGGTTCCATTTTCATCCACATCCAGATAAGTCACTTCAAATCCTTTTCTTTCCAGATACTCTGCCGTATGGAGAATAGCATGATGCTCTATTTTTGTAGTAATAATGTGTTTTCCTTTTTCTCCATATGCTTCCGCCGTTGCTTTCAGGGCCCAGTTGTCGGATTCCGAACCACCGGCTGTAAAGTAAATCTCATTGCTCTTCGCTCCCAGCGCTTCAGCGATGATCTCTCTTTGCCTTGTCACTTCATCCTTGTTTTTGGAAGCAAAACTGTATACACTGGACGGATTTCCATAATTCTCCGTAAAATAAGGAAGCATAGTCTCCACTACTTCCAGCGCTGTTTTTGTTGTTGCTGCATTATCTAAATAAATCAGTTTTTCCATTTTCTCCTCCTATCTGCAGTCATTTTCTATCTATTTTCTGCTGCATGCTTTCTCTGTATTCTCCTCATTCTCGCCAAGAACTTTGCTCTCCTCCACCAGTTCATTCAGATGGATTTCATCTACAGTCTGATTGATACTGTCATTGATCTTTTGCCAGACATATTTCGTTACACAGTTGGCAGAAGCCTTGCACCCCTTTTCAGGATGGAAAGCAGCGCATTCAGCCGGTTCCAGCTTTCCCTCCAGAGCACGAAGCACATCTCCTACAGAAATCTCTTTCGCAGACTTTGCCAGCACATATCCTCCTGCCGCTCCCCGAATACTCTTTACAAGACCGGCTCTTTTCATGAGCGCCATCAGCTGTTCCAGATATCCTTCCGAAATATCCTGGCGCGCCGCAATACTGCTTATGGAAACAGGCTCTTCCTCGCTGTATCTTGCCAGATCAATAAGAGCGCGAAGCCCGTATCTTCCTTTTGTTGAAAGCTTCATTTTTCCACCTTCTTCCCAATCCCTAGTATTTTACTCGGAATTTCTATCAGTAGAATATCACCCGCCGGGTGTTCTGTCAAGGAGAAAATCGGAATATGCTGTAACAAGGCTACCTGGGAGTTTTCTATGGATCAGAAACACGCCATTATCAAAGGCGCATTTATTCTTACATTAACCGGTTTTGCTACCCGGTTTATCGGCTTTTTTTACCGGATCTTTTTAAGTCAGTCTTTCGGAGAGGAAAGCGTGGGGCTCTATCAGCTGATCTTTCCGGTTTATGCGCTCTGCTTTTCCCTGTGCTGTGCCGGTATTGAAACTGCCGTTGCAAGGAACGTGGCTGCAAGTTCTTCTCTGGGAGATAAAAAAAGGGCGGTTATATTTTTATACTGTGGCCTTTTTTTATCTTTCCTCCCCTCTTGTATCATGATGCTTCTTATGCAAAAGGAAGCAGATTTTATCGCTTCCTTCTTTTTAGGAGAACCGAGGTGTGCCCCTTTGCTTATTATCATCTCCTACGCCATGCCCTTTGCCGCTGTCCACAGCTGCATATGCGGGTACTATATCGGATTAAAAAAGACAAGGATACCAGCCATTTCACAGCTGGTTGAACAGATTGCCAGGGTGTGCTCTGTCTTCTTTCTTTACCGTTATTTTATGGAGCGCTCTTTGTCAGCCGGCATCTCTCTTGCTGCTGTCGGACTGGTAATGGGGGAAATATTTTCCTCCCTTTTTTCTCTCCACGCTTTTCGTAAAGAAAAAAGGCAGACGCTTCTTCCTGCTTCTGCAGTTCTTCCTCAAAAGCCGGGCAGCTGGAGAAATGGAATGAGGGGCATCCTTCAGACTTCTCTTCCTCTGACCGGCAACCGTGTACTTTTAAATATCCTCCAAAGCACAGAAGCCGTTTCCATCCCTGCAAAGCTCCAGATCTTCGGATTTTCTGTCAGTGACTCCTTAAGTATCTATGGGGTTCTGACCGGTATGGCTCTTCCCTGCATCCTCTTTCCATCAGCCATCACCAATTCCATCTCCACCATGCTCCTTCCCGCAGTTGCTGAAATCCAGGCTGGCGGAAGCATAAAAAAGCTTCGGGAAGTGATCCGGAAAGTCTTCTTCTGCTGTTTTGCCCTGGGGCTTGCCTGTTGCTTTGCCTTTCTCCTTTTTGGACAGCTGGCAGGCGAACTTCTTTTTCACAGTCAAATGGCCGGACAGTTTATCATAACTCTGGCCTGGATATGTCCCTTCCTCTATACAAACAGCACTCTTCTTAGCGTCATCAACGGACTGGGAAAGGCCAACATTTCTTTTCTGCTTAATACAGCCGGACTGCTTCTTAGGATTGCCAGCGTCTTTTTCATGATTCCTCTTTCGGGAATCCGCGGATACTTGTGGGGACTTCTTATCAGCCAGGGAACTGTCTTTTTGTTGTGTCTTATGTATCTCGGACTTTACATAGCGTCAATATGCAAAAAGGAAAACAGGGGAGTAAAGTAATCATTCCCCTGTTCTCCTTTTTAATTCACATGAAAATCTGTCAGATTTTCACTGCATATTTTCCGGATTTCTCCGATTACTGCAGGACTGTCTGCTTCATCGGTCAAAAAGGCAAGACAGTCCCCTGTTTGTATTTTTGTGCTTCCCCTTGGGATAATTTCCTCTTCTCCCCTTCGCACGGACACAAGCAGGCACCGCTCCGGCCATTCCACTTCCCGGATTCTCCTTCCTGCCGCACAGGAGCCAAGCATAACCGTACATTCTGTCAGTACTTTTTCTCCTCTCCTCTCAAGTACTTTTTCTCCTCTCTTTTTCAGAAGATTTCTAAGAAGGCTTTCATAAATCGGCTCTGAGCGCATTAAAGTCGCTACAATATAAGCCATGATAGACACAAGCGCCAGGGAGAGCATCTGATTGACAGAACCTGTCATTTCAAAAATAAGTATAATACCGGTCAGAGGCGCACGGACAATTGCCGTAAAATAGCCGGCCATGGCAAGAAGAACGAAGTTATTCAGGTAAATTTCCTCCAATCCGAAAAAGACATGACCTGCCTCCGCAAAAATACCTCCGATAAACGCACCGATGATCAGCATAGGAAAAAAGATTCCTCCCGGCGCACCGGAGCCAAAACTGACGGCGGAGAACAGAAATCTTCCCACCAGAAAAAATACCATGGTTCCAAGGGCCATCTCTCCTGCTGTCAACTCTTCAATAAGCATATGCCCTGTTCCCAGCATTTCAGGAGCAAAAAGCCCAATGACTCCCGCACACAAAAAGGGGATCAGGATTTTTCCTGTGTTTCCCATCCTTGTCATGCAGCTGTACAATGCCTGGATCTTCAGGGTAAACCAGTTATAAAACGCACCAAGAACGCCAAGCAGGACGCCAAGGGCAAGGATCATTCCATAATACTCTGTAGGCAGAACTTTCAGAAGTTCAAAAGAAAATACAGATTCTCTCCCCAGAATTGTTGTGGCAAGAAAATCTGCTGTAAGAGAAGCCGACATGACAGAAATCAGCACAGACACAGAGAAATTCTTATGAACTTCCTCCAAAGAGAACATAACTCCGGCAAGAGGCGCATGAAAGGCAGCGGCCAAACCTGCACTGGCGCCGCAGGTGAGCAGAAATTTTTCCTCCGTCTTTCCCCGGTCAAGAAGGCGTGACACAACTTTTCCCGCCATGGCCCCCAGCTGAATGGATGGACCTTCCCGTCCAAGAGCCAGACCGCCGAAAATGCAGAGAAATCCTCCTGCAAATTTTGCCGGAAGCACCCGCCACCAGGCCTGATCGATCTTCCCGGCAATCTCCCCTTCCAACTGCGGGATGCCGCTTCCTGAAATCAACGGTTCATATGAGACAAGTGCTGCTGTCAGCAGCGCCATTAAAACCAAAACCATGAACCAGCCGGCAATCAACAGCGGATGTCCGGTTATGAAGCTTAAAATCCTATTTAGCCAGTCCCCGGCGCATCCAAGGATCATTCGATATAAGATCACTACAAGTCCGCCAATCCCCCCGACGATTATCCCCTCGCCGATCAGAATAACCTGAAATCGTTCTGCACGACGGATTGTGGCGGAAATATTTTTATTTTCTTCCATTTTCTCATTCCTCCGAATCTATTTCTCCTGCAGAAAAAAAGAGGGTATTCTCTAGAAAAATACCCTCTGAATGTCATTGAACAGGACAACAACCATCAGCACCATCAAAACAACAATACCGGCAAAGTGTACATACCCCTCTTTTTCCGGCGAAATCCTCTTCCTCCGCACAGCCTCAATGGCGAGAAACACGAGTCGCCCTCCATCAAGTGCCGGAAGAGGAAGCAGATTCATTACCCCCAGGTTGGCTGATATCAGAATCGCAATGTTCAGCATGTTCACGGTCACTGTCAGCGCTCCATAATCTCTTGTCTCCTTATAGGTGGAATCTACCACATCCACAATTCCTACCGGCCCGGAGAGCTGGTCTATTCCAATCTGCCCTGTAACAAGCATTTTCAGGCTGGACAAAGTCGTGTCGATCCAGTATTTCACCTCGTAAGCACTGTACTGCAATGTTTTAAGAGGCGTTGCCCTGGTATTTCCCGCTCCGTTGATTCCAAGAAGATAATAGGATATCTCTTCATTATACTTTGGCTGCAGGATCACTCCCCTCTCTATTCCGTCCCTCTCAAAGATAATCTCCACTTCTTCCCCCTGGTGGAACTGATTGTAAGTCTTCACCTCTCGGAAAAGATGGATATTCTTTCCATTGATCTCCACTATCCGGTCTCCGGGCTGCAGACCTGCCTCTTGTGCCGGATATCCTTCGTCGAGAGATCCGATCACCGGCTCGTCATATCCCACGAAAGCGATCAGCACTATCGCACAGACAAAGGCCAGGATAAAGTTAAAGACAGGACCTGCAGCAATGACGGAAATCCTTGCCCACACTGATTTATTATTGAAATTGGCAGGTGAATCCGTTGCCTCGTCATCTTCCCCCATTGCACAGTATCCTCCGATCGGAAGGATCCTGACCGCATAGAGTGTTCCATGATACTCCTTTGCAAAAAGGGCCGGCCCCATTCCGATCGCAAATTCCTGTACCTCAATGCCATTAAGCTTTGCCAGAACAAAATGTCCCAGCTCGTGAAAAAATATGATAAAACTGAAGATTAAAATTGCAATGATGATTCCCAAATTCTACCTCCTGCTATTTCCTGCTGTTGATATATTCATATACCCCCTCTTCCGTATCCAATATCTCTTCAAGAGACGGCTGTTCCACATTTTTGTGTCTTTCCATACATTCCTTTATAATCTTCGGGATTTCCAGATAACCGATTTTCCGCTCCAGGAAAAGCTGCACTGCCCGCTCATTTGCCGCATTAAACACCGTAGGCAGGCTGCCGCCTCTTCTTCCTGCTTCGTATGCAAGGGCAAGACCGTAAAATGTATCGGTATCCGGCTTTTCAAAGTCCAGTTTTCCCAGATTCCAGAAATCCAGCCGTTCGCCCGGCAGATACCTCCGCTCCGGATAGTAAAGAGCATACTGTATAGGAAGCTTCATATCCGGAGTGCCAAGCTGAGCAATCACCGCTCCGTCCTCATATTCCACCATGGAGTGAATGACGCTCTGGGGCTGAACCACAACCTGAATCTGACTGACATCCACATCAAAAAGCCACTTTGCCTCGATCACTTCCAAGCCTTTGTTTACCATGGTAGAGGAATCAATGGTAATCTTCCTTCCCATCTCCCAATTTGGGTGTTTCAGTGCATCCTCCACCTGGATATCTGCAAGTTCTTCTCTTTTCTTTCCTCTGAAAGGTCCTCCTGATGCAGTAAGAAGGATCTTTTTCACAGCCTTTTGCTGTCCTCCCTGAAGAGACTGGAAAATAGCGCTGTGTTCACTGTCCACCGGTAGAATAGAAACTCCGTTTTCTTTTGCAAGAGGCATAATAAGATGACCTGCTGTCACTAAAGTTTCTTTATTTGCAAGAGCAATATCTTTTCCCGCCTTTATAGCTTCCATTGTAGGACGTATGCCGATCATTCCGACAATTGCTGTTACCAGTATCTCCATTTCCTCAAATGCTGATACCTGGATCAGCCCATCCATACCGGAAACAATCTTAACCGGCAGGTCTTTTACTCTCTCTTTCAGCTCTTTCGCCTTCTTTTCATCCCATACAGCGGCAATACGGGGTGCAAACTCACGGATCTGTTCTTCCAGAAGCCGGATATTGCTTCCGGCTGCCAGAGCAGTCACTTCAATATCCTTATTTTCCCTTACCACTTCCAGGGTCTGAGTTCCAATGGAACCAGTAGAGCCAAGAATGCCTATTTTCTTCATTTTCTTTCCGCCTCCTATCCAAGCAGCACTGTCAGATAATAGATGACCGGAGCTGTAAAGATCACGCTGTCAAACCGATCCAGGATCCCTCCGTGGCCCGGGATCAGCTTTCCATAATCCTTGATCTCATGGTTTCTTTTAATAGCTGAAGCGGCAAGATCCCCGATCTGGGAAATAATGCCTCCGATTCCGCATATCAGTGCATAGAATGCCGGCGAAACATCCGCCTGCCCCCAGTGATTCATGGCCAGTGAGAATAATGCTCCAAGAAGAGCCGCTCCAAGTACACCGCCCACTCCTCCTTCTATAGATTTTTTCGGGCTTAACTTAGGCGCCATTTTATGCTTTCCGATCAGCATGCCTACACAGTAAGCACAGGTATCGCATCCCCAGGAACTCAAGAAGATCAGCCACACTGCCACTCCGCCGTCCGGCAGCATTCTTGTCTGATAAACATAGGAGAGCATGACTGCTACGTAAAACAGTCCAAAATAAGTAACCATCACCTGTTCCGTACGGTACTTTGGAAATGCGAAAACATAGACCGCCATCACCACTACAAGGAACAGGACCAAAAGGGCTGTCACCATTTCCATTCTTCCTGTAAACAACAGCCCATAGTAAACCATTGCCGCCAGATAGCCCGCAATGCCCAGGCTTACTCTTTCCACTTTTACTACTTTATAAAGTTCACTCATGCCGATCAAACTGATCACCGCCAGGACTCCGAACAGCAGATTGCCTCCATATCCCACAGTAATGATCAGCACGATCACCAGTATGATCCCACTTAAAAGTCTCGTTTTAAACATCTGTTATTCCTCCCTCTCCTACACCTTCCCATATCGGCGGTCTCTGGCATTATACTGTTCGATTGCTTTCCAAAGTTCCTCCTTTGAAAAATCAGGCCAGAGTACGTCTGTGAAGTAGAACTCGGAATATGCCAGCTGCCACAGCAGATAGTTGGAAAGACGTTCCTCACCGCTTGTGCGGATCAAAAGATCCGGATCGGGAATATCATGTGTATCCAGATAGGACTCAAAACAGGACTCATCAACAGACTTCGGATCCAGAATCCCGGAAGCCGCATCCTGAGCAATTCTTCTGACAGCACGTAGAATTTCATCCCTGCTTCCGTAATTAATAGCAATCTGAAAATTCAGCCCTCCATTATTGACGGTAGCTGCTTCCAGCTCATTGATCCGATCCTGAATGTCCTGTGCCAGCCTGGTTTTGTCTCCAATGACACGTATCTTCATATCATTTTTTTCTGCTGTTTTCAGACAAGTTTTCATATAATTACGGAGCAGCTTCATCAGCGCATCCACCTCATCTTTGGGGCGGTTCCAGTTCTCCGTGGAAAAAGCATAAACGGTAAGATACTTTATTCCCATCCTCCAGGCCTCTTCGCAGATTTTTTCTACTGTTTTGCTCCCCTGTGCGTGGCCGTAATTTCTGGGCATTCCTTTAGATTTTGCCCATCGTCCGTTTCCGTCCAGGATGATCGCCACATGTCTTGGTATATTCATCACCAAATTCCTCCTGCTATGTTCTTTTATCGGGAAAAGGCATTACGCCTGACGCTTTAAACGGGGACACTATTTTCATGTCCCCGTCCCCGTTTTGTCCTTTGGTTTAAACTGTCATGACTTCTTTTGACTTATGCTCTACTGATTTTTCTGCTTCTGCCACATATTTATCAGTTAGTTTCTGCAGCTGGTCTTCCAGATCTTTGATCTCATCCTCTGAGACGTCGCTTCCTTTCAGTTTTTTGAAGGCATCATTTCCATCTCTTCTGATATTTCGGATCGCTACCTTTGCCTGTTCTCCCTTTTTCTTTACATCTTTTACCAGCTCTTTCCTGCGCTCTTCTGTAAGTTCCGGAAATACCAGGCGTACTGTAGTTCCGTCGTTTGTAGGATTGATGCCCAGATCTGACATATTGATAGCTTTTTCAATCACCTTGAGCATACTCTTTTCCCATGGCTGGATCTGTATCATACGGGCTTCCGGTACAGAAATGTTTGCAACCTGCTGAATCGGCGTCGGTGTTCCATAGTAATCTACCGTAATCTTATTGAGCACATTCGGGTTGGCACGGCCGGCACGTATTGTGGCCAGCTCTCCGTCCAGGTTTGCCAGTGTCTTTTTCATTTTTTCTTCATATACCTGCAGTTTTTCGTTCATAGTAATTTCCTCCCTTATCTTTCTTTATACTACACGGTCACTTTTGTACCGGTAAAGGTTCCTGACATAGTGTTCACAATACTGTTTTCTTCGCCCAGTCCGAACACCAGCATGGGCATTTTATTTTCCAGACACATAATGGACGCTGTCAGATCCACGGCCATCAACTTTTTATCGATAATTTCCTGAATGGAAATCTCATCATACTTCACCGCATTTGGATTTACCTTGGGATCGCTGTCATAGATACCGTCGATTGCCTTTGCAAGAAGCATGGCATCCGCCTCAATCTCGATTGCCCGAAGAACAGCTCCCGTATCTGTAGAAAAGTACGGGTGTCCGGTTCCTCCTGCAAAAAAGATCACCTTTCCATCTTCCAGCGCTTCCACTGCCCTGTCTTTGGAAAACAGTGTTGTAAATGCTCCGCACACAAAAGGAGTGAACACTTCCGTTTTCATACCTACATGGCGGAAAATATCTGATACATAAATACAGTTCATCACTGTTGCCAGCATCCCGATCTGATCTGCTTTTGTACGGTCGATCGTTTCACTGGTTCTTCCTCTCCAGAAATTTCCCCCTCCTGTCACAATAGCGATCTGATATCCGTCATCTGCAAGTGTTTTCACCTGACGGGCAACTCCAATGCAAGTCGCCTCATCAAATCCGGTCTTTTTATCTCCTGCAAGCGCTTCTCCGCTTAACTTTAACAATACTCTTTTCATAAAGTCATGCTCCTTATTTTCCAACATAATGAGATGCACACCTGGTATTCTTCATTTGTGCATACCTAAGGTAAAGTATAGCATAGGTTCTCTGAAAATGGAATAAATGATCACCCTTTTCTGACAGCTTTTTTTCTCTTTTCCTCTCTGTTTTTAGCATAAACAATACCAAAATACATAATCAGAAGAAGGCCGCCTGCCAAAATCCAGGCAGCGGGGCTGGCCATGCATGTTCCTATATAGCTTCCGCGGGAAGCGGAAATAAGAGCAACACTTCCTCTTCCGATCAGCTCTGCCACACCTGCCAGCATTGGGAGCAGTCCGTATCCCATTCCCTGTATCCCATTCCTGTAAATGTTGACAACAGCCAAAGGAATAAAAGTAACAGCCACACATTTCAGATAGATATCTGCAAGATGCATAATCTCATTCACCTGTTCTGATACAAAAAGAATGGTGAGATATTTCCCTCCCAAAATGACAGCAGCTCCTGTCAGGACCGCATAGATACATCTGATCAGAGTAGACGCTCCAAATCCTTGCCTGATCCGGTCAAATCTTCCCGCCCCTGTATTCTGTGCGCAGTAAGTTGCCATCGCTGTCCCCAGGGCGACATATGCCTGTGTCACTACCTGCTCGATCTTGCTGGCTGCCGCAAACCCTGCAACTGCCAGTGATCCCAGCGTATTCAGGGCAGCCTGGACCATGATAGTTCCCACTGCAGTAATGGAATACTGCAGTGCCATAGGAAGACCGATCTTCATCTGCCATCCGGCCATACTCCAGTTTATCTTCCAATCCTCCTTTTTCAGATGGAGTTCCGGAACCTTTTTTCCGATGTATACAAGACACAGTAGTCCCGATACACCCTGTGAGATCACCGTCGCGAAAGCCGCTCCCGCCGCTCCCATGTGGAACACAATAATAAACACAAGATCCAGTACCACATTCAAAAATGCCGCCAGTACAAGGAAATATAATGGCACTTTACTGTTGCCGAGAGCACGCAGAATGCTGGCCAAAAGGTTATAGAGCACCTGCGCCGCAATTCCCCCGCAGATTACCATAATATATCCGTAAGCTTCCCCATAAATGTCTGAAGGCGTATTCATCCACGCCAGAATCTGTTTCATTGCAAGCATACTGCCCACTGTCATAATGACGGATATGGCTGCAGACAAAATTGCCGCTGATGCGACAGACTGCCGCACAGCCTTTTTGTTTCCGGCCCCGAAATACTGTGAAGTGATCACGGTAAATCCTGCCGTAAGTCCAAGTAAGAATCCCAGGATCAAAAACATAATTGTTCCGCAGGATCCCACCGCCGCCAGTGCCTGCGGCCCTACAAACTTCCCTACGATCACTGCGTCCGCCATATTATACAGCTGCTGAAATATATTTCCGATAAAAATGGGTATCGTAAAGTTCAAAATGGCCCTTCCCGGGCTTCCTACTGTCATGTCTTTTTCCATTTTTGTTTCCTCCTGCATTTTTTACGCAAACGTTAATCATTATACCGAACCTCGATTTCGAATGCAAGAGGGATAGAGCCAATTTTCCCGTCATACAACAAAAAAGGACATCCGTCCGGAATGTCCTTTCGTTTTCCCATAATGCGCCAAATATTTGCAAAATTCCCGTTATGAAACTGCCGTCTTAGGAATGCCGAAGCATACTTGGAGTGATAGTCCCTTTGATTCCGGCTTTTGCCGCATACCCTTTCAGTATCTTCCAAAAGCCCTGCCGGCTCATTTTCTTTCCGCTGATATTTGGAAAGAGGACGTCGGAATCACGGCCTTTCAAAAGTGGCTCTCTTCCATTTTTTAAATAAGTACGCAAAGCTTTCAATGCCTGTTTATCAATCGGATATGCATTTTCATTTCCGCTAAGGCTGCACTGCAGATATCCCATTTCCATGTTGATATCCTGAACCCTCAGAGCTACAAGTTCTTCCACCATAATTCCGGTAGAATACAAAAGTTCTATCATTGCCTTGTCTCGAAGAAGCTTCGGAGTCTTGCCGGAAGGTACGGAAAGAACCTTCTCCACATCTTCCTTTGTTGCACTCTTTGGTTCCCTTCTTTCTACCTTCGGACTTGTCAGACAATCTGATACATCTTCCGTAATATATTTCTTTTTCAGCAGATAATGAAAGAATCCCTTTATTGAAGCGACATTTCTTGATATCGTTGTATTCGTCAGCTGCTGTTTTTCCATAAAAAGCATATATGAAGTCAAATTTGTGGAAGTAACTTCATCCGCTTTATAGATATCCTGTCCTGCCAAATAGCGCACAAGTTTCATCAAATCGCGGCGATACGCCATCTCCGTATTGACAGATATTCCCTTTGTCGCTTTTAAATACTCAACATACTCTAAAACTATTTTCTCCATATTCTTTTATCTCCCATCGTATAACTTAGATTATACGAAGAAAATTCAAAAAAATCAAATTGTTTTTAGCACAATTTTCATAAAAATCGGATTTGTGTAACACTCCAATATAATTCCGACTAAAATCACTGCCGCTACTGCTATCGTTTTTGTCAAATTCCAGCGTATCTGCGGATAAAGATACAGATGCCACAGCACAAGCCCATATCCCGCTGCATAAAAGATTCCCTGCGGAAAAAGCGCCGCCAGACATACAAGAATTCCCTTTATTCCAAGCTGCATGATAGCTGCCGTAAACAGAATACCCAGCAGGAAGCCTGTCCAGGCCAGTACTCCTGTCGCTGCCCACCGCCGAAATTTTATTTTCCCGGCCAAAGTAAGAAGCACAAGCGGCAGAATCCTTATCGGCAGGATATACCAGAAATACTCTTCTGCCTGAATTTCCGTATGAAGATACTGGCTCATATAATATTCACTGAACATTCCGCCCGAAGAAAGATATTGCCCAGACATAATATTCGTATACAAAATTCCCAAAAGGAACCCCGCCATACAGAAAATGAAAAAAATTCTGCCATAATCCCTTGTTTTCACCCGCATACCTCCATGCCTGACTCTCATGTCACAAGATATTTCATTATATGCCGGTTATTCAAGGATATGCCTTTCCTGTATTCTTTTATTTTCCTGTCTTCCTCTTCTCCATCCGGTCCTGACAGTATTTTACTTCATAAGCCAGAATTGCCGCTACTGTTTTGGAGTCCTGAAGCTCACCGGAAAAAATCTTCTCCTTCAGCTCTTCCATTGTATACGCTTCCACATCAATAAATTCATCCTCATCAAGATGCTGTCTGGAAGGGATCAGATTACGGGCCGCAAACACCTCAATCCTCTCGTTACAGAACGCTACTGTTGTGTGCAGTGTCAAAAGCGGTTCCAGATGTTCGCACCGGTATCCCGTCTCTTCTTCCAATTCCCTGGATGCGCATTCAATGCCTGGTTCTTTCGGATCATCCAGCTTTCCGGCCGGTATTTCTATCGTTTCCCTCTCCAGGGCATTGCGGTATTGTCTCACCATCAGGATCCTTCCGTCCGGCAGCACCGGAATAACAGCGGCTGCTCCGTCATGATGGATATAATCCCATTTGGCCGTATGTCCGTCCGGAAATTCCATAGTATCTTCGTATATATCAATCACTGCGCCTTTATGCACCAATTCTCTTTTTATTCTTTTGATCTCTTCACTCATAATTTTTATTCTCTCCTGTCCATATAAAATAAAGTGGATTCCCCTACTAAAAAAGAGTTCCGCTCACGGAACTCTTTTTTATTTCAGACTTATCATCTATTTGGCATAATCTGTAACCCTTGATTCCCGGATTACATTTACCTTTATCTGTCCTGGATACTCCAATTCATACTCAATCTGCTTGGAAATATCTCTTGCCAGTAATACCATATCTGCATCAGATACTTGTTCTGGAACTACCATAATACGAATCTCTCTACCGGCCTGAATAGCAAAAGATTTCTCAACGCCCTTAAACTGGTTGCTGATATCTTCTAATTGTTTTAATCTGTTTGTATATGTTTCGATGGTTTCTCTTCTTGCGCCAGGTCTTGCAGCTGAAATAGTGTCTGCCGCCTGAACCACGCACGCAATCAGGGATTCTGGCTCCACATCGCCATGATGAGCTTCTACCGCATTGATCACAGTTGCTGATTCTTTGTACTTTCTGCAAAGTTCTACACCAATCTGGATATGGGATCCTTCTACATCATGATCGATGGATTTACCGATATCATGTAAAAGTCCAGCTCTCTTTGCAAGACGCACATCCAATCCAATCTCGCCTGCAAGAAGACCTGCCAGCTGCGCAACTTCAATAGAATGTTTCAGCGCATTCTGACCATAGCTGGTACGGAATTTCATTCTTCCAAGGAGTCTGATAAGCTCCGGATGGATTCCGTGAACACCTACTTCAAGAGCAGCCGCCTCTCCTTCTTCCCGGATAACAGCTTCCACTTCTTTCTGTGCTTTCTCCACCATCTCCTCAATCCTTGCGGGATGAATACGTCCGTCAACGATCAGCTTTTCAAGGGCAATTCTTGCAACCTCTCTTCGGATCGGATCAAATCCAGACAATACAACCGCTTCCGGTGTATCATCAATAATAAGTTCTACACCTGTCAGGGTTTCCAGCGTCCGGATATTTCTTCCTTCACGTCCGATGATTCTTCCTTTCATTTCATCGCTTGGGAGCTGTACAACAGAAATTGTTGTCTCAGCCACATGATCTGCAGCACATCTCTGGATAGCAGTCACGACATAATCCTTTGCCTTTTTCTCTGCTTCTTCCTTCGCCTGCGCTTCCATTTCCTTTATCATTTTTGCAGTATCATGTTTCACATCGTCTTCAACAGTTTTTAACAAATACTCTTTTGCCTGTTCGGAGGTAAGTCCTGAGATTCTTTCTAGTTCCTGTACTCTTTGCTTGCTCAGCTCTTCCACCTTTGCTTCTCTGGCTTTAAGCTGCTCTTCTTTTGCTGTAAATCCTGCTTCGCGCTTCTCGATCGCTTCGGCCTTTTTGTCCAGAGATTCCTCTTTGGATAAGACTCTCTTCTCATAACGCTGTAATTCCGCCCGACGTTCCTTTGTCTCTTTCTCGAGCTCATTCTTCGTTCTGATAGATTCTTCTTTAATCTCTAAGAGGGATTCCTTTTTCTTGGCCTCTGCCGTCTTCACTGCGTCATCAATGATCTCACGGGCCTTGCTTTCCGCACTTCCGATTTTAGAATCTGCATTCTTCTTCAGATTGGAAACCGTGACGAAATGACTGATGACTGCTGCTGCTATAACGAGCACTGCAGCTACAGCAATAAATATTCCATACGGCACAGGAGCACCTCCTTATTTAATTTTCATTGTACAAATACAACAGTTAAATTTTATACTGTTTTCACAAAGATGTCAAGCATTCCAATCGGGAACTTGTATCACTTGACGGATATCCTCATATCGAAAGCCTTTCCTTGTCAGATATGCGCACAATTTCTGTTTTTCTTTAAAAGTTGCCGTCGCCGGATCATAATGCCTTTTCTTGGCAAGACGGCGGATAGCATCCAGTGCATCTTCCTGCCCGTACACTTCCTCCAGCGCACTTTCCACCTCTTCCCTTGAAAGTCCTTTTTGTAGAAGAAGACTCTGGATTTCCCGCCTGCTTTTGCTTTTCTTACGGTTCTCGGCGAAACGTCTTGCATAATCTTCGTCATTCACATACCCAAACGACTTCACATAGTGCAGTGCGTCCTGGACCGCCTCCTTTGGATAGCCCCCCTCTTCCAGCTTGGACCGAAGCTGGCTTTCTGTCCTTTCCATGGCATTCAGAAGGTGCATGGCGCGAAGCCTTGCCCGCTTTCTTATTACTTCCTCAATCTGAGCCAGCACAGTCTCTTCCAGAACAGCTCCCTCCCGGATATGATAACGGGACAGCTCGCCTTTGTACAAGACAAAGGCGGGCTGTCCGTCTAAAAATACTCTGTATTTTGTTTTTCCTCCTGCCACAGCTTCAATCTGTGTCACTGTCATTATTCTTCCTCTTTCTTCTCTGCCTCGTCATCCTCTGCCGCGCTGCCGTCAATGTGATAATGGGCTCTTACCTTTGCTTCCAGCTCCTCCATAACATCAGGATGCTCTGTCAGATAGTTCTTGGCATTCTCTCTTCCCTGGCCGATCTTATTTCCATTGTATGCATACCAGGCTCCGCTCTTATTTACAAGGTTAATGTTGGTTGCAAGATCCAGAATATCTCCTTCTTTTGAGATTCCTTTTCCAAACATGATGTCAAACTCTGCCTCTTTAAACGGAGGCGCGATCTTGTTCTTCACGATCTTGACACGTACATGATTTCCTACCATCTCGCCGCCCTGCTTCAATGTCTCCGTTCTCCGAATATCCATTCTCACAGAAGCATAAAATTTCAAAGCACGTCCGCCTGTGGTCGTTTCCGGATTTCCGAACATTACTCCCACTTTTTCCCTGAGCTGATTAATAAAGATCACCACGCAGTTGGATTTGCTGATAACCGGGGTCAGCTTTCTAAGCGCCTGGGACATCAGCCTTGCCTGAAGACCGACATGGCTGTCTCCCATATCGCCTTCTATCTCCTGTTTTGGCACCAGAGCCGCAACAGAGTCAATTACAATAATATCCATGGCCCCGGAACGCACCATTGTCTCCGAAATCTCCAGCGCCTGATCTCCACTGTCCGGCTGTGAGATATACAGCTCGTCAATATCTACGCCTATATTTTTAGCATAAACCGGATCCAGCGCATGTTCCGCATCAATAAATCCGGCAATTCCTCCTCTTTTCTGCACTTCTGCGATCATGTGAAGGGCAACTGTTGTCTTTCCGCTTGATTCCGGTCCGTAAATTTCAACGACACGTCCCCTCGGAACGCCTCCCACTCCCAATGCCAGATCAAGGCTCAAAGATCCGGTGGGGATCGTTTCTACAGCCACCTGCGCCTTGGGATCGCCCAGTTTCATCACCGTACCTTTTCCGAAGTCCTTCTCTAATTTTGCAATCGCTGCATCCAGCGCTTTTATCTTCTCTTCATTAGCCATAACATACTCTCCTTGCTGACACGAACGAATGTTCGCTCTTACTGTTTTATATACTATTATAGTTGCTTTCAAATGTCAATACACTTTTATTAAAACCTTTTGCGCAGACATAATTATAACACAGCATTTTTGAATATGTCAACCTATATACAAAGTCTCTTGCCTTAATCCTCCTTCAGGGAATGCTTCTTTTTGACGGTAACTCTCTCCTCATAGCAGGCAAAAATTCCATCCAGGTGATCCTTTGACAGTTTAGGCGTTGCCAGACTCACCACTGGAACGATGATCATTCCGGCAAGCATGGCAATAGCCCCCGCATTGATAGAAGACTCAATGTAATGAAGAAACATATTGGACACTGTAATTCCCACTCCTGCTATAAAGCTTGCCCATACAGCCGCTCTTGTCACGCCCTTCCAGTACAGACCGTACATGAACGGCGCCAGAAACGCACCTGCCAGAGCTCCCCATGAAATTCCCATAAGCTGTGCAATAAAGGCAGGCGGATCCAGAGCGATGACAACGGACAGTACGATGAAGAACACGATCAGCACCTGCATCACCGCAACCTGCTTTTTTTCACTCATCTTTTTAAACACAGTGTCTTTCAGAAAATCCAGCGTCAGGGTAGAGCTTGAAGTCAGGACCAGTGAGGAAAGCGTGGACATGGACGCTGAAAGCACCAGTATTACTACGATTCCCACCAATATATCCGGAAGCCTGGATAGCATAAAAGGAATAATGCTGTCATAAACCACCGCTCCGCTTCCGTCATAAATCTCTGCCGAATCAAACAATCTTCCAAATCCTCCAAGGAAGTAACATCCCCCTGAAATCACAACTGCAAATAAAGTAGAGATCACTGTTCCGGTATGGATAGATTTTTCATCCCGGATGGCATAAAATTTATGGATCATCTGTGGGAGTCCCCAGGTCCCCAGGGAAGTAAGGATCACCACCCCGAGAAGATTCAGAGGATCCGGACCAAAAAATGAGGTAAACGCTCCCGGCTGCCCCATAGTGACAGGAACGTCGCTTGGAATTTCAGCCATCTTGCCGACCGCTTCCATAAATCCGCCCTGCCCGCTCAGTACAGCTCCTATTACGGCAACAATACCGATCAGCATAATGATCCCCTGAATAAAATCATTGATCGCTGTAGCCATATATCCACCCAGTATCACATACACAGCCGTGATAACTGCCATGATCACAACGCACCATGCATAAGGAATATGGAACGCCATCTCAAAAAGCCTGGACAGCCCATTATAAATAGACGCTGTATACGGCACAAGAAAAATAAATACAATCGCTGAAGCAGTAATTTTCAAAGACCTGCTCTCGTATCTGCTTCCGAAGAAGTCCGGCATGGTCCTTGATTTCAGATGTTGGCTCATAACCCGCGTCCTCCTGCCCAGGATCACCCAGGCTAAAAGGCTGCCGATCACTGCATTCCCAATACCGATCCATGTTGAAGCCAGACCGTACTTCCAGCCAAACTGCCCGGCATATCCTACAAATACCACAGCAGAGAAATAAGAGGTCCCATAGGCAAAAGCGGTGAGCCACGGGCCTACAGAGCGGCCGCCTAGTACAAAGCCGTCTACACTGCTGGTATGTCTTCTTGCATAAATCCCAACTGCTATCATAACCGCAAAAAACAGGATCAAAATAATTAATTTTACTGCCATTTCTTTTCCCTCTTCTTTCTTTTTAGCTTTAAACCGTAACGCTTTAACGTGTTAAATTATTTATTAAAAAAATAACATACTTTATCATACTGTGTCAAGAAGAATTTTCCTATTAAACCAAAAAAGGAACCAAAACAGAAAATCTACCGATCCTCTGTTTCAGCTCCTTGTCTCATTCTATATTATGTATCCGCGCAGCCTTTCTATTTCATTTTCTCTACCCGATCCTGGATCGTCTTGTTGAAATTCTCGATCTTTCTGCTGTATGGTTCATTCATATATTTAGAATGAAGCATAAAATCTGCAGTGGCAAGGTTATTTGCAATCGGAATATCATAGACAACTGCAATCCGCAGCAATGCTTTTACATCCGGATCATGAGGCTGTGCTTCCAGCGGATCCCACAAAAAGATCATAAAATCAATCTGTCCTTCCACGATCTTGGCACCAATCTGCTGATCTCCTCCCAGAGGACCGCTGCAGTATCCTTTCACAGGAAGCCCGGTGCGCTCTGCGATCAGACGGGCTGTTGTACCTGTCCCGCACAGAAAATGACTCTTCAAAATATCCTTGTTCCTGTCGCACCATTCTACCAGCTCCTGCTTTTTGCCGTCATGGGCGACAAGGGCAATATGCTTTGCCTTTTCAATTTCCAGTGTAACATAATCTTCTGACAACATTTTTTCACCTTCTTAGCTGATTTTTTTCTATGCCGCTTCTTACTCCCACTGTTCCATAGACTCAAATCTGGGAAGACTTAAAGCAGCGATCAGAACTGTTATTATCATACTATAAACCGGAACAATTAGGAAGAGCAAATTGAAATTTAAAATTCCTGCCACTACAGCAAGAACAACTCCGATTCCGATAATACCTCCCTGGACACCCATGCGGAAAAACTGCTTTGCCGTTTCCCCCAGCGTATTTCCGAAGATACTCTCTCCCAGAACTTTGATATACAGGCGATTTGCCTGCAAAACCACATAAGTTGCAATGATCATCGCCATCTGATAGACAGGAATCTTCCAGGCGATCCCTACCGGAACAACAAAAATCGTCACATCGATCAGTGATCTGATATGATCCATCAGCGTAGCATACCAGAGTTTTTTGACTGCCGGAGCCGGGATTAAATAAATATACGGAAGTTCCAGTTCCTTTCCCCATTTTCCGAGAAATCCTGTACTGACAAATGTCATATAAGCGATCACTCCCATCAAAACAGTTCCCGGGGGAAGCTGAGGCGGAAATTCTGCTGCAGGATCTATAAATACAATGCAGACTATCGCTCCGATCACTGCAGTCAGTGTAAAACCACCGAATATGAAGAATCTTTCCTTTTTGTACTCAGACAGCTGCCGATAAAAAATTGCTTTTGCGCCTGTCCCTCTGTATGTTGCTCTGGCTGCCCGGTATTTCTTCTTCCCTAAAGAAAATGAACTTTCTCCCTTTTTGCTTTTCTCTTTCAGTTTCTTGTAATCATCAGCGAATTTCGCCGCGTCTTCATAGTATTCTCCACTGCATTTGATCCGGTATGCCGCCACAATCATAACGGCGCACAGCAGAATATAAAGGATCGTTCCTGCTATAGTCCACATATTTCCTCCTAATACAATGAAGCGTACAGCAGCCGTATTCCAGCCGGCCACAGGAATCATCTGCAGTATGGGAGACTCCAGAAAATGAAGCGCGCTGGCAAAACTGAATCCTTCCTTTATCAGATACCAGCCTGCAGTTGCAGCCACTGTCCCTAATATCAGAAAGATACCAATACGGACTGCAAAAATCAGTCTCTGAAATCTCTCTTCACCGGAATAAAGAAAGACGATCAGCCCTGCTTCAAATGCAGTCTCTGTAATAAAGGTAAAGAAAAACAGAAGGACCGCATTGGTCAGAGGTACATCAAATACCCAGAAAGCTGCCACTGAAAACAGCAAATCTGCCACAAATGTTACCGTATAATTCAGTATAGCGCCATGCAGCAGGACGATTTTTGAACTGATAGGTGCTGTAAATACCAAATGCGCATGGCTTGGCCTGAAAATAATTCCTTTCATTTTAGCGTAGGAAAGAAAGTTAGAGCAAAAAATAAAATAGATCCACACGGTCATCAGATAGACAATTCCTCTTTTGTCTTTGATGCCTCCGGTTTCGGCCAGACTCCCGAAACTGAAAATAATAAGGATCGCATACGCAATGATCAATACAAAGTACAGATAGGATACCGGCTTTTTCAGCGCCCGTTTCATACGGTTAATAAAACTTCTCTTTGTCAGATACCACAACGCCTTCATCCTATTCACCACCTGTCATCTCAAAGAACAGATCGTCCAGATCTTTATTGCCCACTTCTTCCTTGCGGTAAGAACCGATGATCTTTCCTTTTTTCATTACGTACATAATATCCCAGAGTTCCTCTACCATCTCCAGCATATGAGTACTGATCAGCACAGTCACCTGCTGCCTTTTCAACTCCAGAATTACTTCCTTGAGTTCTTTGATCGCCTGGGGATCCAGCCCCACCATGGGTTCATCAAAAAGAATAACCCTCGGTTTAACCGCCAGGGCGCAGCAGATGCTTACTTTCTGCATCATCCCCTTGGACAGTTCACTTCCCATCTTATCCTGCTTGTCCTGAAGTTCAAATCTTTCGAGCAGTGCATTGACCTCCTCTTCTGTAATATCAGAAGAATAAGCCATTTTCATATACTCAATATGTTCTCTTACCGTCAATGCATCAAACATAGCCGGAATTTCCGGAACATATCCAAAAATTCTTTTTGCTTCAAGTTCTTTGGACAAAATGCCATTGATCCTGATCTGTCCTGTGTATCTTAAAAGGCCTGCTATACTTTTGATGATCGTTGACTTTCCGGCGCCGTTTGGTCCCAGCAAAATGCCGATCTGTCCATCCGGCACCTGAAAGCTTACCCGATCTACCGCCAGGTTTTTCCCATAATATTTTGTTAATTCCCACACCTCTAACATCGTCTTCTCCTTCATCTGTCTGTGTTTTTATTGTATTATTATTTTAATACAATTATATTCATATGCCTTTTCTGTGTCAAGTCTTTTCTTTTGTACTTTGATTACTATTCACAGCCGTTTCAGACTTGGCAGCATGCGCGTTGTACTTGCACAAAAGCACTTGCTGCCAAGTCTGAAACAGAACTGCGAATAGTAACAGCCTATATAATAATGCAGACCATTCCTCCGTTGCTGTCATTGACAATTTTTTGCATGGTATCCTGCAGTTTTGCCTGGCTTTCATCATTGATCATGGAAATCTTGCTCTGCATGCCATCCATCACCAGTTCTTCAATAGATTTTCCAAAAATGTTAGTCCCCCAGATTCCTCCGTCAGAATCCTTAGCGTTCTTTATATAGCGGATCAAATCCTCTGCCTGTTGTTCACTTCCCACGATCGGGGCAATCTCCGTCTCAATATTTGCTCTGATCAGATGAATAGACGGAGCGTGGGAATGGATCTTCACGCCATACTTATTCCCCTGACGTATTACTACCGGCTCGTCAAGAGTAATTTCCTCCCTTACCGGTTTTACAACTCCGTATCCTTTCATCCGCACACTGGCAAATGCCCCCTGTACTCCTTCGTATTCTTTCTTCATCTCTGACAGACGATGGAGTTCCGATATCAGCTCATATTCCCCTTTGATCTGTGCTCCGGTCAGATCGCTTAAAACCTGATAATAATATTCCTCTCCTACTTTGATCTGTATTTTTACGCATCCGGTATCCATCTCGATTTTATCTACTCTCATCTCTTCTATGTATGGACTGTCCGGCTTTTCTATCCCTGCCGCCGCATCGCGGATCTCGCCCAGCTGTTCCATTACTTCCCGTATATGTACAAGAAGCTCCTGTTTGATATCATGTTCTCTTGGAAGCATCTCCACCCATTTGGGAATAAAAAACTGAACTTCGGCAATGGGAAACTCAAAGAGCACTGCCTTCATGATCTTATGGATATCTTCTTCTTTCAGCTGTTCACAATTCACCGGAATCGCCTGCACTTTGTACTGCTGCCTGATATATTCTGCCGTTTCTTTCGCTTCTTCGCTCATCGGTCTTTTGCTGTTCACCAGCACAACGAAAGGCTTTCCAATACTCTGCAGTTCCCGGATCGTGCGCTCTTCCGGCTCCAGATAGTTCTTTCTTTCAATCTCTCCGATACTTCCGTCTGTTGTTACTACGATCCCTATAGTAGAGTGATCATGGATCACTTTCTGAGTCCCGATGCCTGCAGCCTTTGTAAAAGGAATTTCATAATCAAACCAGGGGGTTTTTACTTTTCTCTCTTCCTTTCCTTCCTCATGCCCCACTGCCCCTTCCGTCATATATCCCACACAGTCGATCAGCCGTATTTTCACTGACACATCTTCTGTCAGGCTGATCTGGGCTGCCTCTTTTGGTACAAACTTGGGTTCTGTAGTCATAATGGTCCTTCCTGAGGCTGACTGCGGCAATTCATCCCTTGTTCTTGCCTTTGCATGTTCCTCCGTCATATGAGGCAGAACAAGAACATCCATGAATCTTTTAATAAATGTTGATTTTCCAGTCCTCACCGGTCCTACTACTCCTATGTATATTTCTCCGTTTGTCCTTACCTGTATATCCTTGTATAACTGATAATTGTCCATGTTCTCTGGCCCCTTCCACATATGCTGTTAGAATATATGCACTCCTTTCCCTGTTTAGAAGCTGCTTTCTCTGGTTTTTCATCTTTTAATAGCCTGTATCTATTGTTTCTGTGTTTATTTTGTATTGGATTGCAAATGCCTGTTTTGTTAAAATGTAAACAGATAAATACAAAGAAAGAGGAGCGAATAATCATGGAAAGACATCAGATTACCGGGCATACTGAGTTGATCGGTCTTATGGCATACCCCATCCGACATTCCCAGTCTCCGGCCACTCATAACGCTGCCTATGAAAAATTAGGCGTAGATATTGTAAATCTGGCATTTGAAGTAAATGCCGATGATCTGGAAGACGCCATCAAAGGGCTTCGTGCTCTGAAGATGAGAGGTTCCAACATCTCCATGCCAAACAAAACCATCGTACACAAGTATCTGGACGAGGTTTCTCCGGCTGCCATGCTCTGTGGCGCCGTCAACACTATCGTAAATAGAGACGGATACCTCATCGGTCACAATACAGACGGGATCGGATATGTCCAGTCTCTGAAAGACAACAGCATTGATCCTGCCGGAAAGAAAGTAACCATTGTCGGGTCCGGCGGCGCGGCAACTGCCGTACAGATTCAGTCTGCTTTGGACGGAGTCAGGGAAATGTCTATTTTTGCAAGAGATGACAGTTTCCGGGATAATGCACTGGAAACAGTGGATAAAATCAACAAAAACACAAACTGTAAAGCCACATTTTATCCTCTGGAAGACCTGGACTGCCTGAAAAAAGAGATGGCTTCCAGCTATCTGTTCACCAACGCCACCGGAGTCGGTATGAAACCGCTTGAGGGACAGACCTACATTCCCGACGCTTCCTTTTTCCCGAAGGAGCTGATCGTGACAGACGTCATTTACTCCCCCCATGAGACTGCCATGCTGAAAATGGCAAGAAAAGCGGGATGTAAGACCATGAACGGCCAGGGTATGATGCTCTTTCAGGCAATTGCCGCTATTGAGCTGATGCTGGGACAGCGCGTGGACAGTGAATACATGAAAGAAAAACTTGGCATTTCCTATGTCTATGAAGACTGATGTTCAGGGAGGTAAAATGATGCATACAGTAAAAATCAGAAATCTGGAACTTGGGGCTGGGATTCCCGCCATCTGCATCCCTAATGTAGGAAAAACGGAAGAAGAGATTCTCTCCCTTACCAGACAGTATAAGTCCATGCCCATGGATCTTATGGAATGGCGGGCAGACTGGTTTGAGGAAGTGGAACATACAGAACGGGTACTGGATGTGCTGTCTAAAATTCATGAAATTCTTCAGGATACGCCTCTTCTTTTCACTTTCCGCACCCAAAAAGAAGGCGGTGTCCATCCAATGGACACTGACTCCTACGTATCTTTAAACAAGTCCGCCGCCAGATCAGGACTTGCAGATCTCATTGATGTAGAGTTTTTCACGGGTGATGAGATCGTTGCCGATCTCATCCGTTTCATCCATGAAAACGGCGCAAAAGTTGTGGCCTCCAACCATGATTTTGAAAAGACTCCGGCCAAGGACGACATGATTTACCGTCTGCGCCGGATGCAGGATATGGGAGCTGATATCCCAAAACTTGCCGTCATGCCTCAAAACAAACGGGATGTGATCACTCTTCTTGCAGCCACAGAAGAAATGGCGTCTGATTATGCCAATCGGCCGATCATTACCATGTCCATGGCCGGAACAGGAAGCATCAGCCGTCTCTCCTGCGAAGCTTTCGGATCCTGCCTCACTTTCGGATCCGGCTCCATGGCTTCTGCCCCCGGACAGATTGCAGCGGGTGAACTCTACGATGTGCTTAAGACAGTACACAGCGCCCTGGGCTGTTAAGTCAAAAAACCCACCGGCAGAAACGGCTTTTCATTCAGCCGATTCTGCCGGTGGGTTTTTCTTAACATTATTTCCTAATATCTTTCTTCAGACCATTTCAGGAACTTTCCGGTCTGTGCATCAATCTCAAATTCATATTCCTTTTGCTGGTAGATGATATCTCCTTCATATACGTAATATCCGTCATCCAGTTCCAGCTCCATGCGGATATCTGCCTCGGTAGCTCCGCTGACTCTCTCAAGGGCCGCTGCCTTTGCATCTGCTTCACTCACTGCAACATTGGCTCCGGAAGTTCCGGATGCATTTGCGGTATTTGCGGTATTTCCACTGTTTGTCTGGTTCTGCGCTGTGTCTCCATTGCTTCCTGCCTGGCTCTGTACCGCATTTCCTCCGGTTGTCTCTACATCTGCACTTAGGATTGTTCCGTTTGTTCCATTAATTTCATAATCATATTCTTTTTCCGCCACAGTGAACTGTACGTCATACTGCAGGCTTCCATCATCCTGATCCTGACTTATTTTCATTCTTGTTGTATCAGACTCCTGTACACCTGCATCCTCTAATGCGATCTTTTTTGCTTCCTCCTGCCCAATATCGGTACTGCTTCCCGATGTATTGTTCTGTACAGTGCCGGCTCCCGAAACTCCGCATCCTGTCACTAAAACTGCCGTCATCATCACTGCTGCTCCAAGTATTTTTACTCTATTTCGTTTCATTTCTGTAATCTCCCTTCTTTTTCTTTGTTGTATTTACTATACCCACAAAAAATTAAAGTAAGATTAAAAAAGAAAAGTTTTTTTAATTTTCTTTTGAAGGCAGTGGAATCCTGCAGATAAACCGGCTTCCTTCTCCCAAAACACTTTCTGCCTCTATATCTCCTCCATGTTCTTTCGCGATCCATTTTACCATGGAAAGACCCAGGCCGGAATGACTGCCGTCGCTTCTTGCACTGTCTGCACGGAAAAATCGGTCCCATATGTGGGGAAGATCCTCTTTTGAAATCCCGATTCCATCATCCTTTACCTGAAGAACAGCTGCTCCTTCCTTTTGCTGCAGGGAAACTTCCGTATGACCGCCTCTTTTACCATAGGAAATGGAATTGGAAATTAAATTCACGAGAAGTCGTATATACAGGCTCTCATCCACGGCTGCGTATATCCCTTCCTCTATTGTTTCCGTAATCATAATTTCTTTTTCCCTGGCCAGGATGGTTTGTTCTTCTACTATCATCTCTGTCAACTCACTGATGTCCAGAAGTTCCTTTTGTATCACCTGTCTGCCCTGATCCGCCCTGGAAAGGAGCAAAAGCTGTGAGATCATGGATGATATTTCTTCCGCCTTTTTCTTTATCACCTCTGTCTGTCTCCTTTGCTCTTCAGAAAGAGCCGGATCCTGCAGGATTTCCTCACACTGCATCAGTATTACAGTCACCGGAGTGCGAAGTTCATGGGATACATCAGAGGTAAACTGTCTTTCTCTGTGAAAGGATTCCTCCAAATCTTCCAGCATATTGTCAAAAGTTGCTGCAAGATAATAGATCTCATCTTTTCCTTCCGGAAGACCTACCCGCATGGAAAGACTTCGTTCCCTTTGGATCTTCTGCACTGTCTCTGTCATCTTTTTTACCGGAAGAAACGCCCGGCGGATAAAGCGATAGCAGATAATGATCGTAATGGCTGCCAGCAGAGGAAGCAGGATCAGGGCAAAGCGCAGAGTGACCCGCATCGAATTTTCCGCCCGTGTAACGGAAGTAATTCCCCTGACGTAAACTTCTCCATATCCGTCCGCCCGGAAAGAAAGGTCAAACACATACCAGCTTTCATTTCTTCCTTTGATCGTCTGCAGCCCATCCGGCATAAAATCTGCCTGTGCGTCAAATCCTGCCGGAATCATTCCATAGAGAAATTCTCCGTCCTGTCCGTCATAGACAGACAGATAAACTCCTTCTTCCAGCGTATAAAAATCCGAATCTATTTTAAGATTCCCCTCACTTCCTTCGATATCCTCCAGACTTTCCTCTACCTGCTCCCTAAGTTTTGACTGAACGGAAGAAAGGATTTCCTGGTTACTCAAAGAAAACAGGATTGCCAGAGCCGCACAGGTCAAAAGGATCATAAAAGCTGCATAGAGCAGAGTAAGTTTTGTTTTTGCCGACCACCTTTTCATACATCATCCCTCAACACATATCCTGCTCCGCGTACTGTATGGATCAGTTTTTTCTCACTGCCCTCATCAATCTTACGCCGCAGATAGCGGATATAGACATCAATGACATTGGAACCGCCTGTAAAATCATAATTCCAGATATGCTGTTCCAGCTTGTCCCTTGACAGTACAATTCCCTGATTCTGCATCATATATCTTAAAAGGGTATATTCCCTGGCCGAAAGCGTAATCTCTCTTCCTCCTCTTGTCACTTTATGGGTATCCGTACACAAAACCAGATCTCCGACCATCAGGCAGTTTCCTTCTGCCTGCACCGAAGGCTTCCTGAGCATAACCCGGATCCTTGCCAGCAGCTCTTCCACAGCAAAGGGTTTCACAAGATAATCATTGGCACCGGCATCCAGTCCGGCTACTCTGTCCTCAATACTGTCCTTTGCCGTCAGCAGAAGAACCGGAAGTGTCTTATCTTTTGCACGGATTTTTTTCAGAACAGAAAGACCGTCCAGCACCGGCATCATTATATCCAGTACAACCGCATCATATTCTGCTCCGCTCAAGTAGTCCAAAGCCTCCTGCCCGTCAAAACAGGAATCCACACTGTAATACTCTTCCTGAAGTCTCCTTTTCAACATCTGGTTCAGATTTTTTTCGTCTTCCGCAATGAGTATGCGCATTCTATTCCTCCATTCTTCTTTCCTGTTTGTGCCTGTTTTGTTACTATTCACAGCCACCCCGCCTGTATGCGCACTCGTCGCGCTTACGCGCTTCAGTTCCGCCCCTTACGGGGCTAAGACTGCTTATATAGGTGGGGTGACTGCTTCACAGGTCTGAAACGGCTGTGAATACTAACTCTGTTTTCTATAAATTACCGCAGGAAAAAGGATCCGTCAAGCGGATCCTTTTTATCGGTACTTTTGTCCGGCCGTTCTATTCATCCGTTCCCATATAGAGATCGAATAGTTCCTCTCCCGCCTGTTTCCGGATGTTTTCATATACCGGCTGGCAGGCCTGTCTCATTTCCTGCCATGTCGTCTCATCGACAGATATGATTTCCATTCCTTCTTCCTCCAGCTGCTTCTGCCTTTCTCCCTGTCTTGTATCGGCAGATTCTCTGGCCTCTTCCTGGGCATTTTGGGCCGCCTGGCGGATGATCTCCTGCTGTTCCTCCTCTAATGTCTGGAAAAATTCGTCGCTGGAGATCAAAGTAATATAATCCGGGACTACATTCGTCTGGATCAGATATTTCTGCTGCTCATAAAGTTTTGCGCTTACAATCAGCTCATAGGCATTCTCCTGTGCGTCGATCGTCCCCTGCTGAAGCCCGATATACACTTCACTGAAAGTCATCGGAGTCGGATTGGCTCCCATTGCTTTCCAGAACTGGAGATGATAAGTATTTTCCATGGTACGGATCTTCTGCCCTTTAAAACTTTCCATCCCTTCAAATGGTTCACTGCTGGTCATCACCCGGAAGCATTGATCCGCCATACCGAGGAGCTGATATCCTGCATTCTCATAAATTTCCTGAACAATTTCCTGAAAACGGGGATCATCAATGGTATCCCTCGCCTCCTCTATATCCTCAAACGCACAGGGAGTGTCGAAGACGCACAGTTCCGGCATAAAGCTGACCTGTGGCGCCGGAGACTGCACTACAAAAGGAATATCGCCGTCCTTACAGCTCTCCATCAGTTCCCGGTCTCCTCCAAGGGTACTTTGCGGATATACCTGGATTTCCATCTGTCCGTCACTTAAACGTTCCACTTCTTCAGCAAATGATTCAGCAAACACATGAGTAATGGTATCTTCCGTACTGCAGGTGGCAAGAGGCCACGCATAGCGCTGTTCTTTTCCGTCTGCAGCCTGCTTGTCTGTGGAAGCCATGCCGAATGCCGCTGTCCCGGCGCTTGCCGCCAGGAGAACTCCCACAATTGCTCCGCTCCATATTTTCTTCATCTTTCTTCTCCTCCTATAACAACGCAAGACTTAACTGCGGAATAAATGTGATCAGCAAAAGGGCGATCAGGAAATATCCGATCATGGGAAGCGCCCGTTTTGCAATCTGAACCACCGGTATATCTGTCAGCGAGCTTGCCACAAACAGATTCACCCCAATAGGCGGCGTTACAAATCCAATGGCAAGATTTACCACCATCATTACTCCAAAGTGGATCGGATCCACTCCCACTCCTGTCATGATAGGCAGAAGGATCGGCGTCAGGATCAGAATAGCCGGTGTAGTATCCATGATCATTCCCACCAGAAGGAGGAAAAGATTTACGACAATAAGGATCAGTATTTTATTAGAAAAATTCTCCAGTATCCAGCCACTGATCGTCTGAGGCACCTGCATTAAAGTAAGAACCCTGGAAAAAGCAATGGAGGCTGCAAGAATAAAAAGAATCGGCGCATATGTCCTCACTCCCTCAGCAAACACTGCGTACAAATCTCGGAAAGAAAGGGATTTATACAGAAACAGGCTGACAATCAGAGAATAAAATACAGAAATCACCGCTGCCTCTGTGGGAGATGCAACCCCGGAATAAATACAGCCCAGTATGATCACCGGAGAAAGTACTGCAAAGAAGCTGCTTTTAAACACTTTCCAAAGTCCCTGTGACCGCAGATGATCGATTTCCCCGTTGATCCTTTCTTTATCTTCCCCGTTCTTTTTACAGTAATAAACAGCATACACCATCAGCATAATCCCGATAAGTATGCCCGGAATGATCCCGGCAATAAAAATATCACTGACCGACACACCGGATGCCATTCCATACATAATAAAGGGAATGCTGGGAGGAATGATGACACCCAGGCTTCCCGCTACAGCAACCAGGGCTGTACAAAATCTTTTATCATATCCTAAATTTACCAGCAGAGGAATGGTCATACTCCCTACTGCTGCAACTGTAGCAATCCCGGAACCGGAAATTGCCCCGTAAAACAGGCAGGTTACAACGACTGCGCAAGGCAGGCCTGCTGTCTTTTTGCCGATAAAGTAGGCAAAAAGATCAAAAAGCCGCTTGGAAATACCTCCTCTTGCCATGATGATACCGGACAGGATAAACATAGGAACCGCAAGAAGCGGAAAACTGTCCAGTCCTCCAAACATAGAGCGGATCACATAAGTGGCGCTTGCCGTAAATGACGGGTCAAATGCCCCTGGCAGTACGGACACGATTCCCAGTGAAACCGAAATGGGAATCGCGATCAGCAGACACACAAAAAACAAAATCAATACCACTGCAGATGACATTTAATCCTCCTCCTTTTCTTCTCTTTCCCCCAGAATAATCTGGAGCCGATACAGCCATTTCTGTATCAGGCGGATGACACACAGTACAAAACTGATTACTGTAAATGACTGGATGACATACATGGGGATTTCACAGGCGGGACTTAACTGTCCGCTCTCTATTCCCGACATGACATATTTCCATGCAAAGGGGATCAGATAAGAGAAAAATACAAGCTGTATGCTGTAACTGATCAGGCGGAAAATATGTACGCCTCTTCCCGGCAGCATATTCACTAACTGATCGATCTTCACTGACAGACTCTTCTTAATACAGTAGCTGGCACTTAAAAATCCGGAGCATATAAACAGAAATCTTGTTATTTCCTCTGACCAGGAAAGGGACGATGCAAATACATATCTTGCAGTAATCTGTATCCCCATAACAACGACCATAATCCCCAGCATAATGAGAAGCAGGGCTTCTTCCAGATAATCATCCAGCCATTTTAAAAGTTTCATTTGGGCTACCTCCCTCGCCGTTTTATTCCTTTTTCTTTTCTAATTCATATATTTTATCTATACTTTTTTCTAAAAAAAGGATGTGGATACTGCACACATTTACAGTATTCACACCCTTCTTTTTTCGTCCAACGCTTTATTTGCTAAGGGCACTCTTACCGAAAATCTTCTTATACTGTACAGCCAGATAAGCCATCATAAGAATTGCGATCACTGCTGCCGCAAGAAGCAGTCCCATCATTGTATATACGGCTGACGCCTCCCCGATGGATTTTGTCATTGCGGACACGATATATGGAAGGAAGCAGCTTGCAAGTCCCATCCATGTATAGTAGATACCTGTATTCCTTCCTTTTGGTCCCGGGCACATTTCCTGGCGGACTCCCAGCCCTGTCTGAAGGGCGCCGCCTGCTGCGAAGAATCCCAGAAGGGCAATTGCCACATAGATTACCGCCACATTGCTTACAAGGAGCACAATGCCAAGTGCAACTGCTGTGAATACAGAGTCGATCAGTACAACCTTAAGAGGATTCCACTGAAGCTTACCCATCATGACCGCCCAGAATATAACAGCAATGACAGAACCAGCTGTATATATGGATGTCATGCCTGCTGCCTGTGCTTCTGTCAGACCGCAGTTGCTCATACCAAATGCCTTTGTATACTGCTGTGCGCCATACATAATAAACATACACAGGAAACCATAGAACATGGTAATAAAGTTTACAAGTCCGTTTGGCTTCACAAGCATTTTTGCCTTTGCTGCTTCAATTTCCGCCTGCGCTGCATTTTCTGTCTTTCCATCTGCCGTCTTAACTGTTTCTTTCATCTGATCGTCATAGGCAAACGGCGCAATCACTGCAAGCACTACTGCAATGATCGACATGACAAGCGGAATCCAGATATTGATCTGCCAGTTTCCTGCTGCAGAAAACTGAACTGCCAGAAGCGGGTAAATGATACCGGACAAAGATACGAAAAATTTAATTCCGATAAGAGCAGATCCGGCATATCTTTGCTGAACGGATTCCTGCGCTGCCGGATAGAGGGATGCATCCCAGAATCCTGAAGTTGCCACACCTGCCAGGAAAGCGCTCACACATGCCACCATGAAGTTAGAAGTGAACAAAAGTCCTGCAAAACAGATGATATAGAGGATTCCACCTGCGATTGCCATTTTCTTCCGCCCGATCCGGTCGGAAAATTCTCCTCCAAGCCACACGGTCAGCATTTTTCCAAAGCCTGTTGCCGTAATTGCCAAAGACACGGCTGCCGCGCCTTCTACAGCGTCTGTGTATCCCCACTGGGTATAAAAGTTCACCTGGTTCTGTGACAATATGATCGCCTGAATACCATGAGTGAAGTATGCCATGTACACCATTGCCAGTGATAAAATATACTTTTTCGCTTTCATGACCTTTCTCCTCTTCCTATTTTGCCTGTTCTGCCTGGAATTTCTGATACTCTTCCAACGGCATCTTCTTTCCTACGAACAATTCATAATTGACAGCTCCCTGCTGAAGCAGCATTCCCTTTCCGCCGATGGCCTTACAGCCTGCCTCCTCCGCTTCAAGGATCATTTTTGTTTTTTCCGGATTATAAACCGTATCAGCTACTACAAGATCCTTGCGGTACCAGGACTTGTCGATCAGTGTCACATCGTCATGAGGCTTCATACCCATTGTTGTAGCATTGATTACGATATCGCAGTTTGCAACTGTTTCTTTCAGTTTTTCCTGATCTTCCAGGTCCTCTACTGTCACAACACATTCCGGACATTTCTCTGCCAGTTTTGCTTTTGTTCCTTCTGCTCTTTCAAAAAACTCATCTTTCACATTGAAAATATGTACTTCTTTTGCACCGTCCAAAGCAAGCTGCACCTGGATCGCTGTTGCGGCTCCGCCCGCTCCCAGTACAATTGTCTTTTTGCCTTTTACGTCCACTCCATTGACTTCCAGATTCTTTACAAATCCCACGCCGTCTGTAATATGTCCGGTGATAACGCCGTCGTCATTGACAAAGGTGTTGCAGGCTCCGATGATCTCTGCAGCCGGGGACAGTTTGTCCACCAGCTTGGCAGCGATATTTTTGCAGGGCATCGTAAAGTTTCCGCCCCTCATTTTCAAAAGCCTTATTGTCTCAAATACTTTCGGCATCTGTTCCACATTTACATCAAACGCCAGATATGCATAGTCCAGGCCATCGTGCTGAAAACTGAAATTATACATTGCCGGTGATCCCGAATGTCCTACCGGGCTCCCGAATAACGCCATTAAACCTGTATGTCCTGAAATTCTTTTTTCCATTTTTCCTTCCTCCCGACTTGTTCTATTTGATACAGACTTTTCTTAAATCTGCATTGCCGCCGCATAGGCTTCTTTTGTAGCATCCAATGCTCTTCTTGCTCTTGTTGCGTCTCCGACTACATATACTTCCTGACCAAGTTCTTCTAACTGTTCTGCAAACGGATTGTAATTCTTAAATCCCATGGAAAGGACGACAGAATCAAATCCTCTCACTTCATGTCTGCTTCCGTCCGGAGACTCATACTCTACACCGTCGTCAAAGAATTTGCATACTTTCGCACCTGTAATTTCTTTGATTCCGTAATTCTTAAAGTCTTCCATCAGAAATACTCTGTGTTCATGGATCACGTCCGCACCTACTGTATCGCGGTATTCGATAACGGTCACATCATGCTGCTGCTCTCCCAAAAAGGCTGCTGTCTCACATCCTACCATACCGCCGCCTACAACAAGGACTTTTTTGCCGGCCGCCCTCTTACCGTCCAGAAGATCAGAACCGTGAATAATAGCAGGATTTTCAATGCCCTCGATAGGGAGGATCAGTGTTCTTGATCCGGTAGATACGATCACTGCATCCGGTTTTTCTGCTTTTACCATCTCAAGGTCAACCGTTGTATTCATATGAATTTTCACGCCTGCTTTTTCGCATCTTACGATATAACTGCGGATCATATTTGTAATATCGCCTTTTCCCGGCGGATAAGCTGCAAGCCGCATATTTCCGCCCAGTTTATCTGTTCTTTCATAAAGAGAAACATCATGCCCTCTTTCTGCTGCGACAAAAGCTGCACACATACCGGCGACACCGCCTCCGATCACCATAACTTTTTTGGATTTTTCTGCTTTCGGATATCCCTGCGCCTCATGTCCCAGGAATGGATTCACCAGACAGCAGATCGGCTCGCCTTTATACATATTTGCAACACAGCCCTGCAGACAGGCGATGCACGGAACCAGATCTTCCAGATTGTCATGCATTGCTTTTTCCGGCATATGAGGATCTGCAAGGGACTGACGGCCAAATGCCACAAGGTCAGCGCGTCCTTCCCGAAGAAGAAGCTCTGCATAATAAGGCTCTGTATAACGTCCTACTGTAATGACCGGAATAGAAACTGCCCGTTTGATCTCCGTAACAAGATCTGCGGAAAATCCGGCATGTACGGCAGTTGGCGCCCACATATATTCATCTTTGATATGTACAGCACGGGATACGTGGAGGCCTTCTACGCCGCAGTCTTCCAGATAAGCGGCAATAGCAGCGCTGTCATGTACATCATCTCCGCCTTCCACCTCATCGGAACTGTTAATACGGGCAAGGATCGCAACCTTTCCTCCCACTCTTCTTTTGACCTCTTCCACAATGAGGCGCGGAAAACGCATTCTGTTCTCAAAGTTTCCGCCAAACTCATCTACACGTTTATTTGTCCGCGGGGAAATAAAAGAATTTACCAGGTAACCGTGAGCCATATGAATCTCTACAGCGTCTGCTCCTGCTTTCATGGCACGCTCCGCTGCATCTCCATAACCTTTTACCAGTTCATAGACCTTTTCTGTCGATACTTCTACCGGCGTGTCTTTCCCATATACAGAAGGAATGGCGGAAGCTGCTTCAATTGGAGCTCCTGCGTTCTTTGCATTTCCTTCGGGCCCTGCATTCTGCAGCTGAATGGAAACCTTAGCTCCCTGGGCATGACAGGCATCGGTAATCTTTTTCAGACTCTCAATGCTGCTGTCATCGTAAAGACAGGGCTTTTTCGGTCCTCCCTTTGCACCGTGATGGACAACAGTTGCCTCAATTGTGATCAATCCGAACTGTCCTTTTGCCCGCTCCGCATAATAAGCAACGGACTGATCGCTCCATGTTCCATCCGGATTTGCAAAGTTATTTCCCATAGGAGGGACAACAAAACGGTTTTTTACTGTCATAGGTCCGATCTGAATCGGGGAAAACATTGTCTTAAATCTCATCTTTATTTCCTCACTTTTTCTATTTGTTTTTCTCAATTTAAAGTTTTACAGGGCTTCTTAGTCTTCCACCATTTCCGGCCATGCCTCTTTCAATACTTTTTCAGTATTATCGTATGTATAGGCAGCAGCTTCTTTCAGGCCTCTTCCAAGGATTTCATCGGAAATAACTTCCACTCCGATCACCTTCGGATCAATTCCTGCCTCTTTGATCATTTTTACAAATCCTGCTGTGTCCTTAGCACCTGTTCCCGGAGCAAGACGGTCATGCATGGATTCATCCCTTAAAATCGAAGCAGCGTATGGTCTTTCGTATGCATCATTGATCTGGATGGAGATTACCCTTTCAGCCTGCTCTTTTGTCAGAATATCGTACGGCTGGTCTGCTCTTACCCAATGCCATGTATCCAGAATAATGTAGGCATTTTCGGCTCCGGAAGCTTTTACAACTGCCCATGCCTTTTCCAGATTCGGGATACCGCTGTACGGCATCGGCTCTACACCGATAATTCTTTTTCCTGCTCTGTGGCAAAGTTCTTTCAGTTTCTGTGCGGTATGCTCTACAGAATAGTTCTCCATCAGACCACAGTTAATATGGTTTACTCCAAACAGGTCGCACATATGGAAGCACATCTGCTCTTTATATTTCTGCTCATAGGAACGGTTGTCCTCTGCCCACTGTACGATGTATTCTACTTCTGTCACTTTCATTCCGTGTTTGTCAAGGATTGCCAGAATATCCTCATCATAAAGTCCTTCGTTCAGTGCATCCACATATGTCTCTGCACGCAGGCCGATCCCCTCATATCCTGCCTCTTTTGCTGCAATAACACGATCCTCAAATTTGCACTGATCTCCCAGGGTCCATGAGCTGACTGTGATTGGATTTTTCTTTGACATAGTTTCTTCTCCTTCCATTGTTAAAATTGAACATTTTCCTTCTTTTTTTCTGTTCAATCTTGTGATATTTGCTATGGTTTAATTATATGCTATTGTTAAATAAAAAACAAATTCGTAATATAATGCAAATTCATAGAATTTGTTTATAGTTTATGCTAAAATAAAAAATCAACAAAGGAGGGTCGCCAATGAATCTATACCATTTACGCTATTTTGTAACACTGGCCCATCTGGAGCATTATACAAAAGCTGCTGAACTCCTCTCCATTACACAGCCAAGCCTAAGCCATGCCATCTCTTCTCTGGAAAAGGAACTGGGGGTCCGTCTCTTTGAAAAGGAAGGCAGAAATGTCGTTCTTACCAAATGCGGGCGTGCTTTTCTGGAAGATGTAGAGCAGTCCCTGGCGCTTTTGGACTCCAGCGTCAACAAACTGCAGCTGACCGGCAGCGGAGAAGGTCAGATCGATGTGGCGGTGCTGAGGGTATTAAGCACAGACCTCGTTCCCCGGCTCGTACGCGGATATCTGGATCAGCATCCCGGTCAGAATATTGATTTCCGTTTTCACAATTCCACCGGTCTTACCCCGGACATGATCGAAGGTCTGAAGACCCGGAAATATGATATTGCCTTTTGTTCCAAAATGGGAAATGAGCCTTCCATCGAGTTTATCCCGGTGGCAAAGCAGGATCTGGTACTGATCGTGCCGAACCATCATCCTCTAAGTACCAGAAATGAAATTGATCTTGCAGACACACTGCCTTATCCTCATGTTGGGTTTTCAAAAAGAAGCGGCATAAGGCCTACCATCGATAAACTTTTCCTTGAATGCGGCGGAATGCCGCAGATGGCATATGAAGTGGAAGAAGATCAGGCCGTGGCCGGACTGGTTGCCGCCGGATTCGGCATTGCAGTTGTGCCGCACATGCCTATTCTGGCTTATATGCCTGTACAGATCATCCGGATTGCCCGCCCTACCTGGGAGCGCATTTTCTATATGTGCACACTGAAGGATGTGTATCAGGCGCCGGTCATCAATGAGTTTAAAGGGTATGTACGACAAAAGGCCAAAATATTGCTAAAAACTTAACAGGGGACGTAACAAAGTTTAAAAGTGTTACGTGTCAAATTAACATTCCATAGAAAAATCAGCGTATCGCTACGTGATACGCTGATTTTTCTTACTTTTTATGCATGTTTCTGTACACTTTTTTCTTTCTTCGTTAAACTTTTTGCATTCGTGATGTCAACATCAATCCCAGGATTTTGCAGTATGCTCTGCTTTTCCTTTCCGCATCATCAGGTCATATACTGCCTCTTTTGCATTTTTCCCTTCAAAGAGGATTGCATTGACCTGCTCAATAATGGGCATGTCCACTTCGTATTTTTTGCCGAGAGCTACAGCTGCTTTGGTAGAATACACTCCTTCTACCACCATTTTCACCTCGTCCATTGCTTCCTGCATAGTCTTGCCCTGTCCGATCAGATAACCGGCTTTACGATTACGGCTGTGAACACTGGCGCATGTTACAATAAGATCACCGATTCCGGTCAGTCCCATAAAACTTTCTTTTGTGCCGCCCATCTTCACGCCCAGCTTTGCAATTTCATGGATTCCTCTTGTAATAAGAGCTGCCTTTGTATTATCTCCATAACCAAGGCCGTCAGCCATGCCTGCCGCCAGCGCAATGACATTTTTCAGGGATCCTCCAAGCTCAATTCCCAGGATATCCGGGCTTGTATACACGCGGAACACCTCATTCATAAACATCTTCTGCAGGTATTCCGCGGTAGCCTTTGTCTTGGCGCCAACCACAACACTTGTAGGAAGCTGTCTTCCCACTTCCTCTGCATGACTTGGACCGGACAGCACTGCCACATCCGCCTGCGGGATCTCCTCCTCAATCTGGTCGGACAGTGTCATAAGGGTGGCCTCTTCAATTCCCTTTGCCACATTGACGAGCATCTGCCCCTCTGCCACATAAGGAGCCATTGTTCTTGCAGTGCTTCTCGTAAATGGAGAGGGAACTGCCAGAACCACAAAATCTTTTCCGACTACAGTTTCTTCTACATTTGTGGTAAACTTCATATCCTCCGGAAGCCTTACGCCCGGAAGCTTGCTTTTGTGCTCCCGCTCTTTTGAAAGCATTTCCACCTCGTCTGCATTGATGGACCACACAGTCACATCATGCCCGTTTTTGTGAAGAAGAAGTGAGAGAGCTGTTCCCCAGCTTCCCGCTCCCATAATCCCTACTTTTGCCATATTATTCCTCCTCTCTATGCATATCCGCAAATTATCCTGCGGAAATTTACCTTCCACCGAAGCTTAATTTATTCTCAGTACCTTCTCTGAGCCTTTGTATGTTGGATCTGTGTTTAAAAAATGCTGAAATCACAACCAGTGCGGCAAGAATGTAGATCTCATACAGATAACTGCCTTGCACACCGAATCCCCCCATCTGTCCATATACAACAACACAGAGGAAATATGTGATCACCACTGCCAGAGAACCTACTGATACATATTTTGTCACTGCAACCATACCTACAAATACAGCAAGACAGATCAGCATGATCCAGATATTCCAGCTGGTAATAATGATCCCTGCAGTAACGGCAATTCCCTTTCCTCCCTTAAACTTCATATAAAAAGGATAGTTATGCCCAAGCACTGCTCCGATCCCTGCGTACATGGACAGCACAGGGAGAATATCACCGTGGCTTCCGCCGTAGATCAGCCGTACCACCAGCACCGCAAATACGCACTTAAGGCAGTCTCCCAGCAGGGTAATAAGCCCCGCCTTTTTTCCCATTGTCCTTAATGCATTGGTGGTCCCGGCATTCCCGCTTCCTTTTGTGCGGATATCAATATGTTTTGTTTTTCCGTACAAATATCCGGTCTGGAACAGTCCAAACACATATCCGATCAACAAACAAATGATTCGTTCCATTTCCTACTGCTCCTTTTCCTTTCGCTGACGAATGAAAAATCTTAAAGAAGTTCCTTTAAACCCAAAGGCCTCCCGTATTTTATTTTCCAAATATCGTGTATATGAAAAATGCATCAGCTCTTTATCATTCACAAAAATTACGAAAGTCGGCGGCTTCACCGATACCTGGGTAATATAGTAAAGCTTCAGCCGTTTTCCTTTGTCTGACGGCGGCTGCTGCATAGCAACTGCCTCCATCATGATCTCATTGAGCACTCCTGTAGCCACGCGGAGTGTCTGGTTCTGAATGACCATATCAATCTTTTCAAACAATTTCGGCAGCCTCTGCCCGGTCAGTGCAGATACATACATAATCTCCGCATAGGGCATAAAGGAAAGAATCTGACGCACACGGCTTTCATATTCTCTCATCGTCTTGTCGTTCTTTTCAATGGCATCCCACTTGTTGACCACAATGATGATCCCTTTTCCTCTTTCGTGAGCAATTCCCGCGATTTTGGCATCCTGCTCCGTCACACCCTCTGCAGCGTCAATGACAACAAGAACCACATCCGCTCTCTCCACAGCAGTTACCGTACGGATGATACTGTAACGCTCCAGTTCTTCTTTAATCTTGTTCTTTCTCCGGAGCCCTGCAGTATCAATAAACACATATTCTTTGCCGTCGTGAACCACCTCTGTATCAATGGCGTCTCTGGTAGTTCCCGCTATATCCGACACGATCACTCTCTGCTCGCCCAGCAGGCGGTTGATGATCGAGGATTTCCCTACATTTGGCTTCCCTACAATGGCTACTCTCGGACGCTCGTCCTCCTCTTCCTCTGCAGAATGTTCCGGAAAATGAGCGATCACCGCATCCAGCATATCTCCAAGTCCCAGCTTGGAGGAAGCGGATATAGGCATGGGATCTCCGATTCCAAGATTATAAAATTCATAGACATCTACTGCAAATTTATCAAAATTATCTACTTTATTTACCACTAACACAACTGGCTTCCCGGAACGCCGGAGCATGTCTGCAACCTTTGCATCCGCGTCGATCAGCCCCTGCCGTACATCGGTCAGGAAAATAATAACGTCTGCCGTATCAATGGCAATCTGCGCCTGCTCCCTCATCTGCGAAAGGATAATATCTTTACTCTCCGGTTCAATTCCACCGGTATCGATCAGTGTAAATTCTCTGTCAAGCCAGGACACTTCTGCATAAATACGATCCCGCGTTACACCTGGCGTATCTTTTACAATGGAGATCATCTCTCCTGCAAGTACATTAAAAAGGGTGGATTTTCCAACGTTTGGCCTTCCTACAATGGCCACCACCGGTTTACTCATGGTCTTCCTCCTATCTTTCTTTCAAAACGGCCTCAATAAAATTCTGCCCGCTTGATTTTACAATATCTATGTCAGATTGTAAAGCTTCTTTCAAATCCTCCAAAGTCATGTCATCCAAAAATACCTCTTCTCCGCTCCGAAACATACTGCATGGAAGAAGAAGAACATTTCCCAGCTCTTTTCCCTTAAGCTGTGCTGCAAGATCCGTCCCTGTGATCAAGCCGGCCACGGTAATCTTCTCCCCGAAAAAGTCGTTTCTGATCTCATAGACATGGATCTTTGTCCCGGAATACTTCCCTTCGATCCGATCCGCCATAGCTCTGATAAAGGGAAATGCAAGCTTTCCGGTGGCAATAGACACTTCTCTTGGCTTCTCATCGCCCGGAAGCTCCGCAAACGCCTCCTGAAATTCATTTTCAAGAAGTCTTAACATGCCCACTCCATTTTCCAGCTGCAGGTATCCGTCGTATCTTTCCTCTTCCGGAAGTTCCTGCCCTGCCAGCAGATACCATTCATCTCCTGCATGGATAAAGTGGATCCCCCACTTCTCATATAACTTTTTCTGCCAGCGGTGTATCACTTCCAGTACCTTGATGGCGTCCTCTTTGCCAAAAGGCTCTAATGGATACAGCCCGTCCCGGAATTTTGTAAGTCCCACCGGAACAACTGACACGCTCTGAAGATAGGGAAGATACTCTGACAGATCACGGATACTTCTCTCCAGCTCTTCTCCGTCGTTGACGCCCTTACACAGAACAATCTGTCCGTTCATACAGATCTGACCTTCATACAGACGCTTTACCTTCTCAAGGGCCTCTCCCGCGAAACGGTTGTGCAGCATTTCGCAGCGAAGAACCGGATTTGTCGTATGAAAGGAAATATTAATCGGTTCCAAATGGTACCGGATGATCCGGTCAATGTCATGATCGCTCATATTGGTAAGCGTAATATAATTTCCCTGCAGGAAAGAAAGGCGCGAGTCGTCATCCTTGAAATAGAGAGTGTCTCTCATGCCTTCCGGCATTTGATCAATAAAACAGAAAATGCACTTGTTGCGACAGGAACGATACTCATCCATCAGACCTTTTCCAAAATCAATCCCCAAATCCTCTTCATATTCTTTTTCTATTTCAAGTTCCCACTCTTCGCCATTTCTTTTTTCGATCAGAAGCGTCAGCTCCTCATCGTTAACAAAAAAATGGTAATCAAATACGTCTTCAATTTCCTGACTATTGATAGACAGTAGAAAATCTCCCGGTTCGACACCAAGCTCTTCTGCAATACTGCCCGGCTTTACGTCTTTTATTTCATGCTTATGGCTCATAGAATAAACTCCTATTATTAAATTATCAGCGAAATAAGTATAACATATTCTTCCCGATTTAGTTGACCTTTTTATAGGAAAAATGATATAAATAATAAAGAAAAGAAAAAATATAATACACAGGAGGCACTTATGCCAAATTTAGAACTCTTGGAACAGGCTCTGCCTGTCGCCCCTTTAAAGATTGCCGCTCTGGAAAGCTGCAGAGAAATGGGGCAAAAAGTAAATGATTACATCGTACAGTTTCGTCGGGAAACACTGAAGGAAGACTTAAATTCTCCTTTGTTTTCCAACTATCAGACGGACAACTATCTTATAGAATGTCATTGCCCCCGCTTCGGAAGCGGAGAGGCAAAGGGGCTTCTCAAGGAATCTGTCCGCGGAAAAGATCTCTTCATTATGGTCGATGTCTGCAATTACAGCCTGACCTACAGTGTAAATGGACATCTCAACCACATGTCCCCGGACGATCATTACCAGGATTTGAAGCGTATTATCTCTGCTGCCAATGGAAAATCACACCGCATCAATGTCATGATGCCTTTCCTCTATGAGAGCCGGCAGCATAAACGTACAAAACGTGAGTCCCTGGACTGCGCACTTGCCCTGGAAGAACTGGTAGATATGGGCGTTTCCAATATCCTCACCTTTGACGCCCACGATCCTCGGGTGCAAAATGCGATCCCTCTTCTGGGATTTGACAACTTCAATCCTCCATATCAGTTCATGAAGGCACTGCTTCGTGCCGAACCGGATCTGCAGGTAGACAAAGAACATCTGATGATCGTAAGCCCCGATGAAGGAGCAATGCACCGGGCAGTCTATTTCTCCAATGTCCTTGGAGTAGATATGGGAATGTTCTACAAACGCCGTGATTACTCTACTATTGTAAATGGAAAGAATCCAATCGTAGCCCATGAATTTCTCGGATCTGATGTAAAAGGCAAAAATCTGATCATTGTGGATGATATGATCTCTTCCGGAGAAAGTATGCTGGATGTGGCAAAACAGCTGAAAGACCGCGGAGCCGGACGAGTATTTGTCTGCACTACCTTTGGTCTTTTCACAAATGGCCTGTCTGCCTTTGATGAATACTATGAAAAAGGCTATATCGACCGCGTGATCACTACAAACCTGACGTATCTGCCGCCTGCAGCTCTGGACAAGCCATATTTTGTAACAGCCGATATGAGCAAATTTATTGCTCTTATCATTGAATCCCTGAATCATGATATTTCCATTGGCTCTGTTCTGGATCCCACACAGAAAATCCATGTTCTTCTTGAAAAGCATCGGGCTGCTCTTGCCGCTGGAATAAAATAACGATATGAAATAGGAAAGACTTCCATGATCTGCCGTAAATCGTTGGAAGTCTTTCTTGTTTTTATCATATAAAATATGTTCTATTTATTAAAATCTGTATAGACGCCTCCGCTTTCCATATGTATCCCTCTTGCCTCTGCCATTTCCGATACAGTTACCAGCTGATAGCCTGCATCCACTAGTTTAGGGATCAAAGTAAGCGCTGCATCTACACTGGAACCATGTATATCATGAAGGAGAACAATGTCACCGTCATCTGCAGTCTGAAGCACATTATTGACCACTGCATTCGCATCCTTCGTTTTCCAGTCCAGCGTGTCAATATTCCACAGGATCATAGGCATTCCCACATTTTTCTTCAGCGCATCATTGATCGCCCCATAAGGCGGACGCATCACTGTCGCTGTCTGCCCGCATGCTTTCTCGATCAGATTATTCGTATCACCGATCTGTGCGCGCATATCTGCATCGCTTAATTTAGGCAGTTCCGGGTGATTATAGGAATGATTGCCCAGCTCGCAGCCTGCCTCTACCATTTTGGAAATGACATCTTCATGGCCGGGAATATTGATGCCCTGCATAAAAAACGTGGCGTGGGCATTATATTTTTCCAAAGCAGCAATCAACTCTGCCGTCCGATCTCCCGGTCCATCATCAAATGTAAGAGCCATCATGGGCTGCTCAGGGTCAATCTTACTTTTTTTAGACTCCAGCGCCCCCTCTTCATCAAAGACACATACAGATGAGCCGATCCTTTGCTTTCCTGTTGCCATCTCACCTTCCTGGTTGAAATAGTAGGTCTTCTCATCCAGTTCCATCCACCCTAGTGCTGCTTTTCCATCTGAAAGAAGATAAGCTTTGCTCTCACCTTTCTTCTTCCACTGATCTTTCTGCATGATACCTTTTTCATCAAAGAAATAGTAACTTGCTCCGATCTGCTTCCATCCGCTGACTTTCCGGCCATCTTCTCCAAAATAGTAAGTTCTTTCCTTTACTGTAACAAAATCATTTTCCACATAAGTACCATCCCAGCGCCGGAACTTCTCTTTGTCCCATTCGCCTACTTTATTCAGAACAGTGAGATCTCCGTCCGTCAGCTTTATGGTCACCTTCCCTTTCCACTTCTTAGCAAGCTGCTGCTCTATCTCTTTGGAAAGCTGTAACTGGATCGGAAATTTTCCTTCCTTTGTCCCGTCTGCTTTGCAGGCAATCTCATAGCCTTTCCCCTGCTTCAGATCCTGCATCAGATCCCAGACTGTATATCCACTTTTTTTGTCCAGTTTCTTTTTATGCATCTTTTTTTCTTTCGCCTCACTGGACACTTTTGTCTGAAACGCCGGCATCTCTTCGCCCTGCTTTATTGAAACTGACTTCGCTTCTACTGTGATCAATATATTTCTACTCTTTAGAGCTGCTACCGTAGTCTGAAAAGCAATGATAAGCAGGATAAGCAAAATAAATGCCCCAATTACTCGTTTGACCGTCTTCTCCCGTTTCAACCTCTGTTTTCTGTCCCGCACAGAATGAGAGGATTCTCTTTGCTTTATCATATGTACCTCATTTCACCGGATTTTTTCCGCTTCTGTCATCATTTTTCAGATATCTGCCTTATAATTATATTACTTTGATATCTGATACCTTATTTAGAATAACATTGCCCTTCTTATGCTTCAACAAAATATCAGGATTGTAATATTAATTATCTTTCATGTAACATTTGTTTAATATATATTTCGACATATATCTTCCAAAAATTATCTTTTACCGTCTGAAAAAAGGCTTGCTTCTTCAATCCATCCCATAAGCTCTTTATCAATCTGTGAAAGCTCTGAAATCAGGACATGGTGCGTCCATCTGCCTGGGTATGGCTCTGTCGCAATATCAATACGAGGAGATTCTTTTTTATATCCCAGCCCGAAAGTAACTACAATATAATACGGAGGACATTCTTTCTTTTTCCGCACCTTCGCAAAAGAAACGCATGCAAACATATGCCTGTTGTAGAAAGAAATCTGCGTTTTCTGCACTTTGATCTTTACATCCGGAATCCTCGACATAATGCATGTTTCGAACTTCTCATATAACGGCAATGCATCCATCTGCCGATCAAAAAACTGTAAAACGGTATCCTGCATATTCTTTTCCCCCTGTATCTGCATAGCCGGATATCAGACCGCGCATTTTTTATATATAACAGTATAGCATACAAAGTATTTTCTGCAAAAAAAGACCGGATCCATCTTCAGCCCTGCTCCTGCTGCTTTTGTCTCCGGCCTTTTCTCTTTAATTTACGATCCTTACTCTTAGCACCCCATCAATCTGTCTTAGGTCTTCCGCTACCCGTTCCGGGATTTCCGAATCAATATCGATCATCGTATATGCATATCCGCCCTTACTTTTATTAGCCATATCGGCAATATTCATATTATCATCCGCCAAAATCCTGGTGAACTGACCGATCATATTCGGCTTATTGTAATGGAGAAGAACAATTCTTTTATTCTCGCCCGGCATTCCCATATCACAGTCCGGGTAATTGACAGAATTGCGGATATTACCATATTCCAGATAATCCATGATCTGACGGACTGCCATTTTAGCACAATTATCTTCAGATTCCTCAGTGGATGCTCCAAGATGTGGAATAACGATAGCACCTTTTACTCCGGCAATAACAGGAGTCGGGAAGTCTGTCACATAATGACGTACCTGACCGCTTTCCAGGGCATCGATCATATCCTCCTCATTTACCAGGACATCTCTGGCAAAATTCAGGACAATTACTCCCTTCTTCATGAGTCCGAGTGCATTTTTATCGATCATGCCTTTTGTACTGTCCATTGCCGGCACATGGATCGTAATATAATCACAGTTTTTATATAATTCATCTACGGTTTTTGCGTGGTGGATATTCCTGGAAAGTCTCCATGCAGAATCCACGGAAACATAAGGATCAAACCCGTACACATCCATTCCAAGATGAGTTGCCGCATTTGCCACAAGCACTCCAATTGCGCCAAGCCCTATCACGCCAAGTTTTTTCCCTTCCAGCTCACATCCTGCAAAGGCTTTTTTCGCTTTTTCTGCGTCTTTGGCAATATTACCATCCTCTTCATTTTCCTGCACCCAGTTGATTCCTCCAATGATGTCTCTGGATGCCAGAAGCATTCCGGCAATCACCAGCTCTTTCACACCATTTGCATTTGCGCCGGGTGTATTAAATACAACAATCCCCCTCTCCGCACATTTGTCCAGAGGAATATTGTTTACTCCGGCGCCCGCCCTTGCAATCGCCTTCAACTTTGGACTAAACTCCATGTCATGCATGGCAGCGCTCCTTACAAGGATCGCATCTGCCTTCCCCGGGTCACTGACTGGTACATATTGTTCCGTCATACCTTCCATCCCAGCCTCAGAAATTTGGTTTAAGCAATAATAATGATACATGTCTACAGATTCTCCTTCTCAAATTTCTTCATAAAATCTACCAGTGCCTGAACTCCCTCATATGGCATTGCATTGTAAATGCTGGCTCTCATACCGCCCACACTCCGGTGTCCTTTTAAATTTTCCAGTCCTGCCTCTTTTGCCTCTTTCACAAATTTGGCATCCAGTTCTTCATTACCTGTCACAAACGGTACGTTCATAAGAGAGCGGTCCTTCTTTTCGACTGTCCCCTTAAAAAGACAGCTCTCATCCAGATAATCGTAGAGAAGCTTGGCTTTCTTCTCATTTTTCTTCTTTATTTCTTCCAGACCACCCTGCTTTTTCAGCCACTTGAACACTTTGCCGCAGATATAGATCCCGTAAGCCGGCGGAGTATTGTAAAGAGAACCGGCGTCTGCATGTGTCTTATACTGCATCATGGTCGGCGTACCCGGAAGGACATCTTCTGTGATCAGATCCTCTCTGATAATGACGATCACTACTCCGGCAGGGCCGATATTTTTCTGTACACCGCCATAAATCAAACCGTACTTTGTTACATCCACCGGTTCAGATAAAAAGCAGGAGGATACATCCGCCACAAGCGGTTTCCCTTTCGTGTCGGGAAGCTCACGAAATTTTGTCCCGTAAATAGTATTATTTTCACATATGTATACATAATCGGCATCCGGCGACACGGAAAGATCGGAACAGTCCGGTATATAGGAAAATGTTTTATCCTCAGATGAGGCAATCTTATTAACCCGGCCGTATTTCTGCGCTTCCTGATAAGCCTTTTTTGCCCACTGTCCGGTTACGATATAATCTGCCACTTTGTTTTTCATCAGGTTCATAGGAATCATGGCAAACTGCAAAGATGCCCCTCCCTGCAGGAAAAGGACTTTATAGTTTTCCGGAATATGCATCAGCTCCCGTATATCTGTTTCCGCTTCATTTAAAATAGAGGCAAAAGCCTGTGAACGATGACTCATTTCCATCACAGACATTCCGGTTCCTCTGTAATCTGTCATTTCCTCCGCCGCCTCTTTCAGAACTTCTTCCGGCAGCATGGCCGGTCCTGCTGAAAAATTATAGACTCTGCTCATAAGCTTCTCCCTCCATTTTCTTTTCTATTTCTACATATCCGCTTCGTCAAAGGCTTCCCGAATCGGCGCTCCCGGCGCCACCATCGGCCATACTTTCTCGTCTTTATCAATCTGACAGTCAATGACAATAGGTTTTCCGAGAGTCAGCGCTCTTGCAAAGGCCTCCTGAAATTCTTCCCGTGTAGTTACCCGGACGCCTTCTGCTCCCATCGCTTCTGCCAGCTTTACAAAATCCACTGCATCATTAAGAACAGTCTGGGAATATCTTTTTCCATAGAACAAATCCTGCCACTGACGTACCATTCCCAGCACATGATTGTTGATCACTACTTGAATCACCGGAATATTGCTTCTTACCGCTGTGGCAATTTCATTCATGTTCATACGGAAACATCCATCCCCGGCAATATTGACTACTGTCTTATCCGGCATTCCGGTCTTTGCCCCAAGCGCGGCGCCAAGCCCGTATCCCATAGTTCCGAGTCCGCCGGAAGTGAGCAAAGTACGCGGTTTTGTGTACTTATAATACTGTGCCGCCCACATCTGATGCTGACCAACCTCTGTTACAATGATCGCTTCTCCTTTTGTCTGACGGTAGATTTCTTCCACTACAAAAGGACCAGTCAACCCTTCACTTGGATAAACGAGAGGATATTTTTCCTTGTAAGCCATAATCTTTTCTTTCCACTCGCTGTGATCCTGCTGTTCCAAAAGCTCATTAATCCTTTTAAGAGTCACCTTCAGATCACCGATCACTCCTTCTGTGATAAGCACATTTTTGTTCATCTCAGCTGCATCTACATCAAACTGAAGGATTTTGGCATGTTTTGCAAACTCCTTCACATTTCCGGTAACACGGTCGCTGAAACGAGCGCCGGCTACGATCAGAAGGTCACATTCATCCACACCGTAATCTGCTGTTTTTGTTCCATGCATTCCTATCATCCCGGTATAAAGTTCATCTGTTCCGGGAAATGCTCCTTTTCCCATAAGAGAGTCTGTCACAGGAGCATCTACTTTCTTTATAAACTCATACAATTCCTTATGAGCACCAGACAAAATCGCGCCGCCGCCTACAAAGACGTAGGGTTTTTTGGACTGACGGATCATTTCCAAAGCTGTTTGGATATCTTCCTCGCACACTTCTTCAGAGGGCATTACCGGCTCGATCACTGCCGGCTCATATTCTGTCACTGTGCTGGTAATATCTTTCGGAATATCGATAAGAACCGGCCCCGGACGCCCCTTTTTTGCGATTACGAAGGCTTTGCGGATGGTATCTGCCAGTTTTGTTACATCCTTCACAATATAGTTATGCTTTGTAATAGGCATGGTAATACCTGCAATATCAATTTCCTGGAAACTGTCTTTTCCAAGTAAGGATACTCCTACATTACAGGTAATTGCAACGATTGGAATAGAGTCCATATATGCTGTCGCAATTCCTGTCACAAGATTCGTTGCGCCCGGCCCGCTGGTGGCAAAGCATACCCCTACTCGCCCTGTTGCTCTGGCATAGCCGTCCGCCGCATGGGCTGCTCCCTGTTCATGGGATGTAAGAATGTGTCTGATTTCATTACTATGCTTATACAGCTCATCATATACATTCAGGATTGCTCCCCCCGGATAGCCGAATACTGTATCAACACCCTGTTCTTTTAAACATTCAATAACAATTTCTGCACCTGTCAACTGCATTTCATCACTCTTTTCCTACTTTTATTTATTTTTTTGGAATTTCCAATACAGCGCCGCGATTTCCCGAAGTAACCATGGAAGCATATCTTGCCAGATATCCTGTTGTAATCTTAGGTTCACGAGGCTGCCAGTTTTTCTTCCTTTCTTCCAATACTTCATCCGGAACATCCAGTTCGATTTTCAGTCCGGGAATATCGATCTTGATTATATCTCCTTCTTCTACAAAAGCAATGGGGCCGCCCACTGCGGCTTCCGGTGAAACATGTCCGATAGACGCTCCTCTGGATGCACCGCTGAAACGTCCGTCTGTGATCAGCGCTACACTGGATCCAAGTCCCATTCCGGCAATAGCAGAGGTTGGATTGAGCATTTCCGGCATTCCGGGACCTCCCTTGGGCCCTACATAGCGGATCACAACCACATCACCTTCTACAATTTTTCCTCCTTTGATCGCTGCGATCGCATCTTCCTCACAGTCAAAGACTCTTGCAGGCCCTTCGTGAACCAGCATTTCATCTACAACTGCAGACCGTTTTACCACGCTTCCGTCAGGAGCCAGGTTGCCTTTCAAAACTGCAAGGCCGCCCGTTTCGCTGTATGGATTGTCGATGGGCCGGATGACGTTATGATTTTTGTTCACCGCTCCTTTGATGTTTTCGCCAACTGTCTTTCCGGTTACAGTCATACACTCCGTATGGAGAAGTCCTTTTTTATTCAGCTCAGACATGACAGCGTAAACGCCGCCCGCCTCATTGAGATCTTCAATATAAGTATGGCCTGCTGGTGCAAGGTGGCAGAGATTCGGAGTCTTCTCACTGATTCCGTTTGCGAAATCGATCTCGAAATCCATACCGATCTCATGAGCGATCGCCGGCAGATGCAGCATACTGTTGGTGGAGCATCCAAGTGCCATATCTACAGTCAGGGCATTGAGGATTGCCTCCTTCGTCATAATATCTCTTGGACAGATATTTTTTCTTACCAATTCCATGATCTGCATTCCGGCATGTTTTGCAAGACGGATACGCTCGGAATAAACTGCCGGAATCGTTCCGTTTCCTGCAAGTCCCATTCCGAGAACCTCTGTCAGACAGTTCATGCTGTTTGCTGTATACATCCCGGAACAGGATCCGCATGTGGGACATGCCTTGTTTTCCATCTCCAGAAGTCCTTCATCGTCCATCTTTCCTGCCGCATGAGCGCCAACTGCTTCAAACATACTGGAAAGACTTGTTTTTTCGCCATGTACGTGTCCGGCCATCATTGGACCGCCGCTGACAAAAATTGTCGGCACATTGATCCGGGCTGCCGCCATCAGAAGCCCAGGCACATTCTTATCACAATTCGGAACCATAACAAGTCCGTCGAACTGATGGGCCATTGCCATCGCTTCCGTAGAATCTGCAATAAGATCACGGGTCACAAGAGAATATTTCATACCAATGTGTCCCATGGCGATTCCGTCACACACTGCAATGGCCGGAAATACAATAGGGGTTCCCCCTGCCATTGCCACACCCATCTTCACTGCATTCACGATCTTATCCAGATTCATGTGTCCTGGAACAATCTCATTGTAAGAGCTGACAATACCGATCAGTGGACGGTCAAGCTCTTCTTTCGTGTATCCTAACGCATTAAATAACGAACGGTGGGGTGCCTGCTGCACGCCCTTTTTTACATTATCACTTCTCATATTCAATCCTCCGTTGCAATTTGGGACGTAACACTTTTAAACTTTACTACGTCCCAAATTAGAAAATACCCTGTGTAAAACTGCAATATACCCTGTGTAAAATTGTATCTAAATATATGCTGCGATCCGATCTCCCATCTCTTTTGTGCCAATCTGCTTCTTGCCCTCCGACATAATATCTATCGTACGATACCCGTCTTTCAGGACTTTCTCTACTGCCGCTTCAATGGCGTCTGCCTCCTGATCCAGGTCAAAACTGAATCTTAGCATCATAGCAGCGGATAAAATGGTTGCGATCGGATTAGCTATTCCTTTTCCGGCAATATCCGGGGCGGAACCTCCGCTTGGCTCATACAGGCCGAATTTTGTTTCATTCAGACTGGCACTTGCCAGCATTCCAATAGATCCGGTCACCATACTGGCTTCGTCAGAGAGAATGTCGCCAAACATATTCTCTGTCAAGATCACATCAAACTGACGCGGATCTTTTACCAGCTGCATCGCACAATTGTCTACCAGCATATGTTCCAACTCAACGTTCGGATACTCTTTTGCCACGTCTTCCACAACTTTTCTCCAAAGTCTGGAAGAATCCAGTACATTCGCCTTATCCACACTTGTTACTTTGCATCGTCTCTTTTCCGCAACGTCAAAAGCACGCTTTGCAATCCTTCTGATCTCATTTTCATTATAGGTGAGAGAATCATAGGCTGTCATAACGCCATCTTCCTCTACGGTTTTCCTTTCTCCAAAATACAGACCTCCGGTCAGCTCACGCATGATCATCATATCAAAACCGCCCTCCGTAATGTCTTCTTTCAAAGGACAGGCTCCTTTCAATTCATCATACAAAACTGCAGGCCGCAGATTGGCAAAAAGATTCAGCGCCTTTCTTATTTTCAAAAGTCCGGCCTCCGGTCTTTTATCCGGCTCAAGCTGATACCAGGGTGAAGTTTTTGCATCTCCCCCTATGGATCCCATTAATACTGCATCGCAGGCTTTTGCTTTTTCTATTGTCTCATCGGTCAGAGGGATTCCGTGCACATCAATAGAGGCGCCTCCCAAAAGAAGCTGTTCATAATGGCAGGTATGTCCATATACATTTCCAACTTTATCTAAAACCTTCATGGCCTCTGTGACAATCTCCGGCCCGATACCATCGCCTTTGATCACTCCAATCTTCAGATCCATACACCTCTTCCTTTCTATACAAATTTCATTATTTTTTAATAATATCTCATTTTATGACTTGTTTCAACCCTTTCACAGTGAATTAACACAAAAAATAGAGTGTCCTCGGTTTTTAATTATTTTATAAAATAAAACTGCCGTTGTAGGAATAGGTGTTCCTTCAACGGCAGTTTTCGATTTTCCTATTCAGTTTTTTCCCTTTCTTTTCTTGATTGCATCCACTTATTCATAAGCTACTTGCTCTATCAGCATGGATTTTATTTATTTCTTTCGCTTTTTAATAACAACTGCGGCTATGATGATGATCACTGCTGCCGCTGCCAACGCTATCCAAATTCCAACAGAAGAAGTATCTCCTGTTCTTGGTGCTGCCTGACGGACGTTTGAATCCTGCTCTTCCTGATCGGCAGCTTCTGTCGTTTTCGTATCTGTTCCTGGCTCAATACTGTCGGCCGAATCCGTTATATCCGCTGGATCGTTTGTCACGCTTCCATCGTTGGTATCCGTCGGATCATTTGTTCCGCTTCCGTCATTCGTGTCCGCTGGATCGTTTGTCTCAGTTCCATCGTTGGTATCTGCCGGATCATTTGTTCCGCTTCCGTCATTCGTGTCTGCAGGATTATTTGTTCCGCTTCCCTCGTCGGTATCTGCCGGATCGTTTGTCTCCGTTTCATCGTCGGCAGCCGCCTTAACGGTAATGCTTTGTGCCGCTGATACAGTCACTCCTCCGGAAGTATACTGAAGCTGTACTTCTGTATCTGCTGTTGTCAATGCTTCCTGACTGTAGGTAATCTCTCCCGATACATCTGTCTCGGTTCCATCACTCCACACTGCCCTTACACTGATTCCGGAAGGATCAAAAGTTTCCCCTTCCGAGTATTCTGTCTTGGATGGTGCTGCTGCAATATAAATAGACTGGAGAGTCTTTGTCACAGGATCTTCTGCAGATACCGTTCCTGTATTCACAACAGTTACATAGTCTGCGGAAATATAAGCATACATGGAATCAAAACTATATTCTCCTGCTGATGCAACAGATGTTCTGTCCGCATTTAGCACGGCGTCACTCTGAATGCGATAAAATCCATTTGTGCTGTTGCTGTCCAAAATCAAAACAGCATAATTTGCGCTGGTTCCAGTCTGATAAAGGACTGTTGAACTTGTATTGCTCTCCTGTCTTACATTTACTGTATTATGGCTGGATGCAAGCGTATCTTTAATACCGATGGTATAGCTTCCGCAATCCTGACTTCCTGCCGCCTGATCCAAATTGTAGGCAATGTTGGCAGCCTTTTCACCCCAGTACGGATCCGACGCATATTTTACATTAAGCCCGCTTCCTTTATTACCAAGGAATCCTCCTGAATATGTAGAGCTGGACGGATCAAGATAACTCTGCGACATCCATCCGCATGCAAAATCTTCAATACATGCCTGAACACTTGAGAATGTATCTGCGCTCTCACCCGGCGAAGCATCAACGGCATTCAGCCCGAATAGATTGTTTTTTCCGGATGCGATCGAACTGGTTCCCCAGGCGCTTTCATTTCCTGCTATACTCACCATCAGAAGCGCATTTACCCCGTAAGCTTCCTGTGCATTAACAAAATCGCTTCCCGTACCGCTCATTTTGGAACTGCCTGACACTTTTGCGGCAATCATGGTGTTTAAACTGTCTCCGCTGTATAATGTCTGGCTTCGCAGCGGAAGATATTGATAATAATTATAATACGGCTGATCCGGATTCACAGAATGGGAGCGTGTATTATTCTGATAATCTGAGATCATAGTTTCGTAATCGGTATAAAAATAATGACCGTCATAACTGTAATATTTTTGTCCGGAAGTCAAGTAAGAAGGAGCCTCTCCATTATCCAGACGGCTTCTGTACCCAGGTGTAGTCATATCATACACAATACAGTGAAGCAGCCTTCCGTCTTCCACTTCATATCCGCTGACTACTTCAACCGCATCCAGGCTTATAACCTGTACTTCCGATTCATCCACCCAGCCAATAACGCCCGACATCATAAATTTGACTTTGCCATTGCTTGTCCCAAGATAAGCCGCATCTGCGCCATAATCTCCGTTAACATAGCCGGCTTTCCCTGTTCCGTCTTCCGTATAACTGGTTGTCTCATTGCTTTTCGTATTAAAATTGACGATCATCGGCGAACTGCTTCTTGCCCGGGCATTGCTTCCTTCGTCTTCAACCACTCCATCTGAATCGCCGACTTCTGTAATATTTCCGTTTTCATCCATAGCAGTAACGGATTCCTGACTCTGTGAATTTTCATCCTGAATCTCTGAAGATGTCTGCTCCCCCTCGGCATCTTCCGCATTGCTTTTCATAGCAGGGACTGCGGTCAAAACCATGCACATGAAAAGCATTGGTATCAGCAATTTTCCTTTTTTCATTTACCTTTTACCTCCTTACCCTTTATTAATTATTCATATAAAGCCATTTCTAAAGAATCTTGTGTTTCAGACCACATTTTCTTTGCACAATGGCATCACACTGATACAAAAAAATCATAACATAATTCCGATAATTTTTTCAACTTTTTCACATTTTCTCCATAAAATTTACACATTTTCCTTTTTTATATGTAAAAATGATATTCTTCTTTTCCAAGAAAGAACAAAACGTCCCGTAAACAGAAAAGAACCGGAAATACCGGTTCTTTCATCTCTTAAACAATTTTAATTCTAAACAAATGGATTAATCCTGATTTGCCTTTTCCACCTGTGCAATTGCTGCCTTTTGCATTGGAATACGGCAATTTTTGTTGCTTCCAAACTCAACAATTACGTCATCGTCAGTCAGGTCGATCACTACGCCATAAAATCCGCTGGTAGTCAATACTGTATCTCCTACCTCCATGTCAGCGATCATAGCTGCGAGCCTTTTCTGTTCCTTTTTCTGCGGTCTCATAAGAATAAACCAGAAACCACCGATAATGACAACATATATAAGGATAATCCCGATGGGACTATTCAGGAAGCTTCCGGCTGCTAAAGCATAATTCATAAATAAATTCCTCCTACCATTTCTATCTTATGCACTGTTATTATCATACACAATAATACTGTTTTCATCAAGTACTTTTTGTGTCATCTTTCTATTTCCCCTGACTTAGCATGCCTTCCAGAGTCCTTTTCTTAAACTCCTTATAGGTTCCCTGTTCAATCGCCTCCCGAATCTCTTCCATCAGATGATTGTAGAAATAGAGGTTATGAAGCACGCACAGGCGCATTCCCAACATTTCTTTCGCTTTCAGAAGATGACGGATGTAAGCGCGGGAATAAGATCTGCATGCAGGGCATCCGCATCCCTCCTCGATCGGACGGTCATCCAGCTCATATTTTGCATTAAAAAGATTTCTCTTGCCCTGTTTTGTATAAACATGACCATGACGTCCGTTCCTGCTTGGGTAAACGCAATCAAAGAAGTCTACCCCTCTGTCCACCGCTTCCAGGATATTAGCCGGCGTACCGACTCCCATCAGATAAATTGGTTTGTCCTGTGGAAGATGAGGCACGACAGCGTCCAGAATCCGATACATATCCTCGTGAGACTCTCCAACAGCAAGGCCTCCGATCGCATAGCCCGAAAGATCCATCTGCCGGATCTCATCTGCATGGCGGATCCGGATATCCTCATAAATTCCTCCCTGGTTGATACCGAAGAGAAGCTGATGGGGATTGATCGTATCCGACAGGCTGTTCAGCCTCTCCATCTCTTCTTTGCATCTTGCCAGCCATCTCGTTGTTCTTGCCACAGACTGCTCGATATAGTCCTTTTTGGCCACACTGGAAGGGCACTCGTCAAAAGCCATAGCAATGGTAGACCCGAGATTCGATTGAATCTGCATACTCTCCTCGGGACCCATAAATATTTTGTGTCCGTCAATATGTGACTGGAAATATACGCCTTCTTCTTTGATTTTTCTAAGACCTGCAAGGGAAAATACCTGAAACCCTCCGGAATCTGTCAAAATAGGCCTGTCCCAGGACATAAATTTGTGAAGTCCGCCCAACTGTCTGACAATCTTATCTCCCGGCCTCACATGGAGATGATAGGTATTAGACAACTCCACCTGTGTTCCGATCTGTCTTAGATCATCTGTAGAAACAGCTCCCTTGATGGCTGCCACAGTACCTACATTCATAAATACAGGGGTCTCAATGACCCCGTGTACTGTATGGAGCCGCCCCCTGCGGGCCTCTCCGTCTTTCTTTAATAATTCATACATATCCGTATCCTCTTTTAATAGTGGCATACAACCGGAGTGCCTGCCTCAATATTGGCATATACCGTCGGAGCTACAGAAGGCGGTAGGTTTACACAGCCGTGGGAACCATGGGATAAATACCAGTCCCCGCCAAAAGTTGGCTGCCAGCTTGCATCATGCAATCCGATCCCTCCATTAAACGGCATCCAGTAGGATACCGGCGACTCCCATTCATAAGTGCCGTCCTCTTTCTTAGGTCCCCGCAGGGTCGTATCCTGCTGTTTATATGCAATAGAATAAGTTCCCTGAGGAGTTCCGTTTCCCTGATTGGGATTTCCCGTTACACAGTCCGTCTCCACTACACACTGACCATTAACAAATACCCACACATGCTGGTTTGTCAGATCAATCTCCACATAACTTGTACCAAAATCGTTGCCCTCATGAGAAGCAGCCCGTCTTGCATACTGCGGCTCTCTTGTAACGGTTTCCGCTTTTTCGATATTTGCCGTCAAAGCAGTATACTCTGCCTCCTGGTCAATCTGCCATCCATAGCTTCCGCCTTCCACCTGTGCGGTATTTCCCGAACCGGTTGTAATTGTCCTTGTCTTCCCATAAGTATCGTATTTATTGGCAAGATCCTGAATATAAGCGCGTACTGCATCCTGATCAAAGGTAACATTCATGCTGTCATCTACTGTAACCCACTGTGAGATCACAGACGAATCCACCACCTCTGTATAAGGGCTGAAGTCATATGCAATGTGGGCCCCAAGATAACTGTTCATTTTATCCTTCGCCGCGATCACTTCCTCGGATTCCGATGTAAAGGCCGGCAGAATATAGCATCCCGCCTCTTCCATATCAAGTGTGCTGACAAAGCCTCCGACTGCTGTTTTCACAGCTTCCGTAAACTTCTCTGTATCAATTTCTGATCCCACCACTTCCGGCTGAATCACAAATTCTGTATTTTCGAATACCGGCCGGGCCGACTCAGATTTCACCTGTTCTTCCGGATCCATACAGGTCAGGTTATTCAATACTTCTGTCAGTTTACTTTCATCGAACTCCACCCCTACCGGTGCTGTAATCTCCGGGTGATCCCAGAGCGCAGTGATCCACAGCAGCGGATTTTGCTCCTTCAAAAGCTTATTCAGCTCATCACCTTTTACGTATTCCAGATCAATATCGGTGCCGTCGATCACTTCTGTTCCGCCGTCAATTTCCTCCAGCGTCAGCTCATAGTCTGCAACCTGACCTTCCATATATTTTTCAACCTGCTCCACGGTTTTAGCTGAAAATTCCGTCCCGTTGATCTTCGTAAAGAAATAGAAATGGCTGTTAAAAAACAGCGCCGCTCCAAGATAGGCAAGAATCAGTACCCCTACAATGATCAGGATGATCCTCACCGCAAGTTTCTTGCGGCGATGACGTACCAGACGCGGATCTTCCTCGAAATCATCTTCCTCATCCGGAAGTTCTGTTTCTTCCGCATCTGATTCTAAGTTTTCTTCGTCTTCTTCCCTGTCTCTAAAATCACTTTCATCGAAAGATATAACGCCGCTGTCATAATCCATCCAATCTTCCGGATTTTCTTCTGCTTCTTCCGCATCTTCCTCATCCGTCTCTTCTTCTGTTTCTGCAGCCGGTTCCTCCATTTCTCCTTTCCGAAGTTCTTCCTGAAGTTCTTCCAGCGCCTCTTCATCTGTATCATGACTATTTACTTCCTCCTTTAGATCGGAGTTGTTAATTTCATCATATATTTCCTTCATTGTCTCCTGGACAATTTCATCTGAAGAGCGCTCCATGGGGTCTACATTTTTTTCTTTGTCACTCATTTATGAATTACTCCTCTTTTTTAACTCAATATGTAGTCATTATAGTGTTCTGCCAATCTCTTGTCAACAAGCCGTCTGCCCTTTATAATAAAACTTAATAACTTTTAACATTTATTTTAAATATGACAAAGGAGATTTTTGTACCTATGGCTGGCTCTACTTATGGCACTTTATTTACAGTAACAACATGGGGAGAATCCCACGGCCCTGCCCTGGGAGCTGTAGTAGACGGATGTCCTTCCGGACTTTCTCTTTGCGAAAATGATATTCAAAAATATCTGGACCGCCGTCGTCCCGGTCAGGGAAAATTTACTACAGCCCGCCGCGAAAAGGATACCGCCGAAATTTTATCCGGCGTATTTGAAGGCCGGACAACCGGAACTCCCATTTCTATTATAATAAGAAACAACGATCAGATTTCCAGGGATTACGATACACTGAAAAACTGCTTTCGCCCCGGACATGCTGATTTTACCTTTGATCAAAAATACGGTTTCCGCGACTACAGAGGCGGAGGGCGCTCCTCCGGACGTGAAACTATCGGAAGAGTGGCCGCCGGTGCAGTTGCCTGCCGTCTTCTCGAAAGCGTGGGCATCCGCATAACTGCATATACAAAGTCCATTGGGCCCATCTCTGTTCCGGACGGAGAATATGATTTCACTCAAATTTCGGAAAATCCGCTGTATATGCCTTCCAGATCTTTCAGCGAAGAAGCTTCCGCCTATCTGGAATCCTGTATCAAAAACCAGGATTCTTCCGGCGGAATCATCGAATGTCAGATCGAAGGGATTCCGGCAGGAATCGGCGAACCTGTCTTTCACAAACTGGACGCCGCTCTTGCACAGGCAGTCATGTCCATCGGCGCGGTGAAGGGAGTAGAGATCGGAGACGGTTTTCGCTCTGCCCTTGCAAAAGGCAGTGACAACAATGATGCTTTTACTTTTGATGGTTCCCGTATCCGGAAAAGGACCAACCACTCCGGCGGCACCCTGGGCGGCTTAAGCGACGGCAGCACCCTGATCTTCCGCGCCGCCGTCAAACCCACGCCATCTATTGCACGCCCGCAGCACACCGTAACCTCAGATGGAAAAGAAATAGAACTTTCCATACACGGAAGACACGATCCTGTCATCGTTCCCCGGGCCGTCGTTGTTGTGGAGGCCATGGCTGCCCTGGCACTTGCTGATCTTCTCATGATCAACATGTCCTCCCGCCTGGAAAATTTTACTGCATTTTATTATCCAAAAGACAGCAAAGAGCGCCGGCCTTAAACCGGCGCTCTCTATACTTTAAAGCATCCTCCCCCGATAAATTCCCTAAGAAGGGAATTAGCCGGAACAATCTCGCTCCCGATTCCCACAAAATAATCCAGAAATTTCAGAAGTCTTTTGGCCTCCTGATATTCTCTGCAGTCCCGCTCAATACCAAACAACAGGGGCTCTATATACTGTTTCAGGACAGCCAGCTCATAAATCAGGGCAGAATTGAACATAATATCTGCTTCCTCCTGATAAGGAAAGATATTTTTCTCCTCCCCTTTCCGTACAGAAGGCCACATAGAGATCGTTCTTCTGGCCGAGGCTCCCCTGGTTCTTGCATCCCGGACAATCCTGCGTATGAGACGTCCGTCTGTTGTCGGAATACGGTTGTGTTCATCAATATTCAGCTGCGTCAGTGCGCTGATATAGATTTTAAATTTATTCTTATCCGGAAGAGACTGTGTCAGACGAGGATTCAGACAGTGAATCCCTTCTATCACCAGCACATCGCTTGGGCCCAGTCTTTTCGGCGGACCGGAGAAGTCTTTATGCCCTGTTTTAAAATTAAAGACCGGAAGCACAACCTCTCTCCCTTTCAAAAGATCTTCCATCTGGGCGTTGAACAGGGCGGTATCTACTGCTTCCAGACATTCAAAATCATACTCACCCTTGGCGTCCTTTGGCGTATCTTCCCTCTCCACGAAATAATTATCTACTGCAATGGGATGGGGCGTCATGCCTATTGCCCGAAGCTGAATAGACAGCCGGTGTGAAAATGTTGTCTTTCCTGAAGAGGATGGGCCAGCGATCAATACAATTTTTCTTTCCGGCTTTTTGGCGATCATACCGGCAATTTCCGCGATCCTTTTCTCCTGCATGGCTTCCTGCACAAGAACCACTTCTCTCATATCGCTTTTTGTAATCTTGTCATTCAGTGCGCCAACAGTCTCTATACCCAGCATATCTCCCCAGCCTGTTGACTCCTTCAGCACATGAAACAGTTTACTTTGAGGCACAAACGGTTCCAGTGTTCTGGGCGACTCCATCGTAGGCATCTGTATCACAAATCCCTCATCGTAAAGATAGAGCGCAAAATATTTCAGATATCCCGCACTTGGCACCATATATCCATAATAGTAGTCTTCAAATTCATTCATACTGTAAATATTGACCCTGGACACACGGCGGTAGGCAAAAAGCCTCTCTTTATCGTACATACCGTGCTTGCGGAAAAGCTCAATGGCTTCATCTGTATGAACCGTCCGTTTACGAATGGGCATATCTTCTGCCACCATCTCATTCATCCGGTCTGTGACACGCTGCAAAAATTCTCTGTCCAGAGTCACTTTCCCCTCAATGGTACAGTAATATCCCTGGCTTACTGAATAGTGGATCCTCACCTTGTCTACCAGACGGTGCTCTGTCACGTCATAGATTGCCTTGACAAGCATAAAACACATGCTTCTTTTGTATGTCTTATGTCCGATCTCATCCCCGGTAGTGACAAATTTAATCTCTGTATCGCACTGCAGCGTTTTATGCAGCTCCTGAAGCTTCCCATTGGCAAACACAAGGACAATGTCGTTTTTATAATCTTTCTGAAAATCGCGGGCAATCTCTCCGTAACTTGTTCCTGCCGGATATTCTCTTAAATTTCCCGATGTCTTAACCTGATATGTTTTTTCTTCCATATATTTAAGTCCCTCTTCTATACAATCTGGAAGGGATGGCAGACCGGAGCGGCTGCTGCCTCTATGCCAGGCAGCTTTTCCTCCAGATATATTCTGACATCCTCAATAAAAATATGTTCGATTCCATAATGTCCTGCATCAATGACAGCAAGCCCCTGGGCAACCGCATCAATTCCTGTATGATGGTCGATATCACCGGTGATCAGCACATCTGCCTTTTTATCAAGAGCCGCTTTTATCATACTCTTCCCGGCTCCGGGGGAGATGGCCGGCCTTTTGATCTTTTGATCCATGTCCCCGAACACCTTCACGGCACCCAGATGGAATTTATCCTTTACAAGCCAGCAAAGCTCTTTCAGAGTCATGGGCGTTTTCAGGTCAGCTACTCTTCCGATCCCTTCATCCCTTTCTTCCCGGGATGTCACTTCCAGGACTTCTGTCTCTCCGAAATCCATCTTCCTGCCGGAAAGCTCTGCCATTCCAAGCACATCATAGTTTGTGTGCATAGCATAATAGGAGATATCATTCTGGATCAATTTTAAAATTCTGGCTCCGACAAAGTCAAGATTATTGATCCTTTTTAATCCTGTAAAGATCATGGGATGGTGAGTGATAAGCATATCCGCTCTCCAGTCTGCTGCCTGTTCGATCACATCATCTGTAGCATCCAGCGCCACATAAATGCGCCGCACTTCCTTGTCATCTCTTCCCACAAGCAATCCCACATTATCCCAGTCCATTGCATAGCTTCGCGGATAAGCCGCTTCAATCACATCGATAACTTCTTTGCACAACATCTTTTCCCAGCTCCTTTACTTTTCGTATCTTTGCAGTGCTCTTTCTATTATTTTCAGCTCATGTTCCAGCTCTTTCTCCCGGATCCTCGCCCTCTCATTTTCCACTTTCTTTAACTCCCCAAGGATCCCTTCCCGGATCTGTCTCTCACGAAAGAGATACTTCTTAAGAACCGGATGCTTTCTTTTCAAAAGTTCCCTTCCATAAAGAAGTTCCTCTTCTTCATAGGGTTTCTCTTCCTTCCCATGAACCGCTTTCATCATGGGATAATATTTTCCGTCCTCTTCCACCATATCCTCACAAACAATCCGGTAGCCGCTCTCCTCCAGATAAAACCGGACTTTTGAGATTTCTGACTGCGGCTGCAAAATAAACTCCCGGATCTTAGCAGTCACGGAAGGATCCTTTTCCATAATGTGTATGACAAGACCTCCTCCCATTCCCGCTGCGATCATTGTATGTACTTCTCCCGGCTTTAATGCTGAAAGTCCGTCTGAAAGCCTTGTCTCAATCTTTTCCTCCAGGCCATATTCCCGGATATGCTCCTTTGCCCGCTGGAGAGGACCGGAATTGATATCCATGGCGATCCATTTTCCCTCTTTGCATTTCCGGGCCAGGTAGATCGGAATATAACCGTGATCCGTGCCAATATCTGCAACAGAGGCGCCCTCTGTCACAAGACCTGCCACGGCAGACAGTCTTTTTGATAGTTCCATAGGCGCCTCTTCCTTAATCCAGATAATCTCTTAATTTTCTGCTGCGGCTTGGATGGCGCAGCTTTCTGAGCGCTTTAGCCTCAATCTGGCGGATACGCTCTCTTGTAACATCAAATTCTTTGCCTACCTCCTCCAGAGTGCGGGCACGGCCATCGTTCATACCGAACCGGAGCCTCAATACCTTCTGCTCCCTCTCTGTCAGGGTGTCAAGCACCTCATCCAGCTGTTCTTTCAGAAGCGTTGCCGCTGCTGCCTCTGCCGGAACCGGCACATTGTCGTCCTGTATGAAGTCGCCAAGATGGCTGTCCTCTTCTTCTCCGATCGGAGTCTCCAAAGACACCGGCTCCTGGGAAATCTTCAGAATTTCCCGCACACGCTCCACCGGCATGTCCAACTCTTCGGCAATTTCCTCCGGCGTGGGTTCACGCCCCAGTTCCTGCAGCAATTGTCTGGACACACGGATCAATTTATTGATGGTCTCTACCATATGAACCGGAATACGGATCGTTCTTGCCTGGTCGGCAATAGCCCTTGTAATCGCCTGGCGGATCCACCATGTAGCATAGGTGCTGAATTTAAAGCCCTTCTCATAATCAAATTTTTCTACGGCCTTGATCAGTCCTAAGTTGCCTTCCTGAATCAGATCCAGGAAAAGCATCCCTCTTCCCACATAACGTTTCGCAATGCTGACTACCAGCCTTAAGTTAGCTTCTGCAAGACGCTTCTTCGCATCCTCGTCTCCTTCTGCCATGCGCTTTGCAAGCTCCACTTCTTCCTCTGCTGAAAGAAGCGGCACCTTTCCGATTTCCTTTAAGTACATACGCACAGGATCTTCAATACTGATTCCGTCCGGAACAGACAGATCGATCTTTTCAATATCTACCTCGTCCTCGTCCGAAAGCATGATCTCCACATCATCGTCCGCATCATCGTCTGCACTGATCCGGAGCACATCAATATTGTTTGCTTCCAAATAATCAAATACCTTCTCCATCTGCTCAGAGTTGAGCTCCATATCTGAGAAAAAATCATTGATCTCCTGGATTTCCAGAATACTCTTTTTCTTCTTTCCAAGGGCAAGAAGATCCTTCAGCTTTTCCTCAAATTTTACAATGTTCTCTTCCATGCAGTGTCCATCCTCTCATTGCTTGTTTATATTTTATCCTTAATTAATAGAAATATGCAGTTTTTCAGGTGTCTGAAGCATCCGCTTCTCCTCCATCAGCTTCTGAAGTCCCGCCATATCTGCGGGGTCCAGATTGCGGGCCGCTTTCTCGATGCTGTATTCTTTCACCCGCAGGATCGTTTCCTTTAGAGCCTTCTCCTGTTCTCTTACTGTGGAAAGTTCCCGTATCCTTGTATGAAACAGGGCTGCCACCTGACGGTGCTCTTCCTCGTCTGTAAAATGATTCATGATCTGGGCAGGATTTACGGCTCCTTCGTCATACTGCCGGTATAAAAGCTCTGCCACCTGACGATACAGCTCTTCCGTAAAATCCTCCGGTGACACATACTTCCTGATCTGCCGGAAAATTTCCTCTCCCTCCAGCATCCAGGTAAGAAGGATCCTCTGGGATTTCAGATGGCCATCCTCCTTTTCTTCCTGCTTTCTTGTGGAACGCGGTTTTTCCGCCGGCTTAGCAAGCCCGTCCCGGATCGCTGTCTTTGTCACCAGCTTTCTCAAGTCGTCTGCATTCACCCCGTAAGTCTTTGCCACCGCCTCTATGTAATTGCTGCGCTCAATTTCTTCCTCAAAAAGAGTCAGTTTCTTCGCTGCCTCCTTCAGAAAATCTGTCTTCCCTTCCGGCGATCCCATATCATAGTTTTTCTCCGCCATCTCCAGGCTGAACATAAAACCGTTCCGGGCTTTATGAATCCTTTCCTCAAAGGCCTCCGCTCCCAGATTCTTAATAAATTCATCGGGATCCTTATAAGGGTCCATGCGGATCACTCTGGCGGTGATCCCTGCCTCCTTCAGAATGGGAACTGCCCGAAGAGCGGCCTTGGTTCCCGCCTCATCGCTGTCATAAGTAAGATATACTTCATTGACATACCGCTTGATCAAGGAAGCATGTCCCGGCGTAAGCGCTGTTCCAAGAGACGCTACCGCGCTGGTAAATCCTGCCTGGTGGAGCGAGATCACATCCATATATCCCTCACACAGAAGAAAATAGGGTTTTCTGGATGTACGTGCCCTGTGAAGTCCATACAGATTACGACTCTTATCAAAAACAGGCGTCTCCGGCGAATTGAGATACTTTGGCTTCGCATCCCCCATCACCCGTCCGCCGAATCCGATCACCCGGTTATTGGCGTCCATAATGGGAAACATAACACGGTTCCAGAATTTATCATAGGGTCCATGTCTTTCGTCAAAAGAAATCAGTCCTGCTTTAAAAAGAATGTCGTCTGTATACCCTTTCGTTTTCAGATACCGGTACAGATCGTCGCTGTACTTGTTGGAATACCCTAGTCCAAATGCGGTGATGGTATCATCTCCCAGCTGCCTTCCCTTCAGATACTCGTAAGCCGTTTTCCCCTGGGGAGCCTTAAGCTGCGCATAATAATATTTTGCCGCCAGCTTATTGATCTCAAGCAGGACAGCTTTCTCATCTGCCCGCCTTTTGGCTTCTTTGGAGTACTCCTGCTCCGGCAGTTCCACTCCGGCACGTTCCGCCAGAAATTTCAGAGCTTCCACAAAAGAATAGTTCTCGTATTCCATAATGAACGTAAAGACATTTCCTCCCGCTCCGCAGCCAAAACAATAGTACATCTGCTTATCTCTGCTGACGGAAAAAGAAGGGGACTTTTCGTTATGGAAAGGGCAAAGCCCGAAATAAGAGCTTCCCTTTTTCTGAAGTTTTACATACCCGGAGACCACATCTACAATATCATTTTTCAGTCTAACCTCTTCTACCACTTCATCCGGATAATACATGTGCTGACATCATCCTTTTCTATACATAAATCCAGAGGGAAAAAAGCCCTCATTATTAATATTCGACAAAACTTCTTTATTTCCTTTAATTTTTCCAAGATTCCGGAATAAAATATTCCTGAAATTTTTTTACCGCATAGGAATCGGTCATTCCCGCTATATAATCACATACAACTCTCTCCTTTGTTTCCCCTTTTTCTGTTATCATTACCAGGTACTGTTCCGGGAGAAGTTCAATATGATCCATATAATATCCGTACAGATTAATAATCATATTGACCGCCTTTGTCTCTTCCCCTTTTGCCGCCGGATTCTGATAAACATGTTCAAACAGGAACTTTCGAAGGCCCATCGTCGCCTCCCGTATTTCATCAGACATGACGATCCGCGGCTGTCCCATACTGTGGCTCACCACATCATGGATCATGGTATTCAGACGCATTCTGGTCGTATGCCCCAACACATCCGTATATTCTGCCGGAAGATCCTCTTCCTTCAAAATTCCGCCTCGTACCGCATCATCAATATCGTGATTGATATAGGCGATCTTATCGGAGAGTCTCACGATCTCCCCTTCCAGTGTATGAGGCGTTCCGCTGGACTTATGGTTCAAAATACCATCCACTACTTCCCAGGTAAGGTTCAGTCCTCTCCCCTGCTTTTCCAGGATTTCCACTACGCGGACACTCTGCTCATTATGCCGGAATCCATCCGGGCACATCTGATTGAGCGCCCGCTCTCCTGCATGACCAAAAGGAGTATGACCCAGATCATGTCCCAGGGCAATGGCTTCTACCAGTTCCTCATTGAGCCGGAGCGCTTTTGCGATCGTCCTGGCATTCTGAGATACTTCCAGCGTATGCGTCATTCTTGTCCGGTAATGATCCCCCTTCGGCAGAAGAAAAACCTGCGTTTTTTGTTTCAGTCTCCGAAAGGACTTGCAGTGAAGGATCCGATCCCGGTCTCTCTGGAATACCGGCCGGATATCGCACTCCGGTTCCGGTCTTTTCCTCCCCTTTGATTTCCGGCTTAAAGATGCATAGGGACTTAAATATTCCTTTTCCCGCTCTTCCAGCTCTTCCCTGATATTCATCATGCTTTCCCGCCCCCTGTTTCCATCCGTTCTTCTATGGCCTTTACAACAGTTTCCAGTACTTTGATCCTTGCATAGTATTTATCATTCCCCTCTACCACGATCCAAGGTGCCTCTGCAGTAGAAGTACGTACAAGCATCTCGTTCACTGCCGTTTCATACTGGTCCCATTTTTCCCGGTTCCGCCAGTCCTCATCCGTAATTTTCCACTGCTTTTCCGGATTTTCCTGACGCTGCCGGAAGCGTCTTTCCTGTTCATCCTTATCAATCTGCATCCAGAATTTCAGGATCAGCACACCCTCCTTCGTCAGATTTCTCTCCATGTCATTGATTTCTTTATATGCCCGCCGCCATTCCTCTTCGGTGCAGAATCCCTCGATCCGCTCTACCATAACCCTTCCGTACCATGTTCTGTCAAAGACAGCGATATGGCCCGCCTTGGGCATGGAGCGCCAAAACCGCCACAGATAATGGTACTGCCTCTCCACCGCGTTTGGTGATGCTGTAGGATGGACCACATAACCTCTGGGATCCATTTTTGCTGTCAGGCGCTTAATGGCTCCTCCTTTTCCGCCGGCATCCCACCCCTCAAAGGCCAGCACGACAGGAATCCTCTTTCTGTACAGCTCTCCGTGAAGCTCTTCGATCCTTTTCTGAAGTTTCTTCAGCTTCTTTTCATACTCTTCCTTCGTATAGGAAAGAGAGAGATCCGCCTTTGCCAAAATAGACTCTGTCAGCTTCATCTCCTCTTTACCGTTGTCTTTTGGTTCCTTCTCCTCTTCTGCCCTATCCCGGCTGTGCTCACTCTTTTTCTCCACTGCCTCTATCTGTCTCTCCAGGGTCTCTGCTGCAATGGAATAGATCTTTACTGTAGCGAACCGGCGGTCTACTGCCTCCACGATGTGCCATGGCGCATTTTCACTGTCTGTGCGGGAGAGCATCTCCTCATTCATTGCCTCGTACTTTTCAAACTTTTCATTTCTCTTTCTGTCGCCTTCACTCACTCTCCATGCTGTATCTTTAGAAGACAGAAGCTTATCAAACCGCTTTTTCTGTTCTTTTTTGTCAATGGCAAGAAAAATCTTAATGATTACCATGCCGTCATCTGTCAGCTGTTTTTCAAAAGAACGGATGGCTTCATATGCATCAAAAAGTTCTGATTTTTTTATCTTTTTATCAAAACGATCGATCAGCACTCTTCTGTACCAGCTGGTATCATAAATCGCAATTCTTCCCTTGGGAGGGAGCTTTGTCCAAAAACGCCACAAAAAGGGATGCATTTTCTCCTCTTCCGTCTCGCCTTTTACGGCATATACCTGAAACCCTCTCGGATCGAGCGCCTGTATCAGTTTACTGATCTGAACTCCCTTTCCGGCAGCTCCATATCCCTCGAAGGCGATCATCACCGGAATATTCAAATCTTTACATTTTCTCTGAAGCTTTCCCAGTCTTGGAATCAGTTTTTCCATTTCTGATCTGTAAATTTCTTTTTCCATCTTCTTTGACAAATCCAGTTTTTCGAGCATAAGCGGACCCTCCCTTCAATTTTCTCGATTTTTTCTTCTATTATACAATATTTTTCAGAATTTATTGCACTTTTCTGCAAAAAAGAGCAAAAAGAAAAAATCTGTGGCGGGGCATGGAAAAATACCCCTTCCTCAGATTTTTTCTCGATTTCTTCTGCTATTTTTGTGCTCCCAGACTGTCAATAATTGTAATAACGAGACCGCGGATATTGTTCTCCGTTGTCCGGTAAGGTGCGATCCTCAAGGTATAGAACCGCCCGTTCATTCCTGTCACCTCACGGTCTATAGGCACCAGGTTTTTCAAGACCTCCCCGGCATCCTTGATGATATCTTCCGCCGGGAAACTGTGTGCAAAAATCTGGAGGGAGCGTCCTACATCGTGATCCATCAGCTGAAACTCCCGGCCTACATATTCCGTAAATTTACGGATATTCAAATTGCTGTCCACAAAAAGGATTCCTATCATAGTGGAAGAAAGGAAATTGGACAGGTCATTCGTAAGCATTGTCAGCTCATCCAGTTTCTGCTGGTATTCCGTGTTTACAGTATAGAGTTCCTCATTGACGGACTGCAGTTCCTCATTAGAACTTTGCAGCTCTTCATTCGCTGTCAAAAGCTCCTCATTAGCCGCCTGCAATTCTTCATTGACCGTTTCCAGTTCTCCGATCGTAGATTTCAGGTCATTTTGGGATTCGTGAAGTTCCTGTTCCAGATCTGCAATCCGGCGGGCTGCCGTCTTATCCACATCGTACTTTTCTGTCACGCCTTCCATTTCTATCTTTTCATCCTTCATAAAAAGGATTGCGATCAGTCCGGTATCTGCCTTATTCTTCCCGTAAATCGGGCTGACAGTCAGATTAATATTCTCCCTTCCATTTACACAGTCTACTGTGATTCCGGTATAAGTAACTGCAATTTTTTCTGATCTGCAGCGATTTAAAGCCGTAGAAGCCACAAGACTTAGGTCTTCATTGATCATGCTGAAAAAATTGAAAGTGGCTTTTCCCGGTGCAATGGACATATAATCCTGATAATTTCCAAAGAAATGGATCACATTATTTGCTTCATTCAAAATGACAGAAGCCGGAAGGAAGTTTTCCATAAAATGAATATACGTATTTTCAAAAGCATATTCTGCTCCCTCCCTGTCTACAGAGCTGGCAATCCGGGGAGAAATCGTATTCACATTAGGGATATTAAAAGACGGAGGCGTAAATTCATCCACCTTTCCTTCTCCTTTATGCAGATAGATTTTCTCCGCCCCGCACACAGGTTTGAACACACTGCTGTATTCGCCTGCCGTCTCGCTCTTTCCAAGGAAAAGATACCCTCCGCTTTTCAGCGCGGAATGAAAAATGGAAAACAGAGACTTCTGCAGTACCGGCTGGAAGTAGATCATTACATTTCTGCAGCTTATCAGATCCAGTTTCCCAAAGGGCGGGTCAGAAAGCATATTGTGCGGTGCAAAAATGATCATCCTTCGGATTTCCTTTGAGATCACATACTGGTCATTTTTCTTTGTAAAATATTTCGCAAGACGTTCCCCTGACACATCTTCCAATATACTCTCTGTGAAAACTCCTTTTCCAGCCTGTTCGATTGCCTTGACATCCACATCTGTGGCGAAAATCTTCACATCCCTTTGAATATTCATCTCTTCCAGCACTTCCCGGAACAAAATAGCAATAGAATAGGCTTCCTCCCCGGTAGAACAACCGGCGCTCCACACCCGGATCGGCTCATTTATATCGGCTCTCTCTACAATATCATATATGACATGATATTTCAGCTTTTCAAAAAAGGCAGCGTCCCGGAAAAAATTTGTAACACCGATCAAAATCTCCTTCGCCAGTATATTGCCTTCCTCCAGGTTTTCGCCCAGCATTTTTACATAATCCGACAGGCTGACCCTGTGGGTAATGACCATTCTTCTTTCAATACGGCGCATAACAGTTGTCCGTTTATAATTAGTAAAATCAATGCCGCTGGCCTTTTTTAAAATCGCATAAATCTGAGAGAATGTCTCCTCATCCGAAAGAAATACCTCATGGTCTTCAAACCGGATCAGATCGGGATAATTGGAAAAATTCAGGATCTCATCCACAATCTCATCCGGTGAAAGAATAAAATCCGCAAGTCCCGTATTTATCACGCTGCGGGGCATTCCGTCAAACTTCGCCGTTCCCGGAGACTGTACGATCACCAATCCTCCATGTTCTTTCACTGTCTTTATACCGCTTGTCCCGTCTGAACCGGTGCCTGAAAGCACGACTGCAATCGCCTTTCCTCCCTTTTCTTCCGCCAGAGAAGCAAAGAACACATCGATCGGATGATTCAGTGTCCCATGTATATATTCTGTCAACATCAGCTTTCCGTTTTTCAGTGTCAGATTCTTCTTGGGAGGGATCAGATAAACTGTGTTCGGCTCAACTGCCATTTCATTTTCTGCCTGTCTGACGTCCATCTCCGTATATTTCCCCAGAATATCTGCCATCAGGCTTTTATAATCAGGAGAAAGATGCTGGATCACAACAAAGCTCAGACCGCTGTTGGCAGGCATCTGCTGAAAAAACTGCTGCAGGGCTTCCAGCCCTCCTGCCGATGCCCCCAGGCCAACTATGAATGAAGCTTTCGCATCTTTCTTCTGTATGGTATCCATACTTCTTTTCTTTGCCATCTTAGGTTTCCTCCATCTGTTACTGACTTAAATAAATCTCTTCAAATTTTTGAGGCGGCAACGGTTTGTTATAGTAATAGCCCTGTCCGTAAACACATCCCGCTTTTAACAATGCCTCTTCCTGCCGATGCGTTTCCACTCCTTCCGCCACACAGCGCATCCCTACATTCCGGCAGATTTTGATGATATTTTCCACCAACATACAGCTGATCTCATTGTCCGGCAGATCAGCTACCAGACTCCGGTCCAGCTTCACCGTATCAAATTTAATATTGCTGAAAACGGTCATATTGGCATAATGCGATCCAAAATCATCCAATTCGAACCGGATACCGTATTCTCCGAAATTATTTACGATGCCGGACAGGGGCGCCGTTTCCACATCGCCTGCCGTTTCTGTAATTTCCAGCTCGATCTGATCTGCTGCAATTTCCGGATAATGACTCTGTATCGCAAGTACGGAAGCAAGTATCGTGGGGTTAAACAGCGTAACGCGGGACATATTCACCGAGACACGGACAGGCTCCAGCCCCTTCTTCTTCCATTCGCTCATCTGGTGAAGGACACTTTCCAGCATAAACAGATCCAGATCCCGGATCTTTCCGCTATTTTCCAGCTCCTCAATAAACTGCCCCGGAGCAATAATGTTTCCTTCTGCATCCACTCCGCGCACCAGTGCCTCGGCGCCGGCCAGTTTTCCGTTTCTCATATCGATTTTCGGCTGGAAATAGGGGATATATCTTCTTTGCATCTCACCGGTCCGCTCTTCCTGCTCCCCAAAGAAATCTCTTCCGTCTCCCCCTGCATTCTCAACCGTTTCGCATCTCATGATGGACCGTGCCTCGCGCACCAGATTTTTTGCTGTAAAAGCCCCGTCTGACCAGGTATATCCGATACGGATCTCGCCCGGATAGCGCCGCTGGACACGGGATCTAAGCCTGCTGCATCTTCCCACAAAAACTTCCAGGATCGTATTGGGATACAGGATAACAAACTCTGCATCCCAGGTACGAAAGATAAAACACTGCCCGAATACGCCTATCAAAGCCTCCACGATATAGGCCAGCATCTCCCTTCCGTAATGGAATCCCAGACTGTTGTTTATATCAGATATATTCGGGATATCGATTGCCAGAGCCCCCATGGAGCTGTAATTTGCAGAATCAATACTGTTGATCATCTCTTTGCAGGCCCGAAGATTAGGAAGACCTGAAACCATATCCTGTACTGCCCCGCTTCTGATCTGTGGACGGAACCGGAACCGGCTTTCCTCTTTTTTCAGATACGGCACCACTTCTTTCAGTAAGGAGGACTGGCGCGAATGTCTCTTGGGATTCTCCACACAAAGGAAGCCTGTTATTTTTTGTCTTTCTTCTGTAGGGAATACGATAAAATTCCAGGAGTCCTCTTCGTCCCTTTCTTTACTCAGCGAGAGCTTATGCTTTGAGAATACCGGCCGGTTTTCCTCAAGACATTTCCTGAGCAGGGGGATCTTCTCTACCTGAACCCCTGACATCACATGACGGATACTGGGCTTCCCGGGCTTCTTCCACTCATACTGGATCGTTACCGTCTGCCTGTCTTCCGCCAGTGCAAGGATATAAACTCTGGCTGCCCGGTAGTAATCGCCAATACAGCTCATGGAGCTTTTGACAGACTGCTCCAGCGAATCCGCCCGCAGCATGGAAGTATAACAGCGCAGAGCCGCCTTCTGCTCTTTGACGGACAATTCCTCTTCTGCCTCTTCTGTCTGAAATTCTTCCTCTTCTTTTCCATTTCCTCCCACCCAGGACCAGTTTTCTGCTCCTGTAGGCAAAGCCACTGTATCTATCGCTGAGTTTTTCCACATTTCGCACAGATACTGGGCATGAAGGACCATTACGTCGTAATCCGCCTGTTCTGTTGTTTCCGTGACGACTCCCGCCACCAAACGCATGGCGTCTATTCCGCTTATGCTGCTCATAGCTGCCCGGATATAAGCAAAAGCGTCCTCCAGCCGCGTTTTAATCTCATACCTGGACCCGACGTCCGGATAAAATACAAGGATAGAGTCTTGATTATACTGCCCAATGATACAGTCGGTTCCGATCGCCAGTGACAGAACAACAAAAATGAAATGCCTCTCCCGTTCTTCCTGTTTTTTCACTTCCTCCTGGTTTCCGCCGGAACTGCCGTTAATCTGGATCAAAGCCATGGCGCAGACTGCCTTTTTTCTCTCCTTTATCAGCATTTCTGCCAAAAGGCGGGCTGTCTTCATATTATAAAATCCATTTTCTATGTCATGCTCTATATCCTGTTCCAGCTGCTGTTCCCACTCATATCTCTGCTGAATGTCGCTGAAACAGGCAAACATGTAAATTTCATCTGTTCTCTTGTCGCGGACGAGATTTACCATGTCCGTCATCCAGCGGATCTGTCCCCCGTTTGCCACTCTGTGATATTCCCTGGAAGACCATAGCTGACTGTTCTCATATGCTTTCAACAGGTTTTTCCGGCTGAACCTTTCCTGGAACTCCCGCCCCTCCCCTTTTATAAAAGGAAGAAGATCATCCCCCTCTATCATTTCCGAATAAGATCTCCCCTTGTGAGCTGAAGTCTGATCAATTCCTTTCAGCCATACCTCTTCCACCTGGTCCGTTGTAAGATTTACCCGGATCCTGGCCACAAGATGGTGACGCAGCACTTCCGGAAGCGGACGCCTCTCGAATTCTGTATTATAGCCGAAAATATCCGGGAATTTTTCCTGCACGCCTACAGCCTTTACCGGGAATCCATCTGTATCATAAATCATCCTGTAGGATAAAGTAAACCATCCGTAACATCCCATCTTTGGATCTTTCAGGATAAAATTCCCCGATCCGGCTTCATTTCCGCCTAAAATCCCCTTTGCAAATTCGCGGAACTGGCGGAAGGAATCCGGATGCACAACCCCATCTTCGATCATAGATTCCGGAAAATTGGAAATACATGTATCTTTCCGCACAGATTGCGTGCTGATATCATAAATACCGTATTCTTTTCGTTCAATATTTACTTCCCACAGAACCTGGGGCGTCTGTCCATAAGCCACCTTGAGACGTTCGCTGCATTCTTTGAGCTTTTCCCCTTTTTCCATAAGTTCTGTAATATCTGTAGAAAATTCCAGCATAACGGGATTCCCATTCTCTGTATGTCCTACTTTGACTGCCCGCACATGGATCCAGCGCCACCTCTTCCCGTCCGCCGAAATCCGGTGGATATTTTCTGCTGCCGCTTTCCCTTCTGCCGCATGTCTTAAAGACATACCGTAATCCGCCTCATAATCCAGCTGCAGGCCGATCTCCTTCAGAGTACAGGGAAAAAGCCAACTGTCCTTTTCTATTCCCAGAATACGATACAACCCCGGATTTGCATAAATTATCCTGATTTTTTCCCCGATTTCCAAAAGAGTGACTCCGCCCTCCACATGCTGTAAAAGCAGCTCTGATGGAATATTTTCCGATCCATGCTGAAGTCCCTCATATTTCACCAGCACAATATCCTCTTCCTTTCTTTCCATAATTTCCGTTCAATTGCACCCACTTATATCTATTATACTACAATTTTCGCCAACATCAAAATATTTTTTCATTTTTCTTTCACCCCCCCCCTATATTTTTCTGATATTTTCCCTTCTGCTTTTTAACAACAAGCCAAAAAGTTTATTTTCACCTACATTTTTCCGGAAATTGTCAAACATTCCACTACATTTCCAAACTATTCAGTCAATATTCTTGGATTTTCACGGAGAACGAGGTATAATTTTCAATCATAAATATCTAAGAGGAGGAACAGTTATGGACGATAAGGCATTGGAAGTATTACTTGCAAAGGAGGCGATCCGGGACCAGATCTATACATACTGCCGCGCTCTGGATCGTATCGACAATGAACTTGGCTACAGCGTATTTGCGGAAGACAGTAAAGTAAATTACGGCCCCACTTTTCCATCCGGAACCGGGCGCCAGTTTATCGACAATATGCTGAAGCAGCACCGCCATATGATCTCAACCCACCATATGATGACAAATATTCTCATCAAAGTAAACGGAAATAAAGCTGCCAGCGAAACATATATGTATGCGGCATGTAAATTTCCAAAGAAAAACAAGGACGGTTCCAAAGGCAGCTTTACGGTAGAGGCAAGATGCAGGGACGTTGATCTCTGGGAATGCCGTGACGGCAAATGGCTGATCGTAGAACGGACGGTAGCCGGAGACAATACTATGAGTCTTGTGCCAAACCATGATTTTGAAAATTATAATACGGAACGGAACAACCGCAAGGATGTATCCTATAAAGTATTTGAGCAGATCGAAAACCTTTAATTTCCCCAACAATAACAGCCAGGCCTTTCAATAGACCTGGCTGTTATCTATGCAGATTGCTTTGTCACATATTGATCCGGTTCACCATAATAATCAAGGAGCATGGAAGAAAACCTTTCATAGACGCCATGCTTTGCAGGTGCCTGCACAATATTCATTCCCGGGCTGTGATTTCCCTCGATCAGTTCCAAAGTACCATCCTCCAGAATCGCCACATCCCAGCCGACCACACGAAGACAGGGAAGCTCTTTGGAGGCCTCCTTGCACAGCTCTACCACTTCCTTCCAGCGGGGGATCTGCATCCCTTTGAAAGGCACTCCGGTCATAGGATGGGTAACATAGCTGTTGGAATATTCATCCAGTCCATCGGTGATGATCTTCCCGCTTTCCGGATCGATCTCGCAGAAAATTCCTCCTCCATGGGCATTGTCTACGCAAAGGCCGTTATTTCCCACTCGCAGACCGCCGCCGAAGACTTCAAAACGGTCCCCGTTCCTGAAAGTGATCACACGCAGCGTATTCAAAGACGACGGATGAAATGCCGCCAGCTCCTTGCAGGATTGTACAAATTCTTCCGCAAGATATCTTCCCTCGCATAATTTCTGATAAAATTCTTTCGGATCCTCTTTTGAAGCGAACTCTTCCTCCGTCAGTTTGAAAAAACCGATTCCCCAGCTGGAATACTGCGGCTTAAGGGCAATAGTACGATATTTATGGAGAAAATCACAAAATTCTTCATAACTTGCCTTTGGCACATAAAGCCATCCCCGGTGAATAAAGCGTGTAAAATTTTTCAGAAACGTGGCTTTGCTTTTCAGATACGGTTCTGAATCATTATTATAAGGCCGCATCAGACGAGTGGCCTCCACATCCGTAAGGTACTTTTTCTGCTCGCCTGTACTTAAATTATAAAATCCGAATATCATATACTCGCTCTGGGATACTCTCTTTTCCGGATTATTTCTTCTGACTTTCAGATAGTCGTGAAACAACTTGTTTTCACGAAACCCTTCCGGAAGATTTTTCACTCCCTTCATGTAAGCCATAAATTTTTCCCGCAGGACCGGATAGGCCCTTACGTTTTTTACAATATAGTTTTCTGTCAAAATACTCATTTTCACTCTACTCCTTCCAAGCATTCTTGTATCAGAGGATACTTTCCTATCCCATCCAGCTGAATGATATTTCCACCCGGCCAATGGCAGTTTCCTTCGATCATCTCCGGTCCTTCCGGAGTAACTGCAATGTCCCATCCTATATACCCGACCTTGGGCATATGTTCCATAGCCTGTGTGACACATGCAATGACAGCATCCCAGCAGGGCACTGTAAATCCGGGCATATAGACCAGGGATCCCGGATGCCGCTCATAGTCCCGGATTTCTTTGTTATTCCTCCCCGGCCCTGCGACAGTGCCTGTCTTAAGATCCAAAGGATAAGCGATACCGCCTGAATGAAAGTTGTCTGCGGCCGCCTCTTCTGCCCCGCATTTCAGACAGGCTCCGATCAGCCGGATCTTTCCTTTACTGTCTCTGGCGGCGTTAATACGAATGGAATTTACACAGGGACTGATCTTCTCCAGTTCTTCATGCTGTCGGATTTTTTCTTCTATCAAAAGTCCGCCGTCCCGACATCTCTCATAGAGTTCTTTTTTATCCTCTATTTCCTTTGTCTGTACTTTCTCAATCCCATGCCCCATAAGCCCCCGGTCCGGTTTCAGCACAACAGTTTCGTGAGCCTCAAGAAAGTTCAGAAATTCTGTCAGAGAAACCTCCGGCACATACAGACTTTCCCGCCGTACAAAATCAGAAAAATGCCGGTAAAACAAATGTTTGCTGGCCAGTATCTGATTGTTCTTTTTTGTCATAAACCGATTCAATCTGCGATCTGCCATAGAGGACCGCCCGGAAGTCAGGTAAGTCCCCCTCTCCCTTTCATCCAGTTCATAGAAACGGAGCACAAAATAATTCTCCGGCGAAGCCTGATGGCGGTATCCGCATCTTAAGGCATCCATAAGGTAGACCGCCGTAAAACCGCCTCTTTGCCGGCGCAGGCTTTTTGCCATCTGATAAGTTTTTTTCCCGGTATTCCATCGCGACATAGCTGCTCCTCCTACACCATACTTCCAAAGAGCAGATCTGTCTCCGGAAGGCGTTTATTATCCAAGGCAGCGGACGGCGTAAATGTCATCTCGCCAAAGCGTACGCCCCGCTCTGTCAAATACAGATCCACCCGCACAAAAGGGAACCCCCAGCTTAATCGGTCCGCTATCTCAAAAGCCTCCTCAACCCTCTGGGGTTTGGGAAGAGAAAAATCATCCGGCGCTTCTTTCCCGTCGTGGTTGATGCGCATAAGCTGAAATTTCCTGTCAAAAAAGTAGAATCTGGGCCATCCTTCCTCTCTTCCGGCACACACCATAACACAGTGGGCATGTCCATGAAAACAGTAAAATTTATAATCCTCCGGAGGCAGCCCTTCCGGGCTTCCGATATATTCTTCTACAATGATCTTCTTGTCAACACCTCTGTACTGGAGTTCTGAATAATATGCCCAAAAAGGCTCTCTCCCCCACTTTTCCATCTGCCTTTTGGCTGCTTTTTTATCCAATTGATCCTTGGAACGGCAGATAATATTATAACTGCATCCAAAGTTCCATTTCATTGCAAAACTGTGGGGAAGCGCATCCCAGTCAATATCCTCTGCCCTGTCATAAACCGCCTCAATAGCATTCAGGCAGCTTTCAAGTCCTCTCTCCCGGACATATTCCCGCACCCGGTATTTATCCGCGCATTTTCTGACAAGTTCACTGTCTCTGTATTCTTCCAGCTTTAATTTCAGCAGTTTTTCATTGAGCGTGACAGGGTTTTTAAGATCCGGCAAACGTCCGAATTTCTTAAAAAACAACAGTTCTGTATTGATACGCGGGGAGAAAAAAGAAAGTAACGCAAAAAAATTTCTCTCCGCTTTGCTGATCTTTTTTTTCTTCATACCCTTTCCTCCCCGCCTGTCTCAAGGATCAGCTCCTCTGCTGCCGTCAGCGAATCCAGAAGGCAGTCCATCACAAATTTCGATCTTCTGATAATAGACTTCAGTTCCTGCCTGGACGCCTCATGCTGATAATGCAATGCGCAAATGGACGGATCATATCGCACAACGCTTCCTTCCCGCCTGCACATCCATTCCAAAATTTCCATTTCATAATACATATATGTTTTGGGATAGAAAGGTTCCGGATGCGATTTCAGGTAACGCTCGGAAAAAATCACACAGGAACCATGCAAAACTACGTTTTTTGCCGGAACCGATACATCAATACACTGTTTCGCTCTTCGGCGCCGCTGTACATGTTTCCAGAGCAGAGGACTGTTTTTCTCTCCACTGCTTAAAAGAAGCAGGATAGGATGCGTGCTCCGTTTTACATTTGCCCGCTTTTTCCTCACCGAATCCAGTGTACATCCTTTCAGACTCTTGGGATTTTGATGAATACCGGAAAATACCGACACAATATCCGGTCCCAGGATATCAAAGGGATCCTCTTTATAAATTTCCTCTGTCCTGACAATAAAATCTTTCTGCCGGATTTCTACATCGTTATTGAGCACAACGGTAAACTGTGCCGGAAGATGGGTGCACACCCATCGTATCCCAAGGTTATTTCCTCTTGCAAACCCGGCATTCTCTTCATTCAGAAGAACGGTAACGTTATCCTGTCCGGCATATTCCTCCTTAAGGATACGCCCTGTCCCGTTGGGAGACGCATTATCCACGATCACAATATGTTTGCTGCCATCCAGCGCCTGGATCCGTTCCACACATGTCCTTGTCATCTCCACCGCGCGGTAATGCAGTATTACAAATGCTGTCATCCTTCCCTCTTCCTCCCTCTTTCCTTCATTGCTGACCTTATCCGATCTGCCGTCCAATAGCCCAGATCATAGAAGCTATGGCTTAGGGCAAAACTTTTTCTGAAATGCTCCGCTGCCAAAGCAGGATCTGCAGCATGCACTCTCTTCCCCAGCCGCCGGTTCATCACTGCATCGCTGGCCGGATACTGGCGGTACAAAAGCGCATGCTTATCGTACAGCCTTCGCAGATGGGGATAGGAAGTCACTCTGGCAGATATACTGTCTTCTCCCACCTTAGATTCCACCAGGGCTTCCGGCAGATAGCAAAGTACAAACTGCTTTGCCGCGCGAATGCCAAAGTCCCAGTCCTGGTAGCGTTTTATCGTCTCATCAAACTGCAGCCTTTCCCACACATGCCTGTACATCAGCATAGTCTGTGTTCCCGCTCTGTTTTCTGCAAGAAAGGCCTCCAATTCATGGCCGGCCCTGAAAGGATGTACCGGAAAATAGAACCGGCTACCTTTCTCTGATATCCGGTTCATCCCGCAGAAACACAGATCGGCTTTGTTGGAAAGAAGCCATGCATACTGTTTCTCCAGCTTCTTAGGATGCCACAGATCGTCACTGTCCTGAAAGGCCAGCAATTCCCCTTTTGCCAGGGCAGCTCCGCAGTTTCTGGCGTAACAGGCTCCTCTGTTGGTTTCATAACGTATGTATCGGAGACGGGGATCTGTTTTTCTCTGAAAAATTTCTTCTGTTCCGTCCGTAGAAGCATCATCCACTACCAGCACTTCAATATGTTCGTAAGTCTGCTCAAGGATGCTGCTGATGCATTCCAGAAGCTTTTTCTTCCTATTATAAGTCGGAATGATCACTGTGATCAGTTTTTTCTCCATAAGGCAACTCCTTACTTTACCGGAAAAGGAAATACTTCCCGTAAAGCTTTCTTTTTTGTTTCCACCGCTTCCGGACGGATCCTGTACTGTTCTTGGATCCAGGCAAGCTCCGGAAGGGGCTCTGTGCGCATATCATAGGGCTTATGTGTCAACCCGTAAGCGGAATAATAATCGTCGAATTTGTATCCATCCCCCAACAGTCTGTCTCCAAATTCCACGTGCAGATTGGGAATCCCCATACTGTCTGCTATAATAAGCCCGTGAAGACTGCTGGAAAGAATAAAGCGGCATTCTGCAATCTGCCGGATCACCTCCAGCGGCTCCTCCTTCACACTGATGAAGCGGGCATTTTCATACTCCTGATGAAGATTTGCCGCCCTGGGATCCTGAAGATCACAAAGATGGGGGATGACACCTACGTCATAGCGTTTTCGTGGAAGGCTCTCCAGCACTTCTGCCGCCAAAATCCCGGCGTCTGCCGTGGGAATATCCAGCCTTTTCTTCCTCATCTTTTCCACTGCTTTTCTTGTAAGTTCTCCCCGAACCGCGCAGAAATTCATATCTCTTTTAAAAAAGCTGCCTTCACAGTCTGTATAATTGATAAAACCAGTTCCCCAGATGGACACATGGGGCTTTTGGATCCCGTTGATCCTTTGCTGTATCCGCATAGGCACAGTACCGTGCAAGGTATACATTCCAAGGCAGCTTCCGATGGCACACATCTCTCCCTCCAGAAAAGAACAGCGTACCGTCTCATAGCCAAAGCACTTCTCAATGATCAGTTTATTCAGCAGATCTCCCATATTGTGAATTTTACTGTAATATACCCTGATCTTATCTGCCATCTTGCATACTCCTCTTTGTATTCGGCGATATCCCACCTCCTTTGCACTATTCCAGCTTCAGGACCACTCTCTCATAACGTCCGTCGTCTTCAAAGGACTTGCCATGCACCGCATCAAAGAGAGGCTGGTAACCGTATCCGTCTGTGATCCATCCGAATCCTGCATACTGTGCCGTCATAAAACCCGGTATTGTATTGGCCTCCACCAGAATCGGTCCTTCTTTTGTAAGAGCCACATCCCATCCGATGTTGGATATTTTTCTTCCAAGAGGCAGCGCCCGTCGCATCATTTGGATCGTCTTATCCCAATTATTCAGCTTCAATCCCTTGAATGCCATTCCGGTGGACGGATGTGCCTGATAGATCTCCCCACTGTTCTGGTCTACTGCATCAGTCAGCACTTCTCCCGTCCGGATATCCACCATTGCAGTCAGTGCATCCTTGCAGCCGTTGGAAATTTTATTCTTATGCGCCACTGTAAGCACCGGAGCAAAGAGAAATTCGCCTTCCGGAGAACTGGCAGAATAAAACCGGATCACACTGACGGCATTGGGATTCAGCGAGGTTAACAGATCATCCTGGCAGATATACTCCTCCACAATCCCGCCGCCGCTTTTTTGAATATATTGCAGAGCTTCCTTTGCCTCTTCCTCTGTCCTGGCAGAAAGAACGCGGATTCCCTGCCCCATTCCTTTGCAATTAGGTTTGTAAACAACACGGCCGCTCTCTTTTGCCATTTCTCTTAAGCTTTTGGCATCTGCTTCAGACGCACGCATGCACCATCGGCCATAAAAATCCCCAAACACTTTTGAAAAGATATACTTATTCATAAGCATTCCGATATAACGTCTGTCTGTAAATTGCTTCCGAAATTCCATCCGTGTCCAAAGCGTAGAGATTGTCTTCTTCTGTTCCGGAGTCAGGTGATAATACCCCGTCCATTCATATTCTGCAAATGAAATGTGGTTCCTCTTCTTAGCCTGCAGGATATCCCGCTCCACATCTTTTGGATCCTCTCCGGATTTTTCTGCATACTCACCTGCAAATTGCCGTATATGCTTCCTTGCGTTCAGATATCTTTTGACTTCATCTAACTGCTTCATCACAATCCCTCTTCTCCTGCATCTGTGTGATCAGATCCTCCAGCTCATGCCTGCGTCCTTTTTTTTCCACCATCTGCATAGCTCCCATCTGCGCCGTACAGTTTGCTTCAACCATGCACCAGCCTCTGTCCCTGGCAAAAGCCAGATCCCATCCGCAGTAATGGTTGTCCGGGATCATCATCGCTGCTTCCTTTACCATTGCTACAGCTTCCTCCCACCGGGGAATCCCGAACCCCTTAAACTTCACTTTACTGTCCGGGTGGCACTCATAACTGTGGCCTTTTTTATCAGCGCCGTCCGTATAGATCACTCCGCTGTCCGGATCGATCAGTGCGCTGATCCCGCCGGCGCTGAAATTATCTACAAAGCTGCCCTCCCTTCCCATTCTAAGAGAAGGATGAAACAACCTGATCTCCGGCTCGTTTTTTTCGTTTCGGATAATAACAGTAGGAATGCGGAGTGTATTGACGGACCCTTCGTGTATGCGGGCCATCTCCCATCCCTGTTCGATTTTTTCTTCTATAACAGCGCCATATTTCCGGTAATGCTCGTGGGCGTCTTCTACCGAATCGTACATGGCGATATTTTCAATTCTCACTGCCTTCCCAAATGCTGCATATACCGGTTTCACTACATACTCACCATGACGGCCGGCAAATTCCTGCAGCTTTTTCAAATTTTCCTGGGTCGGATCTTCATTTTTTCTGATGCGGATGACTTCCCGCTTGTACATATTCTCAAATTTCTTATACGTCCTGTATTTATTTTCCAAAATGTCGGTGTTTTTTCGTTTATTCATCCGGGGATAAAAACTCATTCGTATTCCTTCTGTAATGAAAGACGCCCGGTATTCCGGATCTTTCCCTTCATAATCATAGAGAAAGTATTCGCTGTAGTAAGAACCATATTTAAAAAGACTCCGGATCATATCCCTCTTCAGCCTGCGAAGATACCGACGGTCCTCAAAGGCTTCCGGGCCTTTGTACTTCTCAATGATCTCATCCATCTTATCCCGTTTGCGCCAATAATAATTACCTTTGCGGTACCATGTCTCAAAACGGATTTTTTTGTAAATTTTTCTGCGATATTCCCGCAGCATCTTTCCCACCTCTTCTCTTCCCGTCTTGTCTGTTCAAATCGCCGTTTTTGCAAATATACCGCTATACCAAAACAGGCACAGCGGCATATTTGCTGTTTTTCTTTCTTATTTTGTTGTTTTTCTTTTTGCGATTTTCTTTTTCTTTGTAGCAGGGCGGAACATACTGATACGAACACGGTGTGTCGCATCTCTTTGGGATGACTCCTCAAAAATGCGGAGATATCCGGTATCCTGGATCAGCCACTGTCCGTCAATCTTTACATATTTATCCGTGTAAATAGCAGACCCCCTGATCTCCAGACCTTCATAAGTATCACCCTTATCAAAAAGCAGATCATCCTGCAGATACCATTTTCCATAGGCAACTGTATCGCTCTCAAACCAGATCTGCGGATTATGTCCCTGATGCAGAGTGATTTCTGTTTTCGGCATCGTTTCTGCCAGATAATTTGTAATCTCTTTCGGACCGTGGAATACCAGTTTACCATCAGAGTATGATGTCTCAATATCCGGTGCCATAGTGGCTTCCATCGCTTCCCAGTCCTTTGTATCCATTGCGCAGAAATATCTGCTCTTCAGTTCTTTAATTGCCTGTACATCCTTCAGCTGCTGCACTTCTTTTTCCAATGCCTCAAGACGTTCTTCAATTGTCATAATATCCTGTCCTTTCCTTAGTATTATACGCTCATTCCAACTGCGTATGCGTCGGCTGTCGCATCAATACCCATTCCTACTTTCTTCGCGTCACCAATTACATCATAAGCGATTCCCAATTCTTCACATTTTGCTTTCAGATCCTCTGTCTTCCGGGATGTCGTTCCTACAGAAATTACAAGAGTGTCAAAATGGCGGGTTTTCTCGCTTGTCTTTTTGAATTTATCTGTAAACTTATATGTAATCTCATGGTCGCCGATGCTTGTGATATTGCTTCGGTTGCTCTTCTGGATCGTCTTGCCCGGATACTCGATATCAAGGAACATCGTACGCAGCATACCCATCTTGTTTCCGACACGCTTTTTATCCATAATACGGACATCCTTCACGCCTTTGTTGATCAGATACTGGGCTGTCTCACAGCCGATCAGACCACCGCCCAGGATCAGCACTTCTCCTTTGGCCTCTGCTTTATCTGTCAGAATATCTTCTGCAGAAACAACGTCTGCTCCATCAATTCCCGGAATATCCGGTTTTACATATTCAGAGCCGGTTGCTATGATGACATGATCCGGCTTTACTTCTTCAATCAGCTCCGGTGTTACTTTTGTACCAGTCTTGATCTCAATACCTTTCTTCCTGCACTGCTCAATTTCCCATTCTACAGCGGCAGCAAATTCTTGCTTCTTAGGTGCTTTTCCTGCCAGCACAAATCTTCCTCCCGGATTTTCCGCCGCTTCGTAGATCGTTGGATTGTGTCCCCGCGCTTTCAGAAATTCTGCTGTAACCAGACCGCCGATACCTCCGCCGATCACCATAACATTCTTTGGCGTTTCAGCTTTTGGAAGTCCTTTGTATTCCAGACAAAGCATAGGATTTCTCGTACAGGTAATATGTTTCGCATTCGGATCGATAACCTTGTCATAACATCCTTCTGTACATCCGATACAGCGGCGGATATCCTCCTCGCGGCCTTCTTTTGCCTTATTGCACCACTGTGGATCAGCCAGCTGTCCTCTTCCAACCGCGATCATATCGATCTTTCCTTCGCGGATCAGTTCATCTGCAAGTCCCGGCATATTGACACGTCCCACTCCGATAACAGGAATGTGAATACCTTTTTTTATTGCTGCAATATTATCCATATTAAATCCCGGCTCCAAATTATAAGGAGGAACCTCATAAACAGTTGCAAGACTGCGGGCATTCCCTCTGGAAAGATCCATGGCATCCACGCCGGCTTCTTCTGCCCAGTTGATAAACTGGATGGTTTCTTCTACTGTTGTAACCTTTGGAAGCATCTCATCAATGGCGTCGATACGCATGATCAAAGGCATATCATCCGGCATATTTGCACGCATTTCCCGGATTACCTCCAGACTGAAGCGGCAGCGGTTTTCCAGGCTCTGATTGCCGTACTCATCTGTTCTCTGATTCAAAGAAGGATTCATAAATTCATGAGGCAGATAAGTGTGCGCTCCGTGAAATTCCAGCGCATCAAATCCGGCTTCCACGGCAAATTTTGCCGCCTGCCCGTACTGTTTGATAATTTCATGAATACGCTCTACTGTAAGATTGTCCGGTGTTTCCAGCTTATTCGTTTTATCAAAAAACTCCTGGGGAACAAATCCTCCATGCCAGATCTGCACAGCAGCCTTTCCACCGTTTTCATGGATCGCATCTACAATCTTCTTCAGCTCATCTCTGTGGTGCTCATTATAAAGGCCAAGATACAGATAGGCGTGACATTCCGGACAGATTGTAGCAATCTCCACAATATTCAGTCCGCAGCCTCCTGCTGCGATCGCTCCATGATATCCTGTCAGGTCTTCCGCTACATCATGTTTGTTTTTGGCCATCTTTGTATTCATCCCCGGGAGAACTACTCTGTTTTTCAGCTCCAGTCCTCTCAGTTTAATCGGTGAAAACAATGCGTCATAACTCATTTTCCAAACCATCCTCTCTTTTCTTAATACAGATCTTTCATCTGTATCCTCCTTCTGGCAGATACGGGAATTACCTGTCAGAAAATGTTTGAATATAATTCATAGTATTTCATTTCAGTATTTAGTTTTATAATGGTGATGAACAGATTACATAGCTGTAATCCTTAAAAGTTGTTTAAATTTTAACACTATCTTTACATTCCTGCAGGAGCAAAAATTTGATTATTATATACAAACAATGTACAAAATTTCGATTTTTAATATCACTATTGTCTAATTGCCAAGAGTTCTCTCTGAATTTTGTAGTGATTTTTAAATAAATGTCCTGTTTTACAGAAATACTTTCTCACGATTTTTTTTGAAAATGTAGCTTGATTGACAAAAAAATGTGCATTCTCCCTCTTTCAGTTCGTTTATTATTTTATTAAAACAAACGTTCAGGAGGAAGTTTTATGATAACAGATATGAAAAATTCAAAGCTTTTCAGTCCTATTCAGATTGGAAGAACCACTCTGAAGAACAGAGTGGCAATGGCTCCTATGAGTATGGATTATGAAGCAGCAGACGGATCCGTCCCGAAAAAGCTGGCGGATATTTTTGTACGGCGCGCCGAGGGCGGCACCGGCTATATTGTAATCGACGCTGTAACTGTCGACAGCAAATATCCTTATATGGGAAACACGACATCTCTGGATAAAGACAGTCTTGTTCCACAGTTTAAACAGTTTGCAGAACGCGTCAGGGAGGCAGGCAGTGTTCTGATTCCTCAAATCATCCATGCAGGTCCCGAATCTATTTGCGGATACCGTAAGATCGCACCTCTCGGACCTTCTGCCAATGTAAACGCCAACTGTCATGTCAGCCGTCCTGTTACGGTAAAAGAAATCCAAAAGATCGTAAAACAGTACGGTCAGGCTGCACGCCGGGCGGAAGAAGCCGGATGCGGCGGCGTCAGTCTTCACTGCGCTCACGCCTATATGCTTCCCGGTTCTTTCCTGTCTCCTCTCCGCAACAAACGAATGGATGAATACGGCGGAGGTCTGGACAACCGCGCAAGATTTATTCTGGAAGTCATTGAAGAAGTCCGGAAAAATGTAAGCCGGGATTTTCCGATCTTCCTGCGTATTTCCGGCGACGAACGTATGATCGGAGGCAACTCTCTCGAAGATATGTTGTACCTGGCTCCCAAATTTGAAGCGGCCGGAGTCGATATGCTTGAAGTTTCCGGCGGTACCCAGTATGAAGGACTGGAGCATATCATCCCCTGCCAGAACAAGAGCATCGGTGTAAATGTATATGAAGCATCTGAAATCAAAAAAGTAGTAAATATCCCTGTTTTTGTTGTTGGAAAGATCAATGATATCCGCTATGCAGCAGATATTGTAGAGCGCGGTCTAGTAGACGGTGTATCTATGGGACGTCCGCTTCTTGCAGATCCTGATCTGTGCAAAAAAGCCTATGAAAACCGGTTTGATGATATCACGCCATGCGCAAGCTGCGGCGGAAGCTGTATCACCCGCAGCGAGGCAAGTCCACAGTGCAGATGCCATATCAATCCGAGAGTCGGAAGAGAATATGATTTTCCGGAAGTTCCGGCTGAAAAATCCAAGAAGGTACTGGTGGTGGGCGCCGGTCCCGGAGGTATGATGGCTGCTGTCACAGCTGCAGAAAGAGGACACCAGGTTACTGTCTGGGAAGCTGATAAAAAAATCGGCGGACAGCTGAATCTGGCTGTTGTTGCCCCCGGCAAACAGGAAATGACCAAATGGATGGTGCACTTAAACTATCGCGCTAAAAAAGCCGGTGTAACTTTTGAGTTTGGCAAAACGGGCACTGTAGAAGCAGTTCGGGAATTTGCTCCTGACGCCGTGATCGTAGCTACCGGCGCAAGACCTTTGATCCCGCCGATCAAAGGAACACAGGATTATCCGGTCCGTACAGCTCACGATTTCTTACGCGGCAAGATTGTCATTCCGCGAGGACGTGTCTGCGTATTGGGAGGCGGCGCCGTTGCCTGTGAGACTGCAGAAGTTCTTCTCGAAAATGCACGTCCTAATTCCTTTACCAGGGGATTTGAAGCCAGCATCGGTGATGTGGAAGTCACAATGGTGGAGATGCTGCCCCAGCTTCTCACCAATGTCTGCGCGCCGAACCGTACTCCAATGGTACGGAAGCTCAAGAGCAAAGGTGTGGATATTAACGTAAATTCCAAAATCCTGGAAGTAACAGATCACGACGTAAAAGTACAAAGAGCAGACGGCACGGAGGAATGGCTCCGCGGATTTGATTATGTACTTTTCGGCCTCGGTTCCCGAAATTACGATCCGCTTTCCGAAGAACTGAAGACATTTATTCCTGAAGTATATGCAATCGGCGACGCGGTGAGAGCCCGCCAGGCAAGCTTCGCTATGTGGGAAGGTTTTGAGGCCGCTTACAAATTGTAAATAATATAGACTGTAAAAGACATTCTACTCCTGGAAAAACTGCAGATGCCATGTAGTATCTGCAGTTTTTTCTATTTTTACCTTTCTTCGTTTCAAAATCTGAAAATCCAAAAAATTTATGTGCCTCATTGATTTTTCTTTTTCAATATGCTATCCTTTTCGCATACTTGGAGTGTCATATTTCGACATTTGCCACAGAAATCAGAGAGGTGACGTATTATTGTGAACAAAAAGATCTATCCCTTATGCGAACCACCAAGAAACGGCATATTCTGCGGTCCTGACAAGTATCTGAAACTTCAGGAATATACCGTCAGTACTGAAATGTGTCCGATCATGGAGTTTGACAGCTATTTTATTCTTGTAAAAAAGGGGCGTGGCATTTTTATTATAAATGGGGAAAAATTTGCAGTGGAGCCCGGCTGCATATCATGGATCCAATGCTCGCAAGTTCTTACAATCTGTCCGGATTTTAATGAACAACTTCAGCTATGGGTCTGTTCTTATGATTATCAGCTTTTAAACTATTATTCTTTCAGCAGAATATCTTTTAATGAAGAACAGGAAATTGTCAACAGTCTTCCTGTAATCGGTCCGGCTGGCTCCGAGGTGGAACAGATCATCCACTTATTCGATCAGTTCCAGAAACTAGGTAAGAAGAAATCTTACGGATCAGCTATCCTGCGCAGCTCTTTTCTCCGTAAGATCGAACTACTCTATAACCGTGTGGCACAGAGCGCAAAGGCGAGCTACCAGTTTGAGTCTTTCCCCTTGAGCCGGAAGATCAGCCTGTATATCGCTACCCACAGTAATGCGCCCCTGACTGTATCGGACGTAGTCGATAATGTATGCCCTTCTTCAAGTGAAGCGTCTCTTAATCATACGCTTCTTGTCGTTACCGGGCTGAATTTCGGCCAGTATCTGAACCGGATGCGGCTGGCGCATGCAATGGCATATTTTCTTTATGATAATCTGCCTTTTAACTACATATCTTCGATTTCCGGTTTTAATAAAGAGATTTCATTTTTCCGTCATTTCAAAGCCATAACAGATATGACGCCCCTGGCTTACCGGGAACAGATGCTAAGCAACGGTAAAGACGGACGGATCTATCGGGGAACGATAATCAGTGAACCTCTTCTGTCTGCCATCACTTATCTATATGACAATATGACTGAACCTATTGATGCAAATATTATGACCCGGGATCTTTACACTACAAAAAATATCCTGCGCAGTCAGTTTAAAGAAAAACTGAATGCCAGCTACAAAGACATTCTGCTTCAGTTCCGGGTGCGCTATGCAGAATCTTTGCTGGCTACTACTAACCTGCCCATTCTGGATATTGCTATTGAATCCGGTTTTGGTTCCGACCGCACGATGACGCGGGTATTTTTCAATATTAACGGCCTTTCCCCTGGCGAATTCAGAAAACGGCAGCGTCGGGGGGAACAGGACGAAAAAAGCATCCCGCCTAAAACCATAAAAGAAAGCAGATGATGACTATGCAAAAGGATTCCACATCAAAAAGTACACAGAATAAACAAAAATCTTCCCCCAGAAATAATTCTACGTTTTCCGGTGCACATGATTATTTTTCCAACAACGTGCTTCCACAGGATATTCATGCGCGCACACGGCATATTAAAGCTCCGACATCTTACATTAACAATCAGGAGCAAACTTTTCTTCTGGTCCGTTCGGGAACAGGAACGATATATGTAAACGGAATGGGGTACAAACTGAAGCCGAACACTTTAATTTATTTAAGTCCCTTTCACCGCTACCGCCTGCTTCCCTCCAGCCAGGAGGAACTTACCATTGCAGAGGCGCGCATCAACAGCAGTACCTACGTATATATGATCGCGAATCCATATCTGAAATATGAGCATATGGTTGTTCCATCGCAGCCGCCGATCGCCTCTCTTGAAGGACTGTCGGCCCAGATCGCCAATGATTCCATGGATGCTCTCTTAAGCGAGACTGAAAATCATTCCAAAGACAGTATCCATTTTTGTTTCTGTTATATTATGGACTTTTTTGGCCTGATCACTGACTGTATTCCCAAAGGTTATCTGTCTCCTTCAGAAAAATAATATAAAGGGTACAAAGCAGAGGCGCTATCAGAGGAAAATTGTAAAAAGAGTCATTGTTAAAAATATATTTTTAACAATGACTCTTTTGCATTTTCACCGGTTTCCCCTTCTTCAAGTTCTATACGTCTGTCAAATTGACTATAAATTCTTACTTTTTGTCTCTTTGTTTTAGCATAAAGCCACAACTTTCCAACCGTTGTATGATCAAAAATATGTTAAAATATCGACAGTCATTGGATGACACATTGGTGATGGACTTTCGAGGTGACGGGAAAGCTTCGAAAACAAAAAAGAAATTCACACATATTTACATTCAGGAAAGGGGATCAAACAATGTTTGAAAACGAATTTGAAGGAAAAGTTGTACTGGTTACTGGCGGTACCACAGGCATTGGATATGCCACTGTAAAATCTTATCTGAAAGCAGGAGCAAAAGTTTATTTCCTCGGCAAAGAAGGAGAAGATGTAAGCGCACAGCTTGAGGAACTCAAATCCATCAATCCAAATTATGAATTTAAACACAAAGCAATCAACCTGTGCGATTACAAAGCTGCGCAGGAACTGTATGCTGAAATTGAAGAAATGTGGGGAAAACTGGATATTTTAGTAAACAACGCCGGCGTTGACAGCAGTCTCCCGATCCACAAAATGAAACAGGCACAGTGGGATTATGTTATGGATACCAACATTAAAAGTATGTTCAACATGACAAAATACGCCATCAAACTGCTGAAAAAGACAAAAGGCTGTATCGTAAATACCGCTTCCGTAGCAGGTATTTACGGTTCCGGATGCGGATGCCCTTATCCGGTATCCAAAGGCGGTGTTATCGCTTTCACACAGTCCATGGCGTGGGAGCAGGCTTATGCCGGAATCCGCTGCAACGCTGTTGCACCTGGCGTCATCAACACGAAACTTCTTGACACGGTTCCGCCATTTGCTAAGAAAAGCCTTGCGCAGGGCATCCCGCTTCGCCATATCGGCGAACCTCAGGTTATCGCTGATGCGATTCTTTTCCTGTCTTCCAGCGCCGCTTCCTATATCACAGGCGTTACCCTGCCTGTAGACGGCGGATACAGACCGGCAAATGTCGCTAATTAAGCGATATACATATAGAAAAAACTCGAATCTGGGAGAGAAATGAGAGGTTAAATGCTGTGTGTACATCACGCTTCAATATTTTTAATCATAGCAACAATAGTTTTTTTACTCCTGGAACTCAGTTGGCTAATATCGCAAAAGCAAAACCAGATGATCCTGCGATCGTATACATTTCCCCTAAGAATACAGAGTCCGTCATGACCTGGCGGGCTCTGGAGGAATTATCCAATCGAATTGCATGGTATCTTATGGATCAGGGAATCCGATCAGGTAAAAGTGTAGTTGTAGCGCTCCCTAACATTCCCACACATATTGCTCTTGCATTTGGCATTTGGAAAGCAGGTGCATGCTATGTTCCTGTATCCGACAGGCTTCCCAGAAGGAATCTTCTTGAAATATGCGGATGTGTCTCACCGTCTCTTGTTGTGACTAACCGCTGGAAGCCAAGCAAATATTTCAGTCTGAGTTCAACCAAATTAAAAGAAGTATGCCAGGAATATCCGGCTGAAATGCCGCCCGATACTCTTGCTGTACCCAATCTTGCAAACTGTACCGGCGGAACGTCAGGAAAAACCAAGGTTGTCCTTCAAAATATGCCCGCCGGAGGAAGTGATGAAGGGCTTCGGGCATGGTTTGCCATGACCGGCATGAGATTTGAAATGCGTCAGCTTCTGGCTGGGCCGCTCTTTCACGGTGCCCCTCACTCTGTCGCCTTTAATGGGCTTTTTTGCGGAAATACATTGTATATGCCCTCCTGTTTCGACCAGAGAGCAATCGTAGCTTTAATCAAAAAACACCAGATCGAGTACGTACAGTTGGTTCCAACGCTTATGCAGCGCATTATCAAGATGCCGGATTTTAATCCGGAGGATCTTGGCAGCCTGAAAGTTTTATGCCATACCGGAGGAGTCTGTTCTCCAGATCTTAAGAAGGAATGGTTCCGCATTCTTTCACCGGAGAAAATATATGAAATCTATTCCATGACAGAATGTGTGGGGATCACCTCTATCCGCGGGGATGAATGGCTGATCCATGAAGGCAGCGTTGGAAAAATGCCTTGCGGAAGTATTGCGATCCGTGACGACAACGGGCAGGATCTTCCTGTCGGTCAGGCCGGTAATATCTATATGTCCTGGACAGAAAATGCACCGGAAATCGGATTTTTAAATTCTCCTCCGCCGGAAATCTCCAAAGACGGTTTTCGGAGTGTGGGCGACATCGGATATATCGATAACGATGGTTATCTGTATTTTGTCGACAGGCGCAGCGATATGATCGTAACCGGAGGAGAGAATGTATTTGCCAATGAGGTAGAAACTGTATTAAAAAAATCAAAAAAAGTTTTAGATGTGGTTGTTGTCGGTATTCCCGACAAGGAATGGGGGCATCGCATCCACGCTATCGTTGAGACCAAGGAGCCTGTAAGCGATAAAAGTCTGATACGGCTTGCCCTTGATTATCTGCCCCCTTATAAGATTCCAAAATCTTTTGAATTTGTGGATGAAATTCCACGAAACGCAAACGGTAAAGTCGTACGCAGTACGCTTGTAGAGCAGTATATTAAAAACAATTCAGATTCAAATGGAGACTAAAACTATGGAGACTAAAAAATTTAAAGGCTGGGGAGTACTCGTTGCAGCGTTCATCCTGTCATTTATACCCACAGCCATTATGAGCAACTGCTTTTCCCTGTTCATGGCGCCGGTTTGTGCTGATCTCGGCTTCAGTACAACAAGCTGGTCAATGGTAAGTCTGATCTCCTCTTTTGCAAGTGCGATCGGAGCTATGATCATTGCAGGAATGTACCAGAAGAAAAATATGAAACTCATCATGATGATCGTAACGATCGGAACAAGTCTATGCTGGGTAGTTGCAACCTTTTGTACTGCTATCTGGCAGTTCTACCTGATATTCGGCCTGTCAAATATTTTTATGGCCGGTCTGACACAGCTTCCGATTTCCATGCTTGTCACTGCATGGTTTGAAGACCGGCGCGCAACCATGATGTCGATCGCTTATGCCGGAGGCGGCCTTGGCGGTACAGTATGGTCGCCTGTTCTTACAAAATTTATTTCTTCCGGAACTGACGGATGGAAAACCGCAATGCTGTTTGCAGCTGTTACAGTCGGCGTCATCACCGTCCTTACTGCCCTCTTCCTGGTAAAACGTTCTCCTGCAGAGTATGGCACAGAACCATACCGCACCGGAAACAAAACAGACCAGAAGGACAGCCGTCAGGAAAAGGCAGCCGAGTGGATCGGCGTATCTAAAAAAGTTGCCACAAAATCCAGCGCATGGTACTGCGTCCTTGGCGTTGTGATCTGTGTCGGTATACTGGCTGCAGGAGTTACAACTCATGTTCCGAACTTTGTCACATCCATCGCGCAGGACGGCGGAACTCTTCAGGGAACAGTATTGTCCGTTTATTCCGTTGTTTCCATTTTTGGTATGCTGGGCGGCGGCGTGTTGATGGACAAACTCGGCATCCGCAAGACCGTTCTTTGTGCAGCTGTACTGGTTATCGTCGGGCTGGCAAGTCTGGTGGCTTACTCTGTAACCGGAATTACAGTGGTCGTATTTGGATATGCATTCTTCGCACTGGCTATGTTCCTTCCGAAAGTTCTGCCGGCAGTTTTGATGTCCAAAGTATTCGGAACAAAAGATTATGCCGGAATTTATGCTACTGCTAATCTCTTCTTCTTGATCGGATCTGCTTTCGGCGCTGTGCTGACCTCTATTATCCAGGGGATTGCAGGTTATGGAATGACCTGGATCTTCTACATGATCGTAGCTGTTTTGATGTTCTTCTTTGTATCCGGCGCCATCAGCGGAAGTGAGAAGCTTCAGGCAAAATATCCGCAGGGTGATTAAACAGCAGCTATTTTACGTTAATATTTATTTACTATACTACTTTTTAAGAAAGGGGAACTATTCATGAAACAAATCGACAACAAATTAACTCAAAAATTTGATGAATATCCGCAGTTTGGTGTTCTTCAGGGCGTTAAGGTATTTGTAACCGGTACCAACATCGCCGGACCATTTGCCGGATGCCTCATGGCTGAAATGGGAGCACAGGTCCTTCAGGCCGAATCTCCTTCCATCGCCTGCCAGACAAGAGGTACACTGTCGTGGTCTCAGAACCACCGCAACGAATATTCCATTACGATCAATACAGCAAAGGCTTCCGGACGTAAAATCTTCTATAAATGTGTCGAATGGGCAGATATCTGGATCGAGGCCGGTAAACCGGGCTCTTACGCAAAACGCGGTATTACAGATAAATCCTGCTGGGAACACAATAAAGCCCTTACAATTGTCCATGTATCAGGATACGGACAGTTTGGGCCATCTAAGGACAAACCGTCCTACGATGTGTCCGGACAGGCAATGGGCGGATATATGTACCTGAACGGACCTTCGCCCACTTCCAGCCCTCTGAAAGTAAATCCGTACCTGTCAGACTATGTGACCGCATACAATGCCTGCATCGTCGCTCTCTCCGGCTATATCAACGCACAGCGCACCGGCGAGGGAGATTCCTGTGACGTGGCACAGTATGACACAATGTTCCGTCTGCTGGACAACTATCCGGCAAGGTGGTTCAACAACGGCTATCCGAAGCAGGGCGAGCCTGTTCCGGAGCGTACAGGAAACAAGAGCGACATGGCGGCATGCTTCTCCTTCTACGATACAAAGGACGGCAATACTATCTTTGTCGCTATCACAGGACAGGGTCCTGTTACCCGCGGATATCCGATCATCGGTATGGGAAAACCGGGCGTGGCAAAAGATATTCCAAAAGACTGTACCGGATTCCCTCTCTTTGACCCAAGGGGACAGAAAGCCGACAAACTCCTTACCGAGTTCTGTGCTTCCCACACCTGCGACGAGCTGGAAGAAATCTTCAACAAGGCAGGTATCCCCTGCCAGAGAGCTTACGGACCTGCTGATATCGAAAAAGATCCGCAGTATGAAGCACGTGAGAACCTGGTGGAATGGGAAGATCAGTGCTTCGGCCGCATGAAAGGCATCGGCATTACCAATATCTTCAAGAAGAATCCTTCTCAGATCGTTGCTTCCGCTCCCTGCTTCGGCGAGCACAACAGGGAAGTTCTTCAGTACTTTGGCTATACCGACGAGGAGATCGACAAACTCTACAAAAATAAAGACATTGTAACATGGACTCCTGCCGAGACAGCAAAACGGAAATTATTCGTAGAATGGGGATTCTTCTGGGATCCGGAACGTCAGGCAAAACGGATCGGACTGGAATATCCGCCGAAAAAGAAAACAAAGAAATAGTAGCAGCTGCTACTCATGAAATATTGATTAACCTCCGAAAAAAGACCGCCGGATCGGGTGCAACATTCCTGATCCGGCGGTCTTTTCCCGCATATATTTACTGGGTTAACCTTCATATTTACTGCCTATCCGTCTTTTATGCAGTTTATTAGTTATAGCGGCGATACGTCTGTTATATCTGCCCGCTATGATAAATAATCTTTGATATTTTCTTCCCCGAATTCAGATATCCGCTTTGTCTGACACCTTCCTGAACAATCCGATCCAGCTTTTCTTTCGGCATTCGCAGAACCGTATCATCCTCCAGAACAATTTCACATCCGTCATCATTATTACCTGTCTCCCCGCATTCTACTCTATACATATTCTTTCTGTTGATTGCACCGATTTCTTCCAGTGCATTGATCATACGGTATACAGTTGCCAAGCCGATCCTTTTATCTTCCTGTGATGCCTTGTAATAGATTTCTTTACAGCTTGTACAGTCATTTTCTAAAATAATATCAATCAGGATCTTTCTCTGCTTTGTGATCCGGCACCCGTTTTCTTTTAGCCTTTGAATAATCTCATCTTTTCCGTTCACTCACTCGCCCCGCCTTACGTTTGTGAAATACTGATGACTTCAAATCCTGCTCCGCCGCTCTATGCACCCTCACCGTTAAAACGTTTGCCTGATCTTTTCAGTGTAAGAGATACCGCATCAACGAATACGTTTTGAAACAGGATTATTCCTACCTTGAATTAGTATATTCTAACTTTAGTTAGATTTCAATAACTATCTTATACATTTTTCAGGATTTTTTATTTTAATCAAGCGTCTCCCACACACAGGGATATATTACGTTGACCTAAGCCGGACCGACAACTGAGGGAGACTGCACATATTGTGAGTCCCCCTCTTCGCATCATTCTTATTTATTTCCGTCTGTCAAAAGATTTCTCATGCTCCTTAAGCTGATCAGCAGGGTCGATGTATTGTGGAGCAAAGCGGAGGAGGTAGGCCTGATCATTCCAACGCCTCCCAGCAGGATCAGCCCTGCATTGATCCCGATAATCTGGTGATAATTTTTCCTGATCCGCTTCATCATTCCGTTTGTGAGGCGTTTCAATGTAACAAGCTCTCCCAGGTCTTCCGCTGCGATGGTAATATCGGCAATCTCTCTTGCGATCTCTGCGCCATCGCTGATTGCGATGCCGGCATCAGCAGCAGACAGAGCAGGGGAATCATTGATTCCGTCCCCAATCATAATAACCTTATGCCCCAGTGCTTTCTCCCGTTCCACAAATCCGGCCTTTTCTTCCGGCAGCACCTCCGCATAATACTCATCTACACCAACCTGACGTGCGACAGAGGCGGCAGTCTTCTCACTGTCTCCAGTCATCATAACTGTTTTCTTTATTCCTTCTGCCCGCAGCGCCCGAATCATATCTGCCGCTTCTTTCCTTAATGGATCTTCGATACAGATGACTGCTATCAGCTCCTGCTCGACGGCAAGATACAAGTGGGAATATTCTTCCGGCAGCGTCTCAAACCTTTCTTGGTATTCCGGGCGGACCGCACAGCTCTCATCCTCAAAAACAAAATGTCTGCTGCCGATCACCACTTTTTTCCCATCGATATAGGAAGAAATCCCATGAGCTACGATATATTCTACTTTAGAATGCATTTCCTCATGGGCGAGCTGCCGCTTCTTTGCCGCATCCACCACGGCTTTTGCCATGGAATGGGGAAAATGTTCCTCCAGGCACGCCGCAATCCGCAGACATTCTTCCTCCGGATAATCTCCAAAAGGAAGTACCACTTTCACAGTCGGCTTCGCCTTTGTGAGCGTCCCCGTCTTATCAAAGACCACTGTGTCCGCTTCTGCTATTGCCTCTAAAAACTTCCCGCCCTTTACTGTAATTCCGTATCCGCCTGCTTCCCGGATCGCTGACAGTACGGTCAGCGGCATAGCAAGCTTTAGGGCACAGGAAAAGTCTACCATGAGCACAGATAACGCTTTGGTTACATTCCGGGTCAAGAACCATACGCCTGCTGTTCCGAATAAAGTATACGGCACAAGCCTGTCAGCAAGGTGCTCCGCCCTGCTCTCCATGGAAGACTTCAATTTCTCAGAATCTTCGATCATTGCCACAATCTTTTCAAATCTGGTAGATCCTGAAACCGCCTTTACCAGAACGTCCAGTTCTCCCTCCTCGACTACAGTTCCCGCATAGACAGACTGGCCCTGTACTCTGCGTACAGGCATGGCCTCCCCGGTCAGAGAAACCTGGTTTACCATCCCTTCCCCGCCGGAAACTTCTCCGTCAAAAGGAATCACATTTCCCATATGTACGGTCACGACATCTCCCTTCCGGATCTGGTCTGCCTTCACAAGGATTTCCTGTCCGTCTCTTTTAAGCCAGACCTTTTTAATGTTCAGGGACATACTCCGCGCCAGGTCTCCCACTGATTTTTTATGGGTCCACTCTTCCAGAAGTTCTCCGACTCCCAGGAGAAACATAACCGAACCGGCGGTATTAAAGTCTTTGCGTATGACAGAGACGCCGATCGCTGCCGCGTCCAGAAGCGGGACTTCAATCTTCCCTTTCCGGATACAGCACAGTCCCGCGGCAAGATATTTCAGAGAGTGGAACACCACAACCCCCGCCCGCAGCGGAGAGGGCATCAGAAGTCTCCCACCGTAATGCAGCAGTATTTTCGCAATAAGCTTCTCCTTATATGCTGTGTTCAGCGTCCTCCCGGAATTACGAACAACTGTTTCCGGCACAGTTACATTTTCATACCGGAAACTTCTCAGCAGCCGGATCAGCGCGGTCCGATCCCCGCTATAACAGATGACAGCGTCTGCGGTGCGTTCATACACTTTGACATCTGTTATATTTTTCTGTCTGTCCAGATACCAGAAAAGAGTATCCGCCTCCGCACATGTCATTTTTTTCTGAATGACATGAATGCGAAGACGGCCTCTGATCTCATGCTTTATGATATATTTCATAGACGGCTATATCTTTCCTTCATCTGAAGGATCCGCACCGTCTTCTTCTGTTTCCTGCACTGCCGCAGCCTCCTGCGCTGTCCTTTCCTCATTGATCTGCTGTGCTTCCGCAAGGATATCCTCTGCGTTTTCCTGGACTGTGGTAACTGTTTTCATCACGCAGTCCTTCGCGCGCAGAGCAGCCGCCGTACACTCTGTATATACCTTCTTTGCATCCCTGCTGGATAAAATCTTTACCCCTGCCGTTCCGAAGAGGACACCTCCTGCAAATAATCCAATCTTCTTCATTAATGATTCACTAAACATAAAATTCTACCTCCTGATAAGATTTTTATACTGACTGACTATCGTCTGATCACTTATGTCTGTATCCGGTATAAAATACCATTATAAAACAGAATACTGCAGCCCACGCCCAGAATTTATGCTGTTTCACTTGCCATCACTTCCTTCTCCTCTGCTGAATCACCTTAAAGGTATAGTATCAGCATAGCAATACTTTTTCGGTCTAGTCAAACATAATCGCCATTATCGATAAATCTTCTCATTATCTTATATGCTCTCGAATTCCGCTTGACCGCAGGAGGATATCCTTATAATACAGCATCGTTATATATAAAAAACGCCCGAAGGCGATGTCATATATGCAATTACAATTACGTCTCTTTTTGGTTACCTGAATGGTTAGCGTCGGTGTACAAGGGGCAACACGGTCCCCTTGTACACCGACGCTACTTTTTTATGAAATAAAAAAAATCCCTTTATTTAAAGGGATTTCTAATGCGGAAGATGGGACTTGAACCCACACGATCGCATTGATCACAAGATCCTTAGTCTTGCTCGTCTGCCAGTTCCGACACTTCCGCATGACATCTGCTGTCCGAAAATTATAATACTACATCACTCTTCGAATGTCAACAGTTTTTATTAAATTTTTTATATTTCATATAATATATATATTTTCAGAAATCCTTTGAAAATTTCCGCCCTGTCAGGCGGAAACCTTCAGGAACTTCCTTTCTTGCCTCTTATTAAGCAATACTCTTCTTTGCAAGCTCTGCCAGTGCTGTAAAACCTTCTTTATCATTTACAGCCATCTCTGCCAGCATCTTTCTGTTCATATCTACGTTTGCAACCTTTAATCCGTGCATAAATTTGCTGTAGGAAAGTCCGTTCATTCTTGCAGCAGCGTTGATACGTGCGATCCAGAGCTGACGCATCTGGCGTTTACGCTGTTTTCTTCCTGCGTATGCGGAAGTCAGCGCTCTCATAACAGACTGTTTTGCAACTCTGTACTGTTTGGAACGTGCTCCTCTGTATCCTTTCGCCAGCTTTAAAGTTCTATTGTGTTTCTTCTTAGCGTTCATTCCGCCTTTAATTCTTGCCATGTCTTATTCCTCCTTCAATCTTTCGCCAATCTTACAGATATGGTAATACTTTCTTCATATTCTTTACATTTGTTGCGTCTGTAATTGTAGCCTGTCTAAGATTTCTTTTTCTCTTTGTAGACTTCTTGGTTAAGATATGGCTCTTATAAGCTTTGTTTCTTTTCAGCTTTCCTGTACCTGTTTTTTTGAAGCGCTTTGCAGCCGCTCTATTTGTTTTAATTTTTGGCATGATATTTTCCTCCTTAAGATAATTAAATATTTTTAACGTTTTTCAGTTAAAACCATGCTCATGTTTCTTCCTTCCAGTTTCGCCGGCTTCTCCACCACCGCTGTATCTGCAAGCAGTTCTGCAAAATCATCCAGAATATGCTTGCTCTGCTGTACGTGGGCCATTTCTCTTCCCCGGAAACGCAGAGTAACTTTGACCTTGTTGCCTTTACTGATAAATTTTCTGGCATTGTTGACTTTTGTATTCAAGTCATTTGTGTCAATGTTCGGTGAAAGACGCACTTCCTTCACTTCAACCGTTTTCTGTTTTTTCTTGGCTTCTTTTTCTTTTCTTGCCAGCTCATATTTGTACTTACCGTAGTCAATGATCTTACATACCGGCGGCTGAGCCTTAGGAGCAATTTTTACCAGATCAAGTTCCGCCTGTTCTGCCAGCTTCATTGCTTCTCTTGCCGACATGATACCCAGCTGTTCTCCATCTTCGCTGATTACACGTACTTCTCTGTCTCTGATCTGTTCATTAATCATTAAATCGCTAATTGTAGTGCACCTCCATCATAAAATAAAAAATAAGTGAATAGCTCAGACTACCCACTTATATCACATAACATGCTCACTCATGTAAGACTGTCAATATCAAACCGATAGTCACCCGATCGTGCTATGGTGAGAGTGGATACTCTGCTTTGTTTTTTGCTTTACGCATTGTCAATATTATCACATTTCTTTTTTCATGTCAACACTTTTTTCTGCCTGAAATGTCGGGTTTTACTTGCTAAATACTGTCTTATTCATTATAATATAACCTGCACACATTTGAAAGGAAAAATAAAAAAATGAGAAAACGATATCTTATGAGGAGGTTTTTTACAAATGAATAACAGAAGCAGTTTTTCCGGCAAGCTGGGATTTGTACTGGCTGCTGCCGGTTCGGCAGTCGGGTTGGGAAATATATGGCGTTTCCCTTATCTGGCCGCACAGTATGGAGGAGGGACTTTTCTCCTTGTCTACCTTATTATAGCAGTTACCTTTGGTTTTTCACTGATGATCGCCGAAGTGGCAATCGGACGTAAAACCGGGTTGAGTGCGATCGGTGCTTTTAAAGCTCTGGACTCCCGTTTTGGATTCCTGGGACTTTTAGCTTCCCTTGTTCCAATTATTATCCTTCCGTATTATTCTGTGATCGGCGGATGGGTCATTAAATATTTTGCCGTATTTCTGACCGGAGGAGGCGCCGCTACTGCAGCCGATGATTACTTTACCGGTTTTGTAGGCAGTGTTTTCCAGCCTTTAGGATGGTTCCTGCTCTTCCTTGGCGCTACTGCAGTCATTGTTCTGCTTGGCGTAGAAAAAGGAATTGAAAAAGTAAGTAAATTTATGATGCCGATTTTGGTAGTGCTTGCCATTGGTATTTCCATTTACTGTCTCACCTTAGACGGGGCTATGGATGGTCTGGCATACTACGTGCAGCCTCACATGTCTGATTTCTCTGTCAAGACTGTACTTGCCGCTATGGGACAGCTTTTCTATTCCATGTCTCTTGCTATGGGTATCATGGTAACTTACGGTTCTTATATGCGTAAAGATACGAACCTTGAAAGTTCTGTACGCCAGATTGAAATATTTGATACTGTGATTGCTTTCCTGGCAGGCCTTATGATCATTCCGGCCGTATTTGTTTTCTCCGGCGGAGATCCGAAAATCCTGCAGAGCGGTCCCAGCCTGATGTTTGTCATTCTGCCTAAGGTTTTTGAGAGCATGTCCTTCGGCGGAGTTGTTGGAGCTGCATTTTTCCTTCTTGTCATTTTTGCAGCCCTGACTTCTTCCATCTCTTTGATGGAAACAATCGTATCCATTTTCCAGGATAAATTTCACTGGACCAGAAAAAGTTCCTGTATCTTTGTGACTGTAATGAGCATTGTACTTGGAGCGCCGTCCTCTCTTGGATTTGGTCCTCTCTCCTTTATCAGCTGGGCAAATATGACAATTCTTGACATTATGGATTTTGTCAGCAACAGTGTGCTTATGCCGATCGTTGCCTTTTTCACTGCAATCTTTGTCGGTTTCATTATCAAGCCGAAGAGTATTTCAGATGAAGTGCGCGTAACGAATGGAAAATTTGTAGGGGAAAAATTGTTTACCGTGATGATCAAATGGATCACCCCTGTATTTTTGATATTGATCCTTGGAAGCTCTGTTGCCAATGCAATGGGATGGTTTAAACTTTAATTCATCCATATCACGGAAAGGCGGTATGACCACATGTCTATAGAAAACGTAAAAGCACATTTCAGGAAATGGGATATGGAAAACCATGTCCTGGAATTTTCCGTATCCAGCGCCACTGTCACAGAGGCAGCCCTGGCCCTGCATACAGATGAGCAGCGAATTGCAAAAACTCTTTCCTTCATGGTAGATGAGCATCCGATTCTTATCGTCACTGCCGGAGATGCCCGTGTTGACAACAAGAAATACAAAAGCACTTTTCACAAAAAGGCATCTATGTTAAAACCCGATCAGGTGCTTGATCTGATCGGCCACCCGGTCGGCGGCGTATGTCCTTTTGGGATTAAAGACGGGGTCAGCGTCTACCTGGATGTATCGCTAAAGCGTTTTGAGACAGTATTTCCTGCCTGCGGCAGCGCCAACAGCGCCATTGAACTGACTATCCCGGATCTGGAAAAATATTCCGGTTTTGAAGCCTGGGTAGATGTCTGCAAAGAATAGCGTCAATCTACAAGGGGCAGCACGGTCGGCGAAGGGTAGACAAAAAACCGTCTGCGGTATGGATATGACAGGCTGATAAAACAGCCTCTATCCGCAGACGGTTCTCTATTTTATTATTTTTTCTATTCCACGATCCAGGATTCTATCTCTTCCGCGCCGGCATATTTTTCCAGATACTCTTTTCCCTTCTCCAACACCTTTTTAAGATCTCCGTTCTCGGAAAAGCAATAGACCAAAGTCAATACTTCCTGCGCTTCCTCTGTGATCATTGCTCTCTCGGAATCACTGGTAGAGCTTCCGATCGCCCCTTCTTCATCTGCCAAAACAGGAAGCGCCTCTATATTTATTTCATTTTTCCCGATTCCCTTGTAGGTTTCTCCGGGAAGTCCTATCCGAAACGTCAGTTCCTCACCTATTTTATCCGCATCATAGGACCCTGCAGAAAACCCGGATTCAATGGATATCAGATTATTCACATCTACCACTGTATTGACCTCGTAAAGCCCTTTTCCCTGTCCGATCCGGCGGATCAGCGCTTCTGACGACACTCTGTATCGGCTTGGATCCTTTCCGAATGCTTTATAGGCCGCTCTGGATTCTTTGATACCCGGAATCTCATTTATTCCATAATCAAAAATCTCATCTTTTACTTTTTTTAAAATATCCTTTTTAAGATATTCCCACATCTGCTCATTCTTTTTTTCTACTTTGACATGGTACTGCAGACAGCCAACCTTTGTTGCCGGCCATTTCTCTTTCATATTTGGGTCAATGGTCAGATTTTTTTTCATGAGTTCTACCCCTTATCTTTCGTTTCCCATACAGAATACCGCCACTACGCCTGGACCGGTATGGCTTCCGATCACAGTTCCGATATTATTGATCAGAATATTGTCTATTCCCATTTTCTGGCGTACCAAAGAAGCTACGTATTCTGCATCTTCGATACAATCTCCATGGGTGATCATGATAATATCATTATCCCATCCTTCTGCCTGTTTCACAGCCATATCCACAATCTTATTGAGAGCTTTCTTTCTTCCTCTCTCTTTTCCGATAACCTGAAGGGCGCCGTTATTATCCATGTGGATGATGGGCTTGATCTGCACCATAGTTCCAAGGACTGCCGTAGCTTTGGAAACTCTTCCGCCTCTGTGAAGATGATTCAGGTCATCCACTGTTACATTATGGCAGATATGGAGCTTATTTTCCTCTACCCACTTTGCAGTTTCTTCCAATGTCTTTCCGCTTTCCTTCTGCTTTAGCGTCTTATAAAGCAGAAGCGCTTCGCCCAGACAAGCGCAGAGCGTATCGATCACAATAACTTTTGATCCCGGATATTCCTCCATCAGCTCTTCCGCCGCAATTTTCATGCTGTTGCATGTTCCGCTTAAAGCAGAGGAAAAGGCGAGGTGGAGCACATCCTTCCCTTCTTTTACAAAGCCTTCCAGAGCCTCTTTTGCTTCCTCCGGATTCACCTGTGAAGTAACAGCCATTTTCCCTTCTCTGAGTTTCTGAAAAAACTCTTTTGAAGAAAGTCCATCCATATCCTCATAGGTCTGTCCGTCTATTGTATATCGAAGAGGAACAACCGGAACATTTCTCTCTGCCAGCCATTCCTTCGGCAAATCTACTGTACTGTTTACTGTGATCACGTAATCTCTCATTCTTACGACCTCCTAAATCCCGTTTTCATCATCATACCACCTTTTCCACTATTAGGCAAAATTTTTTTCGGAATGCTGTTTCGGAGATCCCTTCACGGTGCCTTTTGAATATTGGCGTCCCTTTTTCTAATTCAATTTCACACGAAGAAAATTTCTTCCTGTAAAAGTCTTGTTAAAACATATCATACAAAGAATAATCACCGTTCCCAGAGCAAATCCGACCCAGTTAAACAGAGCTGTTAAAACCAGCAGAATAAGGCGCATAAATTTCAGGGCATAGCCCAGCTCAAAATTAGGCTGGGTATAGTTAGCCACCGCCACGAATGCCATATACAGCATAACTTCCGAGTTAAACCATCCGGACTGTACTGAAAATTCTCCCATAACAATACCTGCAATGACACTTAGAGGTGTACTTAACATACTGGGCGTATTCAATGCTGCCAGACGAAGCCCATCTATGGCAACCTCTAATATCAAAAGCTGAAACACAAGGGGGATATTGACTGTATCCCTCAGGGCTACAAAATGAAAAACATCCGGCAGCCAGTTCAGATTCTGCATAAATAAAAGGAATACCGGCGTAAAAAAAACAGTCAGAAACGTGATGATCCCCCGTGAGATTTTTAAGTAAAGCTGTGTGATAAACGGGAAATAGTAATCATTTGCCTCTTCGATGATATCAAGAACAGACGTTGGCAGGATCATGGCAGAAGGTGAATTGTCCACCAAAAGAACGATTTTCCCCTCCAGCAGACAGGCGGCAGCTGTATCCGGACGTTCTGTATATTTAAATTTCGGCATCGGATTGAGTAATTTTCCTCGGAACAGCTGCTCTGTCAGTGTCTGCTGGTTCATACGGAGATCTTTTGTGTGAATATTTTTCAACTCATCTATCAGGCGTGAAAGAAGCTGCTTATCTACCCGGTCAGTCATATAGCAGACTGCCACGTCTGTTCGGGAACTTTCTCCGATATCCAGCATCTGCATCACAAGGTGAGGATCCCGGATCCTCCTCCTCATCAGCGCTGTATTAAATACGATTGTTTCTACAAAGCCATCCCTGGATCCCCGAAGAGATTTATCCTTTTCCGGTTCCCCCACATTTCTGGCCGGGTAAGTTCTGCAGTCGATCACAATACATGCTTCATAGCCGTCAATAAAAAGACAGGTAGTTCCTGACAGAAGATTTCGGAACACCTGATCAAATTCTCCTATGATATCAACTTCTACATAAGGCACATGCTGTTTTACAAATCCTGTGGCACTTGCAGGCATATTCTCCTTCGTCACTCCAAGAAAGGAATCCATAATCTTCAGCATCGCCTCGTCTTTCATAAATCCGTCAATAAAGAAAAAGGCAGCTTCCCTTCCTCCAATCATAAGATCTCGTTGTATCAGATCAAAACTGTCCTGAATCGGCAGGATCTGATTCATATATGCGACATTCTCCTTTACTGAGGCAGTCACAATTCTTGTATCCGGCATAATCTTATTTCCTCCATATCCTTATACGATATGTTTAATTTGCCCTGATCTGCCGGAAATATGCAAAAAGAGACAGGGTAATTTTCACCCTGCCTCCTTTTAACTTCTATTTCCCGGTTGTACTGCCGAACCCTCCGTTTCGCACCGCATCTGCGTCATCGTCGACTGTAATGCCGTATTCTACAAAAATCCCCTGCATAAATCCTGTCCCGGCCGCTATTTCAATGGTTTTCCCTTCGTTTGTATCATTTGTGATCTTGGAAAAAATATGGCCTTCATTATCAGAGTAAAAATAATCACTGTCTATGATCCCAACGGTATTATTCAACTGAAGCCGGTATTTGAAACCAAGTCCGCTTCTCGGATAGCATTTCAGCACCCAGTTCTCTTCCATTTCCACGCGGATCCCGGTAGGAATCTTTACAGTTTCACCCGGTGCGATCGTCAGAGAAACGGGTACAAAAAAATCATAACCCGCCGATCCTGATGTCGCCCTCTTCGGAAGCTTTATTTCCTCATATATTTCGCGGATCTTCTCCTTATCCGTCTCACCAAACGTATCCTTCCATCCTTCTGTAAACTGTTCCAGACTTACTTTATGAAATTTAGCAATTCTCTTAATCATGTAAAACAATTTCTCCTATCTGCAGTGTTTTTGGCACATCGATCACCATCTGATTTGCGCTCCCTTTCCAGTGAAGGGTATTGTCTTTTTTCTCTTCCTGAAATTCTCCATCTACAAGAACATCCAGATACTTTGCAATCTCCAGATCCTTTACTTCCTTCCAGAGACTTCCTGTATAAAGCCAGATTGTTTTGTTCGGATATTTTTCCCGTATCTCTTTTGCCAGCGCAGTGACCTGCCGGACATTCGCTTCATGAAGAGGATCTCCGCCGGAAAATGTAATGCCGCTTACATAGTCCTTATCAAGTTCATCGAAAATCTCCTGCTTTGCCTCCTCGTCAAAAGGAAGTCCTCCTTCCGGATCCCATGTAATGGGATTATGGCAGCCCGGACAGCCATGAGCACATCCTGCCACCCATAATACTACCCTAAGTCCGTCCCCGTTGAGCATATCGTCTTTCGTAATATTATGATATCTCATTCCTACATACTTTTCCTTTCTGCAATTTCGGCCATTTTCGCCTCATTCAGTCTGGTATCTCCCTTCACTCTGGAATAGGAAAGGTAACCGTTCATACGGTCGATCTTCGTCAGATTTTTACTGCCGCATACCGGACATACATCCATAGAAAGCTCCTCATGTCCGCAATCATCACAGTAAGCAAGGGAAAGGTTGACTCCTTCATAGTATCCTTTTGCCATAGCGCGCCGCACCAAGGATTTGATCGCTTCTTTATTATAATTAACCGGATATTTCACATACTGGATCTTTCCGCCGTTGCTTAAATCCCAGAATCTTCCCTCCAGATCCTGTTTCTGAATGGGAGTAATATCCTCGCTGACATGGCAATGGAAACTGTTGCTCACATACTCTCTGTCCGACACATTTTCAATGATTCCATACTTCTTACGGAACTGCTGTACCTGAACGCCGCACAGATTTTCTGCCGGAGTTCCGTAAATGGCATAGAGCCTTCCATCTTCCTTTTTAAATTCTGCAATCTTCTCATTAATATAGCGAAGTGTCTCCAGGGCAAACTCTCCGTCCTCCACCAGAGACTTCTTATTATGAAGCTGCTGAAGTTCATTCAGAGCCGTAATCCCAAAGGATGCTGTAGCAGACTTCAAAAGAGGTTTGATCTTATCGTAAAGTCCAAGATGTCCGCCGTAAAATCCTCCTTCACAGTAAGCCAGAGGATTGGTGGATGCTTTCATCTCGCCCAGATAATCATAGGTTCTCAAGTGAAGCTGGCGGATCAGATTCAGATAATAGTCCAGCACCTGATAAAAGTCTTTGCTCTCCTGTTTTGCCTTTGCATAGATCATAGGCAGATGCAGGCTGATCGCTCCGATATTGAACCGTCCCACGAATACCGGCTGATCGTTTTCGTCTGCCGGCTCCATTCCGCCTCTTTCATACCACGGAGACAAAAATGCGCGGCATCCCATAGGACTTATGATCTTTCCATATTTCTTATAAATCCCCGCCACATACCCATCTCCGGTGAGGCTTAGCCAATCCGGGTACATGGTTTTAGCGGAACAGTCGATTCCCGCCTCAAAGACATCTTCCATCGGGCCTCCCGGTCCGTGAAGATTCTCATCATACAGGAAAACGATCTTCGGGAAAAGGACAGGCTTTTTATGTCCTTCCTTCCCCTGTCCGTTCTTCCTGACTTCCAGCATTTTCATTGTCACCAGCTTGCCGTATTTGCTCGGTACTGTTCCGGCTGTCACTGTGATAAAAGGATAGTCTCCCCTGCTGGATGAAACGGAATTAAACTTGTATTCCCATCCCTGGAATCCCTGTTCCATCTCCTTTTCCAAATCTGCCCATGCTACCTTCTGCACAGTTTCTTCATCCAGTCCCAGATCACGGTATTTTCGGATCAGCTTTTTGTGGGATTTCTCTGCAAATGGTTCCAGGATCTCATCTACACTCGGCACAGTAAAACCGCCGTACTGCTGGCTTGCCGCACTTAGAACAATATCGCCGATCACATCAAACGCAGTGTCCAACGTCTTAGGCTCATTATACCAGAGATTTCCCATCTCAAAGCCTCCTGTCAGCACTGATTTCACATCGAAAAGACAGCAGTTCATAGTATCTCTTCTTGCAGACATATCATGGATATAAATATATCCGTCACGGATCGCCTGAATCTCCTCCACTGTCAGGAAAAATTTCTTATAAAGTTCTTTGTTCAGTTCATTAAAGATCAGACTTCTTTTGGTGGACACAAGAGCGCTGTCCGTATTGCTGTTTTCCTTGTCTCCGATGTACATGATAGACTGGCTTTTCTTATATACATCATCCAGCATCTGCACAAAATCCTGCTTGTAGTTACGATAATCGCGATAGCTTTTTGCCACCACCGGGTTCACTTTCTCCAACGCGCCCTCCACCACGTTATGCATTTCCGCAATAGGAATTTCCGTGATGTCCATGTCGTCCACTTTTTCTTCTACAAATTTGCAGATAAACCCCAGTTCTTCATCTGTAAATTTGATAAGGGCACGATAGGCTGACTTATTTACTGCAACCACTACCTTCTGTACATTAAACGCTTCCTTCGTCCCGTCTTTTTTGATTACTTTTACATCTTTTTTTACCATATGATGCCAGTCTCCTCCACTTCGTCGCTCTCTATATTTAGTATCATTCATCTTTTTTATTCACTATATAGTGTATAAATTTGCTTTATTAAGTTTATCACCTGTCCTATGTTCCGTCAACGGTATACGGCCTGAAATTTTTCACAAAAAAAGAACCCTGACGGGTTCTTAATTTTGGATGATTCTCTAGTTGCCGCATTCTATGCTGATTTCGTTAAACTGCTTCAATATTTCATCTACAGACATCGCCTTTTTTTCCTCACCTTTCAGATCAAGTACAGCCTCGCCCTGATGCATCATCAAAAGACGGTCTCCATACTCTACCGCATAACGGAGATTGTGAGTTACCATGATCGTAGTCAGTTTCTTCTCTTTTACGATTTTGTCTGTCAGCTCCATGATCAACTCTGCCGTCTTAGGATCCAGAGCCGCCGTATGTTCATCCAGAATAAGAAATTCTATAGGAGTCATCGTAGACATCAAAAGAGCCATCGCCTGTCTCTGGCCTCCGGACAGCGCTCCCACCTTAATATCCAGCTTATCCTCCAAACCAAGTCCCAGCTGGCTTAAAAGTTCTTTATAATAGGAAATTCTCGCCTTATTGGTCCCCCGTCCGAATCCATACACCTTTCCTTTATTATCCGCCAATGCCATATTCTCCAGAATCGTCATGGAAGGACAGGTCCCCATGGCCGGATTCTGATACACCCTTCCGATCCTTCGGTTTCGTTTGTATTCTTTCTCTTTCGTAATGTCAGAGCCGTTCATAAAAATCTGGCCGGCCTCTACCGGAATGCTTCCGCAGATAATATTCAGCATAGACGTTTTTCCGGAACCGTTGCTCCCGATCACGGAGACAAATTCTCCTTCTTCTATGGACAGGTTAAACCCGTGGAACAGACACATTTCATTGACTGTACCGGGATTATAGTATTTATGAATGTCTTTGAGTTCCAGCATCCGGTTTCACCTTCTTTCTTCTTTCCATACTGATAATCAAAATTACCAGGAATAAAACTGCTGTGATCAATTTCATTGCCTGTGGTTCAAAGTTGCGGATAGCGACAGCCACACAGGCTTTATATATGACAGAGCCGATCAAAACAGCTGTAGTAGCCTTCATAACAGTAAGCTTTTTAAAGATACTTGTTCCGATAATAACACTCGCCAATCCGATCACGATCGCCCCGGTTCCCATTGAAATCTCAAACACTCTCTCCTCCTGGCAGAATGCGCTTCCCGCCAGAGCTACAAGGCCATTGGCGATGGCAAGGCCTACGATTTTCACATTGCCCTGATCCTTGGCCAGAGAAGTTACCAACACATCATTGTCACCCACCGCCCGAAGAAGATAGCCGGACTTTGTTTTCAAATAAAGATCCAGAAGGATCTTGCTGATCGCTGCCAGAACAAGAGCCAGGATCAGCGTTATATAGCTTTGCAGGGCTTCCGGCATGATTCCCTGGATCCAGTCATTTTTAAAGATACTGTCCTGGGAAAACAACGGTACATTGGAAGTTCCCGCTATATACAAATTGATAGTCCAAAGAGCCGTCATCATAATAATTCCCGATAACAAATCTCTTACTTTCCCCTTCACATGGATCAGCCCGGTGCAGACCCCTGCCAAAGCTCCTGCCAGAAAGGCTGCTAAAAGAGAGAGATAAGGATTTATCCCCTTTATAATAAGAAGAGCGGTCACCGCTCCGCCAAGCGGAAAGCTTCCATCTACCGTAAGATCCGGAAAATCCAGTATCTTGTATGTGATATAAACCCCAAGAGCAAGTATGCCATATATCAACCCCTGCTCAAAAATAGTTACAACAAAATCCATGAATCATGCCTCACCTTCTGTTATTTCCTCTGCAGATACGTCTCTTTATTCCGCCTCTGCCTCAGAGATCGTATCAAAGCTTTCTACTGCTGTTCCTGCCAGCTCCTCCGGTACAGTAATTCCAAGATTTTCCGCTACCTTTGTATTTACGTAAAATCCGGGCTCTGTAATCGTTTCATAAGGAAGTTCTGACGCCTCTGCCTCTCCTTTGAGCACCTTTGCCGCCATCTGTCCTGTCTGCTTTCCAAGCGCAATATAATCCAATCCTTCTGCTGCAAGGCAGCCGATCTTTACCTGCTCGATCTCGCTTCCGAAAATCGGGATTCCCTTTTCATTCGCCTTTTCCAGAATAGTCGGCAGGGACGCAACCACTGTATTGTCTGTCAGATTTGTAATGCAGTCTACCTGGCTTAATAAATCATCTGCCGCAAGAGAAATATCCGCTGTTGCCGTGATCCCTTTTTCCACAATCTCAAAATCGTAATCTCCTGCAAGTTCTTTATATGTTTCCAGCGCTGAAATAGAGTTGGCCTCACTTGTAGTATACATGATGCCGATCTTCTGGGCATCAGGGAGCATAGTCCGGATCATCTCAAGCTGTGCTTTGATCGGCAGTTCGTCAGATGTTCCTGTCACATTTCCTACCGGATTTCCTTCTTCATCTGCAAGTTCTGCCGCCACCGGATCTGTTACTGCTGTATAAATAACCGGAATATCTGTATCCATTGCTGCATTGTATGCGCTCTGAGCAGTAGGCGTTGCAATGGCGCATATCATATCCACCTTGTCAGAAACGAAAGTATCGGATATCTGACTTGCCGTCCCCATATCTGCCGCTGCATTTTTGTAGTCCACCGTAAGATTTTCTCCTTCAACGATTCCTTCCTCTTCCAAGCCCTGTAAGAATCCTTCCCGGCAGTTATCCAAAGAGCCGTGCTCTGCAAACTGTGAAATACCAATGGTATAGCTCTCTTCTCCACTTCCGGAATCAGATGATCCGGAGCTGCCTGCGCATCCTGCCGTCATTGCCATCGTCATTACTGCTGTTAATAATACTGCTACTGTTCTTCTTTTCATTGTTTTGTTCTCCTTTTCCTTTTTGATTCTTTGCTGTTGTTAGGAGAGAAAATCGTGAAATGAACTTCTTCTTCGTGCAAATGCGCATCCCGCCAAGCGTTTTATTTCATGGGGAACGAGGTTTCCTGTCAAATAAAAAACCGCCCCAAACCAAAGGTTTGAGGCGGTAATAAACTTTATTATCGCGGTACCACTCAAATTGACGAAGCGTCCACTTTTCTCATGTACTAACATACACTCCTGATTGATAACGGGTTCGGTTCCCGACAAACCATACTCACCGTTCCCGGTTTTCAGGCCGCCCTCGAAAGTCCATTCAACTATCCGTCCGGTACGGCACTTCCACCATCTGCCGCTCTCTTTCACCTTACAATGATAATCTACTTCTCTTTCTCATCGGTTTTGCTTATATGTATCTGATGGATATTACTTTACCTCTCTCAGATCATTTTGTCAAGACATTTTCCGTTTAAAATTATTTTATCAGTCATCGATAACCGGAACAGGGGTTTCATCCCAGGCATCCAGATCATTAATGTACTTCTTCGTTTCACTGGCAATGACATTTGACAACAGAAGAACTGCGATCAAGTTAGGTACAGCCATCAAAGCATTCAGGATATCTGCCAGTGCCCATACAACGTCAAGTGCGACAACCGGAGCGATTGCTGCTACAGCAACATAAAGGATACGATATCCGATAAGTACTTTTTTACCTGCAAAGTATTCTACTGCACGTTCTCCGTAATATGCCCATCCAAGAACTGTTGAGTATGCGAAACAGATAATACCGAGTGTCAGAATGATCGGTCCAAGATACGGAATCTGCTGGAATGCTAATGTAGTTAAAACTCCACCGTCCTCGATCTCATCCGCATTAATGTTTGGATTCTTCATAACAGAAGTTACGATTACAAGACCGGACATCAGACATACAACTACTGTATCCCAGAAAGTACCTGTGGAAGATACCAGCGCCTGACGAACCGGATTTCTTGTCTGTGCTGCTGCCGCCGCGATAGGAGCAGAACCCATACCAGATTCATTGGAGAAAAGACCTCTCGCAATACCAAAACGCATTGCAGCCATAATACCTGTTCCTACAAGTCCGCCTGCCGCTGCTCCCGGAGTAAAGGCCAGTGTACAGATTGTCTTGATTGCAGGAATAATATAGTCATAATTGAATCCAAGAATAATAATACATCCCAGTACATAAAAGATTGCCATAAATGGAACCAGCTTCTCACACACGCTTGCAATACTCTTAATACCGCCGAAAATAACAATCGCAGTAAGAACAGCAATTACAATACCAACGATCCATCCCGGAACACCAACGTTTTCTTCCACGATATTGGCAATCGCGTTTACCTGTGTAGCACAGCCGATACCAAAAGAAGCAAATCCAGCGAAAATCGCAAAGATCATACCAAGAACTTTTCCAAGGCCTTTCCATTTTAACCCTCTGGAAAGTGCATACATGGCACCGCCCTGCATACGTCCGTCTTTTGTCTTTACACGGTATTTTACCGCGATCAGAGATTCGGAATACTTTGTAGCAATTCCGAATACACCGGAAAGCCAGCACCAAAGCACAGCTCCCGGACCGCCAAGAGCAATCGCAGTACCTACACCGACAATATTACCGGTACCGATGGTAGCGGCAAGCGCTGTTGTAAGCGCTCCAAAGTTGGAAACCTCTCCTTCTGCATCCGGATCTCTGGTTACAGAAAGCTTAATTCCTTTGCTCAATGTCTTTCTCTGGATAAAGCCAGTACGAATTGTCATGAAAATATGGGTACCAAATAACAGAATGATCAGCCACCAGCCCCAAATCACAGCATCAATATCATAGATCGCATTACTGATTGTTTCAAACATAAAATGCCCCCTTCTCTTCCATTTTGAAATTCCTTTGTGTTTTCTGCTGCTTTTTGCCTTGTTGTTTTGACTTTGTAACGTACCGGTACACGGAAAAGCATTCTCTGATTCCTCTCTTCCGTATTGTTATTTTCTATTTTACCAAAATTTTCTGAAAATAGCAAGTATCGTTACAACTTTAACATGCAATTGTGTTTCTCTTTCTTCAAGTTATTGAATATTTAGTCTCACACCTCATTTCCGCTATATTGCACTTATTTTTACCAAAATATATCTATAATTTTGGCTTTTTATGAAAAAAGACGCAGGAAAATCAGTCCAACAACCTCTTTGCCTGCATCTTTTCAAATATGGATTGTATTATATGCTTGTCTGACTGTATTGTCAAGGTATATTTTTTCACTTTTTTATAAAAATTTCTTTTTTCTTTGAATATTCATACAGTTACTTTCTGCAATTTTGCCATTTTATTCATTTTTCTTTTCTTCCTGTATGCCCAAAAATTTTTCAGACTTTCATCACATTTTATACACATTCTGTTTCTAAAATGAAAAAGAAAAATTTTCTGAAGCGAGGAGGTAGTGCATTGATCGAAGTGAAAAATCTTGTAAAATGCTACGGATCACATACCGCCGTGGATCATCTGAATTTTACGATCAAAAAAGGGCAGATCTATGGTTTTCTCGGTCCAAACGGCGCCGGAAAATCAACAACTATGAATATCATGACCGGTTATCTGGGAGCAACGGAAGGAGAAGTTCTCATTAATGGCCACAATATTCTCACAGAGCCTTACAAAGCCAAAAAGGATATCGGTTATCTGCCGGAACAGCCGCCCCTCTATATGGATATGACCGTTCTGGAATATCTGAAATTTGTTTTCTGTCTGAAGCAGCTTGGCAAAACGTTTCAGGAAGAGCAGCTTGAGAAGATCATCCGTCTTGTAAAGCTTGGTTCTGTCAGAAACCGAAGGAAACAGGAAGAACAAACCGGCGGGGATGACTCTCAAATATCTGTCACAGACATAGAATCCCTCTTAGCTCTTTCCTATACAGACCACAGCGAGGGAACCACCATGAGCTTTGCAAAAGACGGAGATACCTGGTATGTCTCCAATGACAGAGATATCCCTCTGACGCAGAGTTATATCGAAACCATGGAAGATACCTTCTGTTCTCTTACCGCCACCCGGGAAATTTCTGATCCTGATGCCCTCTCTGACTACGGGCTTGAAGATCCTGCCTATACCATCGAACTAACAGATCAGGACGGAACTCTTACAACTGTTACCATCGGCAATTCTGTAGATGAAGACTACTACCTTGCTGTAAACGGGCAGGAAGATATTCTTTATACGGCAGACTCCTCCATTGTATCATCCATGCAGTATGACCTTGATACCATGGTTGCAAAAGATGATGTCCCCTCTATCGGAAGCGGAAACCCTGTACAGGCTGATATTACCGAAAACGGGACAACAACAATCTACTCATCTGACAATGACGAACAGACGGAAACTATCTCTACCATTGCCGGCGGATACGGCGCCATGAGTCTGACGGAGCTTGCAAGCTATCATGCCGATGCCGAGGAGCTGGCTTCCTTTGGCCTGGATGAAGATTCCAGAATCACAGTGAAACTGACTTACAATGAATCTTCTGAAGAAGAATCTGATGAGGATCCTCTGACCTTTACGCTGTATATCGGAAATACTACAGACGACGACACCCGCTACGTGCAGGTACAGGACTCTGATCTTGTATATCTGGTAAGCTCCGGCATTCTGAACAATCTATTAGGCGGCAGTGAAGAATAAAGCAATGTGCGCTTTCAGACGTATAACAAAAAGCAGGCAATGTTATCAGAATTGTTAACTGACATATTCTGATAACATTGCCTGCTTTTTCTTTCTATTCTCTACTGCTATTTTTTCAGGATCAGGGCTACAAATACCAGATCTTCATCGCCGTTATTCTTTACTCCGTGTCCGTCGCCGTCCTTGCAGAATGTTACATCTCCGGCTTCAATCGGAACAGCCTTTCCGTTGTCATCGTACATGCCTTTTCCACTTAACACATAGTAAGTTTCTGTCTCACCGTGATGCTCATGATGTCCAAGTTCGCAGCCCGGTTTCAGTGTTACACGGCTGAACATACGGCAGTGCTCGCCCAGCTGCTCCTCATTCAGCAGCCCTTCCTTCATAATGAAACCGGCACCGCCGTTGGCACGCTCCACAGTAACAACTTCTCTTTCGTTTGCTTTTGTCATGATTCATGTCCTCCTTTTTTTCAATTTGGGACGTAACACTTTTAAAAAGTGTTACGTCCCAAATTAACACAAGTGGTGTGTATTTTTGCAAAATACCCTGTCCTTATTTTACCACACCCGGACATTAATTGACAATCTTATAATATTCTCTTGCGGTAATAGCGAATACAATAATGTAAAATGCCGCGAATATCAGCACAGTCACCACAGTACACAGGACGAAAAGCCCGGTATTGAAAAGTCCGAATATCCCCAGAAGTTTTGTTATCACATTGAAGGCAACCATAATATGAAGGATGGAAAACAGCAGAGGCAGGAAAAATACAATCAGGATCTGACTGCGGATCGCCCGGCGTATTTCTCTTTTGTCCATTCCTACTTTCTGCATGATCACATACCGTTCCCGGTCATCCAGACCTTCAGATATCTGTTTGTAGTAGATGATCAGCACTGTCGCCACTAAAAACATGAATCCAAGATACATACCGATGAAGAACAAACATCCGTAAAAGCCGAAAAAGCTTTCTGTCCCTGCCTGTCTGCTGGTAAAATAAGTACCCGGAAGTTCTTCTGTGATCCTGTCCGCAATCTTCTCCTCTACCACAGCCTTTTCTTCATCACTGCCTGTCATATCAAAATCTATGTCATACCGAAGACCGCTTTTCAGTGAATCCAGCTGCATTGCCACTTCATCGTTTGCCACGATCATATACATTCCCGGCGCAACCCGTGACTGATTCTTCTCTTCCAGAACAAAGTCATCCAGCTCTTCTGTTACCTGAAATTTCCGGCCGTCGATCTGAATCGAATCTCTTCCGTAATTCTCAGCTGTAGTATAGATGATCACTTCATTTTCTTTCAGACTGGTGGAGGTGTTTTCCAGTTTCTGATAATCTTCCTGTGGAATCACGTACAATTCTGTAAGATCCCGGGGAGAATAAGTCCCATTCTCGCTGGTCGTAAATTTGTTTCCTCCTTGACTGATAAGAACTGCTGTTCCATAGTGGCAGGCTGTCTCTCCCTCCTTCTTAAGACCTCCCCGGTCAAGCTCTTCCTCAATAAGCTTATTCGCTTTGTCTATCTTTTCCTGGCTTGCTTCATAGAGCGTCATCTGATAATCATTGGGATACTGATGTGCCATCACATCGTCCATACCTACATACAGACTCACTGTGCTGGATATCATCACAAGCACGATCGTACTTAAAATGCAAATATTGGCAAGCCCCACGGCATTTTGTTTCATTCGGTAAATCATTCCGGAAACAGAGACAAAATGATTGGGCTTATAATAAAATTTTTTCCGCTTTCTAAGCAGTTTCAAAAGAGCAATACTTCCTGCCAAAAACAGTGCATACGTTCCGATAATGACTAAAATTACAGCCACAAAAAATGTATTGATCGCTTCAAGAGGGTTCTTGGTTGACACAGCAAGATAGTATCCTGCTGCCATAGTAACAACTCCGACTAAAGCCAGAATCACTTTTGTCTTCGGCTCTTTTTCCCCTGCACTTCCGCCCCGCAGAAGCTCAATGGGATTAGCCAGCCTGATCTGAAACAGATTATAAAACCATGTCAGGAAAAAGATAAATGCAAACAGTATCACCGTATCAGATACAGACTGCACAGAAATATGGAACTCCATTCCCACATCATAGTGAATGATCCGTATTAAAAGGAGATGCATCAGCTTCCCAAAGGCCATTCCTCCGGCAATGCCGCCTGCAATACTGGTTCCTCCCACTATGAGCGTCTCTACTGTCAGCATCCTTCCGATATGTCCTTTTCCCATTCCAAGGATATTGTAAACAGCAATCTCCTTTTTCCGGCGCTTGATGAGAAAACTGTTGGTATAAAACAAAAAGATCACGGAAAATACAACCATCACGCCACATCCCATCCGGAGCACTGTGATCACATTTGTAATCTCAATACTGCCATTCCCTGCAAGGGCGTCTATAATATAGTACATCATAACCGTAAGGATGGATGTGAAAATAAACGGGACATAGGTTTTTCTGTTGTTCTTGATATTGCTGACTGCCAGTCTGGAATAAATTCTGCTATTCATTCCTCTCACCTCCTGTGGCAAGTACAGTCAGTGTATCAGAAATCTTCTGGTAAAGCTGCTCGTTGGTCAGATTTCCTCTGTACAGTTGATGAAATACCTCCCCATCCTTAATAAACAAAATCCGATCCGCTGTACTGGCTGCCTTGACACTGTGAGTCACCATCAAAATCGTCTGCCCATCCCTGTTAATCTGAGTAAACAGCCTAAGAAGTTCATCCGATGCCCTGGAATCCAGCGCTCCTGTGGGTTATGTTAAATTAGTATGCATAATAAAAAACAGCCCCTGGTTTCATCCGGGGCTGTTTTGTTATCTCTTGCATTATTTTACTCTTATTTTCTGTCCTGCATAGATTACATTTGCATTTTTAATTCCGTTCCATGACTGCAGCTGGCTTACAGTAGTGCCGTATTTCGCAGCTATTTCAGAGAGGGTATCTCCGCTCTTGATCGTGTAGTACTGCTTCGCAGAGTTGCTCGAACCTGATCCGAGCTTTTTATTTACCTCGGCCTGCACAGCATTGTAATCATACCCTGCCGCCTGCAGTTTGTTCTTCCGATCACTTCCATTGCCCCACTTTCCAGCGATCACTTCGTCGGCAATGGCGGCTACGCTTTTTTTGCTGCTTCCGTTTACAGCCTTCTGCACTTCATCGTATCGTGATCCGAGCACAATCTTTCTTGTTTCTCCGTTGCCGTACTTTCCGGCTTTAACTTCCGATGCAAGTGTAGACACAGACGCAGTGCTGATATGGTTAATCATATTCTGTACTTCATCATACCGAGCCTCTAATGCAGCTTTACGGTAATCGCCATTCCCGTATTTTCCCTGCATTACTCCAACAACAAGATCAATTGTTGATCCCGTAGGGCTTGTGGGATTAGAGGGTGCAGTAGATCCGCCCGCATCTTCGTGAGCGCTGTCCGGATTACAGTATTTCATCCATGCATTCTTATCGCCATAGAACTTATTGAGATCCAGATTCCCGTTGTATCCGTTCAAACGCCCTGCCGAGCTATACTGACGGATGGCGCAGGAATACGCCCCTTCATTCCACGGTGCATCCTGATAGCCCGTCTGATCCATGTTTGCATACTGGGCAACCCATAATCCGCAGTTCAGTTCTTCTGCGATCGGTTTTACAGCCGAAAGTCGCGACTGCTGTACATAGATTACCGGAGGGATGCCAGTTCTCTCAATAATTCTCTGCGCGACCTGTTTGAGATAGGATTCATTTCCCCACTGTGAATTCTGATTTGACTCCCAGTCAAGACAAATCATATATTTCCCGATCCAGCTTTTGATATTATCGAGATAGAAATCTGCCTCCGCTACTGCGCCCGATCCAGAGATATAGTGGTATGTTCCCACCAGTTTACCTGCACCAGCGGCCTGCTCTACCTGCCGGGCGCAATCCGGGGATACATACGAAGTTCCCTGTGTCGCTTTACAGATTACAAAATCGGCGGGTACAGCAGCCAGATTAATGCCCGCCTGCCAGTTACTCACATCAATACCATTCATATATGCCATATTATCTTACCTCCTGTTCACTTTCGCCGTAGCATCTGCACGGCCATGTTCCCTCCGGATATTCCACTACTATCTCAATCTCCTCTCCGTTCTGTCCGTCATTCCGGATGGAAATCTCTCCGCCATATTGATAGATAACCTGATCCTGTGCGTATACCGTGACCGTCCCGGTCCTGCATGGCTCCGGGATTGTGATCTCCAGCGGTTCCGGCGGTTCCTCCTGCTCTATTTCTTTTTGTGTACCTGCCAGGTACAGCGTGGGTACCACCAGCAGGCAGAGCGCCATGAGTATGGCCAGCGCACGCATCCAGGGCTTTCTTTTCGAAAAAGAGGCCCGGCGTCTGCCAGGCCTCCCGCTCTTATTTCTCATCTGTTTCCGCTGCGTCATCTGCAGTGATCTCTGTGTCAATTACCAGGTCCGTGGAGGCGGAGTCCACAAGGCCCTCTCCGATAATGTAGGCAATCAGCGTGGCGCCTCCCATCACGATTGCTACCACCTGCGTGATCTCGTTATCTCCTGCGCCTGCAGCGATCATAATCGGTGTAATGAACCCGACTACCGCAGCCCAGAATTTTCTGCTTGTCAGTTTTCTTTTCCAGTCAATTTTGTTCATGATTTTTTCCTCCATATCTTTTTTCAAATTGTTACCTACGGCTTTTCATCAGCTCTGCGATCCTTTCCGTCTCATGCATTGGTATCTTTTCCAGGTCATTCATGGCCGGCTGCACCTCACTGTGAACATATCCATCTCCATCCAGATCCTCATAGTCTTTGAAGATTTTCCAGAAAGCGTCCGCCTCCATCTCTGACCAGGCTCTCATTGGATTTTTCTCTGGGGATGTATAATACCGGTATGATTGCAAAATCCGATCTCTCAGCTTATTTCGCTCTCTCCTCCGGTTCTCCTCTTCCATCTTTTCCAACCGCTCATTGTTTTCCTGCTGTCCTTTTCTCAGGCCCTCGATTTCCTGAGTAAATTTTTTCTGGATATCCAGGGACTGCTGGTGCCACAGTGGGTATTTGTTTACCTGGTCCATGACTTCCTCCATTTTGGTATCTTTTGCCTTTTCCGCAAGTGCTTTCTCTGAAAAATACTTTTCCACTTTTTTGTAGGTCTTCCAGAGGAAAAAGAGCGCCGCCAGAACAAAGACTGCGCTCTCAATCGTTACGCTGCCAAAAAGCCGCAAAAAATAATCCATACCGCATCCACCTCCCCTCTTTCAATAATCATCCCGTTTTGCCCTGCCAGCGGCCAGGTTCGTCTCTTGCTCTCTTTGTGTTCATGTTCCACCTCCGTTCTCGATCAGCTCAAAATCATCCTCATCCACGTATTTTCTGCAGTGCATTTCCAGCACGTCCAGATCCCTCTCAATATCTTCCAGGGGTTTCTTTCCCGTTCCCTTCGTTAGCAGGAGCAGATCATAGATGGATGACCATAGCCTGCTTATGATCTGGAGCTTTGTCATTTTCCTCTGCCTCCCGTCAGGAGCTTATAGTGTGGTTTTTCTTCCCCGAACAATTTCCAGCGAACCAGGTCATCCACTACAATTCCGATCCCGGAAACAAAAAACCATAGGACGGTAAACTGCGGACAGATCTGCCCCAGAATGTTTCCCGGAAGGTTGCTGTAGTCCCATATATCCAGTTTCAGCCAGAGATTGAGGACACACCCAAAAATGAACTCTGTGGCTGTGACCGCAATCGCTCCATACAGCATCTGAAGGAGAAAAGGCATCTCGTAGTCCAGAACCTCATTGATCCCGCCTATTGCCAGGAAGCATATTCCTCCGGTCACGGCCATGGTCCAGTGGGATCTGCCCCGGATCAGCATTTCTGCGCTGTAGTAGACCGCTGCTCCGATCAGAAAGAGAGTTGTCAGTTCAACAAGTTTCTTCATGCCGTTGTTCCCTCCCCGGAGCTTGCCCCGTTCTCTGTGGCCTCAGTATCCTCTGCAGATCCGCCGGCCATGATCTCCATGTAGTCCAGGAGTACCTCGTTTCTATGTTCCTCCGGGATCGTGGTCCCCCAGTGAATTTCCTCTAAATCGCTGGGCTTCGTGGCCGCCTTGATCCACATATTCAGCGCATTGCAGTATGTGGTGTTATAAGATACATAGAAAAAGGCAGCATCAATGATTTTCTGCATATCGGCGGCGCTGTAATACTTGCAGGGCTGTTTGTCCTGGTGGTATTCCAGTTTTTCTGCCCCCGCCGCAAGCTGCGCCTGCTTCCCAAAAAGGTTGATCTGGTCTTTTTCCGTCAGGCTGAAATGTTCAAGTCCTGTGGATAATGTCACATCTACACCGGTATAAATCGTCTTCTCGCAAGCTGCGCTCACTTCGGCGTATTTTTCATTTCTCATCTGCTCAAAACTGAGGTCCACATCCTCCCCTTTGGATACCTTCGGGCCGTTTTCAAACCAGTATTCAAAGTCCGTGGAGATTTCCTCCTCCGTGATCGTGCCAGGGTACCGGAACTGTACCTCTTCGCATTCCCACGCTGTATAAGTCCCAGCCCCTTCCTCATTCTTGACGCTGATTTCCGCAATATTTTTTCTGAGAATGACGTCTGTTCCTGATTTCAGCGGGAAGACGTCAACCTCTGCAGGCTTCAATAAGTAACGCTCTTTCATTTCTGATATGCTCCTTTCTGCCATGCAGAGACACGCTCTGCGCAGCCTTTCTGAATATTTCATTTACATGATATTTCTTTGCGAACTTCTCACTATCGCTGTGTTTGAGCCAGCCTTTGTATGCTGACAGCTTGCAGGCTCTCCACCAGGGTATATATCCCAGTTTTTCCAGGTCCTCTGCAGCACGTAGGATCTGCCTCCGGATCCGCCGGAAGATCCTCCCTCTGATAATCGTGTAGGTCCTATATGTGACAAAGCCCATCATATCCACACCGCAGGTCCTTTTTCTGCTTCCCTCCACCCTCCTTTTCTTCTGCTCCTTTTCCGCCTCAAACGTAGTCAGGTGGTAGATCTGCCACGCATTTTTGATTTTCAGCCCCAGGGTGGATCTGCTCCATTTTGACGCTTTCCGGATTGCTTTCCGGATCTGTGAAAAATGTCCAAACATAGTGAAGTCATCCGCAAAGCACACCACCGCCTGGATCATTTTGGTTTTCACTCCTCTTCTTGTGTTCTCCAGACTCAGGAGATACCTGAGTACATAGCTCATCACATAGTTGAATAACCACGCTGGGAGATATCCTCCAATGCAAAGGTGCCCTCCTGGATAATTCTCCATGAGAGCACCTAAAAACCACTGCAGTATTTTGTTTTTCCCGATATCCCGCCGGAGCAGCTTCATAGAGCACTCCACCGTAATAGATGGATATGCCTTTTCTGCGTCACACTTCACGGCATCCACTTTTCCCGGATACTTTCTCCTTAATAATCTTTCGATCTGTCTCTTTCCGCCCACCTGGCCTCTTGTCGGAATACTGCCGTACTGATGTTTGAGGAGCTTCGCCTTGAACATTGGCATCAGAGCCTCCACGGCCATATATTCCATGATCTGCTGATCCGGAGACTCCTGGCATATATCCCGCATCTTATTGGTCAGTCCGTCTCTCCGTTTGAATTGCCGGATCGGTGGCAGCCTCAGATCTCTGTCCCGGATCCTCTGTGTCAGTCTCTCGCATACCGCCCGGATTGCCGCATTGACTTTGGTTTTGTCATGATCCAGTCTTGCCTGGGCTATTTCCTGCTTTGTGATCTTCCCGGTTCTGATCAGGACCCGCTGGAAGTCTTTTCTTTTCAGCTTTCCATCAAAGCACTTCTTAACCGCAGGCATATTTTGATCTGCGTTTTCTATGTCTGTATCTGCAGGTTTGCAGTATGTCTTCATGTTACCATCCTTTCGTGCATCATCTGGTTACTGCCGGGGACTTTCCCTCTCGGTACTAGCCTCCGCTGGTTTCAAGTAATTTTCGCACATAAGCGTGGATTGTATGATGCAATGTGATCATGCACTATTTTTAATAACCAGTTGCGCCCAGAGCGCCGTTCCAGTTAGCGTTCGTCACGCCATTGTTCGAGTTGCGACACGCCAGGCCGGCATTGCCGCCGTTGTTCAAGTTGCCGAACACCCACGCAGCCCGGACGCCGGAAGCGGCCGGGTTGCAGTTGAAGGCTGCCTCTGGGAACACCATACAACCCCAGCGGAAATATTCCGCCGTTTCTCATATCAGGGGCCTGCCGCCCCTCTTGCCCTTCGGGCATTCACCCCGCTTTTACCCAGCCAGGCCAGGTGCGCCCAGAGCGCCGTGCCAGGAAGCGTTCGACACGCCATTGGGCGAGTAGCGACACGCCAGGCCGGCAGAGCCGCCGTTGCCCAAGGAGCCGAACACCCACGCAGCCCGGACGCCGGAAGCGGCCGGGTAGCAGTAGAAGGCTGCCTTACACCCAACGCCACTGCCACTGGCTCCGATACCTGCAGGCCAGAGGACTGCCGGATCTTTGGATATTGCGGTATCCTCAATGTATTTCCAGCCTGCAGCTGTGCCAGCCGGAATAACCATTGTGAGGTCTTCCTGCTTCTCGTAGTTCGCCGTGATGGATGACGCCACCTTTGACTGGTCATGGCAGGTATGGCACTCAAAATTATAGTCTCCATTGTCGTCCGTGGACCACTGCCAAAGCTCATCCGATACGATCAGATAGGCGCCATTCATAAACTCAATTTTCTGGAGGAGTCCAGGCTCTTTCCCGCTTGTGGCGCTGTATCTGCTTCCGTCTGTACCCTTTACATTGTCATTCCATCCGGACCAGTATGGATCTGTACTGATCAGCGTGGATCCGGCTGTCGTGTCAAAGGTTTCCCCTCCATTGTCCACGTATACCGCTGAGTATTCCGTTTCATCATCCTCAACCTCAAAGTCCTCAATGCGTGTGATCAGCTTATTCCTGCAGACAGAATAATTGCTCGCTGTGTTTCTGTCAGTTCCGGACTGGATACCGATCTGAACAGACGAACCCACGAAAAGGTTGGCTGCCTGGGCTTTCGTAAGGATCACACGCTCAACTCCCACCTCGGAGATCGCTGCGGTATACTGATAATTGTACTGATTGCAGCCCGTAATCTTCCCAGCGTTTCCCTTTTGTGCGTATTTCAGCCACATCATCCGGAGCAGGAATTTAACCAGGTTTCCGCTTGCTCCGCTGTACTGTTCCCCTCTGGCTCTCCATTTTGATACGCCAGTTGTATGGCTTGTCCAGTTCAGCGGCGCAAGCCCGGTTCCGCATGTGATGACTCCATCCAGCTCTCCAGCCGGATATTTCGGATGTGCCATGTAGGCATATACATTTCCGTTTTTATCCTCTCCATCCGGCCACTGCTCATATCCCGGCGCCGGATGGCAGCGCATTTTGAGGTATCTGTATCCTCCTTCATCCCACTCTCTTGTCCATGTGTTTTTCTGGAGCACCCATGTGAGATGTTCTCCGGATCTGACTTTTTTCATGCTGTCAATGTGCTCAATATAATAGATCTCATGGGATCCATCCGTGAGCTTTTCCGCTGATACCTCCAGGCACCAGAACTGTGGCAGTTTCGCAAAATCATCCTGCCCCGCTTCCTCCTCTGTGGATGGCGTGACCGTAAGCCCCACGCTGTCATCCGTCAGCTCTCCGACTGCAGACGTGCTGGTGCCATACAGTGGGAAGGATACTCCATGCACCCGGTCATCATCCAGCACATTCCCGAACCACCGCTCCAACATTTCCGCTTTAGTGTGGAGATCCGGATGGTACTGATATTTCCACCACTCCACAAAGAGCGCGTCCACTTCCTCTTTCGTGGTGGCAAGCGCCACCTTTTCCTTGTACGCAATGTCCGCCGCACCTTCCGCATTGATTTTCTGTGAGAGCATCATCTGTCTCATAGTGCTCTCCCGGGGAATGTTTACTACTTCCTGAGCCATGTTCTTTCTACCTCCTATTCTGTTTCTGTGTCATACGTGTATGTTACGTCAAGCCCTCTGTCTTCTGCGTTCAGGGCAAAAGTGAGGCTGTTGACCTGATCCATGACGGCCTGTGCCGCTGCGTTGGCGTTGGCCACCGCCTGGCTGCTCGCCTGCTGCCTGGCCTGCTCCTGCTGCTGTCTCGTGGTCTCCTGATCCGCTCTTGTCTGTTCCGCCTGCGCCCTGGCCTGCTCTGCTTTCGCCCTGGCCTGTTCCGCCTGCGCCCTGGCCTGTTCCGCCTGCCTTCTCAGCTCCTCCGCACTCTCTGCCTGCTCGTTATTCGTGGCAAGCTGCTGGTTGATCTGCGTTGCCTCTGTGATATTCTCCTCGAGGCTGTCCTCTATCTGGCCAGCGGTCGTGATATCTGCTTCCAGGCTGTCCTCCGCTTTTCCGGCGGCCGTGATATCTGCCTCCAGGCTTTTCTCGGCCTGACCGGCGGCCGTGATATCCGCCTCCAGGCTTTTCTCGGCCTGACCGGCGGCCGTGATATCCGCCTCCAGGCTGTCCTCCGCTTTTCCGGCGGCCGTAACATTCTGCTGGAGTGATGCGTTCACCTGTTTGGCCTCTTCCAGATTATCGCTGAATTCCTTCTGTGTCTTCTTATTTTCCGCCACGTCCTGAGAGACCTTCTCCTGGGCGGCCAATATGTCAGTTTTTACCTGATTGTAGGTATTATTTTCATCAGATACCTCGTTAATGGCCGCCACGATGCTGGCCCGCACATCTTTCCCTTTTTTTGCATTGGCAATCTGCTCTGTGTACTTCTTTACATCTGCCACTTTTTATCACCCCTTTTCCGGCTCCGGTTCCTGGTCCTCCAGCTTTTCCTGGTAGTACGTTTCCAGTTCAGACGTGTACTGCTCCGTTTCGATCGCAAGCTCGTTTCCTGCCTCTCTTTCATACTCCGCCGCAATATCCCCCATAATCGCTGCTACGAGAAACAGAGGGAGCTTATACGCTTTTGCTACATTTCTCACTGCCATTGTCATTGCGCTCTTCGCTTCCCCGTATACCATGCTTGCCGGTTTAGTCGGTTTTCCTTCCATCTTCCTTCTCCTTTCTTCCCTCCGCTTTGACCTGCTCCTGCAGTTCGCCCTGATCCGGTTTTTTGATTTTCGTGGTGTTTTCTTCAATCAGCATTTTTTCCATCTTGACCTCCTACCCGTACCATCTGCCATATATCAGTATCCCGTTTTTAAATTGCAGCTGTGCGTTGTTTGACCATCTCGACACAGTACCGTCACTGTTCATGGCTATTGGCTGTACAAAGTTTAAAGTTCCCGTTATTCCCCCTCCCTCAAAGGACGGGTTTTTCAGGGTCCATCCATGCATGTCTAAATTTGCCCCTGCGTGCAGATCTCCGGCCGTATAGTTTCCCCAGCCTTTTCCTTTCTGCACATATGTCAATTTCATTGTGTAGACCGTGGCAGAAGCTGAGTCTTTCGCAGCCCATGTCATATATGCAGCATCATCTTCCAGGTCAAAGTTCAACCCCTTTTTGGAATTATCGCTCTGCAGCTGATTGGTACCGATCTTCCCAACGTAATACCCATCTCTATAGAAATGGTTCCCGTTCTCGTTGAACGTTGCCCTGCGCTTTGATGTTGTCACAGATCCATCATAGATGGAGATTGCTCCTGCTGTGATCTGCACATATTTACTTGAATTGTTGAACGCTGTGATTACTCGATCATAATACTGTGTCACGTATGAGGCAAATTCATTTTGCTTCACCGTGGATGTGATGCTGTCAGCCAGGACCTCTATTTGCGCCGCATTGTAATGGCTCGCATACCCCAGTATCTCTATGTCTGTGATACATACATAATCCCCCGCTGTATAGCAGTATAAGTACAGGTATTTACTTCCAGCACTGACGCTGTTGATTGTCAGCTCAATGGTCTTCCATTCCGTTCCAATCTGTCCGGCAGTTGTATATGCACTGGATCCGAATGAGCATCTTAATCTGGTTCCCGCTTTTCCGCAGCACGCTTTCATTCTGATCGTAAATTTCCCTGTCTTTGGTACTTTTATGGCCGCCTTCGTACGCACGTAATGGCTTGTGCTTGTGGTATCCCCCAGATTGATGCATATGCAAGACCTATTTTTCCATGTCGTTTTATATACATAGCTGGTGTTGCTTCTGTACCAGTTTGTGTCTACCGTCCCGGAAAAACTTCCATCAATAGCATAATTATGCTGCTGTGCCTCATACATCTCCGTGACGCTCTGGGTTATCTTTCCGGCTTCCACTGTGATCCTGGCGTCTACGTCATCAATCAGCTCCTTGATATTCCGGAGCACCCGGATGTCCGTGACGTATGCCTCTCTTGCACTGCTGCCATAGAGCGCAAAATAGAATGACCTCGTCGAGGCGCTGGTCAGTGTGACCGTCCGCCGTATGGTGTACCAGGTATCTGTGGCCATGGAAGAGAAGCTCTGATACTGTGTGTATCCGTTCAGCCCAAAATAGCAGTATGAAGGCTTCACGCCGGCCGGGAGATATATTTTAAGCTCCACCTCGTAGGTGCCCGCCGGCAGCTGCCCCAGGCTCTGCTGGAGCGTGGCCATGGATGTATTGGTCTTTGTCAGATGAAACGCTTTGATGTCCCCGGCCTGTCCGGTTCCCACCGTGAGATTGGAGGATGCTGTGAAAGCATCCGGATCTAGGTCCTGGTTGTCTCCGTTGACCACGTAGTTATACCGGTTCGTGACGCTTTTCTGGTCGGTCACTGCCAGCTGGATCTGGTCCTCCACAGACCGGATGCTGGTCGTGATCAGTTCTTTTACAACGGTTTCTCTCTGGTCGGTGTACTCGTTTGCATCCTCTCCAACTTGTGTGAATTTTTCTTCCAGCTCGGTCCTATATTCCAGTGTGAGCTTTTCTGCGCTTATGGAGTTGGCCGTGATCCGCTCCCCGACTATCTGGCCGTCCAGTGTCATTCCTACTGTGTATGGTCCTTCATACCCGTTCCGGCTGCCTCCTATGCCATAGTTGTTGATCTGCAGGATCTTTGTGGCCTTGTCTTTGTCCGGGGCGTCCATGTAGAGATCCCGGAGCCACATCCCATTTTCGTCATATTCTGATAGTTTGTATCCCCCTTTACTTCCCGTCATTTGTGCGGTCAGATTGTCTATGGCCGCTTTTACAGCCTCGTTCTGGATCTTCCTGCGCTCTTCGGCGTCCGCCGTGATTCCGGAATAGATCTTGTTCTGCTGCTCTGTATATGACAGTTTCCGGTTTTCTCCCAGCGTCAGCTTGGCATTGTCCGGCTGCTGCAGAGGGATCGTCATCTCCATGACTGGGAATACCCGGTCCATGCCGTATGGTTTCGCCCTGCATTGGATCCGGTCTCCTATGTCAAAAGCGGTGTACTCCTTGTCCATGGCGGACAGGTCTACTGCCGTGAGTGTCAGTTCCAGCTCCTCAAACTGATTGTCTGCCAGCCATTCCCGTCCCTTCCGGAGCAGGTTGGACGGCTCTGTCACGTCCTGCCAGGTCTGCGTGGTCCATACCCATCCAAAGTTGTCCACCGCCTCCTGACTGTATATATAATTTGATCCACCGTTTACGCTGGTAATATCCACATATTTCTCCAGGGCCTCTATGTCTGACTCCCCCTGCAGCCTCGCTCCCAGCGGGATCAGGGCTGTGGCCAGGTTCTCTGCGGTCACACTCTCGGAGTAGTCCAGCAGGTTCAGCCCGAACTCAATCGGCTGATCACAATACTTTCCGTATTCCTCCAGTGTGATCCAGTCCAGATACAACCGGTCGTTCTCATGGCGGATCCTCAGATATCCGCCCAGTTTGTCCACCAGCTTCTCCCGGATGGCTTTCAGCGTGTTCTCAAAATTCGTATACCGGTATAGAGAGTCATTCGGATCCGTGATGGTCACGATCCCCAGATAGATCTTTTTCCGGTCCTCCACCTGGCTGTTGTGGATATCCAGGAACGCCCCCAGCATCTGCTCCGGTGTCATGTCGTGATATTCTGCCTGTGGCTGCAGGGAGTCGGAAAGGAAACTCATTGCGCCGGCGCAATACACGCTCTTGTTTTTGTATCTGTCTACTTTTGGCTGCTTCCGCACCTCTCCGTAGAAGATCTCTGTTGAGTCTCGGAATACACTGACCATGCTGCGCCGGTTCTTGATCTTGTCATACAGCGGGTTGATCGGCGGCACCGTAAACTCAAATGTGCCGGAATATCCCGTCTGCAGGTTGACTGTGGGGGCGGTCAATACCGCCTCCTTGTCTCCCGGGTAGTATAGGACCTGGCCATCCATTTTCACTTTATACATTACAATGACCCCCTCCTATACCGGATCGTGAGCGTTCCCTGCCCCTTAAATGTCAGAGTCACATCCTCCTGATCTACTACAATATCCGCAAAGCGGTTCTTTCCCTGGATCAGCGTGTAGGTTTCTCCTCCTGCCGTCATGGTAATGCCGGCAGCTCCCATCTGGCTGACCTGGATGGTTGGTACAAAAGGCATCAGGTCCGGTACGATCGTGTAGCTCTGTGTGCTCGTAGGCCCCGCAAGCGTGATCTCTGTACCTTCGTCTATGATGCCGGTTTCAAAGTCAAACGGATCCCACAGCCAGTCCTCCGTGGAGTCTGCCACATTATACTTGTATGGATCCGCTTTCGGGATGGACAGTGTGAATGTACCCAGCTCCCGGTTCCGGTCAAAGCTCTGTACTGTAGCCCGGCCGGTCCAATAAAAGCCGGGATCATTGTCAAAAATGAGCTTGATCTCCCTTCCCTCAATCAGGTTCCGGAGGTCTGAGATAAAGATATCCCAGTCATTCCTCGGCTTTTTCCCGCCCAGCTCTATATTGATCGGCCGGCTTTTGAATATCCGCCGGCCGGCAATCGCCTCTGAGAAATCCAGGAACCCATCCGCTCCCGGTACATCCACATAATAGGTCTCCTGCTCTACATCCCCTATATAGTCGTTGTTTCCAATGGCCAGGCCCCAGTTTTTCAGAGTGTGGTACTGTTCGCCGGTGGCCACGATCTCAATGGTGGCCCCGTTTGTTATGGCGTTCATTACAAATATCCCTCCTCTTGTGCCAGGATCCCCAGCTGTATATTCATGTCTCTGGCCAGATGTGCCGCCACCTCTCCAGTCTCCCATCTGAGGTTTAAGCCCTGGGCCAGATACGGCAGGTACTGAGCCAGCAGTGAGGTGATGGACAGGATGGCGTTGTTCTGAGCTGCATTGCTCTGATCCACCATGGCATTGGCATTGATGCTCATGTCCTTGCTCACTCCGGCTATGGCGTCCGTCACAACGGACTTGCTCTTTTCTATGCCCTTGGCCAGCCCTTCCATAAAGTCAGGCATCCAGGACTCATATTCTGTCAACGGCCCCTCATCCGGGACTGAGAAATGCAAGAATGACCGGATCTTATTTGCCACACTGGAGACCGCACTGGTCACATTTCCTATGGCGTTCCGGATGCCCCTTGCTATTCCGTTAATAAAGTCAGCGCCCCACTGGAGTGCTCTGCTCGGCAGGGATGTGATGAAACTGATCGCAGACTGAAATCCGTTTCTCACAACATTCCCCAGGCTGCTCAATGCGTTCCGGATCCCGGAGACCAGGTTCTGGAACGCCTGCACCGCTGAATTTTTGAGGTTCGTGGCGGTCTGCACCACGGAATTTTTGATATTCTGCCATGCCTGTGAGGCGGCAGATTTCATATTGTTCCATGCCTGCGACACGGAATTTTTCAGGTTCGTTACAGCCTGCACCGCTGAATTTTTGAGGTTTGTGGCCGCTGTGACCACCGCCTGCTTAATATTGTTCCAGGCTGTGCTCGCCGCCTGCTTCGCCATCTCCCACAAATTTCCCAGGGTGTCCTTAAATCCCGTGATCAGCGTGGTCACATGTGTAACCAGCCCCTGCGCCAGAGATGAGACCACCTGCTTGATGCCGGACCAGATTGTTGAGGCTGCCTGCTGGATATTGGACCAGATATTTTGAGCATCCTCTTTCAGCTGCGTGAAGTTTCCGGTCACAAGGTCGATCAGCAGCAGCACCGGTCCCAGTATCGTGTTTTTGATCAGCTCCCAGGCGCCGGACGCAATCTGCTGCAGTCCGGTCCAGATGCCCTGCAGTGTCGTGACGGCATTCTGCCACAATGTCTGTATGGTCGTTACGATCCCGGAAATGACCGGGTTCTGCATCATCATGGTCCAGATGTTCACAAAGAAGTCATGTACCTGCTGCCAGATACCGGACCACCATTCTGGGATCCCCTGGAACCAGGCCACCACAGACTGCCAGGCCTGCGGGATCGTCTGCGTGAAAAATGTGCAGATGCCCGTCCAGATCCCGGAGAAAAACTGTCCGATCTGTGACCACAGCCCGGACCACCACTCAGCCGCACCCTGGAATTTCGCCACCAGAGCGTCCCAGGCCGCCGGGATCGTCTCGGTAAAAAATGAACAGATAGAGTTCCATATTGCAGCGCACTTGTCTTTGACTGTCTGCCACAAATTTCCGAACCACTCCGTTATGGCGCCCCAGTTTTTCACTATGGCTATGATCCCGGCTATTGCTGCGGCCACTCCGGCAATGATGCCTATGATTGGCCCCAGAGTTGCCGTTCCTAAAAAAGTTACTACTTGGACCACAGCCATAATAACTGGCGCCAGCGCAGTAAAGGCGGCAATCAGCGCCCCCAGTATGATGACAAAATTTTGCACCGGTTCCGGGAGGCTCCCGAAAAATTCTCCAATCTTCTGTATTCCTGACGCCAGCGGCGGTATGATCTGATTGGCCAGGTTCATCAGTGCCTCCCCCAAAGGGATGAGGCTCTGCTGCAGCTGCCTCATGCTGGCCTCAAACTTCTGTGACTCCGTTGTGGAGGAGTCAAACATATTCTGGGCGGATCCAGATACCTCATCATAGGTCTGCCCCACTGAGGTCAGCGACTCTATAAACCGGGTGTTTCCATCCTCTCCCATGGTTCCAAACGCCAGGGCTGCCTTGTTCAGCTTGTCCTGCTGGTTCTCTGTGTTCTGTATGTCCTTCACAATGGCATCAATGACCTGCTTCTGGGTAGCTCCGCCCTGCTGCCACTGTTTGAATACGTTCTCAACCTCTTCTCCCCAGCCGCCGGTTCCAGCCTCCACCTGCCCGGTCTCCTCGTTGATCTTGCTGAGTGAGTCCGCTATGGTGCCGTCTGCCAGTCTGGTTGTGACCTCGTTGATTGCGTCATTTACCTTGTCCAGGTTATAGGCGCCGCCCTCCAGGCCGTTCTGGAGGAGCTGAAAATATTCCTGTGCGGAATATCCAGCCTGGGAAAACTTCCCGGCGTACTCTGAGATGTTGTCTCCCAGCTCGTTGGTCTTGTCCAGACCGTTCTGGGTTCCGGATACAATATAATCCATGGCCTCCTGGGCGCTCATCCCAAAATTGACCATTAGAGAATTGACGCCCCGGAGTGTCTCGTTCATATCAATTCCATACAGCTCTTCCAGCGTGATGGCCTGCTCTGTGAGGTTGGTCAGCTCCGTCTGGTCCAGATCCTGCAGGTTTTTCTTAACAGTTATGACCGCATTGGAAACCGTGTCCATGGAGTCGCCTACGCCCTCGCCATACACATCCTTGATGACGCTTGCGGTCTGTTCTGCCGCTTTTCCGGTTTCTCCAAAATAAGTGGATGCCTTTACCGTGGCGTCCTGCGTCTCGGTAAAAGCATCCTTGGCTTTTTCTCCTAATTCAGTTATCTTATCCCCGACTGCAGAGAGCTGTTCTGCCGCCTCCAGCAGCACGCCTCCCGTCAGAGTTTTTCCCATTCCGTCCAGCTGCTCCGCTGTGTTGCCTGCCTGTGATCCGGCGTCCCGCAGATCCTGGATCAGGTTCTGGATAGCCTGGCCGTCATCCACCGTGTCCAGAGCGTCCGTCAGCTGCCTGATGTCCGCTTTTCCTCCGGTGGCTGATTTCCCGATTTTTTCTATCGCCAGTTTCAGCTGATCAGCAGAGGCGGATCCGTTTTTGATCGCTGTGACCAGGCGGTTTCCCAGGACGTCCGCATAGTCATCCACGTTCGTCCCGGTGGCCTGGAATAATTTGTTCAGCCGATCGGTATTGGTGGCCAGCCGGTCCTGCTCTGTGTTCAGACCGGCCAGCTCCGTCTCATATCTTGTCAGTGTCGCCCTGGTCTCTTCCACTTCCCGCTGGAAAGCCATATACTGCTCCTGGCCGATCTTCCCGGCCTCCAGGGCGGCTGTAACGTCTTTCTGTGCAGCCTCCAGGCTGTCCAGTTTCTCTGTGGTGTCCGCAATTGCATTTTTCAGCAGCTCCTGCTTCTGGGCCACCAATACAGTGTTGGAGGGATCCAATTTCAGCAGGTTGTTCACATCTTTCAGCTGTGCCTGGGTGCTTTTGAGCTTCCCATTCACATCACTGAGGGCTTTCTGTAGGCCTGTGGTATCGCCTCCGATTTCTATCGTTATTCCCTTTATGTTGCGGCCTGCTGCCATCCTTCCACCTCCTTAAAATCTGTCAAAGTCTTCCTGTGTAGCCATGCGTGGATATTTGTAGGAGTCATTCTGCTGCTCCGTAAACATATCCATGACCATTCCCACTGTAAGCAGGTCCAGATCCCGGATAGATATCCCCACCTGGCAGCACCGCAGCAAAAACAAAGGAGTGTTTAACTCCCTGCTACTTGGTCTAAGTTTTTTTTTGCTTTGCTCTGGGTTTCTTCATTCAGGTTCCAGAGTTCCAGGATGGCCGGCAGGATCTGATAGATGGAAAACGTCTGGAACTGCTCCAGCCATTCCATGATGTCCGCCGGCACGTTCTTTGGATCTGCGTGCTGCGCCATCACATAGGCGATATTCTCAAACATTTCCAGATCCTCAATAGGGATCTCGCTTTCCTCTTTGTCCTTTTTCTTGCCTTTCTTGTCCACTGACTTCGCTACTTTCTGGAGATCCATGAAAAGGTCTCTCCGGAATTTCATGCGGTAAATTCTCGGCACCGCTGCGGATGCCTTGAACTCCACCTCTTTCCCGTCAATCATGACTTTCTTTCTCAGCACTTTTATCCCTCCTTAATTTGTTCCGGCGGCTCCCGCCTCCTGGCCTGTGCTCTGATCATCATTCTGCGTTGCCGGACCTGCTGCCTGGCTTGTTCCCTGATCCGCAGTGAGTGATGTCTCCTCTGCTGAGGTAACCGGCGTATACACGTTTGAGTACCATCCTGCGTATGTTTCTGCGTCCGTGTCCGGCCCTGTCTGTGCTTTTACCAGTCCATCTGACCGTGGGCTGTTCGTGATGGATAATGTCTCTGTTCCAGGCTCCACCGTCTCCTCCGTGGTCTCAGACTCAATGGACGGCCTGGTGCATGTACAGTTATAGAGGCACCTGCGGATTGCCCTCTGATCGCCGTCAAACTCAAAGAGCAGGGCAAAGGGATTGGTGTTGTTGTTGGCGTTCTCCACCAGAACGCTTTTATCATCCAGCGTCTCATTGAGGATCTCTGTCCGGAACCAGCTGGGGATGAGCGCCATCTCCAGATCTCCGGAGTATCCGTTGTTTGCACTTGTAACAAAATAGGCGATACCATCCGCATAGAATGTGGAGATCTCGCCCTCTGCGTCCAGGCTGATACTTACAGCGCCCGGAATGTTCTTCGGTGTGGCATAGGAGTACGTGGTGGCGCCGTCCTCGCCGGCCGTCTCCGTCTGCTTTGCCACATGCACATTTTTGATGTTATACTTGACTTTGTTTTCCTTGTTTCCAGCCATGTGTTAAACCTCCATTTCGTAAAGTGACTCCCACATCTTTTCAGTCTCCAGCCACTCAGAGGCTGTCTGCTGCCACGGGATCCCGTATTTATCCAGGATGCCCTCCAGCTTCTCCTCCAGCGCCCAGTCCTTTTCATCTGTGTAGAGTTCAATGTCCAGTTCTTTGATCTTGTGATAGGTCTGCCCGTCCGCAAAAAAGTTGTCTGTTCCCGGCACGATCCAGACCAGTATGGGGAGGGATACGTCCTGCATCTCCTTCTGGGTAAAATGATGATACTTGAACGGGATCTCCATCTCCTCCAGCATTTTTTCAATCTGTTCCGCTGTCATAGTCTTTTCCGCAACTCCTTTTCCAGTTCTTCTGCTGCCACCTCTTCCGCCGGCGCAATGTGCACGATCGCCGGAGTGCGTCCGCCATCTCGGTTCTGATGGCCTTTCTCCAGCAGATGTGACAGGGCATATTCCGGTTTTGCGGCGTGTACTATCATGGTGTGCCTGGTTCTTTTTGTTTCCCCGACTCCATAGGTCCACGATTCAGCATAGTCTCCGGTCAGTTTCGGAGAGTTCTTATTCAGCATTTTCGCTGTGTCCTCCGCCACTTCCCGGGATACCTTTTCCACTTCCAGCCCGGTCTCAATGCCATAGTCCTCCAGCTGCTTCATTACTTCCTTGGCCAGATTGCCTATTTTAACCGCCACCGTCACCCCTCCCGTCTTTGTATGGATGCACTAATTTTTCCAGAGACAGATACAGCGCCGGCGGCTTTGTGTCATACTTCGGTTGGATCTGCAGGATCTGGTACTGTCCAGATCTTTTTTCTATCTCCTTCTCATTCTCCAGGATGACTATGTCGTTGACTTCAATCATGTCTATTCCCAGCACAGGTAGTGGTACCGCCAGCAGTTTATCAACTTTATTCCCTGCGGTCTTTGCCTGCCAGAAACGCTGCACTCCCACCGTCCGGTTCCCAAAACGGATGTGCTCCATTTTCGTCCTGGTTATCGTGCGCTCATCTGCTTCACAGACAGTCAGCAGCCCGTCCCCGAAATTTTCAAATTGTCTGCTCTGTATCCGCGGCATAAGCGTCCACCTTTCTTGCGATCTGCAGGGAGAGGATTTCCTCCTTGTAGTTCGCCCAGAACTGCGGTATCTCTCCCGCCCTCGCATACATGACGTAATCAAAAAGGAGCGCTCTTTCCTGAGTCTCCTCATAGAAATTGCACTCCCCTATTTTTCCCTTAATGGCAGCCATCCCTCTCTGGACCATCCCCATGTACTTCTGGTCTCCCAGGGTATCGTCCCATGTGATGTCCAGATAGTTCTTTATGTCACTGAGGAGTTTTTTGTCCTTATCGTCTGCCATAGCTCTTTTACTCCTTTGTTACTGTGATCGTGTAGGTCTTCGTGAGTTCTCCGTCAGTTACTTTGACTTTGACCGTGTTGGCTCCAGACGCCCAGGTGGCCGCTGTTCCGTTTGTCACGGGCGTTTCTCCTACCGTGATCTCGATCTCAGCGGATCCGCTGGCCGGCACTGCCGTGATGACGTTGGTGGCGTTGCTGGTAGTAGCGGTGTAGGTCGTTGTTCCGGCGGCGAACTCAGGAGACAGCGCCAGGCTTCCGATCTTCAGATCAGCCAGGTCAGCGCTGTATGTCTTTTCCTCTGTGGTGGAAATGACTTTGAAGCGTACCGGCTGCAACTCTGTGATGTCCAGCACCTGAAAGGCGTTGTTATCCATGGCAAAGCCGTTGGCATAGAGCTTGATCAGATATACTCTTTCATCTTCCAGGAACCGGTATTCGTCAGAATATTCGATCCTTCCATTTCTGGCCATTCCTACGCCCAGGAAATACTTGGATGCCATTCCATAGACCGCCTTGCCCTCCTTCACGGCTGCGCTCTGGATAATTTCCGCATCCACCGGCAGCACAGAGGCATAGACTCCGTCCGGCGTCAGCATTCTGGTGGCCGGCAGCACTCTCCGAAAATAGTCCACCGGATTGACCAGGAGGATCAGTCCTGTCACGGTTCTGGCCTGGCCCTTGTCATTCTTCGCCATGATGGCCGTTATGTTCCCCATCTGCTCCATGTCCAGTGCGGTCATTTTGATGGCGGATTTTTCCGGGTATACTCCGTCTTTCACAGAGATGCCATCTCCTACCTGGCGCATCATTCCGATCGGTTCATCCTTTCCGGTACCATTGACAATTCCATACTCCAGGCCATTGGCCAGCGCCTCATAGAGCACCTGGCGCACGTAATTGTCCAGCCACACAGGCCCCAGGTCCAGCATGGCCTTAGATACCGGCAGAAATGCGCTCAATTTGTCCTGGGTTACATCCACCTCTTTAAATCCGGAGGTCAGCTCCTCAATGATCTTGGCGGTCAGCTTACCCCATGCCGCTCTCTGCTCTCCGTTGGTGTTCATCATCATCCTGGTCAGTCCTGTGACGGTTGTCGCAGATAACCGGGAGAGCAGCGGATGGTTAGTGGACAGCTCATCAAATACAGAGTTGATGATTGTCTCCGGCATAACCACCTCAACATCATTGAGTGCCTGCTTCGGGTCTTTAGACTTCATGGCCTCAATGACCTTTTCATAGTATTCTCTTTCCTTGGAGGTCAGCTGACGCACGCCTCTCTGGGCCAGGATGGTCACATCCTGCTCATTCATCATTTCTCTTGCCTGCTCCAGGACGTTCTCCTCGATTTTCTGGCAGAGTTCCGTGAAAGCCTCGCTGAACATCTTGGCGTCATCATCCTTGATGGCCTGGTTCATCTTCTCCACAATCTTGGCTTTCTCCATTGCTAAAATGTCTTTGTTCTTCATCTTGGTTCTCCTTTACATATTTTTGAAAAAGTTTGCCAACTGGTTCGTGAGTTTCTTTTCCGGTTTCGGTTCCGGATCTGCTGCCGGCGGCTGGATCATGGCCTGCATCTGCTCCCGGAATGACTTCTGCTGTGCGATCATCTGGGTAAGCTGCTGCACCTGCTCCATCAGCTTCTGCTGAGTGTCCTGCTCATCCGCCTGATAGCTGTCGATCTTGTCGATCAGTCCATATTCCAGGCACTGATCCGGCGTGAGGAATGTCTCCGCCTCCATCATGTCAATGAGCTGCTGTTCTTCCAGGTTGGATCTTTCCAGGAAAATTTTCCGGTTTGACTCCATCAGCACGTCCAGATCATCTGCGGCTTTCCGGAGTTCTTTGGCATTTCCTTCCACGCTCATCCACATGTTATGCACAAGGGCGGATGTTCCCAGCCCCATGATCCTCTCATCACATGCCTGCAGGATCAGGAAAGCCACGCTGTAGGCCACGCCATCCACATATCCCACCTTCTTACAGCCTTTCTGTTTCAGCTGTGTGTAGATTGCCACACCTTCCTTGACAGAACCTCCGTTTGAGTTGATATGCAGCTCAATCGTAGCGGTGTCCGGGATGGCCTCCAGCTGGTCACGAAAATACTTTGCAGAGGTCTCTGACTCCTTCATGGTCCAGGTCGTCCAGTCAAACGTGCCATAAGCTGTCACATCATCATAGATATACAGCTTATGGACTCCTGCTGACTGTTGAAAGCAAAAGTTAATTGGTTTCGGCACCTTCTCCACCTCCTTTCTTGCTCTGTTCTTCCAGGAAATCCTGGATAGTCGAGTAGTTTTTGGTTATAAAATGTTGGTTCGCCCACTCATCTGATAGCTGCGGTTCTCCCAACGCTCTCAGAAGCATATTCACTGTATAGATCCCGGAGCTGATGAGCTTATCCGCCGGAGTGGCTATGTCAAACATGTCAATGTGCTTGACCCTCATGGTGTTGATCTGCAGGCGGGTGCCTTTCTCCACTCCGCTCTTGCCTATCCTCTTTCTGTTGATCTCCTGCTGCAGCATTTCGGCCAGGGGATCCAGGCAGAATGTCAGCATTTCCTCCACCGCCTTACTGGTGTCTTGTACGTCTCCCTTGGCAAGGGACGGCGGCATGGAAATTCCTCTCGCTGTAAAATCAAAGATATCATCATACTGATTTTTGATGTCCCGGCTCGTTCCCTCGCTGTATGTTTTGGATCCCAGGTCTGTATACTCATACCCCTCAAATAACGGCAGGACCGCATTGGAGCTGTTGAAAAAGGACTTGAAGTATTCATTCATCAGCTTTTTCAGCTTCTCCTCAAACAGTTTCTCTGACTGCGCCATGGTCGAAATGTTCAGTATTCCCCTGCTGCCCCTGCTTTTGAGGTATGACTGTGCGCTGTAGTCGATCAGTTTACTATAGGAGCCATACAGGCCATTGATAATTTTGTTCACATTCCGGTTGTTGAGCTTCCAGTGGAGCACGTCTGCGCTGTGGAATGTCCGTGAAAACTGGTAGTCATCCACCAGCACGTTTCTGTAGGTGTCTCCATACAGTGTGTTGCGTGTTACATCAAAGCTGTCCGCCACCAGCAGCTGTCCGTCATAACTCTCTACAATCAGCAGCTCATTTTCCCGGTACAGCTTTTCTATGGCCTTGCTGAGAAATTCCGCCTTGTTCTGGTTGCGGTTCGGCTCATAGTTCCAGGTGTAGTATTCGTCTCCGAAAATCTCCCTGCCCTCGTAGAAGGTGCGGAACTCGCATTTTGTCAGGGCGTTCGCAATCTTGCCTATGCAAGTCCAGAACGCCAGCTCCCGGAGGCATACCTCGGCCGCTGCATCCCGGACCTGCTGATCCGTGATCTCTATGGTGGTTACTTTCTCCGGCTCCGGAGTCTCCCGGCTTTTGAACAATCGTTTTATGCTGAACCCCATCTCTTTCCTCCTTTCTGCGCTCAGTATGTGAAGACGCCCAGATCCGGCGCATTAGTAACCTGGGCGTATGGCAGGGCGTCCTCAACCGCCATGGATGCCACCAGGGCCATGAACGGGTCTGTTTTTCTGGACTTCGCCTCGATTTTGGCATATACAAAATTGCCTATGTCGGCATCATCCTCTTTCCCCAGCTTCCGGCCATATCGGATCATCTTTGTGTTGTTGACGGCCCACCGCAGTGTGGGGTTGTCTCCCCACGCAAAATAATCATTGGCAAAGCAGCTGTCTATGACCGGCGCCACCTTCATGATGTCTGAGGGACGGACCAGTTTCAGGTTCTTGTAGGCTTTCGCATCAAAGCCTATTCCTTTCAGATACTGCGCCAGCAGCGCATAGCGGAAGTCATCTATTGCCATCATCTTGATGGAATAATATTCCTTTTGCATCTCTATGTACTCCACTATGGTCTCCGGGTGGATCTCCACATCATCCACCAGGTCGATCAGCCCCCGGTTCGCCCACTCCCGCCACGGAGCTTTGATCCGTGGCAGATCCTTAGAGTTGAGGCACAGCCATGAATGGTTGAGGTCGTACCGGATATTTCCGTCCCGAAAATGCAGGTTGACAGATACAAAGTCTGTGATTTTTGAGAAGTCTATCCCGCAGGTGCAGACTCGCCCCTGCAGATCGTCCACCGGCACCGGCCTGTTGGTGGCCTTGATCCGCTCATAGCTGCAGACCTTGATCTCGCTGGTTCCGTCCGGTATGTTCATCCTCTTGGTCATAAATGCTGTGAACTTATCCGGATGCTTGATCCAGTCTCTGTACTCTTTCCGGATCTCTTCCAGCAGATCCGGCAGATACGGCAGTGAGGGGTTGGCTTTCTCCCAGTTCGCCTCATCATGGACCTCATCCTTGCTGTCCAGCCTGCAGATATATGGCAGGAGTCCGTTGTCCGGCTCTCCCCCGAACAGGATGCCCTCTGCGGTCTCCAGGAGGTCGTCCAGCGGCCCCTCTCTCACGTCTCCCTGGGTGGTATAGTAAGACCGGCGTGGATGTTTCTTTTTCCCCAGGCCGGTCGTAAATACATTGATATTTTTATAGTCCTGATACTGGTGGATCTCGTTGAGTACCACCATTCCGGACCGGAGTCCGTCTTTTCCTCCGGGGTTGTTGGTGTGCCCCCGGATCGTTGATCTCGTTTTGAGGTTGATCACTTTTTCCATGGTCCACCGGAAAAAGCGTTGTAGCTTTTTGATCCAGCGTGGCTGCTCAAACGCTCCCACAATATCCTGGACCGGCCGGAGGGCCTGGTCCTCATTGTTCGCACAGATGTCCACATCATACTCCCGGATCCCGTTGTACTCAGATGACAGAGCCACCGCCTCCAGGGCAATGGTCCCATCTTTCCCGGCTCCACGGCCGATCAGGCAGAACAGATCCGGCCAGCGGGGCATCCCGCTCTCCCGCCAGTATGTCGTGTCATGCAGGGCTATGACAAATTCCTGCCACGGGAACACCCGCTCGTATGGAAAATATCTTGCCAGCCCCAGATAGTCCGTCAGCTGCTGCTGATCCACGTAAATGTCCTCTGTCTCAAAGCACTCCCTCACATGCTTCACAAGGGCCTTGATTTCCTTGGATGATCTTACTGCTCCGGTCTCCACGGCCTCCATATAGGACTCTATGCGTGGATCACAGTTTTTCATCATCATCATCCTTTATGGTCTTTTCGGTAGTCAGTCCCAGCTTGTCCAGGATCATCAGCATCTGCTTATTTACAGCTACCAGATCCTTGACTGATTGGTTTTGTTTTACTATGGTGGCCTTGCCGGATGCAGATGTGGTCTCATAGGATACTCCTCTCTTTTTGATGTCCGCTTTCAGCTTCTTTTTGATGTCATAGAGGGCCATATAGTCATCCAGCAGGTCCAAAAAACAGGAAATATCCGCCTCTTTTCTCTCCAGCTGTGAAACTAAACTTTCTAATATATCGCCTTTTTTTTGAGCCACATTTCCACCCCCTATTTTTTTATTTTTGATCATGTGCGAGATTTCTCGGAATTGTCGAGGCCACCCACCGGTCTCCAGCGCTGAAATTAAAATGCGATTTTTTTAGACCGGGGGAGTGTATTCTTTTTCCACCGCCGCCTCTCCAATTTTTAGGGCAAATTCCTTTTTGCTTGTGCACTCACACAAATAATCCACTGCATTCGTGTTATACATGCAAAACCGTTTGTCACATTCCTTATTGATTTCCGGGTTGCACATGTATAGAGTCATGCCCTTCATCTTCTTAGCGATCTGTTTCATGTTCCAGGATCTCCTTTGTCTCTGTCAGTTTTTCTATCATGCTATTCACAGATGTCTGTATCTCATCCACCATGCGCTGCACCTTGTCCAGGTCTGATGTATCCACCTGCGTTTTCACAATAATATCCGCCGGCCTTTTGTCTATCATGATGGCATACCCTTCCGGTATCAGCGGTCCCGTTCCACAGTCTCTGTATGATATTCCATCCCGCATCATCTGCCTGTGTACTATGTGAGGCATCCCACACGCTGCACATCTGAGGATCATGTAGTCTGCTGTGTCGGTCCACACTGCTCTGCTCATATCAATCCCACCTTTCCTCTGTCAGAGGTTTCTTGTCCTCCGGCTTTCTGTATCCATGCACCGCCTCATGGCAATCATGGCACAGGCTGATCAGGTTTCTTTTCCTGACTCCATACCACTCATACCATATTTCCAGAGCCAGCTCCGGATGTCGTTTCACATAATTTACATGATGCACAGTGGTCGCCTTGGTATATTTCTTTTTTGCCTTGCATCTCTGGCACTCTCCATGATCCATCTGCAGGACCTTCCTGCGTACCGCTTTCCACTTGCCCCACACATAGAAGCTGTGTATATCCGTCCTGATGCACTCCTGCACATATTCAATTTCCTGCTGTGTCATATTTCCTCCAATGCAAAAGGCCCCGGATACTCCGGAGCCTTTGTGAGGGATATGTCTGAGAACTTTGTCTCATATCTTTTGGACGCTATCACTATATCACAAAAGTTGTCCTGCGAGTACCGCACTTATATTTTTCTTGCCATGAGGTAATAAAAATACCTTCGTACCTGGTAGAAGTAAGTCCTCTCGCATGGCATCCCTTTCTGTTTGATCCAGTGAAAGGTGGCTCCCTCTGTGGTCACGTATTCCAGTAAATACTGATAAAGGCCCCGTTCTTTCCCTATGGCCTCTCTGACTGTGTTTTCCACATTGTCCACTTTCTGCTGCAGCTCCACCCTCCTCTGGGCCAGGGCTGCTGTGGCGTCACTGCCGCTGTGCGCTCCCGGCATCCCAGTGATCTGAGGGCTTTTTACTGTTGAGGTCCTGCTGCCCAGCTCCTCTTTCCATTCTGGGTACTGCAGACAATACGAATAAGCCGTCTGAAATGCGTACTTGCTTATCCCGTATTTCTTTTTGTTCAATGGTCGCACATTCGGCATCCCTTTTTCTCCTCCCTGCTTTTTATTGTTGTCTCATAGCCTTAATAGTATCTTGGTCTGTCTACCTTAATTTCCTCTATGTCTTGCACCGGTATGGCTGTCTCGCTTCCCCATTCATCAGTTATAATCGCAAATGCTCCCTCGTATCGGATACTCTTTGTATAGCTTCCTCCTGCCCTTCCCTCGTGCTTAAACTCTTTCTTGGTTCCGTTTTTCATTTTCACATAAATACTTGCCATGGCTTCTCCTTTCAAAATAATCATCCCATTTCCCGTTACAATAATCGTAAAACGCATCCAGATCTTCCTCTGCCCTATTCCTTGTGAAAATCCGCTTTCGCTTGTCTTTTTTTCTTCGCATAGGAACTCCGGCCATTTTTCTTGCATTATTTGTAAACAGCATTTTCTCGTTTACGTTTTTGTCATAAAGCGCTTCATGAAATTCTCCCTCCACGTTCTCTCCTCCTCATTCGTTTTGATGTCCTCTGTGGAAGTTCCGGCTTTTCTAATCATTTCCATCGCCTCCGCTAATCCTTCTACGGCTTCTTTTGTAGTGAATTGCTTATAACTCATCTCTTTCCTGGTCGTTTTCATTAAGCTGTCTAAAATCTCCAGCTTATGCTGGTTTATATAGTCCAGCCATTGCCGTTCAAGCCACTTTTCTCTCTTATGGTTTTTCCATAATCTCCATGGCCAGGAAATCATGCACCAGATCGCTCCTCCTGCTGCCTGCATGGCCTTTTTTATGGTCTCAAATCCTCCGCAGGCCAGAAATACGCCCTCCGTCATAATGATGAGGAGACTGACCGTAAATACCCCTATATCCTGATAGTTCACTTCTCTTCCCTCCTGCAGATATCCCAGTATTCACACCACAAACAGCAATGCCGGCAGCCTTTTCTCCTTGACCGGAAAAGCCAGTGTCTCAGTCTCTCAGCCATGCCGCTCCTCCTCACATTTTTTGCACTGATTTTCTGATGCCCCAAAACATCCCCGGCAGTCCGGCTCCAGGAATGTGATCCCTGGCTCAACTTTTTCTGCCTCTTCCGGCGGCACAATAAATGGCTCCATGTCCAGGTAATTCCTCCCGATCAACGCCATGAACTCCTCTCTGGAGTGCGTGCGCTCATAGGCTCTCTGGCCGTCCTGCTGCAGGAGGCGCATAATTTCATGATTGTTATGTACCGCCTGGTGCCCCCAGAGATGGTGTTCCAGGCAAAGATAGACTTTCAGCCCCTTTGCCTCTGAGATCTGCCGGTTCGGTCCTCCAAAAATATGATGCTCATGGACTACCGGGTGGATCCGGTAGTCCTTTCTCAGCTTTATGCACAGATAGCAGGTCCCATCCTTTTGGTGGAGGATGCTGGGCTTGTGCTCTTTTCTCTTTTTCCGTCTTTTCTGTTTCGGATACTTCATGCCAGGCTCTCCTCTTTCAGCTTTCTCTCCAGTTCCACCTTGATCCCGTCCTTTGCTTTCTGGAGCCGGATGGTCTGGTTGAAATGTGTGTTTACCGTGATTTTCTTAATTTTTGACGCCTGGATGGCGTCAATGCTGTCTTTGAGCAGAGAAGCGATCTCAGGATACTTCTTTCCCAGCATATCGTCTATATTGGCAATACACGCCTCTTTCTGATACTCCTTTTCCCTCTCCGCTTTTGCCCGGTAACAGTCACATGTGGCCGTTGCTTCCTGGTTGATCAGTTCCTCTGTGGCGTCATCCGGCACCTCCACCATCCTCTGGTTGTTGCAATACCTACAAAATCCTATCTTTGTTGTCATCTCACTTTCCCTCCCTTAATTGAACGGCAGCTCCTCATCAATGCCCTCCGGAATGTTCATGAACCCGTCTCCGTCATATTTCGGCGGCGCCTGCTGCCCCTGCTGGCTTTCTCTCTTGCTCTCTGCGAACTCCTGCTCCTCCACTATTACCTCGGTGGTATATACCTTGTGGCCATCCCTGTTCGTGTAGGATCCGGTCTGGATCCGGCCGGAGATGGAGATCCGCATGGCCTGGCGGAAGTATTTCTCTGCGAACTCTGCAGCTTTCCCGAAAATCACGCAGGGAATAAAATCTGCTGTAGGCTCTCCCTCCCGTTTATATTTCCGATCCACCGCAATGGTATAACGGCCAATGGCCAGAGCTTCCCTTCCCTGGGAATATCTGACCTCTGGATCCCTTGTGAGTCTCCCCACCAAAATCACTTTATTCATCTGCGTTCTCCCTTCCGGATCCCTTTCTGCCTTTTTACCGGCCGGTCCTTCGGTTTCTTCGTCTGCTGCTCCATGGCCTGTTTAACCTGCTCCGTTGTTCTTTTCATCCTCTGCTCCTTCCTACATCCATACTCCCACCAGAGAGAGCACATCCTCCACCCCTCTGGGAATGAATGTCATTCCTGTGTTTTTCCGGATATCCATCTCAATCTCTTTCAGTGTGTCTTTGATCATAAGCGTGTCCGTTGGCTTGTCCAGCTCATAGACCCTGGCCACGTACTTCTCCGGAAAATCCTCCGGGTGCTGGTACACCGCAATAAACGGCACTTTCAGCCCGGAGAAATCTATCTCTTTGACGCTTTCCACTCTTTTCTGCATTTCCTTCTCCTTTCTGCCAGGTGCCTGGCCACCACTACCGGCGGCTCCTCCTGCTCCTCTATCTGCCCTCTAAGCATATCCGCCATATTGGAAAATCCCTGGCTGATGGCGGCCGCAAAGTCCGCCAGTGCCTGCGCTGCTATGGCTGCAGCCTCACAAAATGATTTTCTTATGCGTTCCGCATCCTCCGGAGTAAGTGCCTGTATTTTTGTCAGCGCCTCCACCTGCCCCGGAGTAAGTGTTCCGGAATGGTCCTGCCCTGCTGCCAGGTCCAGTCCATAAGTGACGTGAAACAAATAGCGCCCATCCGCTCCCCTTGGCGGGTTGTGGCCATACCGTTTCTTGTACTGCTTCTTTTTCTGTCTGGTATTCATTTTTTCGTCCATCTCCTTTCCGGCCAGAAATTTGGAGTGTTTTTCCAGAGCGTGCAGCTCCCGTCACATACCCCCGTCCTTGCAAAGATACACTCGGCCATATATTCCGTGGTTTCGCAATGTTCTTTTATTCCTCTGGCGCACATGGTCAAATACTCCGGAGAGTGCAGGACGTTTCCATCCTGCACGACTTCCTGGAGCGTTCTTTTCTTATGCCTCCTCAATCTTCTGGCCATGATCATCCACCTCCTCATTCAGCCACCGCTCCCAGAATGAGGTCTCCGTCATGTCGGCCAGGTTCTCTGTCAGCATGGCTTTCATCATCTTGGCCATCTCCACGGCCATTCCATATGCTGTGAGAGTATCCAGCCAGTCCTTTCTGCTTCCGAATGGTTTCTCTATGACCTCCGGTGCGTTCATAGCCTCAAAGCCGGGTTCTGTTTCTTTCGTTTCCGCTTCTGCTGCCTCCGTTGTCTCCGGTTCAGCGGTTTTTCCATCTTCGTCTCCCAGGTCAGTCTCTCTTTCGGTCTCATCAGGCGCCTCTTTTTCTAGGATTTCCGGGGATTTTTGCGCCGGCGCAATTTCCTCTCCCTGGCTCTCCGTTCCTCCCGGTTCAGCGGTCTGTCCTCCTGCAGTCTCTTCACGATCTCCTTCGCCGCTTTTTTCTCCAGAGGTGTCATCTTCCGTCTCTGCTGTTCCTGACTCATCAGCTGCTCCATAATCTCTCCCGGCTCCTTTCTCAGTTTCCTGCTCAATATCAGTGCTCTTTTTTCCATCTGCTCCACCGTCATCCTCTGGCTCTCCACTTCCTTCTGACTCAGAGGACTGGCCGGCCGGCCCTTCCTGACGTTCTCCACTATCGTCCGGTGCCTGCTGTATGTGATCGCTCCCGTCTCCAGTGCCTGATCCGCTTTCCGGATCACTCTCTTTGCCTCCCTGCTCAGTTCCTTCATCCTCGTCCCCTCCAAAATAGCTCTGCCAGGTTTTCGGGCCTGCTGCCGCCTCCCCGAAAATATCCCGTGTGATCTGCCAGAAATCCCACCAGGTCAGATCCTGCGGATCCGTTCCAAATTTCTTGACCACTACCCGGTTTTCATACATCATCAGGAAGTAGAGGCCTTTCTTGTAGGACCGGTTCCCTCCGGGGTTTACGATCTCCGCAAAGTGTTTGATGGTCTGCTCTTCATATTCCGGCTTGCTGAATACCCCATTGAGGATTTCCGGGTTGTCGTAGTAGAATTTCTCCACCAGCTGGCGCAGATCGTCCGCCACGCCTGCGGCCGGCTCCACCTTATTGAACCGCTTTAACTCCCGGATATCTTCCCGGGATGTCTCCGGCTGGATCATCTGCCGGTCACTTTCCGGCAGTTTCAGCATCTCCTCCAGCTGGCTCCGCCCCAGATCCGCATATTCCGGCCGGAGCTGTTCGGAATATCCGTCAATGGAGTATTCCCGGTTGATGCTCATGAACCGGGAAGTGGTGGACGGTTCCAGGCCATACTCCTCCTTGGCAAATTCCGCTATGCTCTTGTATCCATCATTCTCATAGAGTTTCTGGTCCTCTATCTTTCGGAGTGCGTATCCGATCCGGACAAAGCTCTGCTTTACTCCCAGCAGCTCCTGTCTCAGTTTCCTTTTCATTTCCACCCAGTCGTTGAGTGTCATCTGCACATATTCCATCTTCTGCCTCCTTGCATCCAGATTATTGTTTCTGTGTTCTCAAAGTCTTTCCAGTGTCTATATACCCGTCCGCATGTGCAATCTATGGCATACTCTTCCAGATCGCTCTCTGTGTGCAGCCATGCACAGTGCTCTCTGCAGTGATCTTTGACTCTTTCCAGGAGAGCAAGTTCTCCCTCCGCTTCAATGGCGGCCTTCGCCCGTTTTTTCCATTCCTCCGGCAGGAATGTTCCCGCCGGAGTCTCGTACCTTTCCACAAACCTTGACTTTTCTCTCCTGGTTCCTCTCTTTGTAATCTCATATACTCCGGTGCCCTCTGACCTGCCTACCCTGATTTTGATCCGATAATCCTCAATCATATCGGCCTCCTATGCGATCGCCGCCACCTGCGTTCGGATCCGGTTCTGCTGTCTCCTGATACCCTTCCGGAACTTGTCCAGGACCTTTGTGATGATCGGCTTGTCCGGCTGGCGGTCAAATTCAGAGTAATACTGCAGGATCCGGTCCTGCTGCATGTCAATCTCCAGCGTGTAGTATGGTGTTTCCAGGTCTTCTTTCCTCCGGAGGAAGAGGATCCAGCTGGTGCCTGCTGCCATTTTCCTCATGTAATGGTCATCACGGCCCACGCAATGGTGGAGCGTCCGTCCTTCGTTGATCAGCTCCTCACATTTTCCAGCCGGAATGATCATATACTTTTCATCCTCCCAGAAGTATCTCGCCGCTTCCGGAAGCCTTTCTTTGATCTGCTGATCCAGCTCTCTATATTCCTGGAGGCGTTTCTCATCTTTTCGTTTGTTGTCCAGCTCTACCAGTTCGTTATGTCTGGCTTTCAGATCTCTCGGAAATCTCACAATATCATCCGTGGTGTCGTATCCCTCCGCCTTTGCCATACGGAGATAGTCCGCCCAGGTAATGCACAGTTTTGATACTTCGCCTTTCTGTTTCTTCATGTAGTTGACCATCCGGTTGACGCTCTTTACCTCCTGCAGGATCGGCCTGCATCCGTCCAGGCCCACTTTCTTCTTTTCCAGGTACTCCAGAGACTCCTGGGAGATCTTCACGCCCATGTCCTCCTCATATTGCAGCCACTCCAGCGCATGGAGTCCTCCGTTGATCTGTTTCATGCGGTTGACTCGGTTTCCGTCTATCTGCAGAACATCCACCATGGTGTCTCCACATTGAAAAATCGTACTCGGCTCTCCCCACCATCCGTAATTATCCACAATTTCCGCTGCCAGCCTGGTCAGTCCCGCTTTGGCCAGATACTCCAGGTATGGCCGCTTGTAGAATGTCGTAATATACTTGTTCACATTGAATTTCTCCCGCCTGGCGGCCAGCAGATCCATTCCGCTGTGTTCCAGGTTTCCTCTTTTCAGAGTTTCTGGCAGATCTCCCGGATAGAGGTATGAGGATAAAAAGCGCTTGTTTAGCCCGTTCTTGTCCCAGAACTCCTGCTCAAATTCGTCTGCATTGTATATGGTTCCATACCACACCTTGCCCCAGTGCTGTCCTTCCGGAATGATCGCCCTGATCTCCTCGTTGAGCTGGATCTCTTTTTTCTCTCCGTAGCTCCATCTGCAGATTGCCCGGAACTGGCGCTCGATCCACCCGCTGCCATACTGCTGTAATATGATAATCGGCTCTTTCCTGGTCCGCTCCTGCTGCCGGCAGTTGGCCGTCACTGGTCTCCCGCACTTCGGGCAGACTGTTTTTTCTCCATGCTTCCAGGCTTTCTTTCGCCAGCTTGTAGCTCCGCAGGCGGTACAGCTGTATGTGATCCGCTTTTCCCCTTTTTTGAAAAACAATATGTTCTCCGGGAATATCTCATTTTCCATCCAGGTCTCCGCATCCTCCGGAACACAGGGAACATCCGCCATCATCTGGTCTATTCTCTCCAGCTTTCTCTCAAACGCTTTCTGTCGCTTTCTCGCTCCCAGCCTTACCTCATAGTCCTCTATGCCGTAGGTGTCCAGAAAATCATATGCCCTTTCCTTGTCTTCCCGCGCCGCCCATTTTGTGCTGGGCGTACAGTAGTAATAGTCATTTTTCAAAGGAGATGCATCCATGCACACCCGGATCACGTTTTTCAGCCGTAATGTGTACCACTTTCCATCTATCCAGGCATTGTGGTTTTCTTCATCCGCAAAATACCGTCCTCTGAGCTTGCCCTTGTAAAACAGCGAAATCTCCAGGGCCTTCTCTCCGTCCGCCTCCACGATCTGGCTGGCGCAGATCACGTCCTCCTCGCTGCTGATCCGGGGAGCCTCGCAGGGCTGCGTTTTCAATAACTTTGTCCGTTTCATGCTTTCTCCCCTCCCATGTAGTAGTCCGTGATGATCTTTTTCGCCCTGGCCATGCCCGGGATCCCCAGTGTCACTTTACCGGCGGAGACGCCTGCTGCCTTGATGATGTCCTTGTCAATCTGCTGCTGATTGGAAAATGACCATTTCAGTAGGGCAGCAATGCAGCCTTTCAGGCTCTTTCCTTTTTTTCGGACCTGGTACGCCAGGATCTCGTTTTCCATGCACTGGCCTCTGAGATATTCCACCCAGTCCTCCATGATCTCCTGTGGTTTCAGCTCCGCTACCTCCACGTCAATCTTTCCCATGGCTGCGGTCAGCGGATCGCAGAGCACCGGGATGTCTCCCTGCAGGTACATCTGAATAAATTCATTCTGTATCCCGTTCTCCTTTGCCATTGCTTTCAGACTCTCTGTGTCTCCCTCATTGAACAGATTTTCTGCCAGCTCGTTGATTTCTCCAAAAGAATTGAGTTCTCCAAACTTCTCAAACATTCTCCTGCTCCTTTCGTTTTTCTATTTCCCCCTGCAGCCACCCGGTATATTCATGCTTTCCGGGAGACGTCAGGATGAGATGCTTGTTTGACAGGCTCCATATCCTCATCCACTCCTCCTGGTTGGCCACCGGCTTTTTCTTACTGGTCAGAAATTCGTTTCCCGCCCAGATCGCCAGGTTGCGCTCCAGCATATTGAGGACAAAATCATCCTCTGTGCAGATGCAGACCTCACAGCTCTGGTTGAACCTTCCCAGGGCCTCCGCCAGTGCTGTCAATACCGCCTGATGATATGTACCCGTTACTTTTCCAAATCCCTCTCGTGTCTTCGCCTCTCCTCCCACCATGCACTCCAGCACATAGCCGTAATGTTTCTCTGTGGCTTTCGGAGAGCTGCTGTCTGTGGTTATATAGATCTTTGTCTGATACAATTTATTTCCTCCTATACCGGATCATGGTGTATCGTCTGTACTTAAATCCCGTAACCGGGTTGATGCCCTCATGGATGTGGGCCATGTAGTATCCTTTCTTTGGTTTCGGCTCCGGTTTCCACCGCACCAGCTTGTCCTTCTTTGGCTCCGGCAGAGGCATATTCCGGCTGGTTCCATAATTGGCCTCCCGGAGTCTGGGCTTTCCCGGTGTCCCGTCCTTTTTAGTCTCTACCGTGTGCTGGTCCTTCGTGATGTAGCTGGCCAGCTTTGTAAAGTCCTCGTCATAGTATTGGCTTTTCCGGATCTCCGTGAACCAGGTGCCTCCCTTCTCCCAGGCTTTTTGGATGATGCTGGCCGTGTCCCCGATCTCGTTGATGATCAGATGGATGTGCCAGGCTCCCCTGGTGCCCTGCTCTATATTCCGGATCCAGAACACCTCATACCCTCGTTTCTTGTATTCCTTCCGTACATACCTCATGGCCTTTTGAAAATCTTTCAGAGCCGCTGCCATATCCGGCGGCCGGTTCTGCACACTGTAGGTCCATGTCGCCCAGATATCCCCCGGCTTGAAATACTCCAGTAACCGGTGCCGGCATCTCCTGGCCTTGTTCCTGGCATTTACGGCCCGCATCTGCTCCTCTGTGGGTTTTGCCCTCTTGTTCCTCTTTACTCCCGGGGCGCCATACCTCCCATCATGGAACTCCTCCACATCAATGATGGCTCCCCTCCGGAACCTATATGTTTTCCTCTTTATTGCCATAGTATCTGTCCTATCTTTAATAGCTTTATCAAGTCCAAAACGGCAGGCAAAAGCCCCCGTTTTCCTTGACTTTATAAGGCCGTAGTGATACTATGGTTCCAGGAAGTTTTTCCATAGCCCACCGGGCCTGCTGGCGTTTGCAGACGCCAGCTTTTTTCATGTTCAGACCACAGCCTCAACGGTCACTCCGTTCTCCTCTGCGATCTTCTTGGCGAACTCCATGACCTCCTCCATGGATCCGCTCGTGCAATACATATTTGCTCTATTCCCGGATGGCAGCGTTACATTTGCGCTCCACCTTATGATCTTGATCGGGTTCTCCCCTATCTCCCTGCTTCTCATATCCACCTCCGGCGGTGCCCTTATCATGTGACCGCCTCCTTTTTCTGGCTTGTGTACCCTGTTGGTCTTTTCGCATTAAAAAGACTCCGAAAACCTGTTGACCTACCACACGCTCTCTGGTCGGCGTGACCACCGTCATTTTTGCATGGTACCCATGAGACAGCTCTTGACCTGCTGCCGCACCTATGCAGGGAGCCACCCTGCTATAACACGCTCTGCCGGAGTCGGACCGGCCCTGGCTGCCCGGTGCAGAGAGCGCAATTTTCATTCATCATCTTTTCTGTTGGCCGCTATAAGCGCCCATAAGATAACCGCAAAGGCTCCGAACAGGGCGCCTCCCAGAAATGCTGCTACATATTCCACGGCTCATCCTCCTCTCCGTCCTCTTCAAACCAGTTATTTGCTATGGAGAAGAGCACTAGCCACATCCCGCTTATGGCGCAGATGATCAGGCATGTGGGAATACTGATCCTCCCATCCGGGCTGTCTATGCCGCATACTGCTCCAACATACGCCAGGGCCGCCACCGCTGTGATGGTCTTTAGGATCCCGTTGTGGATCCGCCTACGCCATTTTCTGACCGGCCGGCTGTGCCACCAGTACCGGCACCTCCTGGATATCCGCTGTGATTTTTGCCTTATACTTCTCTGACAGGATCCCTGCCAGCACCTCATAAAATCTCTTAACATCAAAATTCCCTCTGACCTCCATTTCCTACCTCCTGCCGTACCCGGCGCCTGATCTCTCTGTTCAATCTGTTTACTTCCTCCCGGTGCTTTTTCCGGCTCTCTGCTGTGAGTGCGTAATGAGCCAGATCCAGCTCCCGGTTCCGTTTCCGTATCAATTCTGTTGTGGTGTTCACTTTGTCCTCCCTTGTCATTCCCCGCTTATGCTCCTATACTTTACTTGCAGGCTCCCTGGCCGGAGCTGAGTACATAGGAAAGGAGCATTGTATGAAGTTTCTTAGAGATGTCGTGAAGGATGCTGTGAAAGAGCATCCATTCCAGCGTGTTTCTGATCTGACTCCTGATGAGTTTACAGAGCTGATGACTGATGTTCTTGAAAATGCTCTGCATTCTCAAGAATTTAATGAGCGTCTATCAGGTGAGATCGTTACCGCTTATCGCCAACTAAAGTAAATTTTGTGTTTCGCTGGCACTCTTTTGATGCCTCTGTTGATTCTCTATAGAGTGCCAGCATCACAACATCCACTTCGCTGATGGTGTATCCCGCCGCCTCGCAGTAGTGTAGGACCGCCGCAGCCAGTTCCTCCGGATCCGCTTTCTCGCCCATCTTTGCCACTACCGTCTGGCCCTGCTCCAGTAATTCCATAATTTCATTCATGCTTTTCTCCTCCGTCCTTCCATCTGTATGGCTCTTTTCTGACTCTTACGCTGATCACGCCGTCCGGCCCGTGGATGGTCTCCGACTCATATCCTGCTGCCGCTTGCTCATAGATCTGTGTGATCACATCCAGCGGGTTCACTGCTCTCCCCAGGTGCTCCTGGATGATCGCCATATAATTACATTCTGTCGGCTGGCAGATGGCGCTCCAGCTGCATCTCTCGCAGGCCTCGCAACGTCTGTTTTTGCCTCTGTCATTGATGTCTGTGTAGGTTATAAAATCCGTCTCGCTATCCACTGTGTAATGTATTCTCATTCCGCAGGGAGCAAATTCTTTCAGATCCTGGACCATAGGTACCTCCTTTCCGAAACTTACTTCAGTAAATAAATAAACAAGCATGTTGCCGCCGCTGATATACATACGCTGATCAGCGTGCACATGATACAGATCCGGCGCATCATCAACTTAGGTCTTTCATAATCTTCCATAGCGTCCGCTACATCCACCAGGGCGGATGCTATGGCATCTCTGACCTCATATCCGTCTTTGGAACTCATTACTTTTCCCGCTGCAGATCTAATCCTCTTTGATATTCTCTTCATAGGTGCCTCCTTCTTTATTAAACTTGAAAATATAAAAGCTATTTGTGTCTTATTAAGACACTTTTGAGGCAAAAAAAATTTCATCTACCTCCTCTGCAGTCAAACTATATCTCTCTTTGATTTTTGAAATTTCTCTCTGTGTAAATTCTGCTCCATTCGTTTCATTCATTTTATTCGAGAGCGTAGTTCTTGCAATTCCTATATGCATAGCAAGGGTTTTTCCAATATCTCCGTGTAACTTCATTTTGGCTTCCAAAAGTTTTTTGTTCATAAATTTCACCTCTTTTCTATTTGCGTCTTGTCAAGACACTTATACAGTAGCACTTCATTCTCGCACTGTCAACAGTTTTGTTGTCTTTTTAAGACACTTTTTCTTATTTTTCTTGCATTATTCCATGATGTGTAGTAATATTAAGACACTGAAAGCGAGGTGTAGTCATATGTGTATGTCAAAAAGAATAAAAGAACGCCGCATCGCCATGGGATACACTCAGGAAGAGCTTGCTTCAAAATTAAATCTCCAAAAATCTGCTATAGCGAAATATGAAAACGGACGAGTTGAAAACATAAAGAGATCTACCATAGAAAAAATGGCTCAGGTTTTGGACTGTCGCCCCTCATATTTAATGGGATGGGATGGCACATCTTCTACGCACCCTAATCCATCCATCACCATGAATCAGATAGAAGAACGAATTATAATAGAATATCGCAAGGCAGACGATATAACAAAGGCAATGGTGCTACGTGCTCTTTCCATTGATGATGCTGCAACAAAAGGGGAGCCAGCAAAAATGGCATAAAATACTATAAGGACAAAAATATTTTATATGTAAACTTTGCTAATACAAAAAGGAGATAACAATGAGAGAATATAAAGGACGTTCTTTACTGGATTTTCCAGAGTATTATGCAGTGGTTGATATAGAAACCACTGGTTTGGATCCGGCACGTGATCACATTATTGAAATAGGTGCTATCAAAATTGTAGATGGAAGTATATCAGATACTTTTTCAACTTTGGTAAACCCTGGTGTTCAGATAGATTCATTTATAACAGATCTTACCGGAATTGCGAATCAAGACTTGATATCTGCTCCGGAGCCAGAACACGCATTATCTGACTTTTTTGATTTTATAGGGGACTCCATTCTGGTCGGCCACAATGTCCATTTTGATATCAATTTCCTATATGATGCCATGAAGCAATACCTTAATAAGTATTTAGAGAACAACTTTGTAGATACTATGAAATTAAGCAAAAAATATTTTCGGTCTGCTCCCTCCTACAAACTGACTGAACTGGCACGTTTCCTTGATATCCCTGTTGATAATTCTCACAGGGCACTGGATGACTGCGAAACTACGTATCACCTTTATCAGAAGCTGCAGGAAGCTTCCCTAAAACCTACTGATGTGGAACAATCCTTACTGGAGACCTTAGTATTTGATGAATCAAATCCTTTTTACAATAAGCGGATCGCCGTGAAAGGGCTGCCACAGTTATACTCATATGCTTTTATGAAAGAGGTATCTTCCAAATGCCAGGCATCCATGAGTGATATATTTTATAGTTCATGCGACTACATTATTTTTAGTAATTATACATACCAAAGATACAAGAGAGGAGAGATCAGCGAAAAGTTTGAAAAAGCAAATAGACTTACAGATGCAGGTACTCTGATAATCCTTTCAGAAAAGGACTGGTGTAAAATGTTAGGGATTCCGGTTCCTAAAACAAATAAGTCACATCCTTCTCTATCAGCAAAGGATATTGTAACCACCCGGACTGAATTTGATGAAACACATCCTTTGTATGGAAAATTGTGTGTGTTTACTGGTACCCTTGAAAAAATGCAGCGGAAAGATGCCATGCAAATAGTAGTAGACCTCGGTGGACAGGTAGGAAATTCTGTGACAAAAAAGACCAACTTTTTAATTCTGGGCAATAATGACTACTGCCCTCTGATAAAAGATGGGAAGAGTTCCAAACAAAAGAAAGCGGAAGCCTTAAAGCTGGCTGGCAATGATATTGAAATTATATCCGAGGATGTTTTTTATGACATGATTTCTGAAGAATAATTGCGCCAGCGCAATCAAAGAAGAATCGAAACGGTGACAAATTGTCACCGGCTAAAAATAAAAGCCGCCCCTGCGCCAACAGAGACGGCCAGAGAATTACTATACCGGTGATAATACCGATATAAGCAACCCCGAACAAGTTGATTATATCACATTTTTTTATCACCTGTATAGGTGTATTTTTTATACCTTTTTACAGGAGTGATATTATGTCAGAAAAAGAAATTGAGAACAGACTGATCCGTGTTGCGCTGTATATCCGTGTCTCCGGAGAGGAGCAGAAAATAAAAGGCCTCTCCCTGGAGTCTCAAAGGGAACGCCTGGAGGCCTATGCAAAAGAACGTGGCTGGGTTATTGTCGGCGTCTATATTGATGCCGCAAAAACGGCCAGGAAAAAGCTGCACAAGCGTACTGAGTTCCAGAAAATGCTGGATGCCGTCCGGCGGGATGAGGTTGATATGCTGCTTTTTACCCGCCTGGATCGCTGGTTTCGGTCCGTTCCGGACTACTATAAGGTCATGGAAATCCTGGAGGCCCATCACTGTGAATGGAAAACCATAGATGACGGGGAGGGTTATGATACTACTACCGCCAGTGGGCGGCTGTATATCAATATCAAGCTCTCCATTGCACAGAATGAGGCAGATCTGGACGGGGAGAGGATAGACGTTGTATTTGACAGCAAGGTGCAGCATGGCACTGTCCTCTCCGGGAACTGTCCTTTCTGGCTGCGTGTGAATGATGAGAAGCGTCTGGAGCTGATCCCGGAAAAGGCCGCCATCATGCAGGATGCTTTTGATTATTATGAGCGGAGCACTTCCCAGCGTGCTACGATCCGGTATATCCGTGAGACCTATGGTGTAAACTGGTGTGACGCCACTTTCCGGCGGATGCTCCATGATAAGCTGGCCATAGGCGTCTATGACCGGAACGGGAGATATAATCCGAACTTTTGCCCTGCTGCCATCAACAAGGAGCAGTTTGACCGGGTGCAGGAGCTGACCAGCAGGAACTCCCGGAGCAATCCATCCGGCAAGGTATATATTTTCACTGGGATCCTTGTCTGCGAGGAGTGCCGGCATAATCTGGTTGGATATCAGACACGGGATTTTTTCTATTACCGCTGTAACCAGCATTTTCAGAGAGGCCGCTGCTGCCATAACCGTTCCGCCCGGGAGGATCGGATTGAGACCTGGCTTTTTGAGCATCTGTCTGATGAGATTGAAAAGTATGAGGTGTCCTGGGATGTCCAGGCCGCTGAACGGAAAAAGACTGCTGCCAGTGTGGACCGCTCCACCCTGCGCCGCAAGCTCACAAAGCTCAAAGAGCTGTATCTGAATGATCTGATTGATATTGAGGAATACAAGAAAGATTATGAGACCTATACCGCCGCCCTGGAAAAGCTGCAGGCGCCGGCGCCGGATGAGAAGCGCATAGATCTGTCCGGAGTCCGCCAGGTCGTTTCCAAAGGCTTCCGGGAGATCTATGATACTTTATCCCGGGAGGAAAAGCGGACGCTCTGGAAAAGCGTGATCAAAGAGATCCGCATTGATAATGGCCAGAATATCACTGGCATTTCATTTTTTTAATCTTTTGTGTACTAACCGTACAGTACCGGTCGGCTCATCTGCAAGGATCAGCTGCGGTTTTGTGATGAGAGCTCTTGCAACCGCCGCCCTTTGCTTTTGTCCGCCAGAGATCTCATAAGGAAATTTCCCAAGGATCTGGCTGATTCCCAGCTTTTCTGCAATGGGCTTAAGGCGCCCTGACATTTCTTCATAGCTTTTGCCGGAAAGAACCAGCGGCAAAAAGATATTATCCTGCACAGAAAACGTATCCAGAAGATTAAAGTCCTGAAAGACAAACCCCAGATTCTGACGCCGGAAAGCTGCCACTTCTTTTTCTTTTACTTTACTTAGATCGTTTCCCTTCAGATAAACTCTCCCTGACGTAGGTTTATCCAACGCAGCCAGAATGTTCAAAAGTGTGGTCTTACCGGAACCGGATTCTCCCATGATCGCAACATATTCTCTTGGTTCCACGGAAAAATTTACATTTTTCAGTGCTTCCACCTGATTCCCTCCAAAGCGGGTCGTATATATTTTCTTTACATTTTTCACTTCCAGTAATGACATAAAAAACCTGCCTCCTTTTTTGCCTTTGTCATTTTATTTACAGGCCTATTATACAAAAGAAGGCAGGTCTCTTCCATTCATTTAACTTACATTCCGGCCCTTCATCCTTACATTTTTGTCACATCCATGTAAGTAAACATTGTCGGAAATTTCAGGAAACTTCTCTTATGCAACTGGCTTGATACCATTCAACGCGATAAAAAACTCCATAATAAAAAACAATATCATCCACACCGCTGTCAGGGCAGAAAACCACATGGATTTTTCAGGACGATTTTCTCTCCACCAGGAAGCAATCTTATCCCGTTTTCTGCAAAAAATGACACAGGTAAGAACAGCAAATCCAATAAGCGTACCGTATTCTACCACACTTGCCGCTGTTTCCGGTAAAAGCTTTGCCAGTTTTCCCAAAGCCTCACTGAAAATCACATTATTCAGTATATGAAGAGCAATAGACCACCGAATGGAATACTCCGATGCTATATAGCCAAACACAACTCCTGCCGCAACAGCAAATAGTCCCTGGGGAAAATTCCCATGCATTACTCCAAAAAGCAGTGCTGATATCCCTACTGCAAATCCTTTGCCGTAACTCATAAGACTCTGCATCACGATTCCCCGGTACACCAGTTCTTCCGCTATCGGCCCTACCAGCCCCACATAGAGAAACATTGACCAGTCCGTGCTTGCAGATGCGGCACTGTCCACTGATGCCTGAAGAGAATAACCAAACTGATTTAAAATAATCTCTGCCAATGCCGCTCCCACAATAAAAAGCACCTGCAGCGACATAAATACACAGGCCATCTGTCCAAATACCGCTGGTGTCATCCCCTTTTTCCTTACAAAGCTCTCCTTAAGATAGCCATTTTTTCTATGCCGTATTCCAAGATATAAAAGCCCTGCTGCCACGCCTGCAATACTCAAGACACCTGCATAATTTCCCAGACTTCTTTCCAGGATTTTCTGCATCGTACCAGAGTCTCCTGCACAAGAAGGATTCAACGCGACATACACACCATATCCCACTGCAAAAAGCAATGTCACTCCTACAAGGATCACATTATAAAACAGTACCCCTCTGGCTGTGTGATTTATCTTCTTTTTTAAAGCTCTTTTCTTTGTGTCCATTGTTATTTCTCCTTTCTTTCCTGTATTCACCATATCTCACTTTGGAAAGAACGGAGTTTTTTCGTTGTAAACGGTACTGATTTTGTTGTGAATGGTACTTATTCTGTAAACACAAGAACTTCCAGACTATATACAGACCCTTCTTTTTCTTCACGGATCTGCTGTTTCATGCTGCCATGATATTTTTCTGCCACATAAGCAATATTTAAAAGACCAAATCCATGCTCCTTTTCGTTTTTCTTATCAGTGCATCCTGGCGGCATGATCTTTTTTTGCGGACAAACCGGATTCTCAAACACAAAACATGCCATTTTCCCCTGACAGGAAATTTTTAACCTGATCCAGCCATTCTGCTGCTCACCGTCCTCTTTCCTGTCCATCTTTGCCGCTGACGACCTTTCCAGCTCTTCCAGTGCATTATCCAATGCATTTGCAAATATGGTACAAATATCCATCGCCTGCATTTCAATTTCACATGAAAAATTTCCGTCCAGAGAAAATGAGACTCCCATCGCTTGTGCAAGAAGGAGTTTTTCATTTAAAATTGCATCCACAATCTCATTTCCAGTCTGCACGGCATGATCTGTTTGACGAAGCTCTCCCTCCAGATTTTCCAGATAAGTTCTCATTCTGTCCAGGTCTCCTGTCTCTGAAAGTCTGCACAGACATGCCAGATGGTTTTTGATATCATGACGAAATCTCCTAAGTCTCACTTCCTGTTCCTTATAAGCGCGGAAATGTACCAGCTCGGCTCTCATATAATGTTCCCCTATAGTTGTCATATATTGAAAATATCCCTTTTTGTTTCCCTGTTGTACCAAAGCAACTGCAGAAACTTCAAGAAATACGATAGACAGACATCCAAGACCTGTCAAAAATCTCGACATATCCTGCGAAAGTCCGGCTTCGTATATGGTTATCAGGAAAGAGCCCACTGCAAAAAGGAAAATCCCCACTCCGTGAAGAAAGTTCCTCTCCCACCTTCCAAGCTGCCTGTAAGCACTTTCTTTGGCCGCCCTCTGCCGGAATCCCGCACCTTTGATATAGAAAATCAAGACAACTATCCAGAAGATTCCGTCCGAAAGAAGTGCATTTTCTCTTTCCGGAAGATAGGCTCCTGTCACCAGATATGGAACAGCATAGAAAAGCGCCGTAATCCCTACCAAAAATCCAAGCGCCGGAATCAAAAGAAATATCCCTCTTATCCTGTGACTTTCCCTTGTCAAAAATATATAGACACCAAAAAATAAAATTCCTGTAATCTGTATATCTTCCCAAATTCCGGGAAGCATCTGAACAACAAATGTAAAAACAAAAAAGGCTGTTCCATATATGAATTGAGCCTTTCTATTTTTCAGAACCGGCTCCAGATAAACATATCGGCTCACAGCCAAAAGCGCCAGCAAAATCTCCGCCATCTCTATACAGTTATATAAACATAATGCCAATTTCCCCATACTTTTTGCACCCTGTCAGTTCTCTTTCACCCATTTAGACATCATCCTCTGAAAGGATTCTCTTCGGTTGCGCCCTACCGGAATCTGCGTGCCCTCTGTTAAAAAGACCTTCTTTCCATCATAGGAATATACTTTTCTAAGATTAATGATCCAGCTTCTGTGAATCTGGAAAAACTGTTCTTCAGGAAGCTGGAATAGCTGATCTTTTATTTTGCCTCTTATCAAATAGCGTTCCTTTTCTGTCTGGATAGAAAGATATACGTTCTCACTTTTTAAATAAAGAATTTCCTCCACAGGGATAAAAAGATCCTTTCCATCCACCCTGACAGATAAGCGTCTTCCTTCCGCTTCCATTTTTTCTACAGATTCCAAAGCCTGGTGCAGCTTTTCTTGCTCCACCGGTTTTCCAAGAAACCGAAAAGCCCCCACTTCATAGCCCTGCATAGCATATTCTGTATGACTTGTCAGAAGAATGACCGGTATGGAAAGTCCCATTTCTTTTACTTTTTCTGCTGTATCTAATCCTGACAAGCCTGGCATTTCAATATCGAGAAAAATGCATCGGTAGATCTGCGGATTCCTTTTTATCACTCGAAGAAGATCTTCTCCGGAATGAAATGTTTCAATCATTACATCCAGACTTTTATAGTACTGTTCCAGTTCTTTACGGATCATTTCCAGGAAGATGGGCTCATCGTCACATACTGCTATTTTCATCTGGCATTTCTCCTCTCATCTCCTGCAAAAGAATATCCCCGCTGTGGATCGCCCGGATCTTTTCTCCCATGATTTTTTTCATCATTCGGTATGGCTCCTCACCCGTACAGTGTCCGGTATAGTAGATCGTCGGCGTCTCTTTTAAAACTCTGGCTGTCTCCTCAATGTTTCGGATATCTTCCGCAGTGTAGCCTTTCTTTTTCTTCATATGGAAGCCGCTGATCACTGCATCCGGATAACTGTGGTAAATCTTCCTATAGCGTTCCAGAATGTTAAGGATCCCATTATGTGCGCATCCGGAGAGAAGATAATGCTTTCCATCCTGCCTGATCACGAGGCACTGTTCATGGTCGAACACATCCTGAACAAACCCCTTTTCTGTCCTTCTTTTCAGGACCCGGTTCCCTTCCGGCCACAGTTTCCTTCCGGAAATATGGGAAAATAGGAAAAGTTCCTCATCGATCCTGTAATCTCCGTCCAGCAAAACAGAGCGTGAATCCTCCGGAATATCAGGATCTATTCCGATATACCTGACTTCTTCTTCCTCCACATGATAAAAGGCTCCTCCGGCTGTCCTCTGCATGTAAATAACTGCCTTTTGATTGCATTCCAAAAAGCCGGGAATCCCTCCGCCATGGTCGTAATGGCCGTGACTTAAAATTACCGTATCCACTCCCGCCATATCGATCCCGAGCATCCCGGCATTTTTAAGGAACTGACTGCTGGCCCCTGTATCCATCAGAAGCTTATGCTTCTTCGTCTCTATGTATAAACTAAGCCCATGCTCGCTAAGGCATCCCTCTCGTCCGGAATCATTTTCCATTAAAACTGTAATTTTCATTTTTAACAGCCTCCCAGGATATAATTTTTTATGGCAGCCGCCACCCCGTTTTCCTCATTTGACGGAAGTACGTAATCTGCCTTTTCCTTTAGTTTTTTCACGCCATTTCCCATGGCAAATTTCAGTCCGGAAGCCTCAAACATGGAAAGGTCGTTCTCCCCGTCCCCGATACAGGCAATCTCGCTCTTTTGGATCCCAAGATGACCGGAAAGCGCTGTAAGCGCTGTTCCCTTGGACGTATTACGGGAAAAGATTTCCATATATATTTTCGTACTGGCAAAAGAAAGCTGAGGAAAATTTCCCAAAATCTTTTCCAGCCTGATCCTTGTGCCCGGTGCAAGGAAATACAACTGGATCTCCTCCACCCCTTTGTTCCTGCTCCGGATATAGGACGCCATATTTTTTACAGGCTCCACTCCCCTGGCGTCTTTTCCGTAAAATGTTCTCCCCATAAGAGCAAGCATTCTTCCCTGTATCAGATAGACATGCTCCATGTGGGCCGCGATTCCTGCCCCGCTTCCGGCACACTCCTCTAAAAGTGAAAGGGCGGTCTCCTTAGAAATATCAGAACAAAGCAAACTTTTATCCAGCTCACAGTCTGTCACCCGGGCTCCATTGGAACTGATCACATACCGATAGATATCTTTCCTTCCCGCCAGCTGATGAGGCAGGCAAAAAAGGCATCTTCCGGTAGTAGGCACTACCGTAATCCCCGACTTTGCCGCTGCCTCCAGCGCCTTTTTCGTTTCTTCTGTCATCAGGCTCTTCCTGTTTAAGCAAGTGCCGTCCATATCCACAGCAAGCAGTTTTATCATAAGTCCTTCTTCATCTCCTGATTTTTATTCCATATAAATTTCCATACGCGAGATCAGATTTGTTACATTCAATTTATTGGCAAAAAGCTGCCGGTAGGTTTTATTTCTCGTTTACTCCGCCTGCACAGGAACTCTTCCCAGACCCAGAAATACAGTTGTCCCAACGCCGGGTTCTGATTCGATCCAGATACTGTGCCCCAGCTTATCCGCCACCTGTTTGCAAAGATACAGCCCTATACCGGTAGACTTTTTGTGCTCTCTTCCCGTATAGCCGGTAAAGCCCCTTTCAAATACACGGGGAAGATCCTCTGCATAAATACCGATTCCGGTATCCTGGATCATCAGGGTAAGCTCATGCTCCTTTCCTTCGGATACACGGATCGATATTTCTCCTTCCTTTGTGTATTTCAGCGCATTGGATAAAAGCTGTTCCAAAATAAAGGACAGCCATTTTTCGTCTGTGAGCACGATCCGGTCTGATTCCTGATAATTCAATTTCAGCTTCTGCAAAATAAAAAGTCTGGAATATTTTCGTACTGCCTGTTTAATTAATTTATCCAGAGAATACCACTGCAGCACAAGATCTTTGGAAATATCCCCGATACGCACATAGGTCATGACCATCTCCACATATTGTTCTGTGCGAAAGAGCTCTTTGTCCATTTCCTTTAGAAAACTGTCTGATCCATGTTCCTGCCCTTCTTCCTGCAAAAGAAGACGCATTGCCGCAAGGGGCGTTTTGATCTGGTGCGCCCACAGACTGTAATAATCTACACTCTCCTGTCTTGCAATGGCGGCGTCTGACTCTTTCTCCATCTTCTGATCCCAGAGAACCGACAGCATTTTCTGGTACTGCTCCTCTGCCAGAGTATCTGCACTTTGCGCTCCCGGCCTTAAAAAAGAAATGTTTTTCAGCATTTCTTCCCTTTCTCTGCTTCTTCTTACATAACGGACAAAATTTGCACTCCCCCACAAAATCAGCCATATCATCGACAAAAAGACTGCGTATGACATGGCCTCCATCCGAACTTCATAGAGAAGCCCCACTATCAAAATAATCGCTGCGGCTCCAAAGTAACCAACGATTCCTCTCCAGTGTTCTTTTAAATAGTAGCCTGCTGTTTTCATGCTTCCACCATATATCCAATCCCTTTTTTTGTCACGATCATCTGTTCCAGGCCTACCCCGGCCAATTTTTTCCTGAGCCTTGCCACATTGACTGTCAGTGTGTTCTCATCAATAAAGGCGTCGCTTTCCCACAGCCTTGCAATGATCTCGTCCCTGGAAACAATTTTTCCTGCATGTTCCAGTAAAATCTGCAGAATTCGAAATTCATTTTTCGTCAGTTCTATTTTCTGCTCCTGATAGATCAGCGAAGCATCCGACAAATTGAGGATACATCCTTTGTGTTCAATAATATTGGTATTCCCTCTGTAAGAATAAGCCCTTCGGAACATTGCCTGCACCTTCGCTGTCACCACATTCAAATCAAAGGGTTTTTCAATAAATTCATCTCCGCCCATATTCATAGCCATAACAATATTCATATTGTCTCCTGCCGCTGACAGAAAAATAATGGGCACATCGGAAATCCTGCGGATACTGCTGCACCAGTGATAGCCATTATAAAAGGGCAGTCCGATATCCAGAAGTACAAGATCAGGCTGAACGTTTGAAAATTCTTCCATCACATTTTTAAAATCCTCTACACAATATACTTCATAGTCCCAGCCTGACAGATGTCTTTTCAAAGCCTGTGCAATTGTTCTGTCATCTTCCACGATCAAGATACGGTACATAATCCCTCCTAAATTTTCCTTCTTCCTGATAGTATTCTACATGATAAATCCATCCTTGAACAGTAATTTAAAAATTTTCCTGCAAGATATATCATAAAATAAATATAGAAAAAGCACTCTGAAGATTCCTTGTCTTCAGAATGCCCTTTCTAGAATTATCCTTAAATTTTCGCAATATCGATCAGTGTCAGCTTCTTGATATCTGTATTTTCCAGACTGGTGATCAAAGCTTCCGCTGTATCAATAGCCGTGAGCACGTTTACGCCTGTCTCAATGGCATTTCTTCTGATCACGAATCCGTCTCTGGAACGATCAGCGCCCTGAGGCGGCGTATCGATGACAAGATCGATCTCATGTCCCAGGATCAGGTCCATAAGGTTCGGAGATTCCTGCTCGATCTTGTTGACCGGGATCGCTTTTACTCCTCCGTCCTGCAGTGCCTTAGCTGTACTTCTTGTAGCGAAGATCTTGTAGCCGATCTTTTCAAAGCGGCGTCCGATCTCTACTGCTTCCGGCTTATCCTCATCCCTTACGGTAATGATCATGTTCTTGTACTTCGGCAGTTTGATTCCTGCTCCCAGGAATGCTTTGTAAAGCGCCTCGTCAAAGGTGCGGGCAATACCCAGACATTCTCCTGTTGACTTCATCTCTGGTCCGAGGCTGATATCAGCGCCCCGGATCTTCTCAAAGGAGAATACCGGCATTTTAATGGCAAAGTAATCCGCCTCTTTCTGGAGTCCCGGCGTATAACCAAGGTCTTTGATCTTGTGTCCGATGATAACCTTTGTTGCAAGAGGAACGATCGGAATGCCTGTCACCTTGCTGATATAAGGAACCGTACGGCTGGAACGGGGATTTACTTCAATGACGTATACTTCCTCACCGCACACAATGAACTGAATGTTGATCAGTCCGATGACATGCAGGGACTGCGCCAGCTTTCTTGTATAGTCCTCAATGGTTCTCTTTGTCTTCTCCGAAATACTCTGTGCCGGATAAACGGAAATACTGTCTCCGGAGTGGATTCCCGCACGCTCGATATGCTCCATGATACCCGGAATCAGGATATCCTCGCCGTCGCATACCGCATCTACTTCGATCTCTTTTCCCTGAAGGTACTTATCAACAAGAATCGGGTGATCCTGTGCAATCCGGTTGATAATACCGATAAATTCATCAATGTCGTGATCGTTGATGGCAATCTGCATTCCCTGTCCGCCAAGTACATAGGATGGACGCACAAGAACCGGATAACCCAGACGGTTTGCAACCTCTTTGGCTTCCTCTGCTGTAAAGACGGTTCCTCCGGTCGGACGCGGGATTCCGCATTTTTCCAAAATTTCATCAAACAGCTCTCTGTCTTCTGCTGCATCTACATTCTCGGCAGATGTACCAAGGATCGGCACTCCCATCTTCATCAGTGCCTCTGTCAGCTTGATAGCAGTCTGTCCGCCGAACTGCACAACCGCTCCGTCCGGTTTCTCCAGATCGACAATACTCTCCACATCTTCCGGTGTCAGAGGCTCAAAATACAGCTTATCTGCAATGTCAAAGTCTGTACTTACTGTCTCCGGGTTATTATTTACAATAATCGTCTCATAGCCTTCTTTTGAGAATGCCCATGTACAATGCACAGAACAGAAGTCGAACTCGATTCCCTGTCCGATGCGGATCGGCCCGGAACCAAGAACAAGTACCTTTTTCCGGCCGCTTGTCTCCTCCACTTCATTCTCACTTCCGTATACGGAGTAATAATATGGCGTCGCTGCCGCAAACTCTGCCGCACAGGTATCTACCATCTTGTAGGAAGCGGTGATTCCATACTCGTGACGCATATCGTGGATCTGACGCTCCGTATTGCCGGTCAGAGCCGCGATCACATTGTCCGGAAATTCCATTCTCTTGGCTTCTTTCAGGATGTCCGCTGAAAGTGATGTTGTCTTTAAGGTCTGCTCCATCTCTACCAGACGGGCAATCTTATCAATAAACCATTTGTCAATCTTTGTAATACGGTTGATCTCATCATAGGAGATACCTTTTCTGATGGCCTCTGCGATCATCCAGATCCGGCGGTCATCTACGATCTCAAGCTTTTCCAGAAGCTCCTCTTTAGTAAGATCGGAGAAATCATAGGACATCAGGCTGTCCACATGCTGCTCCAGAGAACGGATCGCTTTCATCAGTGCACCCTCGAAGTTGTCGCAGATACTCATGACCTCTCCGGTCGCCTTCATCTGTGTTGTCAGCGTACGTTTCGCACTGATGAATTTGTCAAACGGAAGTCTCGGCATTTTTACGACACAGTAATCCAGCATAGGCTCGAAGCTTGCGTATGTCTTCTGTGTAACCGCATTTTTGATCTCATCCAGTGTATAACCAAGGGCAATCTTAGCTGCAACCTTTGCGATCGGATATCCGGTAGCTTTGGAAGCAAGCGCTGAAGAACGGCTGACACGCGGATTTACCTCGATAACGCAATATTCAAATGTCTCCGGATGAAGAGCGTACTGCACGTTACATCCTCCGGTGATGTTCAGTTCACTGATAATGTTAAGAGCTGAGGTACGCAGCATCTGATACTCTTTATCTCCCAAAGTCTGGGACGGAGCTACTACAATACTGTCTCCTGTGTGAACGCCTACCGGGTCGATATTTTCCATATTACATACTGTGATACAGTTGCCGTTTCCGTCACGCATCACCTCGTACTCGATCTCTTTCCATCCGGCGATGCAGCGCTCTACCAGAACCTGTCCGACACGGGAGAGACGAAGTCCGTTTTCCAGGATCTCTACCAGCTGTTCTCTGTCATGGGCGATACCGCCGCCGCTTCCTCCCAGAGTATAGGCCGGACGAAGCACAACAGGATAACCGATCTTCTCTGCAAACTTAATACCATCCTCTACATTTTCCACAACGAGGGACGCTGCACATGGCTCTCCGATCTTTTCCATGGTAGTCTTAAATTCCAGACGGTCCTCCGCTTTCTTGATCGTTTCGGAGGTTGTACCGATAAGGCGGACATTATTTCTCTTAAGGAAGCCGTTTTCTTCCAGCTCCATGGCAAGGTTCAGAGCTGCCTGTCCTCCCAGAGTAGGAAGCACGCTGTCCGGCTTTTCCTTCAAGATCAGCTGTTCTACCACTTCTACAGTCAGCGGTTCAATGTAAACACGGTCTGCAATATCCTTATCTGTCATAATTGTAGCCGGGTTGGAATTGAGAAGCACAACCTCAAGCCCCTCTTCTTTCAGAGAACGGCACGCCTGTGTTCCCGCATAGTCAAATTCTGCAGCCTGCCCGATTACAATCGGTCCGGATCCAATCACCAGTACCTTTTTAATATCTTTATTTCTTGGCATTAGTTTGCTCCTTTCATCATATCCATAAACCTGTCAAACAAATAACCGGAATCCTGCGGTCCCGGGCATGCTTCCGGATGGAACTGAACCGTAAAGATGTTCTTTCCGATATAAGAAAGTCCTTCGTTCGTTCCGTCGTTGACATTGACAAAAGCTTCCTTTGCCACAGACGGATCAATGGTGGATGCATCCACTGCATACCCGTGATTCTGTGAGGAAATATATACCCGGTTGTTGCTTAAATCTTTCACCGGATGATTTCCTCCTCTGTGTCCGTATTTCAGCTTATATGTCTTTCCTCCATTTGCCAGGGCCATAAGCTGATGTCCCAGACAGATGGCAAATATCGGGATATCTGTGTCATAGAGCTTCTTGATCTCTGCAATGATCTCGGTACAGGTTTCCGGATCTCCAGGGCCGTTGGAGAGCATAATGCCGTCCGGTTTGGATGCGATGATCTCCTCTGCCGATGTATCAGCCGGATAAATGGTCACGCGGCATCCTCTCTTATTAAGAGAGCGTGCAATATTATTCTTTGCGCCGAAATCCATCAGAGCCACTTTCGGTCCGTTGCCCTCCAGCACGTATGGCTCCTCACAGGTTACCTTGGATACCACATCTCCGACTTTGTATGCGTGAAGTTTCGGGATAATCTCATCAAGATCATAGTTTTCATTGGTCGTGATCATTCCGTTCATCGTACCTTTTTCTCTTAAGATCTTTGTAAGGGCACGGGTATCAATTCCGGCGATTCCCGGAATATCCTGCTCCTTCAGGAAATCCTGAATGGTGCCCTCGCATCGGAAATTGCTGGGCATTCTTGATAATTCTCTTACGATGTAACCGTCCGGCCATGCTTTCTTTGATTCCATATCCGGTGTTATTCCGTAATTTCCAATTAATGGATAGGTCATAACTACGGCCTGTCCTGCGTAAGAAGGGTCAGTCAGCACCTCCAGATAGCCTGTCATGGAGGTATTAAATACAATTTCACTTATCATGTCTTTCGTAGAACCTATGCTGGTTCCTGTAAAGACGGTTCCGTCTTCTAAAATAAGAAACGCTTTCATTTATTCACCTTTTCCCTTCACTTTGTTTTAATGGCAATATGTAAAGTCATGTTTTGCCCCATAAAAAAGGCAGTCCGTGCAAGCACAACTGCCTTTCTATGTCTATTTCCAGCGACAAATCATGTCTCCACAAATTGTATTGATTATACTACAATCTAAGACTTTTTTCAACCACTTCTCGCATTTTTATTTTTGTTCTTACATCCGCATAGCGTCAACTATTGTCGGCGTAATCTCTCCCAAAGGGTAAATGCCTCCTGTTTGCATCAAGATTTTGTATAGGTCAATCACCTTCCGGACTTTTTTGCATATACTATATGCAACAGACTTAAATGGCCTGAGAGGTTCTTATTATGAATGGTTCCATTCCCACTAATTCAGACACTCCCTCCAAGGGAAAACTTCAGATCAATGTTACATCAGAAATCAATCACTTTCCTGTATCCGGTGCCAATATCCGCATTTCCTACACCGGAATACCTGACAGTACAATAGAGGAAGTGACCACGGATTCCTCCGGACAGTCAGAAACTCTGGAGCTCGATGCCCCTCCGGTAGAATACAGTCTGGACGTCACTTCAGAAGAACAGCCTTATTCGGAATATACCCTTCTTATCACTGCTCCGGGATTTGAAACAATCAGCATTGCCGGCACAGAAATCCTTGCAGATGTCACTGCCATCCAGAACATACAGATGCGTCCGTCTGATTCTTCGGAGACGGGGGAAGAACGGTTCGTGATTCCCGCACATACTTTATATGGAATCTACCCGGAGAAAATTCCTGAAGCAGAGATCAAACCTGTCAATGAAACCGGGGAAATCGTATTAAGCCGCGTGGTTGTACCGGAATATATCGTGGTGCATGACGGAAGCCCCCGGGACAGTACAGCTCGGAATTATTATGTCAAATATAAGGATTATATCAAAAATGTAGCGTCAAGTGAAATATATGCCACCTGGCCTGCCAATACAATCCGTGCCAATGTTCTTGCCATCATGTCTTTTACTTTAAACAGGGTTTACACGGAGTGGTACCGGAATCAGGGTTTTGACTTCACTATTACTTCCTCCACTGCTTTTGACCACAAATGGATTCCGGAACGGAATATCTACGATACCATTTCCGTTATTGTAGATGAATTGTTTGCCAGCTATCTTTCCCGCCCCAACGTCCGGCAGCCGATCCTGACACAGTACTGTGACGGGCGGCGCGTGCAGTGTCCCAACTGGATGACACAGTGGGGGTCTAAATCGTTGGGAGATCAGGGCTACTCTCCTATTGAGATCCTCCGCTACTATTACGGCGCAGATATGTATATTAACACCGCAGAGGCAATCTCCGGTATCCCATCCTCCTGGCCGGGTTACAATCTGGAGATTGGGTCTTCCGGCAATAAGGTCCGACAGCTTCAGGAACAGCTTAATGTAATTTCAGATGCGTATCCGGCCCTTCCAAAGCTGACTGCCGACGGAATTTACGGACCTGCCACTGCTGAAGCAGTCCGAAAATTCCAGGAAGTGTTTGGGCTTCCCGAAACCGGAATCACTGATTATTCGACCTGGTATAAAATTTCAGAAATTTATGTCGGAGTATCAAGAATCGCTGAACTGACCTAGATGAAATCTCCCACAGCTTCTCACTGTGACTCCGGCAGCCGTCAAAAGAAAAAAAGAGTTCCGCAAGCGGAACTCTCGCGCCGAGCGCGGTCGTTTTAGCAACAGCTTCCACTTCGCGCGAGTGCGCATCCCGCGGAGCGTTTTATTTAATAGGAAAGAAATTTCCTATTAAATAAAATAGCGGCAGAAACTATATCAGTTCCTGCCGTTCAAAATACTTCATTAAAATATCTGCACAATTTTCCAGACCCAGATCCGATGTATTCAAGATCATATGGTAATTGTTAACATCTCCCCACGCCTTTCCTGTATGTTCATGGTAGTAATCTGCCCTCTCCTGGTCTGTCATCTCTATCTTGTTACTTGCTTCCTCATAGGTCAGATTTTCTTTCCCCATAATTCGCCGGATACGATCCTCCTTATCTGCGCACACATAAATATTAAACGCATTTCTCTGATCTTTCAGGATTTCAGAAGCGCAGCGTCCCAGGATAATGCAGGGCTTTTCTGCCAGTTTCTTTATCACTTCCACTTCGGATTCATAAGTATGCCTGCCAAGCTCTTCCTCTACATTCACCTTGTCATATACCGGAATGCCAAGCCTTTCTGAAAGCTCCTGTGCAATCCTGCTTGCTCCTGTACCGTATCGCCGGCTCATTGTTATTACTAATTTCATACCAATTCCTCCTTTGTAGTCCAGTTTACGCTATGCCTGCTGCCGGGCCCTTCACGCTCTCGCTTCCGGGCTTTCGCATGTGTGCTGTCCGCCGTGCCAGCTCGCGCCCTTCCAGGCTCTCGCTCACGGGCTTTCGCCCCCTATACCAGCCGCCGTGCCAGCTCGCGCCCTTCCAGGCTCTCGCTCACGGGCTTTCGCCCTATAAAAATGCGAAAACCTCAAATCGCCTGCAAGCAGGCGTTTGCGTTTTCCACATTTTTGCACGGCTCATTGCCTACGTGGACATTATACCACAGCTTCTCCGGGATGTACAATCTGCTTTACCCATTCTTTGCGGATCTCCCAGATATTTCCGCAGACATTGAAAATAGTCCAGTTGTCAATTTCAAACACTCTAAGCCAGCTCTCTTTTATGCGGGCCTCCTCCTGTGGATATTTTCCCGCATACCTGCCCTGGAAGAACTCAAATCCGTTTACAACGCCAATATCTTTCAAGTGCTGTTTATACTCCTGTCTGTCCGTTTCATCTTTGGGAAGGTAGATCCGGTTTAGCACATAATCCCACTTTCCTTCATCGAAATAGATGATCTTCTCCGCCGGCACTTCCAGAACATATACCACTGTTCCTTCAATGGGCTTCAGGCAGTTTTCCCTGCTGATGGAGCACCAGATAGGCGCATGTACGTCTGCCGGTTTTTCCACTCTCCTGGCCGCCTCCTCTGTAAACCAGTCGTAGCTTTCCATAAAAAGAGGCGCAATGTCTCCGAAATGAAGCTCCACGTATACTCTCTGGTTGATGATCCTTCCATCTCTTTCCAGCTGGTACAAAGTTTTGTCATTCTGCCTTGTATAAAGCCTGACCATCTCCCCGCCGGATCCTTTTTTCGCATCTTGGTCCACCATTTTCTGCCATTCTCCTTTCTATTTTCTCAAATTTCTTTCACGTGTTCTTACCTGGCTCCGCTTCCGGTATACCAGGCCGCAATTTCTTTTCCCCAAAGAAGACCTGCAGCCATCCCGGCACTTAAAAACGGTCCAAAGGGAATGGACTCTTTCCCGGTAATCCTTCTCGTCAACACAAGGGGCGTCAGCACAATTCCGCACAGCAAAACGGCAATTCCGCCAGCCGCTATCATTCTTATCGCTCCCAAAAAGGCTCCGCCGGCTGCTGCCAGCTTAATATCTCCTCCTCCAAAGGCTCCCGGCCGCACCATCGTTATGGCTGTCATAGGCAGGCTGATACACAAAAGCCCTGCCAGCCTCTCTGGCAGAGCCATCCCACCGCTCCACATATCTGCAGCCGCAAGTAAGATCATTGCTGCCGGTATGCCATCCGGTATTTCCCTTTTTAGCACATCTCCAAAGGAAACCCACAAAAGAAGGCTAAGAAAAACTCCTTCCAGCAATTTCTCTGTCATAAAATTTCAGCAATGCTTTCACAGATCTCACTACTTATCGCCTCTTACGCTTCCCCCGTCATTTCATATTCTTCGAATAATTCCTTCACTGCCGCTTCATATGCTTCCAGCTTCTCTGCTTTACGGATACGCTTGAGAGGCTTTTTGGCATCTGCAAAAATCTGTCCCATATAAGCCCACAATTCTTTCATCTTGAAAAGCACCGGCTTAGGCCCCGGCATCTCTTCTTTATAGCCTTCATAAACCTTATCGTGAAATTTCAAAAGCAGCTCTTTTCCCGGCGCTTCTTTGTTTTGAAGCCGTAAGATCAGCCCCGGATCCCGAAGGAATCCTCTGCCGATCATAACCTTATCTATCTGCGGATAAGCACTGGTAAACCGATTTAAGTCTCCAACCGTAAGAATATCCCCATTGTAGCACACAGGACTTTTCCCCTTTTCGGCAGCATAGCCAAAGGCCTTCATATCCGGACGCCCCTGGTAGAAATCCTGCTGGGTTCTCGGATGAACGATCAGCTCTTCCAGCGGATAACGATTGTATATCTCCATAAGACGTTCAAACTCGTCAGGATCATCCTTTCCGATCCTTGTCTTTATGGAAATACGCATATCCGGCATCTTTTTATCTCTGTCTGTAAAGACATCGTCCAAAAATCGCTCCAGCTTGTCCGGTATTGCCAGAAATCCGGATCCTCTGTACTTTGAGACAACTGTTCTGGACGGACATCCCAGATTGAGATTGACCTCCTTATATCCAAGACTCTCAAGCTGAAGGGCTGTCACAGTAAAATCCCCGGCGTCGTTGGTCATGATCTGGGGAATCAGGAAAATTCCCCGATTATTCTCCGGATCAATATCCTTCTTCTCCCTGGCGCTGAACTTCCCCTTCTGATTGGGTGCAATAAAAGCGGTAAAGTATTTGTCCACACCAGGAAAACAGGCGTCAAAAGCCTTCCGGTGAATGGGTCCTGTAATCCCTTCCATAGGCGCAAAGTAGTATTTCATGTTCTCCCTCTCTTACGTCACTTTGTCTTACTACTTTAGCATGATTCCAAATAAAAGTCCAGCGACGCCAAAACAGGGAAAGCTCCTAAGCTTTCCCTGCCTGTTATTCCCTGACACGCGGGAATACGATTTCCACCCGGAACAGATCTGCTTCTGTGGAGATTTTCAGTGTGCCGTGCATCAGCTCTGTAAAAGATTTGGCTATGGACAGTCCCAGCCCGGAGCCTTCTGTATTTCTTGATACATCTCCTCTGACGAAGCGGTCTGTGATCTCATCTGCGTTGAAATTCAGCTCTGCGGCCGAGACGTTTTTCATCCGTACAGACACATTGTCCTGTTCTTCTTTCACCTCAATAAATACGCGGGTATTAGGGAGGGCATACTTGGAAATGTTGACGATCAGATTTTCAAAGATCCGGTACGCCTTTTCGCTGTCCAGCTCCACAATAACCTTCTCTTCGGGCACATCCCATTTCACTTCCAGTCCCGCTGCCTTTAAATTCCTGTCGTACTCCAGCTCTATCTGCTTCAGAAGTCCTATGATATCCAGTTTCATAAAGTGCAACGTCACATTGTGGCTGGTTGCCTTGCTGATCTCAAACAAATCCTCAATGAGCACTTTCAGTCGCTGCGATTTCTTCTCCAGTATCCCGATATATTCCTTTCTCTTCTCTTCATCTTTTTCATTTTTCAAAAGATCCACATAGGTGATGATGGCTGTGAGCGGCGTCTTTAAGTCATGGGATACATTTGTAACCAGGTCGGTTTTCATCCTCTCACTTTTCATCTCTTCTTCTACTGCCCTGCGGAATCCTTCCTGAATCTTCCTAAGCTCATCCTGCACCGGATTAAATATTCCTGCATCTTCGCTGATCTCGGTATCCAGATCCCCTGCCGCCAGACGGGAGGTTGTTCTCAATACACTTTTATACTGCTCCTGCACCTGATCCAGATATTTCCTGAGGAAAAGGAACAAAATGATAGAATAGGCGATCAGTACGCCGATACCAAATACCCAGAAGAAGGTAATGATAAAAAGCACGACAAAATTCATGATCACCACTTTCAGGATCATCTTGTTTGTCTTATCTGTGAAATCAAAGTGGAGAAGAAGGTCATACTGACGGCGGAGAAAATCTTTGAATCTCTGCCATACTCCTCCCGCCGTATTCTTTGCCCCCCGGACACTGCGGGTACCTCCCCGTTTCACCCACAGGATAAAACGTATTGTCCACACCCTCTGACGCCAGTATTCTTTTCCCATGACGAACATGGGACGAAGGCAGGTTACAAGCCAGAATACAATGCCAAAGCTAAACGCCCACACAAAGAAATTCAAAAGATAGGAAACGGCCGTATTGACAGGGGCCTCTGCCGGAGATACGATCAGGATCAGTTCATGATTCATAGTTTTCCAGATCATGCGCGCCTGATAAAACAGCGTAGAAAAGAATATGACCGCCACCAGCAAAACGATCTCCAGGGGAGCCCGGAAAAGAGCCGGCCCGTCTGTTCTTTTCCAGAACGGCAGTAAAATCGCCGCTGCTGCTGTTATCCCCACAAAAAGCAGAAAAATCCAGAAAAAGCCATCACTTTCCAAAACCCAGTATACGTCCGCCGACTCTTCATCACCCATCCGACCGGTATACAAATATTCCGTCAGATTTTCTTCCGTCATTCCGTACCGCACCGTCACATTCTCCGGATTGGAAATCTTCCGGAATCCATTATAGTCAAAATCATACTCCAGGTCTTCCTGCGCACTGATCAAAGCCTGCTCCATCCCATAGGCCGTTTCCCTATCCAGCCTGCTGCCGGATACCCCGACAGAACTTACCTGCCCGTGGCTGTCAAACACAAATTCCACTTTAAGCGCATAACGTCCGTCCTGCCCGCTCTCCAGCGCTTCCTGTACATCCTGTTGGCTTTCCAGAAGGATGTTCCCCTCCTCGTCCGTAATGCTGTAATCCGTATACCGCTCCAGAAGGCGAAATTCATTATACGCATTTTCCTCCAGTACATCCGCCTGGGAAGTTTCCTTTGAGAGCTGATTATAAAGGACATAGTTCCCTTCTGCCAGGGAAGTAAATTCATCTACATACAGCCCAAGTTCATTGCCGCTCTCATTTCTGTCTTCCTGTGCACTGTTCCGGATAGACGGATAGAGAAGGATCATTCCCGCCGAACAAATGCAGAGAACAAGGAGCACTGCCAGCCATACAATTTTAGGATTGTTTTTCAATTTTGTATCCAACACCCCACACCACCTTTAAATATTTCGGATTTTTCGGATCCAGCTCTATTTTTTCGCGGATATTTCTGACATGGACCATAACCGTATCCGTTCCCACTGCCTTTTCCTGCCAGACTCTTTCATAAATTTCTTCCGCCGAAAATACTCTTCCGGGATTTTTCGCAAGGAGAAGGAGGATCTTATATTCAATAGGCGTCAGCTTCACCGGTTTTCCATCCACTGTCACTTCCACTGTCTCCTCATTGATCTCCAGTCCGCCGATCACGTGGACGTTTTCCTTCACTTCCAGCTTCTCCATAAATTTCCGGTACCGCCGAAGCTGTGAGTTTACTCTCGCCATAAGCTCCATAGGCGTAAAAGGCTTTGTCACATAATCATCTGCCCCGAGATTCAGTCCGGTGATCTTATCGACTTCCTCTGATTTGGCTGAAAGCATAATGACGGGGAAATCATACTTTTCCCGAAGTTTCATTGTCATCTGGATGCCGTCCATCCGGGGCATCATAATATCCACGATCGCCAGATGGATCTCTTCTTGTTCCAGTACCTTTAAGCCTTCCACTCCGTCTGCAGCCTGAAACACCTCATACCCCTGGCTCCTCAAATATATTTCTACGCCTTCCCGTATTTCTTTGTCATCTTCCACAATTAAGATATGATTTGCTTCCATGGTTCCCTCCTGCTAAATATTCTCCTGTATTCCTTCCTGAGTATAGCACTTTTGCCTCACTCATAAAACCACATTTCCTTGCCCTTCCCGATGCCGGAAGCGGCGGGATATTCTTTCTTCTCACAACGCCGTAATTGTGCGCAAATACAGACACTCTCGAGAAAGGCAGCGGAATCGCATATTCATCCCAGCGCCACCAAAGACGGATACAGGCAGAATATTCCAGGGTAAATCCTGTAAATTCTTTTTGCATCTGTTCTGAAAAATAGAAAGCCAGTTTCTTCGGTTCGTGCCTGGGTCCCAAAGGACCGTCCAATGCCGCCGCGATCGACTCTTCCTCTTTTGCAAGATCTTTCTGTATCGATTTCAACGTATGATAGGAAGCCTTTCCGTCGGGCACTCTGACTGCTTTTCCTCCGCAGCTTTCCACCATATCCTGAATATAATCTCCCCGGCGGTCCGCAGTGACGATCACATTGACCGGTCCTGCACTTAAGGCCAGTTCTTCCAGTATAAGATTCATACAGAAACTGTCTTCATGCCAGAAGCCGAAAATCTGTCCTTCGCGTCCCACTTCGTTTTCTTCCCACTGAATACGCACAGTTCGTTTAAGTAATTTTAAATAACCTTGAAAAAGATACTGCAGCATGTTCCCTTTCACCCGCTGTCTCCTCCTTCCATTTTGCCTCCATACAATTGGTATAGATCTGCTCCTCTCTTGCAGCCAGAGCCAGATTCCGGTAACCGGATACGCTCTTTTTGGCCTCCTCCCTCATCTTTCCCCTGCCGGGACCTTCCAGAGCCTTCCAGATCTTCATGCACCACTCCTGCACATCCTCTTTCGCCAGATATCCGTTGCATCCGTCTTCTATCGCGTCTTCCACTCCATTTGCCCGGATGGCTATCACCGGACATCCGCTTGCCAGCGCTTCCTGGATCACAATACCCTGAGTCTCTGACTTTGAAGAAAATAAGAAGAGATCGCTTGCCTGCAGATAAGCTGGAAGTTCTTCATTGGGAATATTTCCGGTAAATGTTACACAATCCTCCAGTCCCCATTGGACTGCTGTCTTCTCCAGTTCCCCTTTCAGACTTCCCTCTCCGATAAGAAGGAGCCGGAAAGACTCCATGCCTTCTTCTTTCAGTTTTTTCATCCCTTTTAATAAGAAGAACAGATTCTTCTCTTCCTCCAGCCTGGAAACTGTACAGAAGAGATACTTCTTATCCTTTCCATACTGCTTCCTGACTGCAATCGCCGTCTCTTTGTGTTCCTCAAAGAACCCCTCGTCCAAGCCTGTGGGAAATACTTCCACCAAAGAAGAAGTTCCATTCAGCAGGATGTCTCTTTTCATTCCTTTTGTCGGTGCAAGTACGGTATCACACCGGTTAGTAAACCATCTCATATACCAGGGGATCACCCTCTCTCTGGCCGCGCGGATCAGGAGCCTTCGGATTGCTCCTGCCTTTTCTTCTTCCCGGAATACCGGAAGATAATGAAGATAATCCTCATAACGTGTATGGTACGTATAGATAATGGGAATATGGTATTTTCTTCCGAGATACAAAGCCATATTTCCCATATAAACCGGCTGATGCACATGGATGCAGTCAAACTTCTCCCTTCGGAAGGCACTCTCTGTCTCAGGGCTGAATAATCTGGGATATACCATCCCATTGGCCATCCGTCTTTTCCGGATCCGGCAGCGGATCACTCCCTCTTCTTCCTCTGTATCTCCATAATCCGGTGCAAAGATCATCACCTCATGCCCCAGTTCTCTTAAAGCCTTAGCCTGCCGTTCAATGGAAATCGGCACGCCTCCCACAAAAGGTTTGTAATTGTTTGTCAGCATAGCAATTCTCATTGTCTTTCCCTCCTCCAGCTATCAGATACGAATTGCGGCTTCTCCGAAGAAATATCCGGCTCCTACAAATACCAGATTCCACAAAAAGATTCCAAGCGTAGAGCTTATAGTATATTTTATGAAATCCATTTTCACCATACCGGCCGGTATAGAGATCAGTGTGCGCACCATCGGCAGAAGTTTGCTCACAAACACGCCGATACACCCTTTTTCCCGCAGCATCTCTATCTTTCCTTCAATGACCGGCTTTTGTTTTGGAAATTTCCTGAAATAAAAACCCAGCACCTTCTCTCCCCCGGCCCTTCCCAGAAAATAAAGCGCCCAGCTTCCTGTAAGACCTGCCGCCACTGTCAGTATCATAACCATGAAAAAACTGATCTCTCCCTGAGATGCCCATATTCCGGCCAGCGGCATAATGACTCCCGCCGGAAATCCCGGCAGATTCAGGTATTCCAAAAGCACGATGAGATAAATAAAAAAAGCTCCGTATTCGAGAAAATATTGTGTTAATGTCTGGATATTCATAGAAGCGTCCTCCTTGTTATTTTTAGGATACCCCAAAAATCTAAAGGAGGACGCTATAAGAATCGAAAGATTTTCTAAAGAAAATTTAATGTTTTATGATGTTTTATTGTAAGGTCCTGATCATCATGACCGTCTCATAAGGCCGCAGCTCATTTGCTTTCATACTGCTGTCGTAATTGCTAAGAAGCACTTCGGCTTCCTTCCACTCTTCCGGCCAAGTACACTGCGCCGGACGGTCCGTAAAGTTGGCCCATACCAAAAGCTCTGACTCTTCGTCGGTTCTTGTATAGGCAAAAATCTGCTCATCTTCCTCAAGAAGCAACGAGAATACGCCGTCTGCAAAGACAGGATATTCTTTTCGCAGTCTGATAAGCTTCTGATAATAGCGAAAAACAGAATCCGGATCCGCCATTTCCCTGGCAGCGTTGATCTCCCGATAATTGGGATTGACTGCAATCCAGGGAGTTCCTTTTGTGAAACCTGCATGTCTGCTCTCATCCCACTGCATCGGTGTACGGGCGTTATCCCGGCCTTTTGCATAGATAGAGGCCATCACTTCCTCTTCGGAATATCCCTCTTCCATCCGCTCTTCATACATGTGCAGCGTTTCAATATCTTTATACTGGCTGATATCATCAAAATGCACGTTGGTCATTCCAAGTTCTTCTCCCTGATAAATATAGGGAGTTCCCTGCATTCCATGCAGCACAGATGCCAGCATCTTGGCGGATTCCACCCGGTATTTTCCGTCATTTCCCCATCTGGAGACAATGCGGGGAAGATCATGGTTGTTCCAGAACAGGCTGTTCCATCCTTGTCCTGCCAATTCTGTCTGCCATTTTGCAAGAGTCTTTTTCAGCTTCACAAAGGGAAGAGGGCTAAGATCCCACTTCGTCTTTCCCTCCTGCTGGTCAAGACCGATGTGTTCAAACTGAAATACCATAGAAAATTCACTGCCGTCAGGATTGCTGTAAAGCTTCGCCCTCTCGGTATCCGCACCCCATGCCTCTCCTACTGTGATCAGATCGCCCTTCTGGAACGTCTCCTTGCTTAACTCCCGGATAAATTCATGAAGCCTTGGGCCGTTATTTGTAATTTTCAGATCCGGCTCCTTGGCGATCTGGTCGATCACATCCAGCCGGAAGCCCCCGACGCCCTTATCCATCCACCACAGGATCATATCGTAAATCTCGCGGCGCACCTTGGGATTTTCCCAATTAAGGTCCGGCTGTTTTACGGAAAATTGATGAAAATAGTTCTGTCCAAGCTCCGGCACCCATTCCCATGCCGGTCCTCCAAACACAGATTCCATATCATTGGGAAGTTTGCTCTCTTTTCCATCTCTCCACACATAGTAATCGTGGTAAGGATTGTCTTTGCTTTTCCTTGCTTCCCTAAACCAGCGGTGCTCATCGGAGGTATGATTCAGGACAAGATCCATAATAATGCGTATTCCGCATTCTTTTGCCTTCTGAATCAGTTCTTCCATGTCATCCAGCGTCCCGAACATGGGATCGATATCCTGGTAATCCGAGATATCATAGCCATTGTCATCCTGGGGAGAGCGGCATACAGGGGAGAGCCACAGGGCGCCAACTCCCAGCTCTTCCAGGTAAGGCAGCCTTTGTATGATCCCCCTGATGTCGCCAATTCCGTCGCCGTTACTGTCCTGGGAGCTGCGGGGATAGATCTGGTAAACTACTGTATCCTTCCACCATTTTTTCTCTGTCTTAACCATTTGCAACTCCTCCTTCTATCGTTTCTTCTTTCTTCGGATCAGAGTTCCGTTTTTTTCTAAAATACCGTCTTTGTATTTTCTGGAAAAAAGGATTTCTCCTTCCGGTCTTACTTTCATCTCATTTTCCGAACAGTTCAAGAGAACCTCCAGCTCATTCTGGTTTTCGTCCAACTTAATGTACTCCACACATCTCTCATTTTCATATTCCCCCGGAAAGTGGAAATAGAGGCTCCTGCAGGCGTCCTCTTCTTTCCTCATCCGGATCAAAGATTTTACAGACCAGATCTTTTCCTGATTTTTGGGAGTCTCAAGCTCATCCCATGGCATACATCTCCTGCAGTCCGGATCGTGTCCGCCCTCCATGGCGATCTCTGTACCATAATAGATACAGGGACTTCCCGGCATGGTAAAGAGCACGGCAAGCTGCTGGTAAAACATATCCAGATCATGAAAACGGTTCATCAGCCGCTCCGTATCATGAGAATCCAGAAGGTTGAACATGACATTGTTATTCTGCTGCATATACATGGTATAGCAGCGGTTTATCATATACTCAAACTCCTCTTTTTTCATCCCTTTGTCCAGGAAAAAGTCATGGATCCCGCTCATCAGCGGATAATTCATCACAGAGTCATACTCGTCCCCAATCAGCCATTGGCTTGCATCATGCCAGATCTCTCCCAGAAGATAAATATCCTCTTTGCATCTCTTTAAATGTTCCCGAATCTTTTTCAGAAAACGGTGGGACACTTCATTTCCCACGTCAAACCGGATCCCGTCAATATCATAATCTGTGATCCACCCTTCACACACGCCGCAGAAGTAATCGATCACTTCTTCATTGTTGGTATTGATCTTCGGCATCTGATCGGCGAAAGCAAAGGAATAAAATCTGCCGTCCCTTGTATCCGCACGCTTTTTGAGAAGCGGCCAGGTCTGCACCATAAACCAGTCGGCGTAAGGAGATTTCTGTCCTTTCTCCAGCACATCCTGCCATGGAGCAAACTTAGGACCACAGTGGTTAAACACTGCGTCCACCATGATCCGAATACCAAGACTATGAGCCTCCTTTACTAATTTCGCAAATGTTTCTTTATCTCCGAAATGAGGATCGATCTTTGTGTAGTCTGTAGTGTCGTATTTGTGATTGGACTCGGCCTCCATGATAGGATTCAAATAGATGCCAGTAATTCCCAGATCCGCAAGATAGGGAAGCTTTTGCCTGATTCCCTCCAGGTTGCCGCCAAACCTCTCCTCATTGGTGACCTTGCCTTTTCTCCAGGGAACGAAATCCTCTTTTCTTTCCCCTTCTATTTCCCCGCGGCAGAACCGATCCGGAAAGATCTGATACCATATCGTATCGTTAACCCACCCCGGGGTGCAGTTTACATCCGCCGGATTCATCCATGGAACGGTAAAGCACTGGATCATCCGCCCCTCCATGTCTATCTGGTCTTTTGTCAGAAAACCGTCTTCACAGTAATACCAGATCTCCGTTTCCGTATGGAGTTCAAAATAATACTTGCATCTTTTGTAAGGCGGCTGAAGGGTTGTGGTCCACCAGATCTGATGGCGGAGCCGTTTCTTAAATACGATCTCCTCCCTTGTTCCCGTCCACTTCTCATTTCCTCCCAGGATTCCTGCTTCAAAGGGATCCCCGTGATGAATGAACACCCGTCTGACGTCATAGCCGGTCTTAAGGTTTACCACCAGCTCATTTTCATTGAGCGCATAGCTCATCTGTTCCGATGTTTTATGATAAACTCCTGTAAATTCCATTGCTGTCCCTTTCTATTTCCGATCTGTCATTTCCTTTCTCAGAGATCTTAAGTCTTCCACGGCCTCATGGAAATCCGGAAGGCGCCATTCCCAGTTTGGAGAACCGACTGTTCCCGGCGTATTCATATGGCCTTCTTCTCCAAGTCCCAGAATATCCTGCATTGGAACAATGGCGTACTCCGCCTTATTTTTAAAAGTATAATGGAGCAGTCTCTCCTTTACGGATCCCTGGCTGCATCCCTGCCTTTTTAAGAATTTTCTTACTTTGCGTTTTTGGGCAGTGTTTAAATTACCGTACCATTCCATGAGGGTATCATTGTCGTGAGTTCCCGTGTAAATGATCATATTTTCCGTATCATGGAAGCTGTCGTATGCATATTTTCCTTTCGTCTCAATGGAGAACATAAGGATCTTCATACCCTTTAAATGATAATGTTCCTTCAGCGTCAGAACTTCCGGGCGCAGATCTCCCAAATCCTCTGCCACCAGCTCCACATCCGGCAGCTTTTCGGTCAGGATATCAAGCACCTCATATCCCGGTGCCTCGATCCATTCTCCCTCGACAGCTGTGGGGCAGGTAGCCGGGATCTTCCAATATGTGTCAAAAGCGCGGAAATGGTCAATACGCACAATATCAAAAAGCTTTCCGCTGTAACCGATCCGGTCCTGCCAGAACCGATACTCATGCTCCTTCATATAGTCCCAGTCATAGATAGGATTGCCCCATCTTTGTCCTGTCGCGCTGAAATAATCCGGCGGCACTCCCGCAATGAAAATGGGCCGTCCGTCGGTATCAAGAAGGAAATTATCTTTCCCGCCCCATACGTCCACAGAGTCTACCCCCACATAGAAAGGCACATCTCCCATGATCCGGATGCCGCTGTCATTGGCTGCCTTCTTTACCTTCATCCACTGTCTGAAGAACTGATACTGAAGAAAAACGTGGAAAGCAGCTTCCTCTCTTTCTTCCTCCGTAAGCTGCCGCCGGGTTTCCGGCCAGTTTTTGTCCTCTTCTTTCCACTCGTTCCAGCATGTTCCGCCGTTTGCCGCTTTCAGTGCGCGGAATACACTGTATTCCTTCACCCATTCCTGATCTGCAAACTGGCGGTAGTCTGCTTCCTGATCCAGTTTCTGTTCCCGGAACCTTTCAAAAGCTTCTTTCAGGTAAGGAATCTTAAAGGAACGGACTGCATCATAGTCCACCCTTTTCTCTTTCTCCCGGAAGCTCTCCGGAAGGCTTGTCAAAAGTCCTTCCTCCTTCAGAATATCCAGGCTGATATACAGCTCATCCCCCGCATAGGAGGAATAAGGCTGGTACGGAGAATTTCCGTACCCAACCGGATTCAGAGGCAGGATCTGCCATATCCTTATGCCGTTTTCTTTCATCATATCGATCCACTGATATGCACTGCTTCCCAGCTCCCCAATCCCTGTCCGGGAGGGAAGGGAAGATACCGGCATCAATATTCCTGTCTGTCTCATTGCTTTCTATCCCCCTGCTGCCTATGATAAATGCCAGATGTCTCTGTCATACTCCGCGATGGTTCTGTCAGAAGAGAAGAATCCCGCCTTGGCAATATTTACCAGCATCTTCTTTGCCCAGCTCTTTTCATCCTCATAGTCTTCCAGCATCTGTTCCTTTGTGCGGATATAATCCTTCACATCCAGAAGTGTCATGAACCAGTCTTTTCCTACGATTTCCTTATACAGACGTCCCAGGTTCACCGGATCTCCGATACGGATCAGATCCTTGCTGATAATGAAGTCTACCAGCTCTTCCACCATAGGATCATTTTCGTAAATGTCTTTGGAACAGTAAGATGCATTTGCATACAGATCAATGACTTTCTCGGACTTCTCACCGAAAATGTAAATATTGTCATCGCCTACCAGCTCATGGATCTCCACATTGGCGCCGTCTTCTGTTCCAAGTGTCACTGCTCCGTTCAGCATGAATTTCATATTTCCTGTTCCGGATGCTTCTTTGGAGGCAAGAGAGATCTGCTCGGAAATATCACATGCAGGGATCAGCTTCTCTGCTTTCGTTACATTATAATTTTCCACCATCACAATGCGCAGATATTTCCTTACCTCGGGATCTTTCTCAATCAGTTCCTGAAGGCAGAGGATCAGATGGATGATATCCTTTGCGATCGTATAGGCAGGAGCCGCTTTTGCGCCGAAGATCATTGTGACCGGGCGTTTCGGAAGATTGCCTTTCTTGATCTCTTTGTATTTATAAATAGCATAAAGAGCGTTCATCTGCTGTCTCTTGTACTCATGGAGACGTTTGATCTGGATATCAAAGACAGAGTTCTCGTCAATCTCAATGCCCTGTGTCATCTTCAGGTAATTTTTCAGCTCAATTTTAGCCTCTTTTTTGATCTCCTTCAACTGTGCCAGCACTTTCTCATCATTCTGATATTCCAGAAGCTTTTCCAGATGGGAAGCGTCTTTTACAAATCCTTCTCCGATCAGCTCTTTCAAATAGTCTGCCAGTCTGTGATTGCAGTGGAGCAGCCATCTGCGGAAAGTAATACCGTTGGTCTTATTGTTGAACTTCTCCGGATAAATGTCATAAAACGGCTTCAGCTCAGATTCCTTGAGGATCTCTGTGTGAAGAGCGGCAACTCCATTTACAGCATAGCCGTAATGGATATCAATGTGAGCCATGTGTACACGGTTCTGCTCATCAATAATGTAGACTCTCTCATCGTGGAAGTCTCTTCTGACTCTTGCATCCAGGTCACGGATGATCGGCATAAGCTGGGGCACTACCTGCTCCAGGTAGGCAACCGGCCATTTCTCCAGAGCCTCTGCCAGGATCGTATGATTCGTATAGGCACATGTCTTTCTCACCACATCTACGGCTGTGTCCATATTAAAGCCTTTCTCACTTGTGAGAATACGGATCAGTTCCGGGATCACCATAGTCGGATGAGTGTCATTGATCTGGATGCACACATGTTCATGCAGATGATAAAGGTTTACGCCTCTTTCTTCCGCTTCACGGATAATGAGCTGTGCAGCATTGCTCACCATAAAATACTGCTGGTAGATCCTAAGAAGGTGCCCCGCCTCATCACTGTCGTCCGGATAGAGGAACAGGGTCAGATTCTTCCGGATATCTGTCTTGTCAAACTGGATTCCATCATGAATCAGCCCTTCATCTACGGTATCCAGGTCAAAGAGATGCAGTTTATTGCATCCGCTTTCATAGCCCGGCACATCAATGTCATACATAGTAGACGTCAATGTGAAATCTTTAAAAGGAACCTGGAAATGGCGGTCTGTCTTGGTCAGCCAGCTGTTTTCCGTAATCCATGGGTTTTTATCCTCCCACTGCTTATGATCTGCAAATTTCTGCAGGAAGAGACCTTCGTGGTAGTTAAGGCCCACTCCGTCTCCTGCAAGTCCCAGTGTTGCAATGGAATCAAGGAAGCAGGCTGCAAGCCGACCAAGTCCTCCATTTCCAAGAGAAGGCTCCGGTTCTACTTCCTCAATCTCAGTGAGATCATGACCATACTTTTTCAGTACCTCCCTTGTCTCCTCGAAAAGTCCCAGATTGATCAGATTATTGGACAAAAGCTTTCCGATGAGAAATTCCGCTGAAATATAGTACAGCTTTCTGTCTCCGGTATTAGCCTTCATGCCTTTCATTTTATCTTTTGTCACACAAAGAAGCGCTGTGTAAATCTCTTCCTTTGATGCTTCTTTGATTCCTTTATGAAATTTTTCCTGCAACATCATTTCCAATGCCTGTTCCATGTTTGTATCTCCTTTCTATCTATCACATTTCTGTAATCCACTTTCATCATATTCTTTATTATATACTATTTTTCCAGATTTTCATATACCCGAAGTATTTCTCCCACACTCCAGGCCTGGGCAAAACACCCTTTTGACGAGGCTGGATTCTCCCCGTCGTAAATCTCCGGCAGCTGTCCTATACATCCTTCCCGCATGGCGCACTCCAGCACTTCCATCTGTCGTTTCACTCTGTCTCTGGCCTTTTCGCTCCAGCCGTTTACTTTCAGATAGGCCAGGTAGTAGGCGCCCATAGGGAAGGGCCAGACCGTTCCCTGATGGTAGGCAAGATCCCTCTCCATCATCTCTCCGCCATAGAAAGGATGAAAATCAGGATCTTCTTTTTCCAGTGTCCGAAGCCCATATGGAGTATAGAGCTTTTCAAATACTGTCTCCACTACCTGCTTTTCCTTCTCCTTATCCATCATGGTAAAAGGAAGGGAAACTGCCCAGATCTGATTGCAGCGGATCTGTGTATCCGCCGCTTCTCCGGAGAGAACGTCTTTCAGGCAATGTTTTTCTTCCATCCAGAACTTTTCCCTAAAAGACAGCTTTACCTTTTCCGCCATCTCCTGATACTGCTCCTTTGGATGGCCCAGCACTCCCGCAAAAAAGTCCATGATCTTCAGGGCGTTGTACCAGTAGGCATTGATCTCCACCGGTTTGCCATGGCGGGGAGTGGGAAGGATCTTGCCGATGCGCACATCCATCCATGTCACCTGATCCAGCTCCTTTCCCGCACGGATCAGTCCGTCGGCGTCCATGGCAATCCCATAATCCGTACCCTCCCGGTATGCAGTGATGATCCGCTCCATTACCGGATACATCTCTTCTATAAAGGCCTTGTCTTTTGTTTTCTCATAATAGAGGTAGACGCAGTTGATAAAGAGAAGAGCGGCATCCACTGTATTGTACATAGGCTCTTTCCCGCCTTCCGGGAAGAGGTTGGGCATCAGCCCTTTTCTCTCATTGACAGCAAAAGTGCGAAGAATGCTTTTGGCAGTCTCATACTGGCCAGTGGAAAGACAGATTCCCGGCAGAGCGATCATGGTATCCCGTCCCCAATCTTCGAAAAAAGGGTAGCCTGCAAGAATGGTCTTTCCTCCGGTAGATTCCCGTCTTGTCACAAATGCGGACGCGCTTCTTGCCAGAGCTTTCGCTATTTCGCTCTTCCAGCTGCCTCTCTCCTGCCATCTGTCCCGAAATGAACGGACGCGGGCGATCACCTCATCGGGCCTCTCCAGGGCCGGGGGGGCCTCTCCCTCCAGCGCATAGACAATCTCCAGCGTCTTTTCTTCTCCCGGAAGGATCTTTGCTGCAACCGTGTGGACTGCCGCTGCTGTCCCTGTCGGTCTTCGCCCGTCACAGGCATCATAGCGGTAAAAATAAGTCTCTTTTTCCATGGGGACCGAACAGAAATCCCCATTTGTCCGGACATCCAGACACATATCCCTGCAGCGGATCCTGTTCCCGTCAAGCAGAATTTTCTGCCCTTCCTCCATGTCTTCTCCTTTGGGCGCAAACTGAAAGAAAGGTTTTACCTGAAAGATACAGCTCTCCCGCCTTCTGTTCTCAATCTCATACTTGAGAACCGCTGCATTTTTCTCCGGATCCAGCGCCGCCTCTTTTCGTATTTCCACACCGTCCGCCTGAAAGATCCAGACCGGATTATCTTCATAAGAAAAGGAGGTGAGGAACCGGTATCCTTCTTCCTTCGTCCCGTCTGCAAATTCCTGTGTGGAGAGTACCAGATCATCCAGCTGCTCTTTCAGGCGATGAATGATATTGTACCGGCAGTTGGGAGCTTTTAAGCATCCCATGAGAAACGCATGGTCGTTTCTGGCCACCCCTCCTGCCATAGTCAGGGAAGAAAATCCTCCCAGCTCATTTGTCATCAGATAACAGTTTTCCTCGCTTCTTTCAATTGTCTTAAAGTCCTGTTTTCCATATATCCATTTCATGCGCTTTTTCCTTTATTGTCCCTTCTTCTCCATGGTCTTTTTTGTCCCAGCACCAGCATGCTCACCGGTTCCATGGTAATGGCTTTTTCCACCGTTTCCGGCTTCTTCCACAGAAAGCTGTCCTGTCCGTCGGCTAAAATTTCCCATTCTCCCTCCGGAAGCGTCAGCCTCTGAGGCTCTTTTCTACTGTTATAGCTCACCTTCAGAATATCCCAGGAGCTGTTCTCTCCATCCTTTCGGTTATCTACCAGAAAGCTGACAACCCCTTCCTTCTTCCACTGGCCATGGATGCGCTTCCACGCTGATGTCTTCTTATCGCACAGTCCGGGAAGCTGTTTGCGCAGGGCGATAAGACCGCGGTAATAATCTACCAGCTCTTCTTCTTCCCAGGCTTTTTTCCAGTCCAGCCGGTTGATCCCTATAGGAGCATTGTAGCTGTCTTCAATCCCATCTTTTGTGCGGGCAAATTCTTCCCCCGACAGAAAGAAAAGATTCCCCTGACATGTCATATATATCCCTGCTGCCAGCCTGTACTCCCTCTTTCTCAATGCCTCATCCTTTGTTGTCTGGCATAACTTATCCCACAGAGTCTGATTGTCATGAGAAGAGACATAGGTGATCACCTGTGAAGGCGCTTTTACATGATCCTCTCCGTCTCCGCACCAGGCGCATACACTTCTTAAAATCTGTTCTTCCATTTTTTGTGCCCCGTTTACAAATCCCGGTTCCCAGATTTCCAAAGAAGACCCCTTGATAGCATCCCTTGTATCATCACAAAACATCCCTGTGTTATGATCCAGACTGCGGATATTGGCCTTTAAAGCCTGCTCTTTTTCATATGCAATGGCTGTACTGTCTGCCGCCCACGGTTCTCCAAATAGAAGTTTTTCCCCTTTTCCGTATTTTTCATCCAGGGCACGGCGGATCCGGTTCATTAAATCCACATCCAAAAGTCCCATCAGATCAAAACGGAATCCGTCTATATGGTATTCTTCAGCCCAGTAAAGAACCGATTCCAAAATGTATTTCCCGCACATAGGCATCTCACTTGCAATATCATTCCCGCACCCGGATCCATCCGAGATCTCCCCGTCCTCTTTTACCCGATAAAAATACCAGGGAACCGTTCTCTGAAACCAGGAATCCAGGGAGTAGGTATGATTGTACACCACATCCATGATTACCCGGAATCCATGTCTGTGCAAAGACTGTATCATTTCTTTCAACTCCCGGATTCTCACCTCTCCCGCCGCCGGATCGGAAGAGTAAGAGCCCTCCGGCACATTGTAGTTAATGGGATCATATCCCCAGTTGAATTCCGTTTCCTCGCCCGTTTCATCTACAGAGCCGTAATCATATACCGGCATAAGCTGTACGTAATTTACTCCAAGCTTCTTCAGATAAGGAATCCCTGTTGGATGGACGCCGTCACTGTAGAGAGTTGTATCATTGTACAGAAACGCCCGGTATTTTCCTCTTGCTTCTTTGGGAAATCCCCCGGATTCATCCCAGGAAAATTCTTTGACATGAAGCTCATAGATGACCGTTTCTTCCTCCTTTGCCGGAGGACTGTCCTCCTCCCAGCCTTCCGGATCCGTTTTCTTTAAATCCACGACCATGCTCCGCTGTCCGTTTATCCCGCATGCACGCGCATATGGATCTGCAGAAAAAACCGTACTGTTCTCCATCTGCAGAGTAAAATCATAATAGATTCCGTGTAGATTTCGTTCAGTACGGTATTGCCATACCCCCTTTTCACACCTTTTCATGGCATGCCGTTCAAAGGCTTCCCCTTTGCTTCCATCCAGGTAGAGATTTAGGATGATCTCTTCAGCGAAAGGACTCCAAAGCCGGAAAAAGGTTCCCTGTTCCGTGATGAGGGCTCCGAGACCTTCGCCCTCATACACGTATTTTTTTTCAAATTCCAAACTGGAATAAATATCTTTCCATTGTCTCGCTGTCTTTTTCATGCTGCCATACCTCATATTTGTTTTTTATCCTTTTACCGCTCCGGAAAGACCGTCCACGTAATATCTCTGCATGAACAGGAAGAGAGCGGCAATCGGAATGGATATCAGTACTGCGCCTGCCGCAAAGCTGGTGTACCAGTTATCAATGTATTCTTTCTGCAGCATCTGCCAAAGTCCGATAGCAATGGTATACTGGTCGGAATTTGCACGGCAGATTACCTTTGCAAAAATGAAATCCAGCCACGGCGCCATAAAGGATGTCAGTACTGTATAGATGATGATCGGCTTACTGAGAGGCAGAGTGATCTTTGTAAAAATCTGCCATCTTGTACAACCGTCCAGAAGAGCCGCTTCATCTACAGCGATAGGGATCGTATCAAAGAAGCCTTTCGCAATCTGGAAACTCAATCCTGCTCCTCCCGAATATACCAGGATCAACGCAAGGCGGATCAGATTTCCTTCGGTCAGCCCCACTGCCTTTAAGATAAAATATACTGCGATCATGGACATGAATCCGGGAAACAGCCCCAGAATCATTGCCATGTTCATATAAGGCTTGCGAAGCTTAAATTTCAGCCTGGACAGGCAGTAGGAAACTGCCAGGACATAAAAAGTCGACAGTATACAGGAAAAGATCGCAATGATCAGCGTATTTGTGAACATCTGCGGGAAATTCAGGATCGAGGTATCCGTAAACAGTTTTTCGTAATTATCCAGCGTAAAAGACTGTGGGAAAAATGTGGATACATAGGATCCTTTTTCTGCCCTGAAGCTTGTAAGGATGACCCAGATAATCGGGAAAACCCAGATCACTGCAAGCACTCCTAAAACGATATGAACAATAGAATTATTGATAAAGCGCTTTCTTTTTGCAGAATGCATTTTTGTTCCTGCCATATCTAGAATCCTCCTTCTTCTTTATAAGATTTGCTGTGTCTGTATGTGAACAGTGCGCCCACTGCCAGGATCACAAAGGTGAGAATACCGATGACTGCACCGATATTGTAATACTGTTTATCAATCGTCAGTTTATAGAGCCATGTTACAAGCAGGTCCGTACTTCCCGCTGTTGACGCCAGATCCGTGACCGGATCTCCTCCTGAAAGCAGGTATATAACATTAAAGTTATTGACATTTCCCGTAAAGGTAACGATCAGATACGGAGTTGTCACATACAGCATATACGGAAGTGTGATCTTGGTAAATGTCTGAAATGCATTGGCACCGTCTACCTTCGCCGCTTCGTAAAGCTCTGCAGGAATATTCTGAAGGACGCCGGTCAGCTGAAGCAGTGTATAAGGTACACCTACCCAGATATTTACAACTATTACCGTCACTCTGGCCCATGTAGGGTCTGTAAAGAAAGGAAGACTGGCATCCTGGGCGATCCACCCCAAGTTTCTCAAAAGAACATTAATCGCTCCTTCCGGCTGCAGCATCGTCCGCATGATCAGAAGAGAGACAAACATAGGCACTGCACAGGACAGGACGAAACAAAATCTCCAGAATCCTTTTGCCTTTGTTCCCTTTCTGTTGATCAGAAGAGAAACGATCATTCCGAAAATATAGTTACTGAAAGTGGCAAAAAATGCCCACACTAAAGTCCAGATCAGCACAGACCAGAAGGTGCTTCCCAAAATACTGCTGGAATCAAACAGCGCTTTAAAGTTATCAAGACCCACCCAGTCAAACAGCATCAGATGATTGTCGATCTTGCTGTAGTTTGTAAACGCCATACAGATCATAAAGATCAAAGGCAGTACAGTAAATGCAAAAATAAATGCCACTGGAGGCGTCATCAAAAGCCGGTGGAGATTCTCATGAAGGAGAGACTTCAGATCTTCTCCGAAGCTGTTGACATGCCGTCCTTCTTTTGCCAGACATTCCGCTTTGTATGCGCTTTTCAAGGCGCCTCTCCAGGCACAGATCAAAAGGATCGTTACTAAAACGGTAGCAACTCCATAAAGAAGGATCAAAACGGACTGATCTCCTTTTGTATATACATATACCTGACTTGCCTCATCCCACACTTCCTCCTGGGGGATACTTCCAAGGGACGGAAGCATGCCAAGGAACCGGATGCCATTCATAACCATAAATACTACGTACGCGATTTCCACAGCCATGTAAATAAGTCCTTTTATGATCTGGCCGTGTACAATATTTCCAAACCCCATTAAAACCATGGAAAGTTTTGTTTCAAGTCCGCCTTCGCGGATTGCCTTTGTACAGGTATAGGGTGTCGGAAACTGATTGACTCTCTTTTTCATTATTCCCATCCTCTTCACCTCATTTAGATTCCATCACTGTTCATTGCATCGTTCATTTGTTCTGTCTGTTCTGCCGCATTCTCATGAGTAATGCTTCCATTTCGGATTCCCTTACCCATATTTTCCACAGGAGTCCAGCAGTTGTTCATTTTGGACACGAAAGGCTGCAGGATGGATGTGTTGTTGAATGTATCATCCTGTGCTGATACAAGATCGTCTTCCGCAAATTCTGTCTCTTCAAGAAGCTGCGTGCTGCATGGAATAACGCCGCACATTTCATAATGAGCTCTCTGTGCTTCTGCCGATCCCAGATAGACCGCAAGTTCGATCGCCGCCACCATATTATCACTGTTGGGGTTTACTCCGATTGCCTTGGATCCCGCATAGGACATCATCTGTTTTTCTTCCCTGTTAAGCGTATAAGCAGGAAGGGAAGCTACTCCCATGTTGTCCCCTAAAGCTTCTTTTACCGCATTGGCATCCCAGGAGCCTGAAAACATAGCATTGATGCTTCCGTCACGAAGCCCCGCAATACCGGAACCATCCGCATCAATACGGAAATTTGGATTACTTTCAAGATCGATCAGATAATCCGTAACTTCTTTTGCCTTCTCTCCGCCAAAATCCACTCCCTTGGACTCGTCTGTACCATCCCCGAATAAAGTACAGCCGTTCCCAATATAGAAAGCCGGCAGATACCAGGAGTTTGTGAACGGGAACGATACCACTCCCTTTTCCAGCATGGTATCCAGGTTCTTAATATCCTCCTCGGAAAATACCGATTTGTCGTAGTACATAAACCAGGTATTTGTTGTAAAAGGAACGCCATAAAGTTCATCATCTTTGATCAGAGAGGCCAACACCTCTTCTGAATTACTCTCTTCAATCTGTTCCCTGTACTTTCCTCCGAATTTTGCCAGTGCATTTGCATCTGTCATTGTAGTCAGTGTATCATTGGCATACATAAAAACATCCGCACTGGCTTCCGGATCCTGCGATACCTGACCTGCTGCGCTGGCTTCATCCGCTACGCCATACACAAAGGTGATGTCCCACTCCGGATGTTCTTTGGCAAAATTTTTGCACATTGTCTGAAGCCATTCCCCGCTGTCTTTTGACTGGTCATTGGACGGTGACCACACCATCAGGCGGACTTTTTCCGTCTCTCCTGCTCCGCCTTCAGATTGTCCGGCACAGCCGCTAAGTCCGGTCGCCAGAAGTCCGGCAGTAAGCAGCAGCGCCAACCCTCTCTTCTTCATTACTTCATCTCCATTTCCTTAAAAGTTTCGTATTGTTTCGTTATGTGTTAATCATACCTTCTCTTTCTATTTTAGTCAATAATTCATCTGTACAAATTTTAAGATTTATCTATTTTTCATAGTTTTTTCTCATTTTTTTGTATAGTTTTTCTACTTACTCATATTTCCTTTTCGAAAATATACGAAACTTCCTTTTGTTTTACCTAAAATCCGTTGATTTTCTATCTTTACTTAGCTATAATATGAACAGATATTTTCCAAAAGAAAGGGCGGTCCTTATATGGCTACAATACAGGATATTGCTGATAAACTGGGGATTTCCAAGGGTACTGTCTCCAAAGCGCTCAATGGGGCGACTGACATCAGCGAAACTTTACAAAAAAATGTACTTGAAACAGCTGTAGAATTGGGATATACAAAAATACGGCGTCCCGGAGGGGTACGCCGACTTTGTATTCTGATTGAAAATATGGATTATGAGAACCCTCACGATTTTGGGTATGAGATTATCTTAGGATTCCGGCAGATGGCGGAACCGGCCGGCTATTCAGTAGACATTATTCCGGTAACGGAAAAACTGCAGAAATCTTATTCTTATGATACGTTTATGCTGAAGCATGACTATCTTGGCTCCTTCATCCTGGGCTTTTCTTTAAGCGACCCCTGGATGAAAGACTTCCACACAAGCCACACTGCCACCGTCCTTTACGACAACTATATTATGGCAAATCCCCATATCGGATATGTAGGGATCGACAATGGCGAGGGGATGGAGCTGGCTGTCTCTCACTTAAAACAAAAGGGGCATAAAAAAATCGGCTATCTAAGCCACGCCCTCGGCTCGCACATTATGCAGGTCCGCCACAAGGCTTTCTTTTCGGCACTTCGCCAAAATGGCCTGAAAAGCGATCCTACCTATGCCGGGAGCTCCTACTATATTACCCAGTGCATGGAGAAACATCTTCCCCGGCTTTTAAATCTCGGGGTTACCGCCATCATATGCAGCCACGATCTTATTGCCAATGCTGCTATGATCCAGTGCCAGCAGATGGGATACCGCATTCCGGACGATATTAGTATCATCGGATTTGACGATCTTCCCATCTGCGCCTACACCGCTCCTCCTCTCACAACCGTGCGCCAGGAACGGATCCAGCTTGGCAAAAGCGGATACTATGCACTGGAAAGCCTGATGAACGGAATTGCTATCGGAACTCTTCTCCTCCATGCAAGTCTGATTGTCAGAAATCCCACCGGCCCTGCCAAAGTGCCGCTTGATGCTAACACACCTGATCTTAACAGTACAGTTCATTCCTCTTTCTGACAGAGCAGGCCTTTTCGATCTTCTGTGCAACGGCAGCTGCTGCCGCTGCATTTATTTTTCTTGCCCCGGCAGGACATACAACCACACAGCGCATACAGGAAATGCACTTTTTCTCATCTGCTTCCTGTACATGATTGAGAGAAATTGCCTCTGCAGGACATTTCTTCGCACAGATTCCGCATTGGTTGCATCCATCCTCTGCTTTCGGCACCATAGGCACAGGGGCAGATTCTTTGTAAGGACGGTTCCCCGGCACTTTAAAGTCTGATATTTTTCTCTTTTCTTGCTCCCATATTTGCCCTTTACTCTGCTCTTCTTGAAACTTCTTCCAGATTTTTTCTGCAAATTCCTTCAATTCCTGTTCATCTTCTCTGTCCGGTCTGCCTGTCGCATATTGATGCATAATAGAATGCTCTGCAATGGCAGCCACTGCCGCTATAACCTCAAATCCGCATTCTTCCGCCAGATCCTCAAGCTCTGTCAAAGTATCTTCATAGGCTCTGTTTCCGTACACACAGACAATCACACACCTTGCCCCATTTCCTTTGATCTGACGGAACCGTTTTGCTGCAAGCGCTGGAACACGTCCGCCATAGGACGGCACCGCAATAAGCGTCAGCTCTTCTTTTTCCACGGAAATACTTCCAAAATCCACAGAAGGATCTGTCAGATCGACCGCCTCTCTTTTCAGATTCCATTCTCCTGCAAGAAGATCCGCTACTTTTTTCGTTCCTCCTGTAGGGCTGAAAATTATTTGTCTTCCCTTCATTTTTACTCTTCCTTTCCTTCTCCTCAATTTGTTTCATTCAAAATAAAATCAGAAATTTTTATCTCGCACATTTCTTCTGTTCTGCATGCAGAAAAGTACTTTTCCTCCAAAGGAATCCATTTTTCCTGAAAATCTCTGACCTTTTCTCTATTCCGTTTTTCAATCCTCTGCATCTGCAAAGCCGGATCAATTGTCATAAAAACATGGAGGTCATAATAGTTCCACAAAGCAGGATGACAGCTATAAGATCCTTCCACGACCGTCAGCCGTCCCGGTTCTATGCATTTTGCCTTTCCAAACGTCTGCAGATGACAGTCGTAAGGTCTGTAAAAACATTTTTCACCTTTTATCAGCGGTTCCATAACCTCTTCCCGAAAACGTTCATAGTCCACATTTCCGCCCGGACACTCTAATCGTTCTCGCGTCCTTTGTTCCGGACGCAGAAAGAAGTCATCCATATGAATCACACTGCAGCCTTCTTTTCGCTGCAGCCCGGCCGCAAATGTAGTCTTTCCGGCCGCACACCTGCCATCTATCCCCACCAGGACATGATCCTTGCATTTCAGCAGATCTTTTGTTCCCGAGAGCACTTTGCTCATCCAGTCCATCTTTGCCCTTCCTTTCAGTCCTATTTTGGTTCTTCGAACCGATACCCGACTCCCCATATTGTTTTTATGTATTGAGGATCAGATGGATCATCTTCGATCTTCTCTCGGATCCGGTTAATATGAACCGATACGGTAGCCGCATCTGACACATAGTCAAATCCCCATATTTTTTCAAAGAGTTCTTCTTTCGAAAATACAATATTAGGATTTTCTGCCAGAAAACGCAAAAGTTCAAACTCCCGGTGCGGAAGTTTCAATTCTTCCCCCTCCTTCCAGACCTTCCAGGTCTTTGTCTCGATCACAAGATCCTTTATCCGGATTCTTTCGCTGCTTTTTTCCCCTTTCCCTGTAGTCAGTCGGGTATATCTTTTCAAATGAGATCGCACCCTTGCTACAAGCTGAAACGGATCAAACGGTTTTATGATATAATCGTCTGCCCCCAATCCGAGTCCCCGTATTACATCTACTGCCTCCGCACGCGCAGTTACCATCAGGATCGGAATGTCAGTTTCATCTCTTACCCTGCGGCATATTTCATACCCGTCACATCCCGGAAGCATAATATCCAACAAAACCAGATCATACCCTCCCTTCTTCAATTCCGGAATGACCTGATTTCCATTTTCTACAATAACTGTTTCATATTCGCTGCTCTCCAGATAGTCCCTTTCCAGCTCTGCAATCTTTCTGTCATCTTCTGCAATCAGTATTTTCGCCATCTGCTCTCCTCCTGCTTTTATCTTATTCCTCCATCACCGAATATCCGGACTCTCTTCATCAGTCTTCGGAAAATGCAGACTGATCCTCAGTCCATTGTCATTTTCCGCCTGAACAGACCCGTTATGCCGTTCCATGATATATTTTACCACATAAAGTCCCACACCGCTGCCTTTCTCTTTTCTTGCCTCATCACACCGGTAAAAACTCTCAAATATTCTTTCCAGTTTTTCTTCCGGTACGCCTTTTCCATTGTCCTTCCATGAAAGACAGACTTCTTTTTCCATTTCTTTTACCGACACTTCCACTCGTACCGGTGTAACTTCTGCATATTTTATACTGTTTTCTAAAAGATTGTCCAGAATCCTTCTGACCTGCTCCACATCCATCGAAATCTCCGGCATATACTCTGCCTGTTTATGCATAGAAATCTCCGCTACAGCAGAATCTGTTACCGCGTCTTTTTGCGCCACATAAGCCGCCGCATATTCCGCAAGGTCAGCTTTTACCATGTGAAAAGGCATCTGACCACTTTCCATCCGTGAGAAGTCAAAAAGTTTCTGCAGAAGGATATTCATTTCTTCTGTAGACTCATAAGCTGTTTTCAGATACATTATCTTCTTCTCTTCTGTATCTGCCACTTTATCCAGAACTCCTTTAATATATCCCTGTATCGACGTAAGGGGTGTCCTGAGATCATGAGAAATTCCCGTCACCATATCCGTTCTGGCTCTTTCTGTCCTTGCTCTCTCTTTCCGGTCTTCTAAAATGGTTTTCTGCATTTCATTGAATGTCTGGCATACATGCTCAAATTCCGCTTCTCCTTTATAATGAATATTTTCCTGCAGATTTCCGCTCTTGATCCGCTCGGCTCCTTCCACTAACAGTTCGATCGGCTCCATAACAACCCTGTTCATCCTTCTGGTAAAAAAGGAAGCCAGGAAAAGCAAAATCGCAATCCCTACGGTTCCTGCCAGAAATACCGCCCCCAGAAATGCATAGAAGGAACTGTTTAAAGATGCGGTGATCCAATTTCCCTCCGGAAAATGGGCCGCCACCAGATATGCGCCCTGGTCCGGAAGATATTTCCCTATCACAGTTGCCTTCTGAAATGCAAACAGTTCTGTCCGGCCGCTTTGATTATCCTGTTCCTGAAAGAACTCCGCCAGATCGCTCATTTGACCGCTCCGATTACCGGACAATATCTTTCCGTCAGCAATGACAGCCGCATAATAATCCCACTGTTTTACTTTGCTTTGAAGATCTTCAGCATTCCTTGTATCTTCCATCTCCACCGCACGCATTACACTTCCCGCATTGCCGTCTATCTTAGTCTGACTGATCTTATAAATCTGGCCTTCCAACGCATCCTCAAAAATGATCAATACCGTCATAATAATCAGCATCAAACAGATGAGGGCAGTAAATAAAATTTTCATATTAGAACGAAACATTCTTTTTTTCAAAGACATGTTTTAGCCTCTTTTCTTCTTTCTTTTCTTCTAATCATAACGCAGATTTCTTTCTTTTTCCACTCTGTCCCCAAATCTGTAAGTAATGCCCTCCAACAACATAATCAGGAAAATAGCAGCAATGATCCCGGCCAGAATATAAATTCCCATTCCTGCCGAAACAGGCTGAACTTCAAACAGAGACGGTAAAAGAAGAATCGCCCCAAAGGTCCCCAGTACCATAGTCACGCACAAAAAGGCTCTCAGGGGACTGAAAGGAATACAGCTTTTTACTACTGCCGACATGGAAATCAATATTAAAAGCAGATACATTACCGTCTGCTGTTCGGAAGCTGAAAGCGGCGCAAGAAAATTTGTCAGGGCGATCATCGCTGTCACCGTTATGCCAAAAGGCGCCGCATGGGTAAGGGCAGAAGGCAAAAATCTTCCATGTATCTGCCTTGTATTGGATTCCACGATTGTAAAAAAGGATGGATAAGCCTCAATACAGGCATCAATTAAAGTAATCTGTATCGGTATAAAGGGAAATGCCTGATTGGTAAAAAGGCATAAAAAGGACACCAGTACAGAATAAATTGTTTTAATAAAAAATACCTGTGCAGTTCTTGTTACATGATGTATGACTTTCCTTCCTTCCATCACAACCTGCGGAAGGTGGGTGAAATCCGAATTAAGCAGCACCACCTGGGAAATCTGCCGGCTGGCGTCGCTGCCGTCCGCAACAGCAATCGAACAGTCTGCTTCCCGAAGAGCCAGGAGGTCATTCACTCCATCCCCCGTCATAGCCACCTGATGTCCCTGACGCTTCAACGCCTTTATGATCTCCTGCTTTTGTTTCGGCGTCACCCTTGCAAAAACAGAACATGTCTCGCAGAGTCTGTCATAATCAATCTCATCCGGGTATTCTGAAAGGTCAACCGCTTCCTTCCACCGGCGAAGTCCTGCTCTCCTTGCAATCTGCGATACTGTAGTCACATGATCACCGGAAATAATCTTTACATCTACTCCTTCTTTTCGGAAAAATTTAAGAGTTTCTTTCGCATGAGGACGGATCGTATCCTCCAGAACCACGCCGTAAAGAGAACGGATCTGTTCCGGCAGCTCCTGGTCGTTTTTCCATATGCTTCCGGTATATCCGATCACGATCAGGCGGCGTCCCTTCCTCATTTCTTCTTCCAGATTTCTGGAAAGATTTCCCATGAGCTTCTCAGGCGCTCCTACAAATACTGTGCCTGCTCCCTGAAAACTTACACTGCCCCATTTTCTTTTGGATGAAAACGGAATTTTATACACCGGCTGATAAACCGGATCCTCCTTGAATCTTTCCTTTAATGCACGAAAAGTAACATTATTATCATCACAGGCCGCCATATAAGACCCTATCAGCCTGTCTACTTCTCCTTCCGGAAATATGCTCACTGGAATTACTGTGCAAACTTTCAGATTTCCGTCTGTGATGGTCCCTGTCTTATCCAGGCAGAGGGTATCTACATGGGCAAGCGTCTCCAGAGAATAAATATTCTGGACAAGAATTTTCATTTTGGCCAGACGGATCACACCTGCCGCTAAAGAAACAGAGATCAAAAGCACCAATCCCTTCGGAAGCATGCCAAGCAAGGCTGCCGCCGAAGATAATACCGCTTCATTCACCGGCGTATTCCGGAAGAAAAACGCTTCCACAAAAAGAAGGATTCCCAGCGGAATGATCAAAAAGCTGGTAAAGTGGGTCACTTTTCTCATTGATCCTAAAAGTTCTGATTGAACCTGCTTTTCCTTTTTTACCTCGTTTGCAAGTTTCGTTGCATAATTGCTGTCACCTACATGTATCACTCTTACATAGGCCTTTCCCGAAATGACAGAGCTTCCGGAAAACAGTTCTGAACCAGTTTCTTTCACCACCGCATCACTTTCTCCTGTAAGCAGCGATTCATTTACTTCCAGCATACCATCTATTACAACAGCATCATAACAGATCTGATTTCCGCTCTCCAGCACCACCAGATCATCTTTCACAACTTCTTCCGGCTCCACAAGCATTTCTTCGTTATCTCTGCGGACACAGATCTGCGGACGGTTCAGGATAGACAGTTCATCTACCAGCTTTTTCGCCTTCAGTTCCTGAAAAATCCCGATCATAATGTTTAAAATGATAATGCCGATAAACAGCATGTTGGAATATGCCCCGACTGCAAAAAGAAGTCCTGCTATCAGAAAGTTCAGAAAATTAAACAGAGTAAATAAATTTCCCCGGACGATCTGTCCCCTGCTCTTTGTAATCTTCCCGCTTTCGCTTTCACCCTCTCCCCGTTCCCGGCGCTCTGCCACCTGGAGAGCAGATAAACCTGACAATTGCTCTTTCATCGTTTCTTTTGCCTCCTGTTTCTATTTTTACATATTAGACAGTAGCACATTATCCTAAACATCACTCCGGGATTTCTTAAACAATTTTTAAACTATTTTTCTGCCATAGCCTTAGGGAACAAAATTTCCTATTAAATGAGAAAACGGCGCTTACAGCGCCGTTCCTTTTTTGGTAAGGAAGAAAGACTTCATGTCCGCCTTCTCCAATGTCAGCAGTTTCACTTTTTTCTCAATCCCGCCTGCATATCCTGTCAGGCTGCCGTCGCTTCCCACAACCCGGTGGCAGGGAACAAGAATAGAAATTTTATTATGTCCCACAGCGCCGCCTACCGCCTGGGCCGACATGCTCTTTTTCCCTCTTTTTTCAGCAAGCTTTCCTGCAATTTCCCCATAAGTCATGGTCTGTCCATAGGGAATGGAACAAAGGATCTCCCATACTTCCTTCTGGAAGTCCGTCCCAATGAACCGAAGGGGCACTGTGAAGTCAGGCTCTTTCCCTGAAAAGTAAAGATCAAGCCACTGCTTCGTTTTCTCAAAGACCGGAATTTCTTTTTCTTCCCGCTCTTTATCCAGATGAAGGGCAAAATATTTCTGCCCCTCAAACCACAATCCTGTCAGGCAGCTTTGGTCTGCCGCCAGAAGAATGTCACCCAGCGGTGATCTGTAATGACTGATGTACTGCATATGATCCCTCCATTTCCTGTCATTTCTTTTTTGGCGCATAATCCTTCATACCGGGGATGGCGCCTCCTGCCACAGCCCAGAGGTAAAGACTTGCAACGCTGCAGCAGGGGCTGAATCGTCTGCGGTATTTTTCAAATAGCTTCCTATCTATTTTTCTGTGATGATAGACCATTCTCAGCCCCCTCTGGATCGCCAGATCATCATAACTGAAAATATCGGGGCGCTGGAGGCAGAACAAAAGGATCATTTCAGCCGTCCATACACCGATCCCTTTCAGAGACGCCAGCTGCCTGACTGACTCCTCATCAGACATATGGGAAATGCTGTCCAGATCAAACTCCCCGCTCTCCACCTTTTTTGCAAAATCTTTGATATATTCCGCTTTACGGAATGTGATCCCAAAAGACTGCAGGTCGGAAACATCTGCCGCTGCAATGTTTTCTGCCTGGATGCTGCCAAGCCCTTCCTGCATTCGTCTCCAGATCGTCTCCTGGGCTTTTGTGGAAATCTGCTGTCCGATAATGTGATGGACAACAGATGAAAATAAATCCGTATCCACTTTGCGCTCAATGGGGCCGATTTTATCTATGATCTCACCTAAGATTTTATCTCTGCCTTTCAGGTATTCTACTTCGGTTTTGCCATATGAGAAGTACAACGGTGTTCCTCCTTTTTCTTCTGTATTTTTCCTATTTATTAAAATAATACTATCATTTTTCTTTCTTCTCAACACTTTATAAGTTTTGCCCCAGCCATCCGCATCTTCATTGATTTGACTAACACACTGGAACGTACTATAATATTTTTATTACATATGTAAGATTCATAGGAGGAATAATTATGTCTGTATTACCACAGATCTCTGAAGCTGAGTTTGAAGTTATGAAAATAGTATGGAAATTTGCCCCTATCAGCACAAATGAAATAACAGATCGCCTACTGAAGACTACTTCATGGAGTGCGAAAACAATCCAGACGCTTATAAAACGTCTTGTGACAAAGGGCGCTTTGACTTACGAAAAACAGGGTCGTGTATTTGTTTATACCCCTCTCGTAGAAGAAAACGAATATATCAATCAACAGAGCAATTCGTTCCTGAACCGTTTCTATGACGGAAATATCAGTACAATGCTCTCGTCATATTTGGAAAACAACCAACTGTCAGAAACAGAACTTTGCAATTTACGTTCCATCCTGTCCAAAAACTCTGATTAAGGAGAAGGTTTTATGACTGACTTTATCATACGTTTTTTCATCTGTAATGTATTGATCAGCGGCATGATCGGTATTTTATTCTTATTGAAAAAAATATGGAAATCCCGCTTAACCAGCCGGACACAATACAATCTGTGGTTTCTGCCCCTGTGCCTGATGGCGGTTCCCTTCCTTCCAGTCCGGTCCGATCGGATATTTTCATGGTTTATGGACTTTAATGATAGAACCGCCCCCTTCAACAATACTGTTGCTGCTGCAGATACATTCACTTCACCTGAAACAGCCTCCGGGTGGATGAATGACTTTACTGTGTCTGTCAGCAGCAGGATTCCTTCTGTGGTCGGAACGATACTCTTTGGAATCTGGATCATCGGCATTCTGGCAATGATTCTACTGGTTCTCCGCTCTTCCCTTAGCCTGTACAGAATAAAAAAATCTGCGCTGCCTCTGCAAAATCATGAAGTGCGAAAACTGTATAAAAGCTGCCTGGAAGAACTGCACATAACCAGAGCGATTCCGATTTACAGTACTGCTTTTTTGAAGTCTCCTGTCATCACCGGATGGATCAGACCGCGCATTTATCTCCCCATCCGCCTGATCACGGATTATGAGCCCGAAAAGATACGTTACATGCTGCTACATGAATTACAGCACTATCGGCATAAAGATAATCTGTCGAATGCTCTGTTCCTGGCGGCCCAGATTTTCTACTGGTTCAATCCGCTTATCTGGCTTGCTGCAAGAGCAATGAGAAATGACCGTGAGGTTGCCTGTGACAGCGCCGTATTAAATATGCTGCATGCGGATTCTTATCAGGATTACGGTTATACACTAATCAATTTTGCGGAGAAGATCTCCCTTTCTCCTTTTCCTTTTTCAAGCAGCCTGGGCGGGACAATAAAACAGTTGGAACAGCGGATTCGCAACATTGCAGCTTACAAAAAGCCCTCTTCTTCCAAAAGGTTGCAGAGTATGGTTCTTTTCGCTTTCACAGCTGCACTTTTTGTCGGCATTACCCCTGTGCTGTCCTCCTATGCAGCGGCCGATGATCAGTATCAGTGGGATACTTCCGGAGAACGCATATCGGAGTTAGATCTATCTGACTATTTTGAACAGTATGACGGAAGTTTTGTTCTGTACAATTTAACCGGCGATCAATGGAGCATTTACAATATGGATATGGCTGCAACACGGACAGCTCCAAATTCGACCTACAAAGTTTATGATGCGCTGTTTGCCCTTGAAGAAGGCATTATCACACCAGATCAATCTCTGCTTGCATGGGATCATAAGGATTATCCTTTTGATGCCTGGGAACAGGATCAGACCCTGCAAACAGCAATGTCCGGTTCTGTCAATTGGTATTTTGAGACTCTCGATAATCAGATGGGCAGGGAGACCATTCAATCCTACATACGGAGAGTCGGATACGGAAATGAAACGATCGGAAGTGATATTTCATCCTATTGGCTGGAATCCGCTCTGAAAATATCTCCTGTAGAGCAGGTCGAATTGTTGAACGCCTTTTACCATAACACCTTTGGTTTTGATCCTGAAAATATACAGGCTGTAAAAGACAGCCTCCGGCTTTCTTCTTCTCCTGCCGGAACTCTTTATGGCAAAACAGGAACCGGAAATGTAGACGGGCAGGACATCAGCGGCTGGTTTATCGGTTTCGCTGAAACGCCGGAAAATACCTATTTCTTTGCCACTAATATTCAGTCAGAAAACAATGCTGCCGGAAGCAGCGCTGCAGAAATCACTCTATCCATTCTCTCCGACTTAAACCTTTGGCACATTGGCTAAGATCCATTCCTGCGCCCTCTTCCGGCAGGGCATCGTATTCCCGCGAGCCGCTACAAACTGCATACAGTCTTCTGCCATTTGCTGCTCTCCTGTTTTATCAAAACACATACCCAGCAGATACTTCCTTAACACTTCATTATAAGGGTTCTTTGCTTTATATGTTTTTAGAAATGCTGCCGTCTGCTCATATTTCTGTTCCAGAAACATTTGCTCGGCAGCAAATAGTTTATTCTTTTTAAATGCGAGATCCGCATTTTGAAACAGTTCATTAAATTTACCAGCGTCCCCATGGTGATAGGCCTCGGCAAGGTCCAGATTCATAACTATCTTCTTATATAGTCTGCTGCTCTTCTTTCCAATCCATTCTTCCGTTAAAAACTGTCTGCTTTCTTCCAATTTTCCATTGACGATCAGCGCTGTAGCCAATCTCTGCTGCAGTATCATAAAAACGGATGTTTGAAAACCCTTGCATTTAAGACTTTTTCCATAAGCTACCCCGTATTCCATTGCCTTCAGATAGGTTTCCGCATCACACTGCTGAAGGATGACTTGATCGATCTTTGCCAAATCCCTCAGGATCATACCGGACAATCCTATAAACGACAAAACAATTCCTACAGCGGTAAAAATCACTAACAGATAGGGACGTGTATCTGCCCATGTATAGATCCAGCCAGGATCCCATATCGAAAAAAAGAAAACACTTTCCTTATGCGGAAAGGGATTTCCAAGGAACAGGCTGACAATTCCGCCCATGAATACATAAATAACCCAACACAGCAGAAATCCCTTTATTCTTCCATGTTTCATCCGTTTATAAGCATATTGAATCTGATCTTTCAAATTTTGATCCAGCATATCCGAATACCCTCCTTTTCAATCTGATCTTGTCTAATATTTCATCTGCATCAGATAAGTAAACAAAGCCAAACCGCCTATCGTTGAAATATTAAGCAATATATTCCGCAGTATTTTGTGCTTTCGTTTTTGAAATATCATGCTTCCGCAAAGCAGAATAACCTCCAGTATGGTGAACGCTTTTCCATAGGCTAAAATTTTTAAAAACTCAGGCTCATATGCAGCAGAAACAAAAGCAATTTCAACATTACAAAATGAAATGACAGCGGCTGACAAAACATTTGCCAAATAGAAAATCTTTGATATCCTTTCACTTTCCGCCCATATTCCCAAAGAAAATGCAGCGGTAAGCAAATAGTACAGTACCGTTCCCAGAAATAGCCAAATGATTTCGTTTGCATTTGATATTTCGTCCATGTTATTCCTCCTTTTTACAGCGTCCTCCTTTTTAAAGTGTTATATTTTGTTTCTAATTATTACATATGTAATATTTAATGTCAATATATTTATAATCGAGTAGGGGAGATTTTCTCTCCCCTCTCACACCACCGTACATGCCGTTCGGCATACGGCGGTTCAACGTAACTTCAAAGCATGTCGCTCATTGTAATAGTCAAAACAGCTTACAAGCCCTGCTCTGGCTAATACTTCTTTAGAGATTGCCCTGACAACGCATGTCTTAGTCACTACCCAGTAATAGCGGTCTCCACAATACGCTGTCAGTCTTGCAAGGTCTTTTCCGATTCCAAGTTTCTGCAGTCCCCATTGCCGTTTCTTCGGCACTTTCCACTGTTTCCAGATGATAACTCTGATTCTTGTTCTTAAATGTGCGTCTATCTTTATCATCGCTGTTTTCATGGAACCAAGGGCATAGTAATTAATCCATCCTCTTGTCGCCTGATTGATTTTCTCAATCTTGCTCGTGACTGTCCCCGGCATTTTTCTACAGGTCAGTTCTTTCAGTCTGTCTTTAAACTTCTTCACAGAGTCCTGATGGGGTCTGCATTTCCATTCTTTTGTCTTACTGTCCTTGTAGAATCCAAATCCAAGATACTTCAACTTTGATGGTCTTGTGATGTGCGTTTTGGTCATATTGACCTTTAACCCCAGTTTCCTCTGTATCCAGTCTGATACCGTCCGCATCACTCTTTTGGCACTCGATTCGCTTTTGACCGCTATGACACAGTCATCTGCGTATCTTGTGAACCGGAGTCCTCTCCTCTCCAGTTCCTTATCCAATTCATTCAGCATGATGTTTGACAGCAATGGTGATAGATTTCCGCCCTGTGGGGTTCCGAGTTTGGTTTCCTCGTATCCCTGTGGCGTCATAACTCCTGCTTTTAGATACTTGCGAATTAAGGATTCTGTATCGCCATCGTTGATAATCTTGTGAACCAGACTCATCAACTTGTCCTGCGGTACGTTATCGAAAAATTTCTCCAAGTCGATATCTACTATCCACTCATATCCCTCGTTTAGGTATACAAGCAGCTGTCTGATTGCCATTTCACAGCTCCGGTTCGGTCTGAAGCCGTAGCTCCATTCCGAAAACAAAGGCTCACACATGGGGCTTATCACCTGCACGATGCCTTGCTGGATTACCCGATCCATTACAGTTGGGATTCCCAGTTTTCTCATTCCGCCGTTTGGCTTAGGGATCTCCACTCTCCTGACTGGCTGGGGCTTGTACTCCCTGTTCCTGATTTGATTCCTGATACTTTCCCAATTCTCTTTGATATAATCGCCAAGTTCTTCGACTGTTACCTCATCCACCCCTCCTGCGCCCTTATTGGCACAGACTCTTTTGTATGCAGTGTTCATGTTATCTTTGGACAGTATCTTTTCCAACAGTTCTGACATTGCCTTGTGTGCTTTCTCCTTTCCGTTTCCATGGATTTGCCCTAGGTTGTGCAGTACCTGCTCATTTACGTTTCGCCCCTCCTGCCGTCAGGTATTCCATGGAGCATACATTTGATTACACGGTTACATTGTTCAGCCCTTCAGCACTTCCCATTCCAGGGCTTTGCCTACTACGGCCTCTGCTGACTTCTCACAGTTCGTTGTTACTACTGCGGGTTTCACAGCCTGTGAGACCTCACGGGATAAGCCTGCCAGTCTTTCCTCATCTACCTGCCTGATCTACGCACATGGGTTACGGTTGCCTTTTGGACTTCACTGTCTGTAGTCAGCTTATCCGCCATGTACGCCTTATATCAGGTTTCTGTTCGTCAGGCTACGATTTCGCTATCCCTTCTTCTCGCCCACATCTCACGATGTAAACCTTGGGAGTCGCTATGGGGTTCGTTGGCAACTACGCCCCTTGTGGACTTTCACCACAGACTGACGGCATGCCCGTCATACGACAAGAGGACTTGCAAGGTTTCTGACCTTTCAAGTCCTCTGCTGTATCATGGTTCTGTTGGCTGTGTTCGTTCCGTCAAGGACTGCCCTACGGCGTATCGGCTTCGCCTTGTTCCTTGACCTCACTACATTTTCTCTATTTCTTGACACAACAAAAGCCTATACGAATTTTCTCCAATCCGACAGGCTCTCATTCTTTCACATACTCTATCAATTCTTCTATTCCACAATCCAAGTAACTGCACAGTTTACAGATTAGTTGTGCGTCTAATCTTTGAAATTCATTTCTGCAATAACGATTAAAGTTAGACCTCGGTATATCCAATTCCTTACAAATGGTATTCTTACTAATTCCTTTTTCTTTCAGCAGTTCCTCTATGTGAAGTTCTAAATGTCCGTACTTCATTTCCTCACCTCTACATAAAAGTATATTCAATAAATCTTTATGTAGTAATTCACTATATAGTGAGGTACTATATAGTTATCCTTATAACTATATAGAAACAGAGGTATGTCAAAATGAAAAAGAAATTATTATTTGTCACTATTATTCTAATCTTGCTTGCAGGCGTTCTCTCTTACATTAGCTTGCCCGATTATCTTGTATTTAACAGTATGTCATTCAGTAATAGGGCTAATCGTGATACCGAATTACAAGTTATCGTATATCAATACTGGAATACTGATGAAGTGGTAGCGGAAATCGAAGCAGAACATAATCAAATCAACGGAACTCCCACTATCCTTACAATCAATCTATACTACTCTAAATGGTCTTTTCACAACGGATACGAGCCATTCTATACCACTACTATCAATTATGATTGAAAAGGAAAAGCAGACAGTCCTGCCAAAACTGTCTGCTACAAACTGGAATTGTCACTTCCGGCATAAACAAAACGGATGTCCTGCCGGATCAAACATGGTTACAAAATCATTTCCTCCAAATTGACTTTCCGCTTTCTTCGCTCCCAATGATTCCGCTTTCTTAACCATTTCTGCAACATTATCAACCTGAAAATCAAAATGCATCTGTTTTTGTTGTTTTCCTGTATCTTCTGGCCATACAGGAGGAACATAATCTTTTTCCTCAATAAACAAAAAAACAATCCCCGAAGAACTACGGACAGCCGGTCTTGCAAATAGTTCACACATTTCCCAACCTAATAATTCTCCATAGAATCTTTGCAATTTTCTTTCATCATCACAATCAACCATAACATTCCCTAATACCACTTCATCTACCATATTTTTAACATCCTTTCAAATTCTAATTTGTTTATTTCTTTCATTCTAACACATTTCCTAGTTTTTAACATTATTTTTCCCAAAAATTTAAGGGTGTATTGCAAAATACAATACACCCTCAACATTCACAGCGTTCCCTTTCTATTTTAAACAACAAGCAAATTCCTCGTTAAGAGGTTGGGTAAATTTCTTTACCCAATGCCCTACCCAATCTGTACCCAAAATAGCACGATATTTTGTGAGATTTTACAGTAGTTTATAACACTTGTCAAAATAGCCAGAAACCGCTTAAATACCTTATTTAATTCGCTTTTACCAGTCCTACGATGATAAATTAGTTTCCCATCTGTTTTGCAACTTCTGCTGCGAAATCCTCTTCCTTCTTCTCGATTCCTTCTCCGGTCTCGAAACGAACGAATTTCTTAACAGTCATGTTAGCGCCGTTCTCTTTTGCAACCTTCTCTACATATTTTGCAACTGTAAGGTCACCGTCCTGAACATATACCTGGTCTAACAGACAGATCTCTTTCATCTCTTTGTTGAGACGTCCGATGATCATTTTCTCAATGATGTTCTCCGGTTTGTTCGGATTCTCCAGTTTAGCCTGTGCAAGCAGGATCTCTTTCTCATGATCAATGTATTCCTGTGAAACTTCCTCACGGGATACATACTTCGGAGACATAGCTGCAACCTGCATAGCTACATTCTTCAGGCATGTCTTGATCTCATCGTTTACGACATCTGTTTCCGCCTCTACGAGAACACCGATACGTCCGCCGCCATGGATATATGCTACGACACATCCGTCAGATACGATCTTTTCAAATCTTCTGATGCTTAAGTTCTCTCCGATAACAGAAATTTTCTCTGTCAGAACATCTTTTACTGTCTTGGAAGCGTCTTCGTTCCATGCCTCTGCCATGAATGCATCCATATCTTTGGACTCTGATGCAATTGCCTGATCAACAACAGCTTTTACAAATGCCTGGAAATCAGCATTCTTTGCAACGAAGTCTGTCTCTGAATTCACTTCAACAATTGCTGCTGTTTTGTCATCTTTTACTTCTGCCATTACAATACCTTCAGCGGCAATTCTTCCGGCTTTCTTCACTGCCTTTGCCTCACCGTTCTTTCTCAGGTATTCGATCGCCTCATCCATATTTCCATTTGTTTCATTAAGAGCTTTCTTGCAGTCCATCATTCCGGCGCCTGTCAGTTCTCTTAATTCTTTTACCATACTAGCTGTAACTGCCATTTTTCATTCCTCCGTCGAAATCTTATTTATACAAGGGGTTTTTAATTAAGCTTCCACTGTTTCTGCAGCTTCTTCAGCCTGCTCTTCGTAAGCTTCTTCACCTTCTGCATATTCTTCTTCGTAACCTGTTTCTCCCTGATTTGCCTCGATAACAGCATCTGCCATCTTGGAAACGATCAGTTTTACTGCACGAATTGCATCGTCATTTCCTGGAATTACATAATCCAGCTCTTCCGGATCACAGTTTGTATCTGCAATACCGATAAGCGGAATGCCAAGTGTATGTGCTTCCTGAACGCAGATTCTTTCTTTCTTCGGGTCAACGATGAAAATTGCATCCGGCAGTCTCTTCATTTCTTTGATTCCGCCAAGGTTTTTCTCCAGTTTCTCCCACTCTTTCTTCAGCTGAATAACTTCCTTCTTCGGCAGTACGTCAAATGTTCCGTCTTCCGCCATTGCTTCGATTTCTTTCAGACGGTTTACTCTGCTCTTGATTGTCTTGAAGTTTGTGAGCATTCCGCCCAGCCATCTCTCATTTACATAGAACATACCGCAGCGCTCTGCTTCTGTTTTGATAGCGTCCTGTGCCTGTTTCTTTGTTCCTACAAACAGGATTGTTCCGCCTTCTGCTGCGATATCGGAAATTGCCTGATATGCTTCATCTACTTTTCCTACAGATTTCTGAAGGTCAATAATATAGATACCATTTCTCTCTGTGTAGATGTACGGAGCCATCTTAGGGTTCCATCTTCTTGTCTGATGTCCGAAATGAACACCTGCTTCTAAAAGTTGCTTCATTGAAATAACACTCATGTTTCTTTCCTCCATTTGGTTTTGTTACTTCCGCACATTGCATTTCCCGTAAGACCGGCCTTTCATCCTGTAATCCATCAAAAAGGCTTAGGCACCTTTACAGGCAGACATATGCGTGTTTTTTTGCGACTTGAATATAATACCATAAAAAAGTGCCGGATGCAAGCATTTTTCTGGCTTTCCGGCACTTTCATGATCATTTTTCTCTCTTCATTGATATTTTACTACAGAACTCTTCTGACACTGCGGATCTGCCTGTAAGTGCAGTCACTCCACTCTACGATACCTACTCCGGGAGCTGATGCATGGATGATCCCCCCGGTTCCATTGTAGATGCCTACATGTCCGTAATACACCAGAAGGTCTCCCGCCTGTGCCTGTGAAAGCGGTACTTCCACTCCCGCATAAGCCTGTGAACTGTCCGTCCTTCCAAGACTGACTCCGAACTTTGCATAAATCTGCTGGGTAAACCCGGAACAGTCAATTCCATTTGTCAGGCTGTTACCTCCCAGTACATAAGGATTTCCGAGAAATTGTCTTGCATACGCCACAACTGCCGCTCCGTCTGTCCCCTGCGGCGGCACAATCGATGCATTTCCTCCGCCTGATGAACTTCCGGATCCTCCTCCGTTTGATCCGCTGTTGCTGTTTTCGTTTCCGGCGGAATTATTTCCCTGCTGGGACTGGTTGCTATTTTCTTCAGCCTCCTGGGCCGCTGCTGCCTGCGCTGCTTCCTGCTGACGTTTTTCCTCTTCTGCTTTCTGGGCTGCCACCGCCTCCTGGATGCTGGCATCCAGCTGGGCAATCTCTGACTGTTTCCCATCTATCATCGTATTAAGGGAAGTCTTGTCCTCTTCCAACTGTACCTGCATTTTTTCCAGAGACTCTGCCTCTTCCTGCAGTGTGGCGGACAGCTCTTCTATCTTCTTTGTTGTAGCTTCACATTCCGCCTGCTTTTCTTTATCATACTCATGTACATTTTGTATGTATTCTGCTTTATTGATCAAATCCGAAAAATTTTCCGCGGAGAGAAGGATCTCCAATTCATTTCCATTTCCCGCTTCATACATATACTGGATTCGTTTTTTCATATCTGCAAATTGCTTTTGCTGCTGCACAATAGCTTCTTCCAGATCGACATTGGCCTTTTCAATCTCTTCCTGCTTTTTTGAAAGATCACTTTCCAGTGTGTTGATCTTGTCAAGAATGCTTGTCAACTGACTCTGCAGAGATGTCACTTCCCCTTCCACAGCTGCTTTATTATCTTTCAGATCATCTATGGATGGTTCTGCAAAAACAGGACATACTACCATGGAGCTGACCAGCATCGCCGTGACAGTTGCCTGTACTATTTTTTTCTTCATACTCTCCCACCTTATCTCTATCTGTATGCTGTTAACTTCTGTCTGTTTCGCGCTCTTTTGCGGAAGCGCCATTACCCTGATTTATATTTATACACAATAAGAATACAACAATTTTTCTGCAATTTCAACAAATTTTCCAAGAAATAAAAACAAGAAGGCAATTCTTTTTACTGCCTTCCTGCTTTCAGCTTTATGTTCACCGGATTACCAGCATCTCCTGTACCACGGAGATCCGTAAACACTGGCAATTTTTACAACATCTCCCGGTTTCGGAGCATGTATCATTTTCCCTCCGCCAATGTAAATTCCTACATGGCTTCCATAACACACAATGTCTCCCGGCTGCGGATCCGTTACTGCCACTCCGCATCCACCCTGTGCATAAGAAGTTCTCGGAAGAGAAATTCCCGCAACAGAATGGCAGTACTGCACAAGCCCGGAACAATCCAGGGCAGATCCCGGAGTGGAACCGCCATATACATAAGAAACTCCCAACTGGCTGTAAGCTGCATTTACAATTGCCTGTGCCACAGAAGTATTTCCCGAAGAGGAGGAACTTCCTGACGAGGAACTGCTTCCCGATGAGGAACTGCTTCCCGACGAAGAGCTGCCGCCCGACTCTGTACCGTCGGATGTATTTTCAGAGGATGTGCTGTTGTCAGACTCATCCTGCTGTGAACTGTCACTTTCGCCGGATTCCTCCTGTTCTGCTGCCGCTGCTGCCTCGGCCTCTCTTTGCGCCGCTTCCTGTGCCGCCGCCTCAGCTGCTGCTGCAATCTGCTCGTCAAAGTCAGCAATCTCTGCTTTCTTCTCTGTCAGAGTCGCATTCAGGTTTTCTTCCTCCTGCTCATATTGTTCCTGCATATCCTGCTGCTTTTTCTGCTCTGTCTCCAGAGTTTCCTTCAGATCTTTTATTTCTGCTTCTGTTTGTTCCAGTTCTTCCAGCTTTTGCCGGTCATATGTATGAACATTCTGAACATATTCCGCTTTGTTAACCAGATCTGAAAAGTCTTTTGCCGATATAAGGGTTTCCAGAGAACTTAACTCTCCGCTTTCATACATATATTTGATCCTAAGTTTCATAGAATCATATTGTTCTTCTGCTTTTTTCTCGGCTTCCTCCAAATCTTCCTCGGCCTGTATGATCTTCTCTCCGGTCTTGATCAGCTGTTCTTCCATTGATCCGATCTTGGTAATAAGCTCTGTCAACTGTTCCTGCAAGGACTCTGCCTCTTCTGTAGCTGCCTCTTTTTTCTCTTCCAGCTCTGCAGCCGACGGTGCAGCAAGTACCGATGTCGTGGCTAAAAAACTGGCTAATGCTGTCATCAGCAGTGTTCTTCCTATTCTGTTCATCTTAATTCTGTCCCTTTTCAATTATCTGCTATGTCTGTTTCCTGTTGCTGTGTTTCCCCTCCCATACATTTAATATAAATTAAAATTTATATTTTTGCAATACTTTTTTAATTTTTTGTAATATTTCCGTAACATTTAAACTGACGGCTGAACCGGTTTCTCATCAATGCGCTGTATCAGCACAAATATACTGGACGCCGCTGCTGCACATACAACCGTAATAATACCGATCCTCATAGGCTGCTGCATCATCCATTCATAGGCAGCCGTTTCTGTAGCTGCAATTGAAACAAGATTCATTACCATATGCCCCAATACCGGAGCTTTGACAGATCCGTATTTTTCATATAAGTAACAGAGCACCATTCCCATGAAAAAAGCATAGATCATCTGAACCATATTTCCGTGAATAACGGCAAAGATCAAAGATGCGGAAACTGCCGAGCGGATAAATCCTGCTCTTTGGCGCATCCTCCTGAACATCACCCCGCGGAATACCAGTTCCTCAGCTGCAGGTACCAAAAGGCCCAGACAAATCACCTGTACGGGCAGGGATGCACTGTAAAGGGCATCTGTAGTCTGCTGATATGATGCACTCATCGACTGAAGATTTCCGATTATGATCAGATTATTTACACCCACACACAAGACAGCCGAAATGCCGATCACACCTGCATACTGCCACAAAGAAGCTTTTTTGTTCGGCACAATTCCAAGAAATTTTTCATTCTTACGATCCCTGTGAAACAAAAACAACATAATAGGAATCACAAGCAATGCGCTGATCCCCTCCAGCAGTGTGGTATACTGCATCAGCTGCTCTGTTATTGTCAAAGTCATATCCGTCATGGCATCCTGATTCTGCATTGCCCCAACTGCTTCATCATAGTGGTTGGACATGTAAAAAAAGCTGTATATTCCCGCTGCCGCCATACTGACAACCATACTGACGACTAATTTGATCACCAGAGGTACAAACACATACCATGCACCGGTTTTATATACTTTCGGCATTGACGGTATGGGCGTCTTCTCCTGTTCGTCTTTCTTTTGTTCCTGCCCCGGTTCAACGGACCCGGGATCTGTTCCGGGATTTTCCCATGGATTGCTCATATATATTTCTGTTCCTCACTTTCCAAATCTAAATATGTAACAGTACATAAAACTCCTGATTTTCTTATTCTACTTCTCATTTACAAAAGTTTCAATTAAAAAAGTATAAACTCTCTGCCGACTGATTCCGCTTCCTTTTCTTTACTTTCCTGTCTCCAGGCCATATAATAGTAAATATAATTTTCAGGAAAGGAGTTTTATAATATGGAAGATCAGAAACAGCGTGTCTATGACGCACTGAATAAACTCGGTATTAAATATGAAGTCGTTGAACATGAACCTGTTCATACTATGGAGGACATGGACCGCCTCGGCCTTCCGGAAAAGGGTACTCTGTGCAAAAATCTTTTTCTTCGGGATTCCAAAGGCAAACGTCACTTCCTTGTCACCTGCGACGAAAAGAAAAAAGTAGATCTCAAGTCTCTTGGACGCGCGCTTGGAGGCGGCAATCTAAGCTTCGCCTCAGAGGAACGCCTGGAACAGTATCTTGGCTTAAAACAGGGAAGCGTTTCCCCCTTCGGACTTATGAATGACACAGATCATGCGGTGGAATTTTTTATCGACAAGGATCTTTCCCGCTGTAAAAGTCTCGGGATCCATCCTCTGGAAAACACTGCTACCGTTTTCCTTTCTTTCAAAGACCTGGACAAATTTCTGTGGGATCTCGATGTAGATGTCATAAAAATCAAATTATAATGGAACGGCAAAAGGACATGGATTTTGCATCCCATGTCCTTTCCTTTTATTTATTCTTCAGATATTCCTCAATAAGGCATTGCTTCCCTTTCAGGCTTCCCTGAACCATCTCCGGTTTGCCGCCGCCTCTGCCGGCAAACCTTTCGTTCAGCTCTTTTCCAAACGGACGGACATCCTCTTTCCTGCTTCCGATCACATAGCGATACCCTTCCTCTGATGTTCCGGCAAACACAGCCGCTATTTTTGCCCCTCTGTCAAGCAAAGCATTCATCAGCTCCCTTGGCCCGTTTCCTTCCAGCCCGCTGTCAAATATCCAGGTCACGCCTTCTCTTATTGCTGTTTCAGCTGCCTGGTATCTCAAAAGCTTCTGCTGGAGGAGCAATGTTCTATTTTTCCAGCCATCCCGCTCCGCCTTCAGCTTTTCCACAGCTTTTGCTGTCTCATTTTCCTTCTCACACAACAGATTTCCTATGGCTTTTACATTTGCCTGTTTGATCCGGTAGTCTCTAAGCGCCCGGAACCCACACAGCATGGTAATCCTCTCTCCGCCTTTGTAGTTCATCCTCCCTACCAGCTTGATCAGTCCGATCTCCCCTGTTCTCTTTACATGAGGGGCGCAGCATGCACAGACATCAAATCCCGGAATTTCTATAATCCTTACCTGGCCTTCGATCTCTATTTTGCTTCTGTATTCCATAAAGGAAAGCTCTTCCCTGGAGGGGTAAAGTGTCTCTACTTTCAGATTCAGGGCAACTGCCCTGTTGGCTTCCCACTCAATTTCCTCCAGCTCTTCCGGCATGATAGGACCGTTAAAATCCATAGTACAGTAATCATTTCCCAGGTGAAAGCCTACGTTATCATACCCGAGGCGGGCGTGTACAAGCCCGGAAATGATGTGTTCTCCCGTATGCTGCTGCATCTTTTCAAAACGCTCTTCCCAGCTGATTTTCCCGTGAACAGTTTTTCCTACTTCCAAAGGACGATCCGTTATGTGATGGACAGTTCCCTGTTTTTCCTTCACATCCCAGACCTCTGCCTCATCCAGCCATCCGGTATCAGCATATTGCCCTCCGCCTTCCGGGAAAAATGCAGTCCTCTCTAAAATAACACGATAGCCCTTTTTATCCTTTTCACAGGAAAGTACTTTCGCATCAAATTCTTTCATGTGACTGTCCTGATAAAAAAGCTTCTCTGTCTGCCCAATCTCCATTTCCTGTCTACATCCTTTCCGGCGCTTCAAATCCAAGTATATCGATACATGCCTCCAGTACTCTCTTTGTCAGGATCAGAACTGCAATATAACTCTCCTGTACTTTTTCATCCTCCTCTGCCAGGATCTTCGTTTCATGGTAGAAACGATTGAATGCATTTGCCAGGTCATAAATATACGCACAGATCTTATGAGGCGCTGTTTCCTCATAAGCGGTCTCCATGACAGCATTGTATTTGGCAATTTCCAGCATAAGCGCCTTTTCACTGTCACTGTGAGCTCCGCTGACAGAAAGATCTTCCAGATGTTTTCCCATTTCTTCATATTTATGAAGAATGGATTTGATCCGTACAATAGTATAAAGAATATAGGGACCTGTATTTCCTTCAAATGATGTAAAGCGGTCCACATCAAATACATAATCCTTGCTGGCCTGATTAGACAGATCTCCATATTTAATAGCAGACATTCCCACAATTCCGGCAGTCTCCTTTGCTTCCTCTTCGCCCACTGTCCGGTTATCCGTGATCTTGTGGTACATCTCCTCGTTAATTTCACGGATCAGGTTCTCCAGGCGCATTACACCGCCCTCTCTTGTTTTAAAGGGCTTTCCGTCCTTTCCGTTCATTGTACCAAATCCAAGGAAACGAAGCCTTGTCTTTTCCGGTACGATCCCGGTTTTTTTCGCTGCCCGGAATACCTGTGTAAAATGAAGTTCCTGGCGCTTATCCACTACATAGATCACCTGATCCGGATGATAGTCTTCCTCTCTCTGGACTAAAGTAGCAAGATCTGTCGTCCCGTACAAAGAGGCCCCGTCTGATTTCTGGATCATACATGGAGGAATTTCTTTCGTATCTGTCTCTTCTTTTACATCAATGACAAGGGCTCCGTCATCTACCCTTGCAAACCCCTCTTTTTTCAGCCGTTCGATCATGTCCGGAATATAGGCCTGCGCATCCGCCTCTCCCTTCCACAGATCAAACTCCACATTTAAATTGGCATAATTCTTCTTCAGATCCGCCACGGAAACCTGCATGATATGCTTCCAGATAGCGGTATATCCCTTGTGTCCGTTCTGAAGCAAATAGGTAGCATGCAATGCTTCTTCCCTGTATTCTTCATGCTCTTTAGCATAGGCGCTTGCAGTCGGATAAATCTCTTCCAGCTCTCCGATGGTAAATGGCGCCTCACTGGGATATTCTCCTTCAAAAGACTCATCAAAATACGGAAGATCAGGCTGGCGTTTCTTTAACTCTGTAATTATAAGTCCCATCTGATAGCCCCAGTCTCCCATGTGTATATCTCCAAGAACCTTATGCCCCATTGCTCTGCAGATTCTCTTGACACTTTCTCCAATGATCGCGGATCGGAGATGCCCTACATGGAGAGGCTTTGCCACATTAGGTCCGCCGTAATCTATAACGATCATTTCCGGATTCTCTGTCTTTTCCAGACCGAGCGTTTCCTCTCCCGCCATATCATTCAAATAAGATGCAAGGTATCTGTCATCAATCTTCAGGTTAATAAAACCCGGAGCAACTGCTTCTGCTTCTGCAATGCAGCCCTGTCTCCCGATCTGAGACACCACATCTTTTGCAATCATTATCGGCGCTTTTTTATAAACCTTGGCTCCCGCCATAGCCCCATTACACTGGTATTCACACAGATCCGGACGGTTTGACAGCGTTACCTTTGCATAGGATCTGTCATAACCCGCTTCTTCAAAAGCCTCTTCCATTTCTGCGGTTATCTTATCTAAAAGCTTTTTCATCTTTTTTCCTCCATTCCTGTTCCACAATACCCTTTGATCATTCTACAGTCTACCATAATTCCCCCTTTCCCTCAATATCTCTCTTTTGACAAACTGGATTTTCCTTGCCATTTCCGCGAAACTATGCTACCCTCGAATAACCAATAATAAAAGAAAGAAGGAATGTTATGATCATTGGTTCTCATGTTGGAATGAGCGGAAAGGATATGCTCCTTGGCTCCGCAAAAGAAGCAGTCACCTACGGAGCTGATACATTTATGTTTTACACCGGGGCGCCTCAAAACACAAAACGAAAAGACATCAGCGAGTTGAATATCGACCCGGCCTGGAAATATATGGAGGAACACGGGATCAGACAGATCCTTGTCCATGCCCCTTACATTATCAATCTTGCAAATACTGTCAAACCGGAAACCTATGAACTTGCAGAAGAATTTCTTGCCCTGGAGATTGAACGTACTGCCGCCTGCAAAAGCTCCACTCTGATCCTCCATCCCGGAGCTCATGTGGGTGCAGGAGTATCCGCTGGAATCGCTCAGATCATCCGCGGCCTAAACCACATCCTTACCAGGGAAACAACCGTCAATGTCGCACTGGAAACAATGGCCGGAAAGGGGACTGAAATCGGACGAAGCTTTGAAGAAATCGCCCGCATTTATGACGGCGTTGTGTATAACGACAAGCTGCGTGTATGCTTTGACACCTGCCACACCAATGACAGTGGATATGATGTTAAAAATAACTTTGACGGTGTGATCGATGAATTTGACCGCATTCTGGGCAAAGATCAGATTGCGGTCTTCCATATCAATGACAGCAAGAATCCGATGGGCGCCCGCAAAGACCGCCACGCCAATATTGGTTTTGGCACCATTGGCTTTGATGCCCTTCACACCATTGTGCATCACCCTGATTTTGAAAATGTTCCCAAGATTCTCGAAACTCCCTATATCCCCTCTTCCGAAAATTCAAAAAAGTCTTTCCCTCCTTATCGGGAAGAAATACAGATGTTAAGATGCGGACAGTTCAATTCCCGTCTTCAGGAAGAAATCGCCGGCAAATAAGCCGGCTTTTCTTTTTCTCTTGACAATTTTATATTTATGTATTATTGTATTATATAGCTAATACATTTGTCGAATATCAAATCGTACAATAGAAACGAGGTGACATGCATGCCATGGGAATTAGATAATGACCGCCCGATCTATCTGCAGCTTATGGAACGGATACAAAGGGATATCATTTCCGGAGTCTACAAACCCGGCGATAAACTTCCGTCTGTAAGAGATCTCGCCGTGGAGGCCGCGGTAAATCCAAACACAATGCAAAAAGCTCTTTCCGAACTAGAGAGAAGCGGCCTGGTTTACGCCCAGAGAACCAGCGGCCGGTTTATAACGGAGGATGAAGCTATGCTGAAAAAAATGAAACAGGAACAGGCTGCCAGCCATATCCATGAATTTTTTGAAAAAATGCGCAGTCTCGGATTCCAGGATGAAGAGACGCTTGCTCTACTTCAGGAAGCTATAAAGGGGGAACACTGACTATGAAGCCGATATTAGAATGCAAAGGGCTTACCAAACAATATAACAACCATGTCAACGCCCTTACGAATCTGAATCTGGTTCTGGAACGGGGACAGATCATCGGGCTTTTGGGACCGAACGGAAGTGGAAAGACCACTTTGATCAAACTGATCAATGATCTTTTGATTCCTACAGAAGGACAGGTTCTGATCGATGGAATGGTGCCCGGCGTTGAGACAAAGAAGATCGTATCCTATCTCCCGGAGCGGACCTATCTGGATCCCTCAATGAAGATCAAGGATATCATTTCCTATTTTTCAGATTTTTACGAAAACTTTGTCACTGACCGCGCTTACCATATGATGACAGATCTGGAGATCGACGTCAACTCCCGTATGCGCGCTCTCTCCAAGGGAACAAAAGAAAAGGTTCAGCTGGCCCTGGTAATGAGCCGTGACGCCCAGCTGTATGTTCTGGATGAACCGATTGGTGGAGTGGACCCTGCTGCCAGGGACTATATTCTTCAGACCATATTGACAAATTATAACGAAAACGCGACCATCCTGATCTCCACCCATCTGATCACAGACATTGAAAACATCCTGGACCGGGTTCTCTTTCTAAAGCAGGGGCAGGTTGTACTCAATGCAGCGGTAGATGAAATACGAATGGATCAGGGTAAATCTGTAGACGCGTTATTCCGGGAGGTGTTCAGATGTTAGGCAAACTGATTCGGTATGATCTGAAATCTACAACCAGATTTCTGATCGTCATTCATATTTTTCTGATTATATTTTCCATACTGGGACGCATATTCCTGACCGGAAGATTTCCTTATGAAGCTGATGATATAAGCGAATTGCTTGTTGCTTTGACCTTTACTGTATATATCATCCTGTTTGCGGGCGCTTCATTTGGTACCCTTCTCGTTATAGCAGTAAGATTTTACAAAAATTTATTCTCCGATGAGGGATATCTCACCAATACCCTTCCCGTCACCAAAGGGATGCACTTACTGTCAAAGACACTCTCTGGAACTATATGGTGCGCTATTGATGCTTTCATCCTGTACCTGTGCGCTTTTATCCTGATCGCTATCCCGCCTGTTACCGAAGCTCTCAGCGCTCATTGGGGAGAATTTATCCGGCTTTTGGGATTTTCCAGCCAGAGCAGCTTTCATTTCTTTTTGCTGTATATGGTAGTACTTACCTTCATCGGCGCGGTTGTCAATGTGGTCAGTATCCAGTCAGCCGTCATATTGGGGCAGCTTTTTAACGGTCACAAGGTATTGGGAGCTGTTGTTTCCTATTTTGTCCTTACCACCATCTCCTCGATTGCGGCTACCATACTGATGGGGATTTACGGTCTGCTTACTGATAACCTTATAATAGGTACTGTCGGCAACTCTGACTTTACCTTTGCTTCCTATATGACAAATATATTAAATCTTTCCTTTGCCCTGGAAATTGTATTTGCCATCATACTTTATATTATTTCTTATATTATTATGAAAAAGAAAATCAATTTAAGCTAACCTTGCAGAGAAGGGATATTTGCACAAAAAGGCATATGACTTCTGCAGTATAATCTGCAGCTCGTCATATGCCTTTTTCTTTTTCCTAAAAAAACACTTGAATCAACACCATATAAAGCACAGTGCCTACTCCGATACTTAAAAGGTTATTTCTCTTCCAGGCATGAAGCGCCGCTGTCACAAAGACAGCAGCCGCTTCCGGAATCCCATGGGGCGCTTCTGCCACAGGTGTCGCCCGCAGGCAGTATACCACAAGCATACCGATCACTGCCGGTGTCAGCACTCTTCCAAGATAACGCACCACTTCCGGTATCTCTTTCCCCTTTGGAAATATCAAAAACGGAACGACTCTTGTAGCAAAAGTAGTGGCCGCCACAAGGAAAATAATTACAAATGATACTCCTGCACTTAACGGCATTTTGCCACCTCCTTCTCATCCAGCTTCCTTCGTCCCGCAAAAAGGATCATGATAATAAGAAGCATGGAAGGGAGCACAAAACTGTCGGCTCCGAATATCTGCAGGCAGAGAAACGCTGCCGCCACGCCTATTGTTTCCGGAATCCTGTTTTTGGCATCCATCCACTGTTCCACAAAGATCACCACAAACAGCGCTGTCATGGCAAAGTCGATCCCTTCCGAATTGAAGGGCAGAAAACTTCCTGCAAGTCCTCCAATGGCAGAACCGATTACCCAGTAGGACTGATTCATAATAGAAATCGCAAATAGAAATTTTTCTTCTTCTACTCCTTCCGGTATTTTTGTTGTACATAAAAGGGAATAGGTTTCATCAGTCAGACCGAAGATCATATACCACCTTTTTTTCCCCATCTGATTAAATTTGTCAAGCAGTGATATCCCATAAAATATGTGTCTGATATTTACCATTAAAGTCATGAATATCACTTGTACAAAAGAAATACCCGGCGTAAAAAAATTTACTGCCAGATATTGCCCGGAGCCTGCATATACAAGCAGGCTCATCAATATTGCCCATAAAAAGGAATACCCTTTCTCCGCATACATAACGCCAAAGGCAATCCCAATAAAAAGATATCCCGTCAAAACAGGAATCGTATAAGGAAACGCCTTTCTGAATGCATGTTTGTAACCTGTCATCCCTTATTCCTTTCCTTTATCCGTTGTATATCCTATTTCTTACTTCTCTACTGTGAAGAGGCCTGTTCCAGATCTGTCAGCACCTCTGCAAGCATAGCATCCGATGCAACTGCACCGGCATAATCCTGCTGCACTCCCGCCATAAACTGCTGTACGTCATCATGGGATGCAACCTCTTCTGCTTCCTGTAGGATCTCATCCTCCGCCCCTTCGGAGAGGATCTGCCACTTTCCCTTCTCTTTTCTCAGATACAGTGTTTCCATCCCCGGCACCTCTGTATAAATGTCTTTTATCTTCATAGTATATTTCACAAAGGCAATATAGCAATCCTCATATCTTGCCTTTTTCAGATAAATTGTAAGATTGTTATACCCTTCTGCGAAGCCGTTTTCACTTGTCTTTTGTTCATAATAATCATGGACGGCCTGTTCGATTGCTGTATCCGTATTTTCTTTCAGTGGATTTTCTTCGATCAGCTCCCAGCCTTTGTTTTCTTTCTTCTGAATGTCTTCCTGCAGCTCTGCTGCCGTATCCTTTGTCTCCTGGCTTTTCGCTTTCTCTTTGGTAAGATTGAATCCCGCTGCAGCCAGCACTAACAATATCAGACATCCCGCTGCAATCTTAAGGAGCCTGCCCTTTTTTGCTGTACTGCCGCTGCTTTTCAGTCTTCCCTTCATTTCTACCTCCACTTCTTATTCTGTATGCAGTCTGGCACTAAAAATAATACTCGCTATTTTTTTGAAAGTCAATCTTGTAATTTTGTTCCATTTGTGCTATTATACTATTTGTCTCTGTAGCTCAGTGGATAGAGCACTGCCCTCCGGAGGCAGGTGCGCCAGTTCGACTCTGGTCAGAGACGTAAAGAGCAGTCAGTTTATACCGACTGCTCTTTTTTAATTTGCCAGGAACTCTTTGTTCTTCTTATTCTTTTTCCGGCAGCATGAGTTTCTCCTTCTCCCGGCAATAAAAATAGACCCTGTCAGACAGCACATCCTCTCTGTCAAGCTGCGTCTGATTCATCTCTCTGACGATCAGATCCAGTTCTTCCCAGGAGGGCGCCATACTGACCGGCAGAATGATCACTTCATGGATACTGCTTGGCATTATATAAAAGTCTTTGCCCAGATATTCCCCGATACGCTTCAGACAGGAAGGATAGAGTATGGCTGCTGCGCCAAAATTCCGGCTGCTGTTTGTCAGGATATGGACATCCTCTTCGCCCTGCTCCCATTCTTCCGGGCCTTCCTCCCCTGCCATTTCATATATAACAGTCTGCATAGGCGCAAATTCAGCCGGAAGAAGTCTTGGTGTATTTTGACATGCCTCCCGGTAAACGTCTTCCTTTTTCACATTCCACAGGCGAAGGTGCTCTTCCCCCACAGGCATGAAAGCCGTTTTATCTTCACCATCCAGATCCAGCATTACAAAAAAGATAACAGCCAGATCCAAAAAGGGAACATAGGGGATTCCTCTAAGGTAGTCCTGGTTTTTTCGACAGTTCACTACCCGGTAAATAATCCTCGACCTGACATTTTCATATTCTGTCAGAAATCCTCCCTCCCATCTGTGCGTCACTTTCACATGCTGGTACAGTTCTTTAATCTGACACCCGATTTCTTCCAGAGTATATCCTCTTTGATATCTCTCGAAATATCCCTCCAAATATATCGTCGGAGAAATATTAAGCCCTGGCTCACGGATCACAATACCCTTGCGCTCTCTCCCGTTATTTTTGATCACTGTACGGATACAGATATCCCACTCTTCCGGCAAAGCCTCCCGAAGCCTTTTTTCCAACAGTTCCACGAATTTTTCATATGACATAAAGCTCCTTTCTCCATCAGATGCTTTTGTCTTTTTGCAGATCCCAGGCAGATAGATATTATGGTAACTTACATTATAAAAAAGCCCCGCACAAAATGCAAGGCTTTTTCTTTTCTTATTAAAATTCAGATGAATCTGTCTCTGTATACACTTCTCATTATACTCTGGACAAATATTCTCCTGTACGTGTGTCGATCTTCAGAACATCGTCCTGATTTACAAACAGCGGAACCATGATCTGTGCTCCAGTTTCTACGATAGCCGGCTTTGTAGCACCTGTTGCTGTATCTCCCTTCACACCAGGTTCTGTCTCTGTAACTCGCAGCTCTACAGTGATAGGCGGTTCAATAGCAAACACATTTCCCTGATGAGAAATCACTTTTACCGTCTCGTTCTCTTTTACGAATTTCAGAGAATCTCCGACCACATCCGCATTTACTGCCAGCTGGTCATATGTCTCCATATCCATAAAGTTATACAGATCACCGTCTGTATACAAGTACTGCATATCTTTTCTGTCAATATGAGCTGTCTCAAATTTTTCTGTCGGACGGAATGTCTTTTCTACCACGCCGCCGTTTATGATATTTTTTAATTTTGTGCGCACGAAAGCAGCGCCTTTACCAGGTTTTACATGCTGGAAATCCAGGATCTGATAAATATTCCCTTCAATTTCTACAGTCAAACCATTTTTGAAATCACCTGCTGAAACCATTATAATCCTCCTTAAATCGTGCCTTCCCCCGGCACATGGCATTCTTATTCACTTTTACCATTTTATAATAGTTTACTGCTTTTTTCAACCTTTTTTTCCTTTTCCAGGCTTTTCTTATAAAAATGCAGTACAATATTTTCCAGATAGCGCTTCAGAACAATCTGGATTTCTTCCTTAGGATGAATAGGACGTACCAGGATACTGGGAATGCCCGTGCGTTTGGCGCCCCACACATCCGTAAAGAGCTGGTCGCCTATAAACACCGTATCCGACACATCTGTCCCCATAATCTCCATAGCTTTCTTATAATTCTTTGTGGACGGCTTGTGGGCATTATATACATAATCCACCTGAATGGGTTCATTAAAAGTCCTTACCCTTTTTTCCTGATTATTGGAAATCAGACAACAGGAAAACCCGATTTCTTTCAGACGTTTAAAAAGCCGGATGGCCCGTTCATCCGCCGGGGCGCCATGAGGTACAAGTGTATTATCAATATCGAATATCAATCCCCTTATTCCATTTTTATATAATTTTTCAAAGTCTATCACATATGTGGACGCCACATACCGGTCCGGGAAAAATTTTTCAAACATTATTCTTCTTCCATTTCTGTTAATTTCTGGATCATTTCCTCGCATACCTGCAAAACACTTTTTCCGTCTGTATTGACAACAATATCTGCCGCTGCTTCATATTTTTCACGGCGCTGCTCCATCAATTCGGAAATTCCAGCCACATTCTTTCTTCCGTTCAAAACCGGACGGTCGTTGCTGTCCTTTACCCGCTCATAGATTGTCTCCGGGCTCGCTGTCAGAAGAACCACCCTTCCGTTTTTCTTCATCTCTTTTACGTTTCTTTCTCTTAAGGCCGCTCCCCCTCCACAGGAAACTACGGTATTCTTCCTGCTCTGCATCTCCACCAGAAGCTCTGTCTCCAGTTCCCGGAAATACTCTTCTCCATATGTAGCGAAAATATCCGGAATGCTCATTTCCTCTCTCTCTGAAATCACCTGATCCATCTCCACAATATTCATGGCGAACATTGTGCTCAAGTAATCGGAAACTGTTGTTTTGCCTGCTCCCATAAATCCAATCAATATAATATTGTAATCGAACAGTTTTCGAGCCTGTATCCTTTTACTGTTGCGGTTGATCCGACGGAACACATCGTAAATTTCTTCTTTATATTTGTTATCATCCAGTTTTTCTTTCAGTCTTGCTTTCTGCTTTTCCTCCTGCTGCGGCTGAAGAATCGGCATGCCGTATTTCTCTTTATATGCCATAATCTTCTCCACAATGGAATTTCTCTCCACAAGAGCGTCAATGATTTTATCATCACAAAGCGCCAGCTGTTCACGATACATCTCTAAATCATTCATTACACCTTTTCTCCTTTTCCGTTCAAGTCTCTGATCTACTGCTTAGGCCCATGGCTGAATCGTTACTTATTATAACAAAACACTTTTTATTTTTCAATCCATAGACAGATTCTATCATCAAAGGCATAAACATGAATTTGTTTTTGTTTTAACAATATTTTATAATATGATCAAACAAAGGTTTATAAAACGGAGGTAAACGTAAATGAAGAACAACTTCAAACATATCTTTAGTCCTCTTAAAGTAAGAGGAATGGTCATGCCAAACCGTGTTGCAATGATGCCTATGGGAAGCGACTTCGCAGGACATACCGGAGAGCTCACCGACGAACACATCAAATACTATGAACTTAGAGCCCGCGGCGGCACAGGACTTATCATTGTAGAAAATGTATGTGTAAAATATCCGGAAGGATCCAATGGAACTACACAGCTTCGTATTGATAAAGACTGCTATATCCCCCGTCTTTTCAATCTCACAGAAGCCTGTCACAGATATGGCGCCTGCATAGGCGTGCAGCTGAACCATGCAGGAGCATCCGCTATGTCTTCCAGAATAGGTATGCAGCCTGTCTCCGCTTCCACCCTTCCTTCCAAACCAGGCGGAGAGCTCCCCCGCCCTCTTACCAGGGAAGAGTTGGAAAGCATTGCCAAAGATTACGGCACTGCTGCCAGGCGCGCAGTAAACGCAGGATTTGACATGGTAGAGATCCATGCGGGACATTCTTATCTCATCAGCCAGTTTTTATCTCCTACTATGAATGACCGCACGGATGAATTTGGCGGATGCGCCGAGAACCGAGCCCGCTTCTGCCGTATGGTTATTGACGAGGTGCGAAAGGCTGTCGGTCCTATGATTCCTATTTCTCTTCGTCTCAGCGTGGACGAGCTTGTAGAAGGCGGAAACACAGTAGATGATTGTCTGGAATATCTGGAATTTTTAAATGATGAGGTTGATATTTTCGATACCTCCTCCGCTTTAAACCCATCCATCCAGTACCAGATCGACGCAAACTATCTGGAGGACGGCTGGCGTTCCTATATGGCGAAAGCAGTGCGGGACAAATTCCACAAACCGACTATCGCTATCGGAAATATCCGGAATCCGCAGGTTGCAGAAGACATCCTGGCACGGGGAGATTCTGACATCATCGGCATCGGCCGCGGACTCATCGCTGATCCTGACTGGTGCAACAAGGCAAGATACGGCGATGTAGAGGATATCCGCAAATGTATCTCCTGCAACATCGGCTGTGTAGGAAACCGTATCGGCGGAAACAAACCACTGCGCTGCACCATCAATCCGGATCTTATCAATGGAGAAGCCTACAAAAAACAGCAGGTAAGGAAACCTTGCAACGTAGTTGTAGTAGGAGCCGGAACAGCCGGACTTGAGGCAGCATGTACAGCAGCGGAAGTGGGCTGCAGCGTTACTTTACTTGAAAAACAGGATCATATCGGAGGCCTGTCCGTAGAAATTTCCAAAATCCCTGCAAAGAAAAGACTGGCCGACTTCCCGACCTATCTGAAACACCGGGCGGAAAAACTGAAAAACCTTACAATTAAAACCGGCGTAGACACAACGGTAGATATGATCAAATCCTATCATCCGGATCTTGTCGTGAACGCAACCGGATCTGTTCCTCTTCTGCCTCCGATCGACGGGCTTCATGAAAACCTCAGCAAGGAAGGCTCCGGCGTATACGGAATCAAGGATCTGATGGGAAATGTAGAAGCATTTGACAAAGATATGACCGGAAAGACTGTCATCGTCATCGGCGGGGGTGCAGTAGGACTGGATGTTGTAGAATTTTTCGCTCCCCGCGGAGCAAAGACAACCATCATTGAAATGCTTCCAACAATCGGAAACGGACTGGACGCTTCTTCTACTTCCAGCATGAAAGAATGCATGGAAAAACATCAGGTAACACAGCTTGTCAACACTGCTCTTCAGAAAGTAAATCCTCACTCCTTCATTGTGAAAAGAGATGGAAAGGAGGAGGAACTTCCCTTTGATTATGGTTTTGTATGCCTCGGCATGAAAGCTTATGCGCCTCTGTGGGATGAGATTGTAGAAGGATTCGACGGAGAAGACACCGAGATCCTCAACATCGGAGACTCTGTCCGTGCAAGACGCATCATCGACGGTACCGACGCCGGCCGCCACATGGTACTTGCCACATTAGACAGACTGCACTACCTGTAAGATTTGCATTTTTCATTCATCTGTATTACAATAGATCCATAATATTTTGACAGCGCTGCCTTGTCTGTAGGGCAGCGCTGCCATTATAGAAAAAGATATGAAAGAAAGGACCTTATCCCATGCCCAAAACATTAAATGAAGTTACAAAAGACGTCCAGCAGGTTCTCGCCTTAAACGATGACGGGAAAAGCATCAGCGAAATTTCTTCTCTGCTCGAACTGGACGAAACCTATATTTACAATATCCTGATTTCCAGACAGAGCTATGGCGAAGATCCGCAGACAGTTGCCAGAATGGTTATCATGGAAAATCCTATGTGAACTTAGGGAACAGATCTTCAAGCCTTCTGTAAATCTCCTGATAAAGTCTGAAATATTCCATATATCTTTTGTGATGAGCAGTACAGTACGTATCTGCTTTTTTTCTTTTTATCATTTGACTGACTGCTTCAGGGCAAAAAGAAGCAGGGACAATATCTTTTTCAGATACTATCCCCGCTTCTATCCTTCTTTCAGCGCTTGACGCTGTCTTTTACCTTCTTTTCCTCTTCTGCTGATTCAGCACTATTTATCTTCCAGCACTTTCACGGTAAATTCCTCTACTTTTATGCTTCCAATGTCGCCTTCGTCTCTCTTACGGACTGACACTGCTTTCTCTTCTACCTCTTTCTCACCAACAATCAGCATGTATGGAACTTTTTCCATCTGAGCGCTGCGGATCTTGTATCCCAGCTTCTCATTTCTGTCATCAGTCTCTACGCGGATTCCCGCTGCTTTCAAAGAATCAGAAACTTCTTTTGCATAGTCTGCAAATTTCTCTGATACCGGAAGGATTTTCACCTGTACAGGCGCAAGCCAGGTCGGGAATTTCCCTGCATAATGTTCGATCAGGATACCGATGAAACGCTCAATGGATCCAAAGGCTACTCTGTGGATCATGATCGGACGGTGTTTCTCCCCGTCTGCTCCTGTATACTCCAGTTCAAATCTCTGTGGCATCTGGAAGTCGAGCTGAATTGTTCCGCACTGCCATGTCCTTCCGATAGAATCTTCCAGATGGAAGTCGATCTTCGGTCCATAGAACGCACCGTCTCCTTCATTTACCACATAATCAAGACCAAGATCTTCCAGTGCTCCACGGAGAGCATCTGTTGCCATCTCCCAGTCTGCGTCGCTTCCCATACTGTCTTCCGGTCTTGTAGAAAGCTCTACATGATATTTAAATCCGAATTTGGAATATACCTCATCAATCAGTCTTGCAACGCCTTTGATCTCGTCCTGGATTTGATCTTCTGTCATGAAAATATGGGCATCGTCCTGTGTGAAGCAGCGCACACGCATCAGGCCGTGAAGCTGTCCGGATTTTTCATGACGGTGAACCAATCCCAGCTCACCAACCCGCATCGGGAGATCTTTATAAGAACGCGGCTCTACTTTATATACCAGCATTCCGCCCGGGCAGTTCATTGGTTTTACTGCATAATCTTCCTCGTCAATGACTGTGGTATACATGTTGTCTTTGTAGTGATCCCAGTGTCCTGAATTTTCCCACAGATGACGGCTTAAAATGATAGGAGTGGAAATCTCCACATATCCTTCTCTTGTATGGAGTTCTCTCCAGTAATCGATCAGAAGGTTTTTAAGAACCATTCCTTTCGGAAGGAAGAATGGAAATCCCGGTCCCTCCTCCATGATGGCAAACAGTCCAAGCTCTTTTCCAAGCTTTCTGTGGTCTCTCTTTTTTGCCTCTTCCATACGTTTCAGGTATTCGTCCAGCTCCGCTGCTTTCGGGAAGGATGTACCGTAAATTCTTGTCAGCATCTGATTGTGCTCATCACCATGCCAGTATGCTCCTGCCACACTCTGGAGCTTAAATGCTTTCACAACACTTGTGTTGGAAACATGAGGTCCTGCACACAGGTCTACGAATTCTCCCTGTCTGTAGAGGCTGATCTCTTCTCCTTCCGGCAGCTCTTCTATCAGTTCCACCTTATAAGGTTCATTTCTCTCCTCCATCAGTTTGAGAGCTTCTTCTCTGCTGACGCTGCTTCTCTCAAGAGGAAGGGCTTCCTTTACAATCTTTCTCATTTCCTTTTCTACATCTGCCAGATTTTCAGATGTAAACGGAAAACTAAATTCAAAATCATAGTAAAATCCGTCCTTGATGGCCGGCCCGATAGCACATTTCGTATCAGGATAGAGCCGTTTTACCGCCTGTGCCAGAATATGGGATGTAGTGTGACGAAACGCCTCCTGCCCAATCTCATCCGTAAATGCCATTTCCTGAACAGATCCGTCTTTCATGCTTACTTTCATATCTTTTCTCCTTTCTTTTTCAAAACCCTGCATTGAAGAACAAAGAGTTCCGCAAGAGGAACTCTCGCGCCGAGCGCGGTCGCTTTAACGGCAACTTCCACTTCGCGCGAGTGCGCATCCCGCGGAGCGTTTTATTCGATAGGGAACGGAGTTCCTATTGAATAAAAAAGCACCCCTGCCCGACAGCTTATGCTGCCTGTTGCAAGGGTGCGGTCTTTCGCACGGTTCCACCTTCATTTTTCACTTTGGTCTAAAAAACCTGTCCCCTTAACGCGGAGTTACGATGCTGCATACTGAAAGCTTCTGCTTCGTTGGGCAGCACAGCTCTGGAATGGTTTTCTGTCATCTTCTGCTATAAGAGGCTTCCACCAACTGCCCCTCTCTCTGGATAGCTCACATGCATACTCTTTTCCGTCTCTGCTTTTATCTTTTTAATTTTCACTGACTGACCAGCTATTTTTTATTATAACCATCTACATAGAAAAGTCAATCTTTTTCGCTTTTTCCATACAAAATCGAATGCCTTTTTCCTTCAAAGCCGAAGGAACACAACGACAAAACGCCTCTTATTCCTTATCGCGCCTTTTATGTACTGCATCAGACATTCCCACAATTTCCTGATAACGAAAACAGGATTCCTGATGATCATTGATCATTCCGCAGGCCTGCAGATGAGAGTAAACTGTAATGGAGCCCATGTATTTCATCCCCCTTTTCTTCAGGTCAGCGCTCACCCTGTCAGATAATCCGTTTCTTGCAGGTATCTTGCCATCTTTATGTCCGGTGTAGAGATAGGTCTTTCCATCCGTAAAATGCCAGATATAGGCGCTGAAAGATCCCCATTCTTCTCTGATCTTCTGAAAACAGCGGGCATTATGTATAACAGCCTCAATTTTTCTTCTGGAGCGGATCATTCCTTCCGTGTTCATAATCCGCTCGATATCCTTTTCTTCATATTCTGCTACTTTTTCAAAATCAAATCCCTCAAAACATTTCCGGAAGATTTCCCTCTTCTGTATCATCATGTTCCAGTTGAGGCCGCACTGCATGACTTCCATCATCAGAAATTCAAACTGTTTTTGATCATCATGAAGCGGGACTCCCCACTCTTCATCATGATAACGGATCATTTTATCATTACATGTACACCATGGGCATCGGTTCATTCAGCATCCCCCTCTCAGGTCCGGTCTATAGCCGCCTGTACATCTTCCTTAAAATTACTCCAGGCATCTTCATTTTCCACAAAATACTTTGGACAGATCTTTCCTGTCACATCATAATGGCGTATGACATCCTCTGCGTCCAGCTGAAACTTCATACACAGCCAGGCACACAGCTGCACCAGAGAGTTGTAGGTTTCATCTGTAAACTCTCCTGTCTCATCCGGATGACAGCATTCAATGGAGACCGTATCTATATTTCTGGAATTAGAAGCATAGGCCACTTCCCATGTCGGAACGCACTGTACAACCTCCCCATCCAATCCTACAATAAAATTACTGCTGGCCTGAGTCTCATGGCTGTCTTTTAATCCCTCAAAATAATCCCTGTTTTCCATTGCTGTAGAACCGGGATTGGCTGTATAATGCACTACAATTCCTGTAATCCTATTTGTCTCTGCCCCCGGCCGGGAATATGGATTTACTGTCAGCAGCTCCACATCTATATCCGGCTTGCTGGCGTCGATCTCATCGCTTTGAAACTCTATGTACCCTCTGCCAAGCCATTCCGGTTTCAGAACTCTTATCCCGATCAAAGCGACCAGAAGGACAGCCAGGAAGATCATTCCTCTCTTCCAGTATTTTTTCATCTGCCTTTGATGCTGTGCTTTTGTCTTTCTCCTTTTTATATTTCTCGTTGTATTCATCTTCTCTTTCCCACACTTTTGCCATACTGTATATTTATTCTATCATATGCTGCGAAAAGAAATCTGAAGACTTACTTATCTTTTCCTGAAATTTTAAGAAACAACAGAAAAGCAATATCTTGTTTCTGTCTCATAAATTTCTCCTGCTGAAACAACAGGACTTGCAAACTGCTCTTTATTTACTGCATCCGGGAAATACTGTGTCTCAAAACACACTGCGCTTCTTCTTCCATATGTATGACCGTTTTTCCCGTGGTCATCTTCCAGAAAATTCGCTGTATACACCTGCATTCCCGGAAGATCCGTATAAACTTCCATTTTGATCCCGCTTTGCCTTGAAAGGAGCTCTGCCGCTTTCCTAAGCCCGCTTCCATTCAGTACCCAGTTATGATCATATCCGCCTCCCAACTTTAACGCCTCATAGCTGCTGTCTATCTCCTCTCCGAGTAACTTTCCTGCCCGGAAGTCCATAGGAGTTCCTGCTACCGGGATAATCTCTCCTGTCGGAATGGAAGCTTTATCTGCCGGAGTATAGGTATCAGCATTTATCCACGCTTCCTGCTCCAACACCGTCCCTGTTCCCTCTCCATCCAGATTGAAATAACTGTGATTCGTCAGATTCAAAATGGTATCTGCTGCGGGTAGTGCATGATAATGAATATTTACTCCGTTGTCCTCTGTCAGAGTGTACGTCACTTCGATATCCACGGCTCCCGGATACCCCTGATCCATATCCGGACTGTGAAGCAGGAAGATCACATGGCTGTCATCTGCCTCTTTCACCTGCCATATCCGCTTATTATAAAAATCCATTCCACTATGGAGGTTATTGTCATGATCGTTTTTTTCCAGCCGATATGTTTTTCCGTTCAAAGTGAAGCAGGCCCCTCCAATACGATTGGCGCTTCTTCCCACTATAGCCCCGAAAAATTTGTCTCCATTTTCATATCCTTGCGGATTGTCATATCCCAATACCACATCCCGTTTTTCTCCGTTTTTATCCGGCACAAATACATTGACCAAAACCGCGCCGTAATCACTGACCCGGATTTCCATACCGTTTTTGTTCTTCAGAGTAAAAAGGGATATCTCCCGTCCGTCTGATAATTTTCCAAATATCTCTTTCATAGTTTCTTTCTCCTCTCATACACCGACACTTCTATCAATTATTATAGCGAAAAAGAAAAGAAGGAACAATGCAAATTTCTCTGCCCTTGCTCCTTCTTATATATTTCTATTGATACGCCGTTTCCGCTAAACTCTCTTTACTCGTCTACACTGTAGTTCGGCGCTTCCTTTGTGATATGAATATCATGAGGATGGCTTTCTTTCAAAGATGCAGCGGAAATCTTAATAAATCTTGCATTCTTCTTCAGATCTTCAATAGTCGGAGTTCCGCAGTATCCCATACCGGAACGCAGACCGCCCATAAGCTGGAACACTGTATCTTCCACTGTTCCCTTATATGCCACACGGCCTTCCACGCCCTCCGGCACAAGCTTTTTCGCATCAGACTGGAAGTAGCGGTCTTTGCTTCCGTTTTCCATAGCAGCAATGGAACCCATACCTCTGTACACTTTGTATTTTCTTCCCTGGAACAATTCGAATGTTCCCGGGCTTTCGTCACATCCCGCAAAAATGCTTCCCATCATACATACATTGGCTCCTGCCGCAATAGCCTTTGTCATATCTCCGGAATACTTGATTCCACCATCTGCAATAATCGGAATACCGTATTTGTCCGCCACTTCATAGCAGTCCATTACCGCTGTAATCTGCGGTACACCAATTCCTGCAACAACACGGGTTGTACAGATAGATCCCGGTCCGATTCCCACCTTCACAGCATCCACTCCGGCTTTGATCAAAGCCTCTGTGGCCTCTCCGGTCGCTACATTTCCTGCGATCACCTGAAGATCCGGGAACTTTGATTTCACCATATCAACCGTACGCAGAACGTTTGCAGAGTGTCCGTGAGCGGAGTCCATAACGATCACATCCACCTTTGCATTTACCAGCTCCTGGGCTCTCTCCAGACAGTTTGCCGTAATACCGATCGCTGCGCCGCACAGAAGGCGTCCCTGCCCGTCCTTTGCAGACAGCGGATATTTAATCTGTTTCTCAATGTCCTTAATGGTAATCAGACCTTTTAAATTAAAGTTTTCATCAACGATAGGAAGTTTTTCTTTTCTTGCCTTAGCCAGGATCTTTTTCGCCTCTTCCAGGGTAATTCCCTCCGGTGCTGTGATCAGGCCTTCTGCAGTCATGGATTCTTTGATCTTCTTTGTAAAATCCTCCTCGAATTTCAGATCACGGTTGGTAATGATACCTACCAGCTTTTTCCCTTCCGTGATCGGCACACCGGAAATACGGAACTTAGCCATCAGCTCATTTGCATCTGCCAGTGTATTTTCAGGAGAAAGATAAAACGGGTCTGTGATAACGCCATTCTCTGAACGTTTTACCTTGTCCACTTCTTCTGCCTGCTGCTCAATGGACATATTTTTATGGATGACACCGATCCCTCCCTGTCTTGCCATAGCAATCGCCATACGGTGTTCTGTTACAGTGTCCATCCCTGCACTCATCATAGGAATATTCAGTCTGATCTTCTTTGTCAGATCAGTCGATAAGTCTACCTGATTTGGAATCACCTCTGAATAACCCGGTACCAATAGTACGTCATCAAATGTAATTCCTTCTCCAATAATTTTTCCCATCGTTGAAATCCTCTCTTTCTTCATCCATCTTATGTTTATGTGCTATCATACATAATACTGTGGTTCTTTGTCAACAGGTTTCCACATATTCTTTTTCATTATTTTCGAATCACTTTCCTGGGGGCCAGAAGGTAAACTCCTTCTATCAGCTCCTCTTTCGGCTCAAAAAGAACTTTTGTGATCTCTCCTGAACGACTGATCACAAGTATATATCTATTCCGGGACTCCGGATTTCCGCTGCTGTAATCATAGAACTTAGACTCTCTGAAATCCTTCAGTTGGAAAGCATTTTCCGGCGCCAGAATCTCCATATCTTTTACATTTGCAGAAAACATGTGTTTTCTCTTTTCTTTGTGCATGATCTTATCAATATCGAGATCACCATTGATATAGATATATTCATATTCCACATCCAATTTTCTGAACAGAAACACATCCACAACGATCATAATAACCGGAAGGAGCATAAGAAGCGGAAATAAAAAAGCGGCAAAAAATGAAATTACCGTCAGGGCAATCAGCACTGTCTTTTTCATAATGTCCTTCCCGTCTGTACGTTTCTTTATCAGCTGTTCTGTATAAAAATCACTCATTGTTTTTTCCTCCGCTTTGTATTGATATGTACCTTCTCTTTGTAAGGGAATCTATCTCTTACAAAGAGAGGGTACATATATTGTATCACAAATGGACAAAAAAAGAAAACTCCCCTTACAGAGAGTTTTCTTTTTTTATTCTTTTTTTATATTCCGCACTGCGAGGAATTACATCATGCCCATTCCACCGCCGCCTGCCGGCATAGCAGGAGTTTCTTCTTTAATATTTGCCACAACAGATTCTGTTGTCAGAAGTGTAGATGCAACGCTGGTTGCATTCTGCAGAGCGCTTCTTGTAACTTTTGCAGGATCCAGGATTCCGGCTTTTACCATATCTACATACTGTTCTGTATATGCATCAAATCCCTGTCCCGGCTCTGATTCTCTGACTTTATTGATGATAACCGCACCTTCCAGACCTGCATTTGCAACAATGTGGAACAATGGAGCTTCCAGAGCTTTCAGTACAACATTTGCTCCTGTCTTCTCGTCGCCTTCCAGAGTATCAGCAAGTTTTGCCACTTCCTTGGAAGCGTGGATATATGCAGATCCGCCTCCGGCAATAATTCCTTCCTCGACTGCCGCTCTTGTAGCTGCAAGAGCATCTTCCATACGAAGTTTTGCTTCTTTCATTTCTGTCTCTGTTGCTGCTCCGACACGGATTACTGCCACACCGCCTGCCAGTTTTGCAAGTCTTTCCTGAAGTTTTTCTCTGTCGAAGTCAGAAGTGGTCTCCTCGATCTGCTTTTTGATCTGTGCAACACGAGCTGCAATTGCTTCTTTATCTCCAAGTCCATCTACAATAACTGTATTTTCTTTCTGAACTTTTACAGATTTTGCACGTCCCAGCTGATCCATTGTTGTCTCTTTCAGATCCAGCCCAAGTTCATCGGAAATTACCTGTCCGCCTGTCAGGATTGCAATGTCTTCCAGCATTGCTTTTCTTCTGTCACCATATCCCGGAGCTTTTACCGCTGCCACATTAAATGTTCCACGCAGTTTGTTGACAATAAGAGTTGTCAGAGCTTCACCTTCTACATCTTCAGCAATAATGAGAAGTCTTGCTCCTGCCTGTACGATCTGCTCAAGAAGAGGAAGGATCTCCTGGATATTGGAAATCTTCTTATCTGTGATCAGAATATACGGATCTTCCAGATTTGCTTCCATTTTATCCATATCTGTTGCCATATAAGCAGATACATATCCGCGGTCAAACTGCATACCTTCTACCAGATCCAGCTCTGTCTGCATAGTCTTGGATTCCTCGATAGTGATAACACCGTCGTTGGAAACTTTCTCCATTGCCTCTGCGACCATTTCACCTACTTCATCGTCGCTTGCGGAAATTGCTGCAACTCTTGCAATCTGATCTCTTCCTGTTACTTTGCTGCTCATTTTCTGGATCGCTTCTACTGCTGTCTCTGTTGCTTTCTTCATTCCTTTTCTCAAAACGATCGGATTTGCTCCTGCTGCCAGGTTCTTCATTCCTTCATGGACCATAGCCTGTGCAAGCACAGTTGCTGTTGTTGTTCCGTCTCCGGCAACATCGTTTGTCTTAGATGCAACTTCACGGATCAGCTGCGCTCCCATGTTTTCAAAAGCATCCTCAAGCTCAATTTCTTTTGCGATCGTTACACCGTCGTTTGTAATAAGCGGAGCTCCGAAAGATTTGTCAAGGACTACATTTCTTCCTTTTGGTCCAAGTGTCACTCTGACTGTATCGGCCAGCTGATTTACTCCTGATTCCAGAGCTGCTCTGGCATCTGCTCCGTATTTGATTTCCTTTGCCATGATAACATTCCTCCTAGTTCTTCTATTTTCAATGTCTATGATCTGTAATCTATCTTAGCTTATTTGTATCTCTATTCAATCACTGCAAGAATATCGCTCTGTCTTACAATGATGTATGTTTCTTCATCAGCTTCTACTTCTGTACCAGCATACTTGGAATAGATAACCTGCTGTCCTTCTTTCACATGCATTTCTACTTCTTTGCCGTCTACAACTCCACCCGGCCCTACTGCGATAACTTCTGCCTGCTGCGGTTTTTCCTTATTCTGTCCCGGCAGAACAATTCCGGATTTTGTTGTTTCTTCAGCAACTAACTGTTTCAATACAACTCTGTCTCCCAATGGTACTAATTTCATGAATGGTTCCTCCTTTAAGCTATCTATTTTGTTAGCACTCATAAAAAGAGAGTGCTAAAAAACTCTAGTTATAAAATAGCACTCTCCTTTTCGTTTGTCAACACACTTTCTGTTAGTTTAGATTATTTTTATAAAATCCATTTTCAATGCCAAATACAAGCTGGCTTCCGTTTTTATCAAGAAATCTTTCCTTTACTCTCCCCTGGCATACCAGCTCCTCTTCAGCCATAAGGGTACAGCTGTATTCTGCATCCAGCGATATCCTTGTAATATCTTCTCCGTTCATAACCAGATATATGCGTTCACCTTCCTCATCATACCTGCTGACTGTGCATGTGTACTCTGTCCTGTCCAGGGGTTCGTCTTCCAGGAATACACTGGTCATCTTCAGCACTGCGCTGCATTTTTCAAACATAAAGTCCTCCTTCTCAAAAGAAGGGTATCAGTTCCCCGATACCCTTTGCTTTGTGCTGTCCTGATTTTTATTTGTTTCTTTCTTCTTTGATCTTTTCCAGTTCTGTGAAAACATAATCATTCACTACTTTAATGTAAGTACCTTTCATTCCGGAAGATCTTGATTCGATTACTCCGGCGCTTTCAAATTTCCGGAGCGCATTTACAATGACTGATCTGGTAATTCCCACCCGGTCTGCAATTTTGCTTGCCACAAGAATCCCTTCTGTTCCTTCCAGTTCATCAAAAATATGAATGATCGCTTCCAGCTCCGAGAAGGACAATGTGCTGATGGCTGACTGTACAATGTGTTCTTTTCTTGTCTCCTCTGCATTTTCTTCGTTTACAGAACGAAGCATTTCCAAGCCTACTACTGTTGTTCCATACTCACTTAAAATAATATCATCAATTTCATAGCCGGCATTCTGTTTGTAGATAAATAATGTTCCAAGCCTCTCTCCGGCAATATCAATGGGAGTGATGATCGCCTGATATCCTTTTGCTGCCTCCGGGGAAAATCCCAGAGTTTCCAAATTTACATTTTCCTTAGTAGACAGGATATTCAAAAGCCTCTCATTGAGCATCTCATCAATGTGGCAGCCCACTTCACCTTTGATCAATTCTGTGATCACACCTACACCACTGCATCTGCTGGCTCCAAGAACTTTTCCTTTTTTACTGATTACCAATACATTGGAATCCAATATTTCTGTCAACACTTCACAGATGTCATTGAAAACTACTTTGCTGGAGTTATTGTTGTGCAGTAATTTATTGATTTTTCTTGTTTTATCTAATAATTGTACACTCATAAGCATCCTCCATCCTTTGAACATTATATTATCATACAATTCTGGAAATTACAATGATTATGCGAAATTTTCTTAATTATCTTTTGCTTTTTTTGCTTCTACATATCCGCATTTTTCATTCATACAGACAAGTTTACTTCCCTTTTCTACCATGTAACCGCCGCATTTTGAACATTTCTGCTCTGACGGCTTCTGCCAGGACATAAAATCACAATCCGGATTATCTTCACATCCGTAATATTTTCTTCCTTTTTTCGTTTTTCTAAGGACAATATCTTTCCCACATTTGGGACATTTCACTCCGATCTTTTCCAGATAGGGCTTCGTATTGCGGCACTCCGGAAATCCGGGGCAGGCAAGAAATCTTCCGTGAGGTCCATACTTGATCACCATATTCCGTCCGCATTCTTCACAGATCACATCTGTGACTTCATCTTCAATCTTGACGCTTTCCTGCTCTTTTTCTGCAATCTTTACCGCTTCTTCCAGATCAGGGTAAAAATTTTCAATTACTGTTTTCCATGCAACTTTTCCTTCTGCAACTTTATCAAGAAGGCCTTCCATGTTTGCCGTAAAATTCACATCTACAATGGCCGGAAAGGACTGCTTCATAATATTGTTCACTACCTCTCCGATCTCCGTCAGGTAAAGATTCCTGTTTTCCTTTGCTACATATCTTCTGGCTATAATTGTAGAAATCGTGGGGGCATAAGTACTGGGGCGCCCGATTCCAAGCTCTTCCAGTGTCTTTACAAGGGAAGCTTCCGTATAATGTGCCGGCGGCTGGGTAAAATGCTGTTTTGTGTCAAATTTTTCCCAATTCAGGACAGAATCTTTATCCAGTCCCTTCAAGAGCACATTGGTTTCTTCTTTTTCCTCATCTGCTTCTGTGTAAACTGTGCGGAATCCTTCAAAAACAATCTTAGAAGCCGCAACCTGAAAACGGTAATCTCCCGCCGCAATTCTGACAGATGTTGTCTCATATTTTGCCGGTTTCATCCTGCTGGCGACAAATCTCTTCCAGATCAACTGATACAGGCGGAACTGATCTCTGCTCAAAGATTCTTTCACAGCAGCCGGAGTTCTTGTTACATCTGTAGGACGAATAGCCTCATGGGCATCCTGTATGTTCTTTCCATTTTCCTTTCCCGCTGCACCGGAAGCGACAAATTCACTTCCGTAATTTCCCGAGATGTACTCCCTTACACTGGCTTCTGCCTCATCGGAAACACGGGTGGAGTCTGTACGCAGATAAGTGATAAGACCCACTGTTCCGTTTCCTTTAATATCGATTCCTTCATAAAGCTGCTGTGCAATACGCATCGTTTTCTGCGTAGCAAAGTTCAGCACTTTCGATGCCTCCTGCTGCATGGTACTGGTAGTGAAAGGCACCGGAGCTTTTTTGTAGCGCTCTCCTTTTTTGATATCTGCCACCTGATAGTCTGCTCCCTCCAGCTCTTTTACTATCTGGTTCAGCTCGCTTTCAGAACGAATCGTCATTTTTTGTTTTTCAGTCCCATAGAATTTAGCTGTCAGAGGCTTCCTCTCACCCTTTACTTTTAAGACGGCATCCAGAGTCCAATATTCTTCGGGAATAAAGGCATTGATCTCTTCCTCCCGGTCTGCGATGATCCGAAGAGCCACAGACTGTACACGTCCGGCGCTTAATCCCCTCTTTACTTTCGCCCACAAAAGAGGACTGATCTTATATCCAACGACACGATCCAGCGCCCGCCGGGCCTGCTGGGCGTCTACAAGATCCATATCAATCTCTCTTGCATTTTTAATGGATGCTTTTACTGCATTTTTAGTGATCTCGTTAAAGCTGATCCTATATGTCTTTTTATCTTCCAGTTTCAATGCTTTACACAAATGCCAGGAAATCGCTTCCCCTTCACGGTCAGGGTCGGTTGCAAGATAAACTTTATCCGCTTTTTTTACTTCCTTGCGAAGGCTGGCAAGGATATCCCCCTTCCCGCGGATGGTAATATATTTCGGTTCATAATCATGCTCCACATCGATTCCAAGCTGACTTTTTGGGAGATCCCGCACATGACCGTTGGAAGCCATAACTGTATAATTACTTCCCAAAAACTTTTTTATTGTTTTTACTTTTGCAGGAGACTCTACAATAACAAGATAATGAGCCATACTTTTTTCCTCCAATACCTTCTGCGTTTCTTATTCTGAACGGATATAATAATTTTTCGAAATTTCCTGAATGTATCCTTTTAATTCCAAAGCCACCAGCGTTTCCATAACCTGAAACGGTTCCAATCCTGTTTCTTCTATGAGCTGATGAACTCCCTTGGGAAACAAATCGAGACAACTATACAATATATTTTCGGTGCTTTCAAGCATTTTTTTATTTTTGTCTGATTTTTTAGCGAAATTCTTCCTTAAATAGCCCATTGTTTTCATCTCCTCCACAAAGTCTTCCGCTGAAATCAATATCCCCGCTCCCTGCCGGATCAAAGCATTGCATCCCCGGCTCAAAGGACTTGTCACCGGTCCCGGAAGCGCATACACCTCCTTTCCCTGTTCCAATGCAAAATCTGCTGTAATCAGCGAACCGCTCTTTTCTCTTGCTTCCATGACAAGTACAAGCTCCGAAAGAGCGCTGATGATCCGATTTCTTCTGGGGAAATTCCCCTGAAGAGGCGGACTGCCGGGAAGCTGCTCCGATAAGATTCCTCCTGATTTTTGTATATCAACATAAAGTCCCCTGTTCTCCCGCGGATAGCATACATCCACGCCAGATCCCAATACAGCATATGTGCATCCATCTGCATTTATTGCCCCTCTTCCTGCCGCCCCATCTATCCCCCTTGCCATCCCGCTGATGATCTGTACTCCCGCCCCTGCAAGGAGTTCCGCAAAAGCGATTGCCTGCCTTTCTCCATAAGCACTGCACTGTCTGGCACCTACAATTGCTGCCGACACTCTGTCTTCTTTTGGCAGATTTCCCCTGACAAACAAAGCATAAGGCTGGTCATTCAAGTCTTTCATTCTCTGCGGATAAGCCGGATCAAAATAAGGGATAAACTTTATATTTTTCTCCAAAAATCTTTCATACTCTTCTCCCACTTTGCTGTTTTTCTGACAAAATCCGATTGTTTTTCTGTCATTTTCTGTCAGGTATTCCTGCTTTTTCAGCAAGCTTTCTTCTATATAATATATGGCTTCCCCACTGCCCGCTGCATCCCGCAGCCTTCTCTTTTTCTGATGTGAAAGTCCCCGGATCGAAGCAAACCAGTATTCATATTTCATTTCAGATTCCCCCAGTATCTTTGATCCGGCATACGATAGGCGATTGCCTCTCTTAAATGTCTTACGCCAATCTTCTCCTGTCCCGCAAGATCCGCAATGGTTCTTGCCACCTTCAGTGTTTTGTGATAAGTACGCGCCGTCAGCCCGATCCTTGTAAACGCTTCTTTTATCACTCTTTCTTCCTCCGCTCCCAAAGAGCAGTATAAAGAGATCCTGGATGCCGGAATCAGGGCGTTGACAAGAAAATCCTCCTCTTTGTATCTTCTCCTCTGACGTTCCCGGGCCTCACATACCCGGGCTCTGATCTCTGCAGAGGATTCCTCTTTTGATGAAGATTTCAGCGTACCGTAATCCAGTCCCGGCGAGTCAATGCAAAGGTCAATACGGCTAAGCAGCGGTTGGCTGATTTTCCCCAGATACTGCTGGATCTGACCGGAAGTACAGCTGCACCTTGACAAATCCGGATAGTATCCGCAGGGGCAGGGGTTCATTGCTGCAACCAGCATAAAATCAGCAGGAAATATATACACTCCCTGTTTTCTCACCAGCCGTATCCTTTTTTCTTCCAGAGGCTGACGGAGCACTTCAAGTACCGGTCTTGCAAACTCTGTCAGCTCATCCAGAAACAGAACTCCCTTATCTGCCATAGTGATTTCTCCAGGCACAGGATACTGGCCGCCTCCGATCAGCGCCGCCTTTGTCACTGTATGATGCACCTCCCGGAAAGGTCGCTTTGTTATAAGCGGGAACTCATTTTGCAAAAGTCCCTGTACGCTGTATATTTTCGTCAGCTCAATGCTCTCTTTTTCGGTCAGAGGGGGAAGTATGGTAGAAACGCGGCTTGCGATCATAGATTTTCCGCTTCCCGGCGGTCCGATCATCAAAAGATTATGCCCGCCGCTTACTGCAATTTCTGCTGCACGCTTTACACCTTTTTGCCCTTTTACATCTGCAAAATCCAGGGAGGATTCCTTCTCTGTCCTTTCTGCAGTTATTTTGCTTCTCCTACTCTTTTGGGGCACAATACCGCCGGACAGTGTTTCCCACAATTCTCGGAGCGTCCGGAATGCATAAATGCGGATCCCGTCTACTAAAGCTGCTTCCTCTCTGTTTTCTACAGGAATCAGGCACATCTTCATCCCCTGTTCTCTCGCTTCCCACACAATAGGAAGCACTCCCGCCACCTGACGGATAGAACCGTCAAGCCCCAGCTCTCCTACAACAACTGCAGATTCCAGTACCGAGATGGGAATTTCCCCCAGAGACACCAGGATAGACAATGCGATTGCAAGGTCAAAAGAAGAACCTCTCTTTCTTATATTTCCGGGAGACAGATTGATCACCGTTCTTTTGGGCGGAAAAGTAATGCCGGAATTTCGGATAGCTGTCCTTACTCTTTCTCCGGCTTCCTTCACCTCTGCCGCAAGATACCCCACCATATGAAACATGGGGAGTCCGGTGCTTAGATCTGCCTCCACCTGTACAAATTTTACTTCAAGTCCCTGGAGAGCTGCGGAATATACCGTACCTACACTCATCATATTCCTCCTTTTTCATTTGACATGTGAGATTGTTTCTTCAGGCAGACTGCCTGAATTGAAATTGATCGAAACAGAACTTTTTTATCATTTATGTTGCCTTTTATAGTCCACATAATATATTATTTACGTAAACTTGTCAACTCAAATTCCCATGTTGCTGTTTTCTTGGACAAAAGAGATATTTGCACATGGAAAAGCACGAATCAGCCTGTTTTCACATAGACTGTAATTAACTACGCTAAGAGGTGCTTCTATTGAAATCCTTTCCTTCTCCTCTAACAGCCGCTGAAGAGCAATACTACCTGCAGAAATATACGGAAGGAGACCTGGAAGCCAAACACATCCTTATCGAGAGAAACCTGCGCCTGGTCGCGCACATCGTCCGCAAATACCAGACTGCAGATGAGGACACAGAAGATCTTCTCTCCATCGGCACCATCGGGCTGATCAAAGCGGTCGTTACTTTCAATCCTGACAAATCTGTACGCCTCGGAACTTATGCGGCAAGGTGTATCGAAAATGAAATTTTGATGTATTTAAGAACGAAGAAAAAATCTTCAAAAGAAATCTCTCTCTATGAACCCATCGGAACAGATCGGGAGGGCAATGAAATCCAGCTTTTTGACATCATTGAATCACAAAATGATGATGCCCATGAGAAAGTTATGCTGGGAGACGATATCCGGCTTCTGTACTCTAAAGTGGAATCCGTCCTCTCTCCACGGGAACGTCTGGTCCTGAAAATGAGATATGGTTTATATAACGAAGAAGAATACACACAGCGGGAGATTGCCAGACAGCTTGGTATCTCTCGTTCTTACGTTTCCAGAATCGAAAAGAGTGCAATAGAAAAGCTGCGGGCCTATTTTTGATCTGCCCGCAGCTTCCTGCACTTTATTCTATTTCTTTTCTTCTTAAAATATCATACCGATCCGCTTTTTCTCCCAGATCCACATACAGAACCTGCTTCGGATGAGGCGCGCTCTCCTGTTCGTTTCCATCTTCATCAAGAATCCTCTTCACCTTTACCTCTGCATTTGTTCCGTCCGGCTTCATGATCTCAATCTGTTCCCCCACAGAAAATTTATTTCTCTGTTCAATCCGGTACAATCCGTCCTTTTCTTCTCCTATGATTCCAAGATAGGTATAATCTTTTGCGTAAGTATTGTTGTCATATATCTGGCTTGTCTCATCCGGTTTTCCAAAATAAAATCCCGTGGTAAACTGCCGGTATGTACAGCCTATGATCTGTTCCAGATACCAGGGCATATTTTTCCGATAAAGCTCCGGATCTTTCTGGTAGTCGTCAATAGCCCGGCGGTATGTTCTTGCCACTGTAGCTACATAGAGGGCTGTTTTCATGCGCCCTTCAATTTTCAGACTGTCTATACCGGCGTCGATCAATTCCGGGATATGCTCGATCATGCACAGATCCTTGGAGTTAAAGATAAACGTACCTCTTTCATTTTCATAAACCGGCATATATTCGCCAGGTCTTGTCTCCTCCATGACAGAATACTTCCATCTGCAGGGATGGGTGCAGGCTCCGTGGTTTGCATCTCTTCCTGTGAAGAAATTGCTCAGAAGACATCTTCCGGAATAGGAAATACACATAGCGCCGTGCACAAAACTTTCAATTTCCATCTCTTCCGGAATATTGCGGCGGATCTCCTTAATTTCTTCCAGAGACAGCTCCCTCGCCGACACCACCCTCTTTGCCCCCAGGCGCCACCAGAAATTATATGTTCCATAATTCGTATTGTTGGCCTGAGTGCTGATATGCCGCTCGATTTCAGGACAGATTTCTCCTGCAATATCGAAAATGGCCGGATCGGCAATGATCAGCGCATCGGGCTTCATTTCCTTCAACTCTTCAAAATATTCCCTCACTCCCGGCAGATCATCATTGTGAGCCAGAATATTGGCTGTCACATAAACTTTTACTCCGTGTTCGTGAGCAAACTTTATCCCCTCTTCCATATCGGAACGGGAAAAATTCTTTGCTTTTGCACGCAGTCCAAATGCCTCTCCGCCGATATAAACTGCATCGGCTCCAAAAATAACTGCTGTTTTCAATACTTCCAGGCTGCTTGCCGGGATCAGCAGTTCCGGGTGTCTTTTCTTCATTTTCTCCCTTTATCCTTTCCATTATTGTTTCATACTCAGCTGTTTTATACTGAATCTATTGCTTTACACTCAGCGCAATTCCATCTCCCAGCGGAACAATGGAAGTAAGAAGTCTCTCATCGTGCTTCAGTTCATACAGATATTCCCTCATTCTGCTGTGAATGGTCCGGTTTCTCCTCTCCACCGCAAAGCGGGATTCCAGAATATCTCCATCCTGCAGCACATTATCAGATACCAAAAGGCCTCCTTTTCTTAAGAGCCGGATCGCCTCCGGCATATAATGAATATACTGTCCTTTTGCCGCGTCCATGAAAATAAGATCAAAGGGTCCCTCGAGACCTTTCATCACTTCCAGGGCATCCCCCTCTACCAGGGTAATTGCCTCTTCTTTTCCTGCCCGGCGGAAATTTTCCCTCGCGATCGGAATACGCTTTTCATAATTTTCAATTGTAGTAATATGACATCCCTCCGGGGCATAGGCGTTCATCAAAAGCGCGGAAAATCCCACTGCCGTTCCGGCTTCCAGTATACGCATAGGCCGATGGATCTGAAGCAATACCTTCAGAAAGCTTTGGGTTTCCTTTCGGATGATCGGCACATTCGCATCCAGAGCCTCCTGCTCAATTTCCTCCAAAATAGGCAGATCCCGGCTCTCCAGAGAGTTGATAAATGTTGTCAAACGTTCGTCCGTTATCACTTTTACATATACTCCATTTCATTTTTACACAGGGTTATTTGCAGTTTTACCCACCACTTACGTTAATTTGGGACGTAACACTTTTGAAAAGTGTTACGTCCCAAAGTGTATTAAACATCCATAATAATCGGCAGGATCATCGGGCGTCTCTTCGTGCGTTTCCAGATAAATTCATTCATCGTGTCACGTACTACCAGCTTGATCTTGCTCCAGTCAGCGCCTCTTTGCCGATGCAGGCAATTGTCCACCGCCTCCACCAGCACTTTTCTTGCATCTTCCATAAGACCTTCGGACTCTCTGACATATACGAAGCCTCGTGATACAATATCCGGTCCTGCCAGAAGCTGGTTAGTTCCCCGCTCCAGCGTCATGACAACGATCAGGATTCCGTCTTCTGCAAGATGCTGACGATCTCTCAATACAATATTTCCTACATCGCCGACACCAAGACCGTCTACCAGCACTTCTCCTGTGTGTACTTTATCGACTACTTTTGCTTCCTTATCGCTGACTTCCAGCACATCGCCGGACTGCAGCATAAAAATGTTCTCTTTCGGGATTCCAAGGGACTGTGCCAGAGAAGCGTTTGCCTTTCTGTGACGGTATTCCCCGTGGATCGGAACCGCATATTTCGGTTTCACAAGAGAATAGATCAGTTTCAACTCTTCCTGACAGGCATGTCCGGAAACATGGGCATCCTGGAAAATAACGTTGGCCCCTTTTTCAGAAAGTTCATTGATCACTCTTGATACAGACTTTTCATTCCCCGGTATAGGATTGGAACTGAAAATAACCGTATCTCCCGGCATGATCGTCACTTTCTTATGAATATCAGCTGCCATTCTGGATAACGCGGCCATAGATTCTCCCTGGCTTCCTGTGGTGATCAGAACTGTCTTCTCCGGCGGATAATTCTTCAGCTGGTCAATCTCGATCAGAGTTTTATCCGGTACGTTCAGATAACCAAGTTCCTGAGCCGTAGAAATGATATTTACCATGCTCCGGCCTTCCACAACAACTTTTCTGTCATATTTGTAAGCCGAATTAATGATCTGCTGCACGCGGTCCACGTTGGATGCAAATGTAGCAATAATAATCCTTGTATTACGGTGTTCCGCAAACAGATGGTCAAAAGTATGACCTACTGTACGCTCTGACTGTGTAAATCCGGGTCTTTCTGCATTGGTACTGTCTGACATCAGCGCCAATACTCCTTTCTTCCCAATCTCTCCGAATCTTTGCAGGTCAATAGCATCGCCAAATACCGGCGTATAGTCCACCTTAAAGTCTCCGGTATGCACCACGATCCCTGCCGGTGAATAGATGGCAAGGGCAGAGGCATCCTGGATGCTGTGGTTTGTCTTGATAAATTCAATCCGGAACTGTCCCAGATTGATAGACTGTCCGAATCTTACGACTTTCCTTCGTGTGCTGCGCAGAAGGTTATGCTCTGTCAGCTTCTTTTCAATAATACCCATTGTAAGTTTTGTTGCATAAATGGGAAGATTCATTTCCTTTAAAACATATGACAGCGCTCCGATGTGATCCTCGTGTCCATGGGTAATGACAAATCCCTTTACTTTCTGAATATTATCCTTCAGATAAGTAATATCCGGGATGACCAGGTCAATACCGAGCATATCATCCTCCGGGAAAGCCAGACCGCAGTCCACCACAATAATACTGTCTTCGTATTCAAAGGCAGTAATATTCATTCCGATCTTCTCCAGGCCTCCAAGCGGAATGATACGCAGTTTTCCATTGTTTTCTTTCTTCAAGTTTACACCTCCATAGGTTTATTTTCCGTTATTTTGCTTTTCTCGACATTTTCTGCACTGTCCATAGAATTTCAGCTCGTGATCCATAACGTGGAAGCCTGTTTCTTTCTCAATATGATCCTCCAGGTTCTCCAGAAGATCATCCCGAAATTCCATTACGCTCCCACAGTCACGGCAGATCAAATGATGATGGTGATGATGGGGTTCTGTTCTTTCGTCGCAGAAATCCCCTATCTCGTACCGCACACACCCATCATCCAAAATAATCCTATCTACAAGCTGCATTTCCAGCAGAAGCTGAACCGTCCGATAGATCGTTGCCAGACCGATCTCCGGATAATCCTCCTTCACCAGTTCAAAAATGTCTTCTGCAGTCATGTGCTGCTCATGATGCTCTGCAAGCACTTGTAACACAAGCAACCTTTGATTGGTTACTTTGAGTCCCTTTTCTTTCAGCATTTCCTTAAATTTTTCCTGACTTATAGACATAGTATGCTACCTTTCAATCTCAACATCTTCAAGCAGTTCCTCAAATACTTTGGATACGGCCATCAGCTCTGTATCATCCTCCACAATTTCGTAAATGCTGTCTGTATCTTTATCTTCTGATCTGTCCTTCAAAATCAGGCATTCTGCATCGCCTTCTTCTGAATCGGTTACCAGAATATAGGACGTTCCGTTAATTCTCGTCTGCTCCAGTACGTAAAATTCAACTTCCTCCGCACCATCTGCACAAAATTTAATTTTTTCCATCATATTAACACCTCAAAACAAGCTCTGTAAATCTTCGGCGCCGCCTTTATCGCTCTGTCTGTTTGCATCCAGATATCCCTGCAATATAAAAACAGCCGCAATCTGATCCACATACTTCTTGCGGTCTTCCCTTCTAACTTTGCTTTCTTTTAAAGTCCGTTCCGCTTCCACTGTAGTCAGACGCTCGTCCCACATCACGACCTCCAGGCCGGTACGCCGGCGGAGCATCTCACCAAATTCCAACGCTTTTTCCGCTCTTTCTCCCACATCGTAATTCATATGCCGGGGAAGTCCCAGTACGATGGACTCCACCTCATATTCCCGGATAATCTCCTCAATGCGGGCACATGTTTTTCTAAGCTTGTTCTCTTCCTTTCTCCAAATGGTTTCCACTGCCTGCGCTGTAATACCCATAGGATCACTTACAGCCACACCTACAGTCTTGGAACCATAGTCCAGTCCCATAATTCTCATAGAAATTATTCCCAATCATGATGCGCAATATACGTCTTGAGCATCTCTTCTACCAGTTCATCACGCTCCACTTTCATGATCAGGCTTCTCGCTCCATTGTGACTGGTAATATAAGTGGGGTCTCCGGACATAATATAACCCACAATCTGATTAACCGGATTATATCCCTTTTCGCTCAGCGCTTTATACACTATTTCTAGGATGTCCTTGGCCTGAATCTGCGGGCCGCTTTCCACCTGGAAAAACTGAGTGTTTGTTAATTCTCTCATATTCACGTCCTCCAAAAATACTTCATACTTATTCTACTCTATTCCCATCTGAAATTCAATGAATTATTTGTAAACGGTTCTCAATTTCTACATTTATCAACTGATTTGCCAAATTTTCTGGCGTTTTTTGTCCGACTTTCACATATTCCGGAGTATAGCCGACCTGATAAATACCATCTTCTCTTTGCACAGACTCCTCTATAAGCACTTCCCTGCTGGTGCCGATCAGCTTTTCTTCATAAGCGTTCTGTTTCTTCCGGCTAAGTTGGATCAGCGCATTGCTCCGTTCTGCTTTTACTTGCTCCGGGACCTGCCTGTCCATAGCAGCAGCCTTCGTCCCTTTACGGGGGGAATATTTGAAAATATGTGTCTCATAAAAATTAACTTTATCAATAAAGTCTCTGGACTTTTCAAACTCCTCCTCAGTTTCTCCCGGGAATCCTACGATCACATCTGTCGTGAGAGCCGGATCCTGAAAATATTTTCGGAGAAGACAACATTTTTCATAATATTCTTCAGAGGTATATCTCCGGTTCATTCTTTTCAGCGTTTCGTCGCATCCGCTTTGCAAAGAAAGATGAAAGTGGGGGCAAATCTTGGGAAGTTCTGCCAGAGTACGTGCAAACTCCTCTGTAATGATCCTTGGTTCCAATGAACCCAGCCGGATCCTTCGTATTCCTTCTACTTTATGCACAGCCTGGATCAGATTCAGCAAATTGTCCTCCTGATCGATTCCGTAAGAGCTCAAATGGATTCCTGTCAGTACGACTTCTTTATATCCGCCTTTTGCCAGCTCTTTTACTTCCCGAACCACATCTTCTCTTTTCCGGCTTCTCACCCTTCCTCTTGCATAGGGAATAATACAGTAGGAGCAAAACTGATTGCATCCATCCTGTACTTTGATATATGCGCGGGTATGTTCTCCCGTATGGGTCAGATGAAGCTCCTCATACTCCGAAGTATGACCAATATCTACAATTTCTTTTTGAACAGCAGTCTGCCTGCCTCTCTTTTCCCTCTCCTGCCAATAGTGTTCCAGGATTCCGGCAAGCTCCTGCTTTTTGTTGTTACCGATCACGATATCGATCCCTTCCTCCAGCTCATCTCCCCGCGCCTGCACATAGCAGCCTGCCGCAACAATAACCGCATCGGGATTCATTTTTCTTGCCCGGTGAATCATCTGTCTGGATTTCCGGTCTGCCATATTGGTTACTGTACAGGTATTAATAACATAGACGTCGGCTTTATCATGAAAGGAAACGATCTCATAACCGCTCTTTTCCAGAATCTCCTGCATCGCTTCTGTTTCATATGCGTTTACTTTGCATCCCAAATTGTGAAGTGCTGCCTTTTTCATTGATTTCCTCTCTTTTCTTATATTGCTTTGTATAAATGATATCGTAAGCTGCTCTGCCTGACGGCTTCATACAAATTGTTGTATGCTTTAACGAATTTCAGCCTGATTCTTTGGCAATTTGTTCCTTGACTTTTATCTATGCACCTCTTAAGATGTTTATAGAAAATGAATTAGAAATCAAGGAGGTTTTTCCAAATGAAAACAGTACAAATTTCTTTAAACTCAATTGACAAAGTAAAATCTTTTGTAAATGATATTACAAAATTTGACTATGATTTCGATTTAGTATCCGGCAGATATGTAATTGATGCCAAATCTATCATGGGTATTTTCAGCCTGGACCTGTCCAAGGCAATCGACCTGAATATTCATGCCGACAATGACAGTGATGTAGCTGAAATCCTGGAAGTTCTGAAACCATACCTTGTATAGACCGATTGGTACTGCACCGAATATCATATAGACAAACATAAAATAACAGATACGCCGAAATGCTCTGACATTCCGGCGTATTTTTTACTGAACTTCAATCACTTCCACAGAACGAACAGCCTGCTCCACAAGCTCATCAATCTTCTCTGTCAGATTTTCCTCTGACTTGTGAATTACATTGATATTAGGCTTTGTCACAGGATGCTTTGCCACAAAAATCGTACAGCAGTCTTCAAAAGGCTGAATAGAGGTCTCATAAGATCCGATCTTTTCCGACACTTCCACAATCTCTCTCTTGTCGAAACCGATCAGCGGACGATAAACCGGAAGCGTACATACTTCATTTGTCGCCGCAAGGCTCTGCATAGTCTGACTTGCCACCTGTCCGATACTCTCTCCTGTGATCATGCCAAGGCACCCGTCTTCCTTCGCAAAACGCTCTGCAATTTTCATCATATAACGCCGCATAATAATGGTCAGTTCCTCATGGGGACACTGATCATAAATATAGAGCTGAATATCTGTAAAGTTTACCACATGAAGCTTAATGGGACCCGCATAGGATGCAACGATCCTGGCCAGATCCACCACTTTTTGCTTTGCCCTTTCACTGGTATACGGAGGTGCATGGAAATAAGTGGCCTCCAGCGCCACACCCCGTTTTGCAATCATGTACCCTGCCACCGGGCTGTCAATTCCTCCAGACAGAAGGAGCATTGCTTTTCCATTTGTTCCAACTGGCATTCCTCCCGGCCCCGGTATAATTCTGGAGTAAATATAAATCTGTTCTCTTACTTCGATATTGAGCAGGACATCCGGCTTATGGACATCGACCCTTATTTCAGGAAAAGCATCCAAAACTGCCTCTCCCACCAGGCAGTTGATCTCCATGGAATTGACCGGATAAGTCTTTCTGCTTCTTCGCGCTTCTACTTTAAAAGTAAGGTTTTTATCCGGATACAATTCGTCCATATAGGCAACTACATCCTTCTTGAGCTGCTCAAATCCGTGGTCTTCCACACAGACAACCGGACAGATACCGACGATCCCGAACACTTTCTGCAGGCAGGATGTCACTTCATCTGCATCATACTCTCCCTCGCAGTCCACGTAAATTCTGCCTCTTGACTTGTGAACTTTAAAAGAACCGTCCGCTTCCCGAAGTGCATAGCGGATCTGTCTGACAAGCGCATCCTCAAACAGATAGCGGTTCTTTCCCTTAATTCCGATTTCTCCGTATTTTATCAAAAAAGTATGAAATGTCATTTTTCTTCCCTCTCCTTCGCTGACGGCTATCTTCGCGTATAGCGCCGCAGCACCGGTACTAAATTATATAGTGTTTCCAGTGTATAGTCAATCTCTTCTCTTGTAGTAAACTCTGACATACTGAACCGCAGCGTGGCATCCAGATATTCCTTTCCTGCTCCAATACCTTTAAGCACACCGCTGATGGCCGGGTGATTGGATGCGCAGGCTGATCCGGAAGAGACACAGATTCCCTTTTCTTCCAGCGCGTGAAGAAGCACCTCGCTCCTTACTCCCGCAAATCCCACACTGATGATATGGGGCGCGCTGGTCTCATCATAAAGACCGTGCACTGTCGTATCTTCCAGCTTTGTCACACCTTCAATAAAATGCTTTTTCAGCTCCCTCATGCGGGCCACCTTCTCTTCAAGATCTGTATAGATTTCCTTTGCCGCAAGTGCAAGCCCTGCAATGCCAGGAACGTTTTCCGTGCCGGAGCGGATATTTTTCTGCTGCTCCCCGCCAAAGACAATGGGTTTTATCTTCACCCCTTCTGAAATATAAAGCACGCCGGTTCCCTTCGGCCCATGGATCTTATGCCCACTGATGGACAGCAGGTCAATCTTGGACCTTTTCGGATAAATCCTGTATTTTCCAAATCCCTGCACTGCATCCACATGAAAAACGATCTCTCTATTGTAGGCCTTGACAATCCCGGCAGCCTCATCTACCGGCTGTACAGAACCCACTTCATTATTTACATACATAACGGAAACCAGGATCGTTTCCGGGCAGAGAGCTTCCTGAAGGTCAGACAGTTTCACCCGTCCAAACCGGTCTACCGGAAGAAACGTCACCCGGAAGCCTTCCTCCTCTTCCAGATAACGCATGGTATTCAGGACAGCCGGATGCTCTATGGATGTAGTGATCAGATGATTTCCCCTTCTCTTATTGGCACGGGCAGCGCCGATCAGCGCAAGATTGTCACTCTCCGTTCCGCCGGAAGTAAAGAAAATTTCCTTTTCCTGAACTTTTAAAAGCTTTGCCAGAATTTCCTTTGCTTCTTTTATATAATGCTCTGCCTCCACTCCTTTCATATGCATAGAAGAAGGATTTCCATAATCCTCGCACATGACCTTTCTTACAAGATCCCCCACGCATTCATACGCTTTGGTAGTGGCAGAATTATCAAGATAAACTTCCATCATTTCCCAACAACTCCTGATCTATTGATTCATTTTTACTATTAACTTATGCGCTTCTAGGATTCCAGGTGATACATCAGCAATGAGAGTACGGTAATAGCAGCTGTTTCCGTTCTTAAAATCCGCCGCCCGAGTGTAATGGTCGCAGCACCCTTTTTATCTGCAAGATCAGCCTCCTCTTTCTCAAATCCGCCTTCAGGCCCGATAAACACGCCCACAGACTGTCCCTGCTTCACCGAGGAGATCACCTCCCTGGAATGAGCGATCCCCTCTGCCAACTCATAGGGAAATAAGATCACATCCAAAGCAGCGGCATATTCCAGCGCTTCCTGATAAGACATGATCCGGGAAACCTGGGGAATCACTCCCCGCCCCGCCTGTTTGGCGGCGCTTTTGGCAATCTCATTCCATCGCTGCACCTTCTTTTCTCCCTTTTTGGCATCCAGCTTTACTACTGATCTTTTCGTGATTACAGGAATGATCTCTGCCGCTCCCAGTTCTACCGCTTTCTGGATAACAAGCTCCATCTTGTCTGCCTTTGGCAGACCCTGGAACAGGCAGATCCTGGCATTGAGCTCTGTATCCAGCTCCTTTTCCTCAAGGATCGTAAGGACCGCCTTCCCTTCTTCATAGCATTCTACCGCGCACACATATTTCCGGTTGTTCCCATCGCTTATTTCCACCTTTTCCCCTTTTTTCATCCGAAGTACATTTTTCATATGGTTCACGTCAGAACCTTCCAGATAAATATAGGGCTTTTCCACCTGCATCGGTGTCACAAAAAAATGCTGCATCTATTTCTTCCTCGCTGTTACGCTGACCCATTCTCCCTGGTGTCCGATTTCCAGAATTTCCATTCCGGCTGCTTCCACAGCCTCTTTGACTGCCTCTTCTTTGTCATCTATGATTCCGCTGGTGATATAGATTCCCCCGCTCTTTAAGTGAGAAAGAATAACAGGAGTCAGAGGGATCAGGACGTCCGCCAGAATATTGGCTGCTACAATATCATATTTTTCATATCCCACCTTATCCTGGATTTCCTTATCATCAATAATATTTCCGATCATCACCTCATACTGATCTCTGGAAATTCCATTTACTTCCATATTCTCATGGGTGGCATCGATGGCACAGGGATCAAGATCCGTTCCCACACTATGCCGTGCTCCGAACTTCAAAGCCAGCATTCCCAGGATTCCGCTTCCGCACCCCACGTCCAGTATCTCTGTGTCCGGCGTGACATACTTACGGATCTGCCGGATACAAAGCTGCGTCGTTTCATGCATTCCCGTTCCAAAGGCTGTTCCCGGATCAATATGAATGATCATTTTGTTTTCATCCTCCGGCTTTACATCCTCCCAGGATGGGATGATCAGCACATCATCAATCGTAAACTGGTGGAAATACTGTTTCCAGTTATTTACCCAGTCCACATCTTCTGTCTGTGATTCCTCAATGAACGCCTCACCGATATCCAGAAATTCCGACAGATCATCCAGCTCTTCTCTTACTCTCTGAAGTACAGCGTCTTTATCTTCTTCCTCCTCCAGATAAAACGTAATGTATGCTATCCCATCATCTTCGGCTGTTTCCGGCAGGATATCCACAAACATCTGCTCTTTATCTTTCTGAGTCAAAGGGATTTTATCCTCAATCTCTACTCCCTGGATCCCCAACTCCATCAAAGTACTGCTGACGATCTCCTCTGCGGCAGTCGTTGTCTTTAACCGGAATTTATTCCATTTCATAGCTTCACCTCAATTGTTTTCTTATTTTTTCTATTTCGTCCTTTTGCAAATCGGTCAAATGCCTGTCATTTTAGTGTATCATATCAGTCCCAAATGCTCAATGAGGATTTTCACGCCAAGCAAAATCAAAATCACGCCACCTGTGATCTGTGCCCCTTTCTGCCAGCGTCCGCCAAAGATATTTCCAACCTTGACTCCCGCTGCCGAAATAAGAAAGGTCGTTACGCCGATGAAGCTGACTGCCGGCACGATCTCTACTTGCAGAAATGCAAAAGTAACCCCTACTGCAAGCGCATCAATACTTGTAGCTACCGCAAGTCCCAGCATGGTTCTGATATCCAGCGATTCCTCTTCTTCTGTCGCTTCTCCACATTCTTTACATTCTCCATCTTCAAATGCTTCTTTGAGCATCCCTCCTCCAATAATGCCCAAAAGAATAAATGCGATCCAGTGATCAACAGATGTGATCACATTTTTAAACTGAATTCCCAAAAGATATCCGATCATCGGCATGCCGGCCTGGAACACGCCAAAATACAATCCAACGACCCCCGCCTTAGTCCAAGTACATTTCTTCATGGCGAGGCCCTTACAGACAGCTACTGCAAAGGCATCCATTGATAATCCTACTGCCATCAGAAAAAGTTCTGCAATTCCCATATATTTGTCTCCTTTTGTTGTTTTCCCTTCCGGAAGGTTCGGCGATATCACAAAAAAGACCTATCCGCAGGTCACTCCCACGGATAAGTCTCATTATTTAAAGTAATGCCAGATGTTCTCACATCAGTATGTTGACAATACTGCGCTTATATGCGCCAACTACTCCCTTATCGCTTGGCTTATTATATAGAAATTCCTATAGCCTGTCAACCTTTACTTTTCCTTTGTTGTATGTTACATTTTTCTTATCTTGGACAGCAATGCGATTGCAAAAGGAGGTTAAAAGGTGAAGAAGATACTTTCCAACAACTGGATGATTACATGTCTTATACTGATTCCTGCAACAATGCTTTCCTTTTTATTCTTTCGTTTTGTCCCGGAAAATTCTGCCAATATTGCTCTGATCTATATACTGGCACTGATCATCATTTCTCTTTGCACCAGCGGTTATCGATATGGTATCTTCACCGCTCTGTTTTCTGTCGTCTGCATCAATTATTTTTTTACCTATCCTTATTTTGACCTCAATTTCACATTGACCGGTTATCCTATTACCTTTATCGGAATGCTTGTCATTACCTTACTGACCACCACAGTCACCAGCAGACTGAAAAAGCAGATTGCCATTAACGCTGAAAGGGAAAAAGAAATGGAAGAAGCGGAACGTGAAAAACTAAGAGCTAACCTTCTCCGCGCTGTCTCCCATGATCTAAGAACACCGCTTACCGGGATTATCGGAGCCTCTGCTTCTTATCTGGACGCCGAGGATTCTCTCTCTTCTCAGGAGAAAAGAGAACTGATCCAGAATATTAATGATGACTCCCACTGGCTCCTTAATATGGTAGAAAATCTGTTAAGCGTTACCCGTATCCAGACCAATGACCGAAAGGTACATAAGTCTCCTGAAGTTGTAGAAGAAGTTGTATCAGAAGCCGTATTAAGGCTGCAGAAAAGGATTCCCGACGCCCGTTTTGAAGTCCATGTGCCGGATGACTTCCTGATGATTCCCATGGACGCAACCCTAATTGAACAGGTATTGATCAATCTTCTGGAAAATGCAGTCGTTCATTCTGACAGTCGTCTTCCTACTGTCCTTACTATCAGTCAATCCGACCTCTTTACCACCTTTGAAGTGAAAGATTTCGGGCGGGGAATTGATGAAACCCGGATCGACAGTTTGTTCCTCGGTACCTACTCATCCGGTGACAGCAGTGATATTCACAAAGGCATGGGAATCGGACTTTCTATATGCCGGACAATTGTAGAAGCCCATGGCGGAGAAATCACAGCCCGAAACCATGAACACGGCGCAGTATTCACATTCACCTTACCAAATTCGGAGGAAAATTAAGATGCAGCAAAAAATAACCGTCCTTTTTATTGAAGATGAGAAAAATATCCTGGCCTTTATGAGCAAAGTGTTAAAAAATCACGGGTACAAAACTGTAACAGCAAGTACCGGAAAAGAAGGACTCCAGCTGATCAGTTCCAACTGTCCCGATCTGATTCTGCTCGATCTTGGCCTGCCTGATATAGACGGACAGTCCATCATCCGCTCTGTCCGAAGCTGGACAAGCTGTCCGATCATTGTAATCTCTGCCCGAACAACAGAAAAAGAAAAGGTACTGGCTCTGGACAACGGCGCAGACGATTATATTACAAAACCCTTCGGAACCTCCGAGCTTCTCGCAAGAATCCGGACAAGCCTCCGTCACAGCAGCCGCCCTCTGGCTGCGTCGTCCGCCAATATTCATACCTATCACTGCCGTGACCTGGTACTCGATTTTGACAAGAGAAGCCTTACTATTTCCGGGGAATTAGTTCATCTCACCCCTGTCGAATATAAAATAGTGGCCCTCTTGGCTCAAAATTCAGGCAAGGTCATTACCTACTCCACTCTTCTCCATGATGTGTGGGGACCATACGCTGATGAGGACAACAAGATCCTCAGGGTAAATATGGCTAATATTCGCCGAAAAATCGAAAAAAATCCGGCGCAGCCGGAATACATCTTTACAGAAGTAGGCGTAGGATACCGCATGAAGGAGGAGGATTGTTAAAATTTTGCTAAAGAATCTCGAGATCTCTTTCCTTTGCCGGGCCCAAGAATTAAAATAAGGGTTGTACATCGTTGAAAAGGCAAAGGAGTGGTCTAAAATGGATATCGGAAATATAGGAATGATGCTGCTTGTAATTATCGGAGGATGTACCGGACTTCTGACGACAGTTGTCATCACGCTGGGAATCCCCATTGTAGTAATCTGGAAAATCATCCGCCGCATTACAAAGGGTATTCCGATCACAAAATAGAGGCGTTCTGCCCCTGTAACCTTACATATCATCCCACGGATTTTTACTTGCAAATCCAAAAAACAAATGTTATAATCAAACCGCTTAAGCGAGCAGTGCATGTCACGTAAGTCCAGTTGACAGCCTGCTCGTTTATTTTTTTGCAAGAACAAAGAGTTCCCTTGCGGAACTCTCGCGCCGAGCGCGGTCGCTTTAGCGGCAACTTCCACTTCTCGCGAGTGCGCATCCCGCGGAGCGTTTTATTTAATAGGAAAGAAATTTCCTATTAAATAAAAAAACAATTAATTCCGGCAGAAACAGTTCGCTTTTATATTCACTATAGTCCTCAAACTGTCTCTTCATCCTCCCCTGCAGCGTCGGCATATCGCTGCTGTCATTTGCAAATCCCCCATCCGGTATCCCGGAATGATGTCCTGCAATGCAATATTCCATCATCAGCGCCATAGGACCAGTTGTATAATTCTCACAGGCAGCCAAGGCTCCACAGGTAGAATGCTCTACCCGGATATTGGCACCATTGATCCTTTTCGTAAAAGATTCCTGGTATTTCCCTACATCATGAAGCAGCCCTATTACAAACAAAAAGTCTTTCAATTCAGGAATAGAAAATTTCCGACATAACTCAGCCGTATTCTCACAGTGAACTTTTACTGTTTGTATCGAACCTGTAAACTCATTTCTGTGAGCTACATATTTTTCCAAACTACCCCTTCTTTCGTATAATTACATATGTTTTCACACTAACAAATAAATTTACAAAGCATTGATTCGTCCCATCATTTGTTCTATATTAAATTAATCCTTTAATTTATAATATCATAGCCCCTATCTTTTTCTTACAACTTAAATATTGGGATTTGGCTCAATAACTACTAATTTGAATCCCGGTTCCCAGTAATTAATTTCGGTTTTATATACCGATATCTTTCTTTTCCTACATATATCTATAATTTCTTTTTGATTATTTCTTTCACACTGTGCCCCCAAAATTACAGCTTTCGGTCGTACTTTCATATAACTAAGATTAGACGAATTTTCCAAATTAATATGTCTTGGAATCACACGCCATTCCCTTTCATATGACCAATCCTGTGACTTTTCTAATAAAGTTGTTCGAAGTTTTTCTACAGACAAATGACACTGTGGTGGGGTTACATCTCCTAAAGTTTTCATTCGATACGCTCTAACATATTCTTCTAATTCTTCTGTAAGATCAATTTGTTGTTCAACATAATTTACTGGTCTCAATAATGGTTTTTTTTTGATAACTGTATTATCCGCAGTAAAATTATCAGCATTAGCAATAGCGTCTCTATCATAGATAATAGCAAATCCTTTATGATTGTCTGCATAATGTGACCACATCAACATTGATAAATAATCTTCTGAAAAACATATAATTCTAGCATTATTTCTAAGGGACTCTTTTAATTCTTTTGCCGCATTATGTATAGACTGAAAAAAACTCTCTAAAAAATCATCTTTTTTATTACCATACCACATAGCAATGCCAAAAGAAGCTAAAAATTTATCTTTTTCCTTTAAACACTTAAGATAATTTTCCATTCCTATATTAAGATTTTCCGCGACATCATCTAATATTCTAAAATAGTTTGCATATAAAAGTGTATCAAACGGATCATTAAAATTAATAGGTGTCGAATAGTAAAGACGATCTTTTTTCAAATTTTCAATATTCTGTAAAATACAGGATCTATATCTAGTTAACGTGTTTTCCTTTAGCAAAGAAGCCATCGTAAAATCATATTTTTTAAAATCAGGTGGCATTTGATTATTATTCATAATAAATATTCCTTTCACCCAAAATCTACTGTTAATGGAACACCATGTTTTATATACCGAAAAAGGACTGCGAAATCAACATCTTATTTTTATAATTAATTCTACCAAATTCTTCATATTTCAGCAATTCTACTACACCATTTTCTTTCAAAATGACGATTTTTGACGCTCCCAGACAAAAAGTAAGAACCCGCAAAAACCTTGTAAAATAAGGCTTTACGGGCTCTGACGCCACAGGACAAAACCACCCCAAACGAGCCAAGAGGTGAGTACTAATTTTTTTAATAATATTTTTGGAGAATTAATTCTTCTTGACCAGATCCACTCTCATCTTTAACTTTTTTTACAGATCTCTTCATTCGCCCTTTTCTGACTTCCGCCGTTTGAGTTTTATCCCTGCTGTTCGAACAGTGCAAACACTGTCTTCACGAATTCATCCTCGTTCATCTTGCTTTCCACATATTCATCAAAAGCTTCTTCATCAATTTTCTGTCCGTTGACCACCTGATGGTACTCTGGATAATTCTGCTCCACTTCCTTTCTGGTAATCACATAACTGCTGCCGCTGAAGTTATACCGTATATATTCCAAATTCCTAATCAGGGCAAATGCGGAAACTGAATTGTAAATCAGTCCTTTTTCTGTATAGAGATCTTCATTTCCATACCAGTCTGTTGTATGGTAATCGATGGTTGCGCCACAGTTCTCCGAATCAATCTCAAATACATATCCACGCTCTGACAGAGGCAGCGCATGGAATAAATTCCCGATATTGCTGTTGTCTCCGATGTAATTACTCTGATACCGGATAATCTGCCTTATCCCGCATTTATCCCGGTTAAAGGGGCTGACCGGAACTGTATCCACGCCATACTCCTTTTTTGTATCAATAATAAAATACTCATTCGGCGTATCTGCATTAATCTGAAACACATGATAAAACAAGTTGCGGTATTCTATGATCTTCCCTTTGGTAAAATAAGTTATAGTCGAATACCGGTAACCAGGCGGGCGTTTATATTCTGATACGCCCACAAAGTCAGCCGCTATAAAACTCCCGATCAGCAGCAGAAATGCACCGGCACCGACCAGTATTCTCTTCAGCAAGGACATGGCTCTTAATTCCCGGAAAATCCCGGCTGTTATCAGAAGACATCCGAGGATGGAATAGATTTCTCCCCAACTGCTTTCCGGTTCGAATATAGAAAATGAGAATATACAGATCAGGATTCCTACGATCATGATACAAACAGATATCTTCTTATGTTCATTTTTGATTTTCTTTACACTGTAGTCAATAGCGCTGATCAAATTCTTTTCTGCACGGGCGGCACTCTCTTCCTCCCTGATCTCTTCTCCGGCCAGAAGCTCATTCAGCGTGATCTCCAGTTCCTTACTTAGCGGTTCCAGCATCGACAAGTCCGGCATATAGTTTCCATTCTCCCAGCGCGATATGGTCTTATTGGTGACGCCAAGTCTCTCCCCCAGCTGTTCCTGGGTCAGTCCTTTCTTCTTGCGATTGACGGCGATAAACGCCCCAATCTTCTTACTGTCCATATCTTCAACTCCTTTCCAGACATATCTTATCCTTTCCGCCAAAAAACGTACACCCCACAGATAGCGAATCCCGCAATATTCCATGATTTCTGATATCATACTATAAAAACACCATTGGAATCCACCCTCAAAAGGTATTGATTTCAATGGTGTTTCTTTTACCGCATGGGCACCATATCATTTGTGCGCCTCACAAAATTTTACCGGTTTGTTCCTTTCAGCTATTTTCGAATATATGCCCTGTCTTTTTCGGAGATTCTTTCTTCATCTGAAAGGTACCTTTCCACCCTCATATGGAGATCATACTTCTCTCGAAGTTCAGCAATCCTTTCCATCATGGGCGATGCATGATGCCGGTCAATGGCTTCCTGACCTTTCCAGCTGTCAATCAACAGGACGGTTTCCGGATCCTCCAGAGGGATGAAGTACTCATAACGAAGATTCCCTTCTTCATTGCGGATCATTTCAACCATCCCGCTCTTTGTCATTTCTTCTGCAAATTTTCTCGCATTTCCCTTTTCTCCCGTATAATATAAATTTACTGTTATACTCATTTCTTCTGCACCTCGCCCTCTTCTTTCTTCTGCAACATGGACAGATAAGAAGTTCTTATGGTGTCTTTCTGTTCATACCCCAGTTCCTTCATAACTGCTTCAATCTCTTTCAGGCAGGCTGGCCTCTGCTCCTCTCCCTGACCTATGATCTCCAGTTCCAGATAATTTCCCAGGCCTTCTACCCGATCTACGGCCACGGTAACTCTTCCTCTGGTATAGGTGAAACGTGTCTTTCTGACAGCGCATGGTACAGGCAGGAATGTAAGCTCTTCCAGGATCCGCTCTAGAATCTCCGGTGTTTCCAGATGCATCTCCAGCTCCATTCTGGAGACGGATACCTGATCTAGTTTCGGACCTTTGCAGTTGAATTCTGCCCTGGTTTTTCCCGTATCCAAATCTGTTACCCGGCGAATCCGAAGAGCTTTGTCATGTTCCCTCAAATCATAATGTGCGCTGTTATAATACACGTCCTCTTCCCGGCATGTACCCGCCAGGCAGAATCCATCTTGTTCCAGACGCTTTATAGTGTCTTCCAGACTGCACACCGGTATCTTCACTTCCACTTCCACCGGTGTGTATTCATTTCTCATTTCTATCTTAACCTCCGTTTTGTTATTCATCAGGCCCCTCTAATAATATTCAAATAATCATCTTCCACTTCTAAAATTGTAGCCCCTTCGTTTATATCTGCTTTTTATTGATGAACTGAGTCAGTACCAGAATATCCCCCGGTTGGATTACTGTGCTTCCATCCGGAATAATCGTTTGAATCCCTCTCTTTATCAAAATTACACGGTTGGATTTTTCGCGAAAGCTCTGTGACAGAGGCCTGTTGGCATATTGCTTTCCACGCTCTACTACAACCTCACGAAGTGCCAGTTTTGCCCGATCCTCAAAGCTTCGAGCCGCAAGCACAAGCAAATCTCCCACTTCCAGCCTGGTATCACCGTTCGGAATGACAATTTCATGATTCCGCACAATCATAGCAACCAGCAGATCAGCTGGAAACTGCAGATCAACAAGTGTTTTCCCGCACCAGGCATGACCTGCATCAATCCGAAGTTTTATAAAACTGATATCACTGTCTTCCTGATAATCGTTGAAGGTACTGCCCACATCTGCCGTCAGGTCAATCATAGCAAGCTTTTTCGCTACTGCCGGAAGCAAAGTCCCCTGGATGGAGATAGATAACAATACCATACAGAATACAAGATTGTAGAAATTGTATGTTGTTTCCACGCCAGCAAGGACCACGGAAATCGCAAATACGATTGACGCCGCACCTCGAAGTCCGGACCAGGATACCAGCGCAATCTGTCTAAGTTTTGCCCTGAACGGAACTAACAGTGCTGTACAAACTACCGGTCTTGCAACCAATGTTAAAAATACCATCAGAATAACCGCCGGCACAATGACAGACGGAAGCTTTACAGGAGTTACAAGCAAACCAAGTAAAAAGAAAATCTGCACCTGTGCCACATGTGTCAACACATCAAAAAAATGTACCAGATATTTCTTTTTAGGAAGATTGGAGTTTCCAATCCAGATTCCGCATAAATACATACTCAGATAGCCATTTCCATTTAGCTGTGCCGGAATGGTATAGGCAAGGAACATAACCGCCAGTAGGAAAATGGTATGGCTTTGCTGCGAAGGAAGAAGCTGCCGATGAAGCAGCTTTACCGCCAGATACCCCATCAAAATCCCGCAAAAAACTCCAATAATGATTTGCTGTGCCAATAAAAGCGGAACCAAAACAGACTCTCCGCTCAGAAACGCAATAGCAACCGTAGTAAGCATGTAGGACATGGGGGCGTTGGAACCGGACTCCACCTCCAGCAAAGAGTCTGTGTGATATTTCAAAGCCAGATTCTGTGAACGTAAGATGTTAAAAACCGAAGCCGCATCTGTTGAAGAAATAACGGAGCCGATCAGAAAACATTCCAGCCAGGGAAGGTTTAATGCAAAATGTGCAAACATTGCTACTACTCCGGCGGTTCCTATAACACCAAGTGTCGATAACAGAATGGAGGGAGCCAGTACCGGACGGGCTGTCAGAATATTAGTCCCAAACCCGCCATAAAACATAATAAAAATCAGGCAGATGGAACAAATTACATTAACCACTCCATAATTGTCAAATGGAATTTTCAGAACTCCGTTTTCCCCAAAAAACATGCCCAGTGCAATAAAAATCAACAGCGATGGGACAGGAATTTTCTCTAGCAACTGATTCAGCAGAATACAGATCAAAATCACAACTCCCATCAACAATAAAGGTTCATTCAAACAATCACCACTTCCCTCAAATCTATTATTGATATATAAAGTTACTAAATTTTTGACTGAATATTGCCAGATAATGGCAAAAGATTATTGTTTTTAGAAAGATGGATTTATTATAACAAAAAGTATTCTACATGTCCATGGTTGCAGTTCCTGCAATAACCGGGTATATTTACTATGTGAACCATCTGATTTTATCCTATCAGCAAATTTTCTAAGAGGCTCTTTGCATCTTCAAATACATAAGATATCAAAATATTACTATTTTCCATATCCTTCTTGGAAGTCGCACCACTTAGTAGTAATGCGCCTTCCACTCCTGCATTTTGTGCACATACCATGTCAGTATCAATACGGTCACCGACGACAATCGCTTCTTCAGAATTACAGCCTGTCTTCTTTAAGCATAACTCTACAATATCAGGTGCCGGTTTTCCTATATATCTTGGTTTTCTTCCTGTAACACATTCAATCATTTTGCAGATTGAACCACAATCCGGAATAACTCCACAATCTGTAGGACAGCTCAAATCCATATTAGTTGCATAAAATAAAACATTTTCATCCTGTAGCAAGCGGCAGGCATCCGCAAGTTTTTGAAAAGTCATAGTTTTATCCAAGCAGATTAATACGCAGTCAATATCTTCTTCATAATGATCTACAATATGTAATCCTCTTTTTGCAAACTCTTCTGTCAATTCAGAACTTGCCATAAGAAAAATTTTCTTATCAAATAAATTTTTTTTGAAATATTCTGCCGTTAAAACGCCTGCCGTCATAAACATTTCTTCAGATACTGCTATCCCCCATTGTTCAAAATACGCAACATAATCCTGCTGGCTTCTTGTAGAATTATTCGTTATAAAAAATATAGTTTTTTTCTTTTCCACTAGATAATCCAGTAATTCTCTTGCACCGTTTATCAATTGATTTCCTAAAGCTATTGTACCATCGATATCAAATAGGAAAAGTTTCTTTTTTTGCAACATATTTCATTTTTCCTTTTTATTTACATTTACCTCATTCATGTGAATGCTCATAAGCATTGGAATTTCTTTTGGATATCCGATTGATTTCCCATTTTCTTTTTTGAACAAATGAATTTTCTCTGGATTTAGGTTGATATAGACATTTTTACCACACTGTGGAACCATATCTTCACACAATGCAATCAACTCTATTCCCTCTACCTCAAGATAAACACCATATCGATTTCCGTAATCTTCCACATATTTTACTGTCGCACACAAAGTATCTTGTTCTTGCTTATCACTGAATATCAAATGTTCGGGTCTAATACCTAATAATAGGTTCTCCGTCTCAGCACATAGTATTTGTTTGCACCAAATTTCCGGTATATGAACACTTTGTTTTCCTATCCATAATTTCCCTGATCCATATTTCGCATCCACAATATTCATAGATGGAGATCCAATAAATTTTGCTGTAAAGATATTTGCCGGACGGTTATAAATCACCGATGGATGATCTATCATCTGTAGTTCTCCTTTGTTCAACAATGCAATTCTGTGCCCCACAGTCATGGCCTCAATCTGATCATGAGTCACATAAACCAGAGTCTGGTGATATCTCTCATGTATTTTCACCAGCTCTTTTCTTGCATGAAGTCTTAATTGCGCATCCAGATTAGACAACGGTTCATCTAATAGAAAATATGGGGAACGTTTTACCACCGCTCTCGCCAATGCCACTCGTTGCCTTTGTCCACCAGATAACTGCTTGGGTGTTCTTTGGGCATATTCTACTAAATCAAGCATTTCTAATGCTTCATCTAACCTTTTTTTAATTTCACCTTTTTCAATTTTATGGGCTTTTAAACCATATGTAATATTCTGGGCCACAGTCATATGTGGATACAAAGCATAGTTTTGGAACACCATTGCCACATTTCTTTCGCCGCACGGTACATCATTTACTCGTTTTCCTGACATATATAAGTTACCTGAATTAATATCTTCCAACCCTGCTATAATTCTTAATGTTGTAGATTTTCCGCATCCAGATGGTCCCAGAAGAATAATCCTTTCTCCATCTTTTATTTGCAGATTAAAATCTTTTATTACATAATTTTTACCGTAACATTTATCTACCTGCTCGAATATAATCTCTTTAGTATTCTTGTTATTCATTCCTTATCCCAAACCTTCCTATCCTTTAATGCCAGACATTGCAAACGTATTAATAATGTATCTTTGAAAAATCAGATATAATATCAGAGGAATTATCATCGTCATAACAGACACCGCCATGGCTAGAGAAAAATTTGTCCCACCTTCTGCACTGACAAACATTTGCAGCGCTAAGGATAAGGTATAGTTTTCTTTACTCTTTAGAATTAAAACCGGCCATACATATTCATTCCAAGAATTAATAAAAAAGATAATCCCTGTTGAAATAACTGCCGGACGAGCCAATGGCAATACAATGTCTTTCAATATCTTGAAATTTCCAATATTATCTAATTTTGCAACTTCAACTAGTGACTTATTGATGCCTCTCATTGCCTGCCTCAACATAAAAATTCCCAACACATCTGCAAACTGTGGCAACATAACACCCCAAATGGAATCTGACAATCCTAATTTTGAAATCAATAAATAATTAGGAATCATGGTAACAGTAAACGGTATAAACATTGTGCTCAGCATGATAAAATATATCAGCGTTTTCCCTTTAAATGTAAAATAGACAAATGCATATGCCGCCAGCAAGCTCGTAATCGTTTTAAGGCATGTCACTATTATTGCAATCACAAATGTATTCACTGTAATTTGAACAAATGGTAATTTTTCAAAAACTTGAAAATAGTTTTCTATTGTAGGGTTTTGAGGTATCAAACTCATTACTGTATTAACAGCTTCTTGATTTGTCTTAAATGAGTTGCAGATTGCAAATACAATTGGGAAAAGAGATGTAATTACCATAATTCCCAAAAGGATATGCCAAGGAATTTGCAAGTCTTTTATCTTGTGTCTAGTTTTCATAGTAAACTCCTTTCTCTACAAATCGAAATTCTAAAACAAGAAGCAGCATAAAAATAATCACTGTAATGACCGCCACAGCGGAGCTTGAACCCGTTCGATACAGAGTAAACGCCTCATGATACGCCATATATATCAAATTTGAGCTGGCATAATTAGGTCCACCCTGGGTAATGACTTTTATAGGTGTATAAACGTACTGCAGCCCCTGTACAATAGTATATATGAATACGTAAATTCCTGTTGCAGAACTCATCGGAATAATGATATCCTTGAAAATCTTAAGTGTAGAAACACCATCCAATTTAGCAGCTTCAATCACTTCCTGCGATACTCCAGATACCCCTGCTAAAATAACTATAAAATTGTATCCAAATGCTTTCCACGAAGTAATAATACATAATACTGCAATCACCCAGCCTTCCGTTTTAGACCACACAGGAATGGTTATTCCAAAATTATTACATATAATTGCTATAGGTCCAGACACTGGATTTAATATCCATGTGTATAAAATAGATCCGACCACAAGTGATATTACACTTGGAAGAAAAAATATGGCTTTATAGAAGTTTTTCCCCTTCTTAATAATCACTGACAATATAAATGATAAAATGTATGGTATCACCATATTAGCAATTAATAATATAAGAATATATACTAATGTATTTTGTAGAATTTTCCATGTATTTGAATCTGTAAATAAAGTAATATAATTATTTAAACCAACAAATTCTTTTGTAGAACTCACAAGATTCCAATCAAAAAAGCTTAAATATATCGTCTGTGCCATGGGATAAAACATAAAAATCCCAAATGCTAAAATCGATGGAATTAAAAAAAGATACCCCAGACCTTTTTGTTTTATTTTTTTCATAACGCTCTCCAATCATTGTATCTGCCTGCTAATTATCCAAAGACAGATTTCTCAAGTCTATTCAAATCTCATTTTATTAATAATTTCCGAGTTTTTCTCAATTCTTTTTGTAGTCTGCTCATATCTGGAAATTCCAAGACAAGTACAAAGAGCATCCATTACTGCAATATGACTAATTCTAGATGATACTGCCTCCATGACTCCTTCAGAAGCTGAAGAACAAATTACAAGTGAAATATCCGCGACATCTAAAATAGGACTCCTTACAAAACTTGTCAGCGCAATTACTTTTGCGCCATTTTCTTTCGCCAAACGCAAGGTCTCTATCGTTTCCTTTGTTCTTCCGGTATGAGAAACTCCCAAAACTACACAATTCTCATCCAGCATACTGGCGGCTATCTTCGCTTCATATGGATCTGTAAAACAAAAAACAGGATATCCAATTCGATACAAACGCATGTACGCATCATGCACAATTGTAGAAGATGTATACATTCCACAAAAAATAATTTTATTTGCATTTCGTATACATTCCACGGCCTCACCAAATTTTTTATGATTTATGAAATCTCGAGTTTCGCTTAACACTTGTATACTTGCCCCTAAGACCTTGTCTAATATTTCTGCCGTACTGTCATCCTTTTTTACATTCCCAAACGGAAGAACCGGTTTTTCCTTTGGACGGCATGCCAAATTGAGTTTCAATTCTCCAAATCCACCCAAATGCAGTATTTTACAAAATCTCACAATGCTGGATTCTGCAACTTCAAGATTTTTTGCCAACTCCGATATTGAAAGTGTTACCACTTCCTCTGAATTTTCCAAAATGTAATCCGCAATTTTTTTTCTACACGATGAAAACTAGGATACATACTTTGTATTAACAAAATACAATTTTCTGCTTTCTGCATTTTTTTACTCCTTTTTATCCAATACTTCTTTCAAAATCTCCTTTGGTATTTGGTAAACCTCCTTAGTTCCACATATGCAATTTTCTACTTTCATCCCATCATTGTCCATTATACAAGAAAGATAGCCACTTCTTTCCTGCTCTGAAATACCTTTCTCAATATAATCAAACCCACATGCAGATGATTCTACTGTAAATTGGCAAATCTGTTTTTCTATCTTCATACTGTTCCTATGTACATGACCACAAAAAATACCTTTTACATTTGAACGTGACAAAAATTTCTGTAATCTTTTTCCATTTTTTCCTATTTGAAGCAAATAATCATCCCAAAAAAGCGGGTGATGCACGAAAACAACTATTTTGTCCTTTTTATCGTAAATCCGTTCCAGCCATTCTATCTGAATGTCATCAATTTCACCCACTCCATGTTCCCTGTCTGCGCTATCTAACACAACAATCTTCCATTCTCGTATCTGATAAAAATAATAGTACCTTCCATGAGTTAGCTTCTGCTCAAATACATTGCAAAACGCTTCTTTATTGTCATGATTTCCAAGCGCCAGTAAAACCGGCACCTGGATTCTTGACTCATCCAAAATCTTTTTAAACTGGTGATAGTCAACTTCTTCTCCTTCATGAACTAAATCACCGCTTATCACAATAAAATCAAGGGGTTGGCTTTGAACGACAGACAATATTTTTCTAAGCTTTTCATCCGGAGATAATAATGAAGTGAACATGCCGCTCAATAATCCTACACTGTAATCTTTTCTTATATGCGTATCTGATAATTGTGCAAAATGAAGTTGACTCATTATTTTCCTTCTTTCTATTCCATAATCTGATTAATGGAATCTTGTGTTTCTTTCATTTCCTTCTCTATGTCTACGGTTCCGCTTAATATCTGATCTCTCATATCAATTAACATTTGTTCTGCTTCCAGACCTGCATCACCTGGAAAAGATGCCCATGAAGCAACACCGTTCATTTGATCTGCCGCCGCTGTAAACATAGGGTGCTCTTCTACAAAATCTTTTAATCCGTTTTCTGCCTCAATTACATTATTTCTCGGAGGAACATAACCGGTTCCCTCGGTCCATTTTGCCATTGATTCAACAGAGTACAGATATTTTTCAAACTCCCATGCTGCCTTTTGTTCTTCTTCGTCTTGCGCAGTAATAGCTAGGAAGCATCCTCCTGCAGGTACAACTCGATCTTTCCCTTCCCACACGGGTGAACTTACTGCTCTGACATCAAACTGTGCCGTATCTTCTATCGTTGCCATATATGCTATCGTAGTATGCAACATAGCAACTTCTCCATTAATAAATGCCTGAAATCCTTCTTCCCAGCTTGCGTGCAATGCTTCCTGGTCAGATACCATATCAGCATACATCGTATATGCTTCAACCCCTTCTTCAGAAGCAAAAGAAGCTTTATATTTCCCGTCTTCTTCTGAAATAATCTGTGCGCCATTACTTTCCAACAATGCTTGTTGATTCCAACTATCAGGTCCTTCACGCATATACAGGCCATACTTACCTGTGCTTTCTTTTATTTTACTTGAAAATTCTTCCACTTCTTCCCATGTTTCGGGTCCCTCTTCTGGAAGCCCCGCTTCCTTTAATATATCAGCATTGTAGAACAAAACCGGTGTACTTAAAGAATAAGGCATTCCCACCTGCTCACCATCACTATTTTGCGCCAATTCTAAAATATTAGCATTGAAATTATCTGTAATAAAACTACTATCTTCCGGGAAAAATTCATCAATTATATTCTGTAGTGAAACATAATCAAAATTACTCGAGAAATAATTCAAATAAGTCCATCCTATCTGTACTACAGCCGGCGCATTACCTGCTGCTGTTTCAGCCTGCAAATTCTGCATTAATCCTTTATATTCCTCTGGATTGTATCGCGCTACTACTTCAATTTCATTATTAGATTCATTAAATTCCTTTACTAATTCATCAACCGTTTTTCCACCTACAGTTTCCGAATTAATATGCCAATACTCAATTACTGTTTTGTCTTCATTGTTTTTGGTATTCTCTGCCTCTCCTTCTCCTGCAATACCACAGCCTCCTAACATTCCCATCGTCAAACCACATGATAATACAACTGCTACTCCTCTTAATTTCTTTTTTCTCATGTTCTTCCTCCTTGTTTTTATTCACTTAACAAAGAACTTATTTCATTTTCTTATCATATCCGCGGAACTAAGTTCATTTTTATAATACCATGTGCCTTATCACCCAACTATCATCATTCAGTAAATCATATGTAAAGTTTTTGTAAGAAACATATATGTATGTGAATCATTCTTTGACGCTTTCATCCATAAAAAAGTGTCTTCGACACTTCAACTCCCCCGCCCCTCAATCTTGAGGGGATTAGGGGTTTCTTTTTGTGTCTTTTTCCTTCATAATAGTCTTATGAATATCTTACAGAAGATTTTTACAGACCATTTTGAAGAAATGCTCTATATCCAACATCCTCGTGACTCTGTCATCGAAAATGTAGAAAAAATGATCCATTGCGGCGATCCCTCTTTTGGTGGCACCATGTATGCCTGCCCTTCCTGCGGTAATCTTAAGTTTCTCCCTTTTCGCTGTCACTCCCGCTTCTGTCCTTCCTGCGGTAACATGTATTCCATTGACAGGACTACCTCGATGTCTTTTAAAATCATCCATGTCCAGCATCGCCATTGTGTGTTTACCATTGCCAGAGAACTCCGTCCTCTGTTCCTGCAGGACCGTTCGCTCTTAAATTGCCTCTTTTCTGCTGTCAACCGCGTCGTCTCCCGTATGTTCCTCAAAGATAACTATGCTGAACGCTTTACTCCTGGTTTTATCTGTGTCCTTCATACCTTTGGCAGGGATCTGAAATGGAATCCTCATATCCATTGTCTCGTTTCCGAAGGCGGCGTTGGCCTCTCTCTGCGCTGGCGCCACAAAAAGCACTTCAACTACAAACTCCTGCGGGATTCTTTCCAGACCGTTCTTCTCAACGAATTACATTCCAGGATCGGTGACCCTTTTAAAAAGCTTAAGGCTTCTGTCTATGCCGATCACAAAAATGGTTTTTACGTCCGGGCCTTACCCAACAAATGTAATCCATCTCACGTGATCAAGTACATTGGCCGTTATCTCGGACGCCCTGTGATCGCAACCTCCCGCATTGATTCTTATGATGGCGAATTTGTTACCTTTCATTATCATCGGCATGAAGATGAAAAACTGGTCTCTGAAACCATCCCGGTCCTTGATTTCATAGCCAGGCTTACCCAGCATATCCCGGAAAAACATTTCAAAATGATCCGTTACTATGGCATCTATGCCAGGCACCGTAAATCTGACAAATACCTCCGCCGGGCTATTTCAAGGGAAAAGCATAAGATATTTCTTTCTTTTAACCGTTGGCGGGATTCCATCCTGCATTCCTTCGGATATGATCCTTTAAAGTGTCCTTCCTGTGGTACGACCATGCTTTTTCTTGAATTATATTTCAACCACAGACCGGTTCCTTTGCATGAATTATACGAAAAGGTTATGCGAAAGCATCGGTGCCGGGCTCCTGCCTCTTTTTCTTTTCTTCCATCGTCTCCTTCTGCGTGATACAATCAATATATCTGATACAGAAATGGAGGCGGACAATATCAAACGAATTACTGAGGCAGAACTTGCAAAGGAACTTCGGGAACAGTATATAAAAAATCCTCCAGAAGGTATGACCTCTGATGAAATCCGTGATATGAGCGACGATGACCTTTTGGACATGGATTATTTCTTACACGAATTTGACGATCTGGATGATGACGGTTTTGGCGAAGAAGGTTTTTATATTTTCTAAAACAAAATCGTCTGTTTCCTATGCCCGCCTTTGTGCGGGCTAGTTTCATTCAAGAGTTCAGCAAAAGTTGAACTTTCCTATAAAGTAAGAAAGAGTTCCCTTGCGGAACTCTCGCGCCGAGCGCGGTCGCTTTAGCGGCAACTTCCACTTCTCGCGAGTGCGCATCCCGCGGAGCGTTTTATTTAATAGGAAAGAAATTTCCTATTAAATAAAAAAACAATAGAATGTGAGGTTATGCATATGCCAAAAAATCGTTTTCAGGAAATCATTTTTACTTTACTGATGTCTTTCTTTATGGTACTTGCGATGGAAATTTATAATACCGCTCTCCTTCAGGGAGGCATGTCTAATTCCTGCTTTATCCATGCACTGTCGGAACTTCCTTTTATGATTCCTTTGTGCTTTGCAACCAGCTATTTTCTGATGGATCGGATTGCTTCCGGAATTGCGTTTCGTATGGTGGATCCAAAGAGGGATCATCCTGTACTTGTCACTCTTGTGCGCGCTGGTGTCACTGTATGCTTTATGTGTCCTTCCATGAGTCTGTGGGCAACCCTCATCTTTAAGCAAGCTGGAGTGCAGATTGCAGCAGTGTGGCTTCAGACAGTAGCCATCAATTTTCCCATGGCGCTTTGCTGGCAGATTTTTTTCTGCGGTCCGCTTGTCAGATTTCTGTTCCGCCTGATCTTCCGCCGGCAGCTTCAGGAATGTACTCTGTAAAGAGAGGAAATTATTTCGTGATTTTCTTTCCTAACCCTGCTATAATATCTTTATAAATGAGGAAGGGAGTCCTTATCTTGCATGATCTGAAACGGATTTTTTCTCATCTCGGGCCATTCAGGCGGGAATTTATTCTCAGTATTCTCTTTATTATCGCGGAAACCGGATTTGAACTTGTCATCCCTCTGATCATGGCCGACATCATCGATGTGGGAGTGGCAAACAGAAATATACATTATATTCTTATAAAAGGTATGCAGATGGGAATCTGTGCTGTCCTGTCTCTCATTACAGGACTGTTTTACGCAAAATTTGCCGCCAAAGCCGCCCTTGGCTTTGGTGCTTTTGTGCGCGAACAGGAATTTGCCCGTATTCAGACATATTCCTTTTCCAATCTGGATCATTTTGCCACCTCCTCTTTGATCACTCGTATGACAACCGATATCACCGTGATACAAAATGCGATCACCGGAGGAATACGGCCGATGGTAAGAGGTCCTGTTATGCTCATTCTCGGACTTTTTCTTGCTTTCCTGATGAATGCAAAACTCTCGCTTGTTTTCCTTGCCTGCATCCCTGTGCTTGGAGTCATCCTTTTTTTCATTGTGCGAAAAGTCGCGCCTCTGTACGGAAGACTGCAGATATGCATGGACAGAGTAAATGCCGCTATCCAGGAAAATCTCACCGCCATCCGTGCTGTGAAGGCTTTTGTAAGAGAGGAGTATGAAGAAGAATTTTTTGAAAAGGCTAACCACTCTCTTGCAGATACCAGCCGCACTACCTTTCACTTTGCCGTTCTCAATCTCCCTGCTTTCCAGGCCACCATGTACACTGCCATTGTGCTGATTCTCTGGTTTGGCGGAAACTTTATAAGGACCGGACAGATGCAGGTAGGGCAGCTTACCGGTTTTCTAAGCTATGTATTGCAGATCGTCAATTCCCTCATGCTGATCTCCAACGTATTTCTTATGCTTACCCGATCTCTTGCCAGTGCACGGCGAATCAATCAAGTATTTGACGAATGTCCAGATCTTTCTGATCCCAAGGATCCTGTCACCGAAATTTCAGACGGACGGATCGACTTTGAACATGTATATTTCAAGTATAAAAGAGACGCACAGCAGTATACCCTTTCTGACATCGACCTTCATATCCGTTCCGGGGAAACAGTAGGAATTATCGGCGGGACCGGTTCCTCTAAAACCACCCTGGTACAGCTCATTCCCCGACTCTATGACGCATCCGGCGGCAGAGTACTTGTAGGCGGATCCGACGTCCGTTCTTATTCTCTTTGTGCTCTCCGGGACGCTGTGGGAATTGTCCTTCAAAAGAATGTGCTTTTTTCCGGGACGATCCGTGAAAATCTCCAGTGGGGAAATCCCGACGCTTCTGATACAGAGATTTGGAATGCTTGTCATACTGCCTGCGCTGATGAGTTTATCCGCCATTTTCCTGACGGACTGGATACCAGACTGGAGCAGGGCGGCATTAATTTGTCCGGCGGGCAAAAGCAGCGGCTGTGTATTGCCCGTACTCTTTTAAAGCATCCGAAAATTCTGATCTTTGATGATTCTACAAGCGCAGTTGACACCGCCACGGAAGAAAAAATGCGCCGCAGACTTTCGGCTCTTTCTTCCATGACCAAACTGGTCATTGCCCAGCGGGTTACTTCTGTCATGCATGCAGATAAAATCCTGATCCTGGATGACGGACACCTTCATGCCCTGGGCACTCATGAGTCGCTCCTTGCATCCTGCCCCGTCTATCAGGAAATTTATGATTCTCAGATGAGAGGAGGCACGACAAATGGCAACGCTTAGCAGAAAACGTCCAAAAGATCTGAAAAAAACTTTCGTCAGGCTTTTATCCTATATGGGAATGCATAAGTTTCTTCTGGCTGCCGTGGCTGTTCTTGTCACCATCAGCGCCGGAGCAAACCTTCTTGGCACCTATATGGTAAAGCCTCTTGTCAATCGGTATATTGTTCCCGGTGATTTTTCCGGCCTGCTTTTTGGTGTCCTTTTTACTGCCGCCATCTACCTCGCCGGAGCGCTCTCTTCTTATGGCTACAGCCAGACCATGGTAAAGGCAGCGCAGAAGATTATCTATGATATTCGCCGGGATCTGTTTCACACGATGGAAAAACTTCCCCTGGACTATTTTGACCGGCATCCTTACGGAGATACCATGAGCCGCTTCACCAACGATGTGGACACCATATCCGATGCCCTGAACAACAGCTTTGCCATGATTATCCAGAGTTTTATTCAGGTTGCGGGGACACTGACAATTCTTTTTGTCCTGAACTGGCGCTTAAGCTTTCTTGTTGTTCTGGGCTATATCTCTATGTTTCTCTACATTCGCTACAGCGGGAAAAAAAGCACCTACTATTTCAACCGTCAGCAGCAGTACCTTGGAGAACTGAACGGATATATTGAGGAGCTGATTCAGGGACAGAAGGTGGTAAAAGTCTTCAACCATGAATCTGACAGCCTGCAACATTTTCAGGAAAAAAATGCTCTGCTGCAGGAAGCCGGTACAAAAGCAGTTTCCTACTCCAGCACGATGATTCCCATGGTCGTCAGTATTTCCTATATTAACTATGCTGTAGTATCTGTCCTGGGCGCTCTTATGGCTATTTACGGCATGACAGATATCGGCAGCCTTGCCAGCTACCTGATCTTCGTACGCCAGTCTACCCTTCCGGTAAACCAGTTCACGCAGCAGTCTAATTTTATGCTCTCCGCGCTGGCGGGTGCAGAAAGGATCTTTCAGATGATGGAGGAAACACCAGAGGAAGACGATGGAACCATTGTCCTTGTCAATGCAGCCGAAACCGCAGATCACACCCTTGTCAAATCCAAGAAGCACACAGGACTATGGGCATGGGAGAATACTTCTTCCCACATGCTCACTCCATTAAAAGGTGATGTACGCTTCCACCATGTTTCTTTCGGATACCGGGAGGACAAAATGATTCTTGACCAGATCAGCCTCTATGCCAAACCGGGACAAAAGATTGCCTTTGTCGGTTCCACCGGAGCCGGGAAAACAACAATAATCAACCTTATCAGCCGGTTTTATGAAATCAGCAAAGGAACGATCACCTACGACGGAATTGATATACGTAATATCCGTAAGGAGTCTCTTCGCCGTTCCATGGCTGTCGTACTCCAGGATACTCACCTCTTTACCGGAACTATTGCTGATAATATTCGTTTTGGAAAACTGGACGCCTCCGACGAAGAAGTAACGAAAGCCGCTGTTCTTGCCAACGCCGATTCCTTTATCCGCAGGATGCCGGACGGATATGACACATGGATCACCGGAGACGGCCAGGGCCTTTCCCAGGGACAGCGCCAGCTTCTTGCTATTGCAAGGGCAGCCGTGGCAGATCCCCCAGTTCTCGTTCTTGATGAAGCAACCAGCAGCATTGATACGCGAACGGAACGCCTGATTGAAAAAGGCATGGACCGCCTCATGGAAGGACGTACCGTCTTTGTCATCGCCCATCGCCTCAGTACTGTGCGAAACGCCAATGCCATCCTCGTTCTGGAACACGGACGGATCATAGAACGCGGGGATCATGAGGAACTTTTGGCTCAAAAAGGCATGTACTACCAGCTCTATCATGGCATGTCTGAGCTGACCTGATCTGTATTTAAATTTACCTCCGTTATCTTACTCTTTCTTGACTGTATCCGTCCCTTCCATTCAATTCAAGCTGTACCGGCTCCTGCCGCTCTTCCAGATCGGCAAGGGCTGCACAGCGGATATTCATATTCTCAAAAGTTGTCCAGTAAAACCTTCCCGACTGTGCACACATCACGGAGGTGTAAATCGTATAGTCATAGGGAACCATTCTCTCATCATACGGCATATTCTCCCCCGGTTCGCCGACCACTGCAAGTCCCGGCGGGAACGCAGCGTGATGCATCATATGAAACAGCCTTGTTACCCCGTCTTTTTCATTCTTTCCCTTCACCCCATACTTCTTCAAAAAGGCCAGACGCACAAACCGTGACGGAGAGGTAAAATCTCCTGGAAGCCCCAGAGTACCGCTGCCGGAAAAGCAGGGCTCTACTCTCTCTCCATCAAACTCCCTTATGCCATAATCTTCCTGCCTGATCTGCACATAATTTAAGATGTTCAACCGATGCCATTCATAATCCGGGCTGTTCGTCATGATTCCCATTGTATCCGGATAGACATGAAGACCATCCCGCCGCTCCTCTACTACAATGCTTCTTCCCCTCCTGTCTGTAAACATCCAGTGCACCTGCACCACAGTTCCCAGAATCGGCAAATCTACAAGACTGATCCGGTTTTTCAGTTCTTCTTCTACTTCCTTTGTATCTTTGCACTGCAACAGGACATGTGTCAGGAGCACCGAAGGCTGTACCGGTATACGTCCGGACTGACAGTTCTTTGGATATGCGGCGAATTTACGGAAATAGAGCTGACCTCCCATCAGCCCTTCCTCGTTCATGCCTTCATAAAAAAGAGGCGTGTCGGAAAGAAAAAGCCCTCCGATTCCAATTGCCGCATATTTTCCCCTCTTCTTTGAGGGTAATGTCTTTTCTTCCGGCAGTACGCCGCCGCATGTATCATAAGGAATCTCCGCCGGGACATACAGGACATTTGTCCCTTTCGCTATCCTGTTAAAATCGAAGTTTCTTCCCCACAGTACAAGACCATCTTCTGTCTCCCAGGACATAGCGCTGCATCCTCCCTCAGATGCCAGAAGAAATTCCCTGGCATTCCGCTTTCTTTCCTCCTTCTTCAACTGGTTTTCCCTGCATTTCTCCATCTGATTTCTCCTTTTTTCACTTATGCCCTTATTATATCCTGGCTGCAAGGAAAAATATGCAGTAACTGTCACATTTGCTGTTTCCGATCTCAGATTTCCGAATGCTGCAGATCATAATAAAAAATATACTGCTGCAGGATTCCTTCCGACCCTTTATATTTTTCAAAAGGAAATCCCTGTGGATAGTTCTTTTTTAGAACTTTTTTGATATGTGTGTCAACGGGAAATGCTTCCAGATGGTGGAGTGCAAAAAGACAGATACAGTCTGCCACCTTCTCCCCTACTCCGCTAAGCTTCATCAGCTCCTTGCGTGCCTCTTGATAGCACATCCCTTTTATCTTCTCCAGGTCTGCTTCTCCGGAAAGCACACTGTTTACCGTATTTTTTATATATCTGCTTCTGTATCCAAGATTACATGCCCGAAGTGCTTCTTCATCCGCCTGAGCCAGTTCTTCCGGTTTCGGGAACGCATAGTATTCCTTTCCCTGTAAATCAGTCATCTTTGTTCCATATCTCTGTGATAAAAGTTCCAGAATTTTCTTGATACGGCGAATATTATTTTGCTGTGAAACGATAAAAGACACGATCATTTCCCACAGATCCTGACGCAAAATCCGAATACCGGAACCGAAACGGGCCGCATCCATAAGATAGCTGTCCCTAGGATCAATTGCCCTTATACAGGCGCTATAGTCTCCATCCATATCAAAATATCCTCTCCAAAATTTTTCAAACTCTTCCCTGGTACAGGAAAAAAGAAAGCTCTGATCCCCGACTTCTTCTATTTCCAGGTAATACCCGGACGCAATCAGAGCATACCGCTTCTCTCCTACAGGATCCATTCGGAAGCACTGGCCGGATGCGCAGATCTGTCCTGGATGAAAGTTCTCTTTTGTAATTTTTATCATTTTCCGGTTGTCTCCTTATTCTAAATTACCCTTTTTCCTCTACACGGGTATGTAATCATTATATCACGTGTATAAAAAAGGAAGGGAAAAATCACAGAACAGCTCCTTCGCTTTCTCAGTGATCTTCCCTTCTGGTTCTTCTTACAGATAATTTTGTATACCCTGGACTGGAACTTAAGCTACACTCTTCCTTCCATGACCGCCGTTATTCAATCCTGCCGCTTTTTCAAACTCTTTTAATTTCTTCTTTGCCTCCGGATTTAAATTTCTCGGCACCTCAATCTGTACTGTTACATAATGATCGCCGTGTATCCCCGGATTTTCCAGGGACACAATCCCTTTTCCCCGCAGCCGGATCTTCGTACCTGACTGTGTACCTTCTTTTATTTTGCACATTACATTTCCATAGAGAGTATTCACCAGAGCTTCCCCTCCAAACACTGCTGTTGTAAAGGGAATTTGAAGGGTAGAATAAACATCTGTTCCTTTTCGCTCAAATCCTCTCTTTTCTCCTACTTTCACTTTCAAGAGAAGATCTCCCGGCTCTCCGCCTCCGTTTCCGGGCATTCCCTTCCCTTTCAGACGTATGCTCTTCCCGGTGTCAATACCTGCCGGAATATGCACCTGAAGGGTCTGTACCTTACCGTCAGTCCCTCTGGGATCCTGGAAGCTTATAATCTTATCACATCCAAAGACAGCCTCTTCAAAGCTGATATTGGTTTCTGCCTTTAAATCGGCGCCCTTTTGCCTGAACCCGCCTGTATGAAAATCGTTTTGAAAACCGCCGAAATCATTGCTGTAAAAAGACCTTTTTCCAAAACCGTCTTTCTTTTTTCCATGAAAAAAGTTGCCGAAAATATCATCAAAAATGTCATCCATATTTCCATTTTCAAAATGAAATTCCTGATAACCGCTTCCTGCAGATCCTCCGTATGTTCTGCCCGAATAACCACTGCCTCCCGGTGCGCTGCCGTCAAAGGCAGCATAGCCAAACTGATCATACATTTTTTTCTTTTCAGGGTCACTTAGGATCGCATAGGCTTCCGTAATTTCCTTAAATTTCTGCTCTGCCTGCGGATTGCCGGCATTTGTATCTGGATGATACTTTTTAGCTAATTTCCTATATGCTTTTTTTATTGTACCTGCATCTGCATTTTTATCCACTCCAAGAACCTCATAGCAATCTTTTTTTGTTTCCAATTACATCACCTCCCGATCCTTTGCCTTTTCACCAACGCTAAATTCCCCGGAAATCATTCCGGGGAATTTCTGCAGGTTATCCTTCAATTGTAACATAACGGTTTTCTTCCACCTGCTTCTCATCCACTTTAGGAATGTCTAATGTAAGAATACCATTCTCAAATTTCGCATGGATATCATTCTGCGTAATATTCTTTCCAACATAAAAGCTTCTGCTCACATTGCCTGTGAAACGCTCCTGACGGATATATTTTCCTTCCTTTTTCTCTTCATTGCTGACATTTCTGGCAGCGCTGATCGTCAAATATCCTTCTTTCAATTCTGCCTTAATATCTTCTTTCTTGAATCCAGGCAGATCAATCTCCACTTCATAACCATTGTCTTTTTCCTTAACGTCCGTCTTCATAATCTGATCCGTACGTCCTGTATATCTTCTGTCCACCTCCGGAAATGAAAAATCAAACCAGTCATTAAATAAATTCTCTCCAAAAATACTAGGCATCATCATAAATCATCTCTCCTATCTTTTATTTATATTCGCATTTTCTAAAATGAAAATGTTGTTTTTGAACTTCAGGAATCTCTTCACTTTTATCTCTCCTTTTGTTCTAGTTGTAATATAACACTTATTATCAGCACTGTCAATAGTTGAGTGCTAATTTTTTTAAAAAAATTTTTTATCGCCTTCAGATTCTTTTGAAAAACGCCGAGACTCTGATCCGGCATCGGGCAGATGCATCCGAAGACCAGTCTAAAGTTTGATTCTTGAGTTTTACTTGAGTTTTGCATGAGATTTCTACAGAATTGGAGTTGAATTGATATCAGATATGAAAAGGCAGACTCTCACCAGATAACATAGAGTCCGCCTTTGCCGCTGCAATGATCTCTTTCCGTGTTGTGTTCGCTTTGCTGTAAGAGATAATTTTTACGATTTTGCCTCCAAACAGCCAGGTGTCCTAGAGCACCATACCAAAATTCTTTCTCAGACCGCTCCGGCTTATCGCTGTAAGCGGCACGCTGTCCACAGCATGTTTGCTAAACGCGCCAAGCAGATAATCACTGCCGATCTGAGCGAACATCATCCAGCCTGAAAACCGGCAGATAGGTTCGATGTAAGCGCTGCCAGCCTGAAAAACTACTTCTGAGGTGAATACGATCAGAATCTGTCCATATATCTGCTGTGACGTCCCCTCGTTTCTGAAGCGAAATTACAGACTGTTTATCAACTCCACTACCTGCTCCACATTCTTCTTCCCAAACACAACTTTTTCCCCGTCATTGATCACAAGGCAGGGGACGCTCATGACCTGGTACCGGTCTTTGAGCGTCGGAAAATGATTCAGATCATAAACTTCCGCCGTCACAAAAGGATCCTCCGCAGCAATGCGTTGGGCAGCCGTTACCAGCTCCGGGCACATGGTGCAGGACAGGGAGACCAGAATCTTCATATTTACTGTGCTCAATATTTTCCGTATATCTGACAGTGTTTTCTCACCGAGTGGTTGTCCGGGGCCCGCCACATTATAAAGTCCAAGAACAAACGACGTAAATTCATGTCCGCCGGGCACGCCGTGAAAGGCGAGTCCACTCCACTCTCCATTCCTCCTGCATATCCTCACACAGGGCATCTCTTCCGCTTTCACCAGAGCAGAGTCCAGATCAGATAACCGGTTGTTTTTCACCTGTATCTTTTCTGTCAACCTGTCAAGCTCTTCCATATAACTCTTCAGTTCCGTTGAAAGGGGCGTATCATCCAGATACAGCTCCAATATCAGCGGAGACGACATCTTATTGAACACTGTCCTTAACTGTGCGGTCATCTCCGGGGTAAAGATGCCGGCTGATTCTGACTCACGGCTGCCCGCGATTTCCCCGGAAACGGCAGACGTTTGTCCTGCAGGATCCACAGCCCACTCTCCCGGACGCTCTGCCGACGGCTGTGCCGGATGGAGCCCGGTCTTTTTCTGCATGGTGGCAGCGTAGCGCTCCAGTTCTGTCGCTGCTAGAGCGCCGTCGCCCACTGCCGTAACCACCTGTCTCAAAGGTTTGATACATACGTCACCGGCAGCATACAACCCGTCACAGCTTGTCTTCATCAGGCGGTCTGTCACAATATAACCGCGCTCATCACACTCCGCGATCCCTCTCACCAGATCCGTAGCAGGCTCATATCCGGCAAAGACGAAGACTCCGAAATTCTCCCCTGCCGGTGGTCGGTATTCCGTGATCTCTCCCGTAACGGTATTCCGATAGCGCAGATATTCAAGCGTACTTTCCCCCGACGCTTCAATCACTTCCGCATTCGTGAGCACAGAGATCTTTTCGTGGTTCAGCGCCGGCTCCGCGGCAGACGGCGCACAACTGAATCCGTTTCCCCGGATCAGAATCGTCACATGACGCGCATATTTCGTCAGGAATACACTCTCCTCGGCAGCCGTAAATCCGCCGCCGATCACAAAGACGTCTCTTCCGGTAAAAAATTCTCCATCGCAGGTAGCACAGTAGGCGATCCCTCTTCCACGGAATTCCTCTTCCCCCTGAAAGCCTACCTTGCGAGGATGGGCTCCGGCTGCCAGCAGCACGCCGAAACAGGAGAGTTCACCGCGGCTGGTCTTTAGTTTTTTTATATCTCCGGACATATCAAGCTCCGTCACTTCTGCAAGCAGAAATTCCGCCCCGAAATTCTGAGCCTGTCGGCACATACTCTCAGTCAGTTCTCTCCCTGATGTGTGCTCCACTCCCGGATAGTTCACTACCTCTTCTGTGATCACGATCTGTCCTCCGAACTGCTCCTTTTCCACGACGACCACACTATAGCGTGCCCGCGCCAGGTAAAGAGCGGCTGTCAGCCCGGCAGGACCTCCTCCAATTACAACTACATCATATAATTCCTTCATCATTCTTTTCCTCGCATAATAATGCTTTTATTATTTCAGGGGCAGCACGCAGCCGCCCCCTTCTTTCAACCTTCTTCTTGTTTATAACTGGCCGACCAGATCCAGACTGGGTTTCAGCGTCTCTGCCCCGGGCTGCCATTTTGCAGGGCACACCTCGTCTCCATGCTCATATACGAACTGGCAAGCCTGCAGTTTACGCAACAGTTCATCCGCGTTGCGCCCTACATTTCCCGCATTGACTTCATAGGCCGCAATCTTTCCTTCGGGATTTACGATAAATGTTCCTCTCTCTGCCACGCCATCTGTCTCAATGTAAACCTCAAAGTCCCTTGAAATCACATGGGTCGGATCCGCCAGCATAGGGTATCCTATCTTTCTGATCCGGTCAGACGCATCGTGCCATGCTTTGTGAACATAATGGGTATCGCAGGATACAGAGTAGACTTCACATCCTGTCGCTTGGAATTCCGGATATTTGTCCGCAAGGTCCTCCAGTTCTGTCGGGCACACAAAAGTAAAGTCCGCCGGATAAAAGAAGAAAATACTCCATCTGCCCAGCACATCCTCTTTTTTCACTTCTTTAAATGCCTTATTATGATATGCCTGCACACAAAACTCGCTAATTTCTTTGTTGATCAATGACATAGGTAATACCTCCTCGTAAAATCTTATTTGGTTAGTTATGACTAATCAAATTGTAGCTGTGAATCCATCCTTTGTCAATAAAAATATTGATAATAATAACTTTTATCAATATAACTCAGCCATGGTACTGTACGGATTTGAAATCCCAATAACTCCTATTGACACATATCCTAAAATCGTTTATAATCATAACAGCGTTTTAAAACAGCGTTATGAATCAATCGAAAGGAAATGACACCACTATGGCAAAACAGATCGAAGGCGTATACGAAGCGATACTTTCCTGCGCCAAAAAGGAATTTTTAGAGAAAGGTTATAAAGATGCATCCTTGCGGATCATCGCACAGGAAGCCGGCACAAGCACCGGTTCCATCTATACCCGCTTTGGAGATAAGGAAGGTCTTTTTGAGGCCATTGTTGCCCCTGCCGCAAATCAGCTCACGGAGATGTTTTTAGGAATACAGGAGGATTTCCATAATCTGAATGAAAGTACGCAGCGCGCAGAAATGGGACAATATACATCCAATCATCAAATTGCTATGCTGGATTTTATCTACGCTCATTTCGATGAATTCTGCCTTCTTCTGGACTGCGCACAAGGCACCCGCTTTTCTGCTTTTCTGGATAAGCTGGTAGATATAGAAGTGGAATACACTTATAAATATATGGAAGTCATCGGCTGTGAAAGCGTAAAATCTGGACTGATCACCGAAGATTTTATTCACATCGTCACGACCGCTTATTTCAACGGCATGTTTGAGGTCGTGCGGCACCGGATGAATAAGGCGGATGCGGTAAAATACATTCATCTTCTCAACAACTATCACATGCAGGGGTTTACCACCATCTTCAACCCGGAGCGGGAATCTCCGGGGGCCACTGACACCGGGAGCACTGTCGGTTTCTGAGTACAGTGTGAGCAGTAACCACCGGTAATCAGACCGTTTCCTGTCCGGTACCGCAGGCGGCGGTCTTTTTATAAAATATGTGGTTAGTGATTTCTAACTCAAAAAGGAGGAATTCTTATGCAGGAAAAAAGTCCTATGCTCCGGCTGTGGGAGCTTGGGGAACAATATCAAGGTGGGCTGATACGCGCGGTTTTTTCCGCGTCCGTCGGCGTTTTATGCGGCATACTGCCATATTTCGCAGCAGCACAGATCATCATAGGTCTTATTCATTCTAAGCAGAACACTTCATTTTATCTGTTCTGGTGCTGTCTGGCGCTGGGCGGCTACATCCTTCGGGTGGTTCTTTATGCGCTCGCACTCTCCATGTCGCATAAAGCAACCTTCGCTATTTTAAAAAGTATCCGGGAACGTATCCTTGCAAAGCTTCCAAAACTCCCGCTGGGAACTGTCATGGACACCCCCAGTGGCCAGATGAAGCAGATCATCGTGGATCAGGTTGAAAGTATGGAACGGCCTCTTGCGCACCTTCTGCCGGAGATGACGTCAAATATACTGGCTCCGGTCTGCATCCTGATCTATCTATTTGTCCTTGACTGGCGGATGGCGCTGCTCTCTCTCGTCTCTATCCCTGTCGGCATGGCGTTCATGATGGCTGTGATGGCAAATTACGGGAAACAATATGAAGGGGCTGTCAAGGTTACGCAGGCGATGAACTCTACCATCGTAGAATATATCGGTGGTATTGAAGTAATCAAAGCATTCAATCAGGGGAAAAATTCCTATGCAAAATTTTCTCAGCGCGTCCTCGCAAACGCATCCTACTTCTATCACTGGATGAGGAGCTGCCAGCTCCCAGTGTCCATTTCACGGACACTGGCGCCCACAACATTAATCACCATTCTTCCCGCGGGCTGGATCATGTATCTGGGCGGCTCACTGAATATCGAGACTTTTATCACTGTCATCATCCTCTCCCTCGGCATTGCCGGCCCTCTGCTTGCCGCCATGGATTTCGTGGACAGTCTGGCAAAAGTTGGGACTATCGTAAACGAAGTTGACTCCATCTTAAACAGCGAAGAACAGCAGCACGCTCTGACGCCGGTATCTTTCCCTTCTGAGGATATTCGGCTGGATCATGTGTCTTTCGGCTATCACGCGGATCAGGAGATCCTGCAAGATGTTTCTCTGTCCATCCCGGCCGGAACCATGACCGCGTTCGTCGGTCCGTCCGGCAGCGGGAAATCAACGATCGCAAAGCTGATCGCAGGGTTCTGGGATGTAGAAAAAGGCAGGATCACTTTAGGCGGACATGATTTAAAGGATATCCCTCTCCGCCAGCTTTATGAACATACTGCATTCGTCTCTCAGGACAATTATCTGTTTAATGAATCGGTACGGGAAAACATCCGCATGGGGAAACCCGGAGCCGGCGATGCGGAAGTAGAAGCCGCGGCAAAAGCCGCAGGCTGTGATTTCTTCATACGGAAACCGGAAAACGGCTACGATACCGTGGTGGGCAGAGGAGGCGCCCATCTCTCCGGCGGCGAACGACAGAGGATTGCCATCGCACGGGCCATGCTAAAGGATGCGCCCATCGTGATCCTGGATGAGGCTACCGCATATATCGATCCCGAAAATGAGGCTGTCGTCCAGAAAGCTGTGGCCAAACTGGTAAAAGGGAAGACCGTAATCGTCATTGCCCACCGCCTCTCTACCATCACGGACGCAGACCAAATCTTTGTCGTAGAAAACGGACGGATCTCTGCATCCGGAACACATGAGGAACTCTTAAAACAAAGTGCAATGTACCACGGAATGTGGCAGGCACATATTGGCACAAAGGATGGTGACGCGGCATGATCGCAGTATTGAAAAAACTTTATCAGTTTGCAGGAGAGGAACAGAAAAATATCAACAAATCCACTTTCTGGGGCTTTTTCTACGCAATATTCCACATGTTCCAGATCGCAGCAATCTATTTTGTGGTGCTCGCCCTTACCGGCGGAGACCTGACACACCATGCGGCATGGACCGCTCTTCTTCTACTCATTGCCAGCATAGCCGGGAGAGCCATCATCAACCGCTTCACCCAGCTTCAACAGACCCACGCTGGATACTTCATGGTTGCAAATAAAAGAATTGCCATCGGTGATAAACTGAAACGGATTCCTATGGGGTATTTTAATGCCCGGAGCCTTGGCGAGATCACCGGGATCTCCACCACTGTACTCGACGTAGTGGAGAGCAACGGGCCTGTGGTGCTTGTCAATATCCTCAGCGGTTTTATCAATTCCATTGTATTTCTCCTCTGTGTGTTCGGATTTGACTGGCGCATCGGCTTTCTTTCCCTTGCAGGCACAGTACTTTATCTGCTCATTACTTCTGCTATGGAGAAAAAATCTGCCCGGGTGACGCCCCGGCGTCAGGAGTCCGAAGTCCAGCTTGTAGACGCCGTACTGGAACAGATCCAGGGCATGAGCGTGATCAAATCCTTTAACCTGACCGGGAAAGGCGACCGCCGGGTCAGAGGAGCGCTGGAATATAACCGGAAGAGCAATCTTGACATTGAGCGCCTCTTCACCCCCTATATGGTCGCCCAGGAATTGAGCCTGCATCTGTTCTCCGTACTGATTATGGGAGCCGGGATCATTTTCTGCCTGAACGGGAGCATGACGCTTTCCGATGCGCTGATGACCGTGGTCATTTCCTTCTTAGTCTTCTCGCAGATCCAGTCCACGGGAAGCGCGGTGTCCCTGCTGCGTGTGGTCGGAAGTTCCATCGACCATGCAGACCAGATTGACGAGATTCCGGAAATGGACAGCACCGGAAGACCGGTATATCCGAAAAGGCATGATATTTCTTTCGATCATGTGAACTTTTCTTACGATAAGAGACCGATTCTGAAAAATGTTAACGTAACAATACCGGACCGCACCACTACTGCCATCATAGGGCCCAGCGGTTCCGGAAAGACCACCCTGTGCAGTCTGATCGCCCGGTTCTGGGATGTGGACAGCGGCTCGATCTGTATCGGCGGCACAGATATCCAGGAGTATACACTGGAATCCCTCATGGATCAGATCAGTATGGTATTCCAGAATGTATATCTCTTCGCAGACACGATTGAGAACAATATCAAATTCGGGAAGCCGGATGCCAGCCACGATCAGGTTGTTGCCGCTGCGAAAAAAGCCTGCTGCCATGATTTTATTTCCGATCTGCCGGACGGTTATGACACGGTGATCGGGGAAGGCGGAGCCACATTGTCCGGCGGTGAAAAACAGCGCATCTCCATTGCGCGGGCAATGCTGAAAAACGCACCCATCATTATCTTTGACGAAGCAACGGCAAATGTTGATCCGGAAAATGAAGATAAACTTCAGAAAGCCATGGAAGAGCTGATGCGTGATAAAACAATCCTGATGATCGCCCATCGGCTCAAGACTGTACAAAAAGCAGATCGGATCCTGGTGCTGGACGAAGGACGGATCGTGCAGAATGGAACCCATGCAGAGCTCAAGGATACACCTGGGATCTACCGGGATTTCCTGGGAGTCAGGAAAGAAGCTGCGGGGTGGAAACTGTAAAAGTATGAGTCTGCCTGCCGGAGAATTCGGGCTTTTTTAAGACTTGTATTCTCCGGCGAACTGTCTCTTCTCTTTTGCAACCCTTATTTCAGGGGCCAACCCCCCCCTTATTTGGATTTTGGGGAGCACCCCTCCGTCTAGATTCTATTGCTGGCTGATCAGAGGATTGCTGTGATTGTTCCCACTGCAAGGCAGGCTGGCAGGCCAAGAAGCATACCAATACAGGACTACTTGATATGAAAACGGTAGTCTTTATTTTGTTTCAGACCGCAAACCCGGCAAAGCTTAATTCGCATCCCTGCCCCACACGACTGACAATATTGACAATCCTCGTCATGACCTCCGGATATTTTTCCTTATTAGTGAAAACGAGAATCTTGGTATATCCCTCGGAATACTCAGCCTCATCTACTTCTTCAATTTCGCGGACCTCACGCATAATTTCTGAAGCTTCTGCTTCGCTCAACGCCTTAGACAACCGATAATACCTTCCCATGGTTCATTCCCTCTTTCTTCGATTAGTTGTGCCTAACTAAAATATAACGCTTTTTGGTGAAAAACACAATGGGTAGGCAATTAAAAACCACCTGCAATTTGTTTCAGTAAGCAAGAATAAAATCTTTCTCATTGCAAAACAGATAAATTCAGAGTATACTATATTAAAAATTAGCCGTTCGCCTAAATTTTGAGGTAATTTATGGAATAAAGCCGAACGGCTAATTTATTGACCACTTAAAAAAATCATGCCGCTCGGCTAAAAAGGAAGTTGGAAATGAAAATAATTGATGCAAAATCGCTTGGCAAAGCAATACGCGACCGAAGAAAAGAGCTCCACTATACACAGACATATTTATCCGAATTCACGGGATTCAGCGTCAGCTTTATTTCTGACCTGGAACGCGGGAAGCCCACGGTCGAATTAGAAAAAACACTTAAAATCATTAATATACTCGGATTAGATATATTGATAGAAAAGCGAGGATAAGATGAACAATAAGTTAACGGTATTTATAGAAATTAACGGGACAAGCATTTATGTCGGGGATATCATTGGGGATACTCCGGCACGCGCGAGTTTCACATACTCTCCCGAATATCTGTTAAATCCGGAAAACCGCCCCATTTCGATAAGTTTGCCTCTTACTAAAGCAGCCTTTTCTCCGGAACAGACAAAAACATTTTTTGACGGTCTCCTTCCGGAAGGTTTTACCCGTCGTTGTGTAGCAAGCTGGATGCATGTAGATGAGAACGATTATTTGTCTATCCTTGCAGGTTTAGGACACGAGTGTCTCGGAGCTGTAAGGATTGTCGCACAAAACAGTCCGCATCTTCCGCCTGAATATCGCAGGCTTACAGACGCTGAAGCGAAAAATCTAGCCAGAGAAGGTGCTACAGAATCTGCACAGTTAATCACAAAATCACATTTATCTCTTACCGGAGCTTCAGGAAAAGTCGGTCTGTATTACGATGAAAAAAACAACCAGTGGTATCTTCCCGTAGGTGATGCTCCAAGCACCCATATTGTAAAGCAAAGCCATGTGCGTTTACAAGAAATTGTAGCCAATGAACAGCTGTGTCTTCTCACCGCACGTAATTTAGGAATAGATATACCAGAAAGTTTCATAGTAAATATTGGTGATTTTTCGGACGGTGATGTCCTGTTCGCGACCAGAAGATATGACCGAAAAATACATCCCGATGCCAGAATAATAAACGGACTTTCCGTTCCTTACCGGCTTCATCAGGAAGATTTCGCTCAAGCACTCGGTATTGCTTCAGCAAATAAATATGAGAGGGAGCATGAAGACTATCTTAATAGAATGTTTGCATTACTCCGCGCCTATTCAGCAGATCCAATGACAGATCAGCTAAAGCTATGGGATATATGTATTTACAACTATCTTATCGGGAACACCGATAACCATATTAAAAATCTGTCTCTATTATACAGCCCGGATTTAAAATCAATACGTCTCGCCCCTGCCTATGATATCATCAGCACAGTAATCTATGAAAGCAGCACAGAAAATATGGCTTTGAGCATCGGAGGTATATATAAACTCAATGAAATAACAAAACAGTCTTTTGAAGCACAATCAAAGCATATTGGATTAGGTACTAATCTGGCGATGAAACGATTTGATGCAATGGTATCTCATTTTCACGAGGCACTTAATAAAGCCGTGATTGCTCTTGAACTTCAAGGATTTGTCCATGCGCACGACCTAAAAGAAAAAATACTTGCCAGAGGGGGAATCCGGCGTCAATAATATTCGGGCACTTTTCCTGAAAAAAATACCGAAGTTCCACCGAGACACACTGAACTTCGGTATTTTTTTACCTTAGTCAAAATCAATAGTACACTTTTGAACAGCCCAGCCAAGGCTTTCCTGCTGAATATGATATAGTCTCTGATATAAACCTTTCTTTTCCATCAACTCACTATGTGTTCCACTTTCTACTAATTTCCCATCATCTAATACAAATATCTGATCAGCGCCCACTACTGAACGAAGCCGGTGAGCGATCATAATGACCGTCTTGTCCTCCACCAGTTTTGCAATGGCCTTTTGAACCAGAACTTCATTCTCCGGATCAAGGGATGCTGTCGCTTCATCAAGCAGAATGATCGGCGCGTTTTTCAGCAAGGCACGGGCGATGGAAATCCGCTAACGCTCACCGCCGGAAAGCGTGCTGCCGTTTTCACCGAGGACCGTCTGATACCCGTCCGGCATTTCACGTACAAATTCATCACAATAGGCTGCCTTTGCCGCAGTAATCACCTGTTCGTCTGTTGCGTTTGGACTGCCAAGTCGGATATTATTCATAACAGTATCATTGAACAGAGTCACATCCTGGAACACGAAAGACATATAAGACATGTCTACAATATTCCTTCCCTGAAAATGGGTCTATAAAAGCACTGATACGATGAAAAGAACTAAGCGCCGACAATTCCCCTGGTGCTTAGTTCTTTTCTAAATAAAACAAAGCTGAATTAAAATATTCCAAATACTCTATATTTTTCAGGATACCGGTATCTTCATGAAAATGCATTATGCTATCAGCACAATTATAATAAGTGAAAACAGAAAGAAGGTTCCCCATATAAGGATCAGTGGATTTACATGCAAAAAAGTCAAGAAAACTAAAGTCAGGCAAATCCCCAGCACCGTAAATACAGCGTAGATGCAGGTCATCATAGGTTTGGGCTGATCTTAAGTTGTCCAGAAGATCGGGAAGATATATATGGAGTGCGGCTGCAATAGCTGCAATTCCGGCAAGAATAAACAGCAGCCACCGCTTGGATTTCTGTTTCTTCATAATTAGTCTTTTCTTTCTTTAATTAGTTATTTCTAACTACATGTTGAAAAATGAGCCGTGTCTCCACGGCTGTAAATGTATAAAAGACAAATTCAGGCATGTCAATGGATATTCTGATATAAGACTGGCAGTATATTTATCAGTCTTATTTTTGTCCTACTATCATTCGGGAATTTCCCAGCATCATCAGCGTGGCTCGGCGATGGGAGCCGAAGGCTTCCTGTGCCGTATCGATGATCCGTACTTCCCGGTATCCCATTTTGCGCAGTTTTTTTGCGAACTCCTCCATATCTCCGTACATCCGGGGCTTCATGTCATCGTTAAGGGCAAACACGCCACCCTTTTTCAGCACTCTCAGGCTTTCCAGCAGAAGACCCTGCTTGTCCGCGCCGTTGATATTATGATAGACATAATTGCTTACTACGGCATCAAAGGTTTCATCCTGAAAGTCTAATTTCCGGGCGTCGCCGTGAAGAAAACTGCAACGTTCATATACGCCCTCGCTCCGGGCATTACTCTCGCACATGGTCTGACTGTAATTGTAGACTGCACCCCAGTAATCAATGCCGGTCACTTCTGCCTCCGGCCAGGAAATCGCCGCCCGGATGGAGAGTGCGCCTGATCCGCATCCTACCTCCAGAAGCGTCCCCTTTCCGTCGAAATCCAGGTAAGACAGAAGAACCTCATGAACCTTTTCCATCATGCCTCCCCCGTCAAAGGCATACTGCCGTCGGATCCATGTGATCCAGGCAAGCAGGATCAGCACAACCACCGCAGCGATCAGCGCCAGAACCCCGATCAGCCTCATGCCGGGAATAAAATGCGATATAACGCATAAGACTGCCATGAAGACAACCAGTGCACCCACCATATAAAAGACCGGCGCGGACATCCAGTTCCCATAATTTTCTCCGTGTGTACCGAGTCTGACCGGCTTCCCTTTTCTTCCATTCATCTCCATATCCTGCATTCTCCCTAGTCAGATTTGCTGTCTGGACATTTCATTTTTCTCTCTGTCCGAGGCAGTATTCATAAATAATTGTTTTCTGTCCGGAACCGTCCGGAAATGGTTTTTCCAAGATTTTCGTAAACCCTCTCTTTTCATAGAATTTCCAGGATGCCAGAGTATTCGTCAACAGCCGCACAGTTTCAGCCCCGTCATTCCCCGCTCTGTCCATAAATCTGGATACCAGCACCGTTCCCAGTCCTTTCCGGTAATCTGTTCTGGAAGTAAGAGCCACCAGCTCCAGATCACATCCGTCAAAAAACTGCTCTTCCCGCTCACGCGCCTGTAAAATAAAGCTGTCCAGCTGTTTCTGAAACGCTTCGGACAAACAATACCCTTTCAGATAAAATTTCAGGAACATCCGGCACCAGGCCATATAATGCTTTTTGCACCTGTCAGAATCTGTCTTCAGCGGACGGAATTTTTTTCCGTAATTTCCGCTGATAAAACCTGCGATCTGGTGATCTAAAGTTTCCGCCACATAGGTAAAACTGCACTTTTCTATCAGGACCTGAGCGTAATCCCGCAAAAGAATCCTGTCATTTTCATCAATGGGACAGGTGAAAAAGCCTTCGTAAAAACATTGCCCGCAGCCGCCTGCATCTTCCTCTCTGTATGGCCGTATCATAAACATAAAATTCCTCCTCTCTGCCGGCTGATCAGGTTTATCGCCTTCCCTTTTATGTACCTATCAATCCCACAAGTTGCCGAACATCCTTTTTTCCGAAGACAACTATAATATCTTACGATCTGTTTTCCCAGAGAAGCTGACATCTGTGGAAATATCTTTTACTTTCAGTTAAGCTGTCTGCGTGTTTTTATTTTGGTTAGTTGTATCTAACCAACTGTTACTAGCATAGCAAATTTAAAAATAAATATCAATATCTTTTTCTTATATTGACAAAATTTTATACCGGGTATGTTATAGCATTGTTATATATGACCGTCAATTCAACCTATTCCTTTTCCAGTTCCCACTTTGACAACAATTTCCCCAGTTGTTTTGCAAGCATCCCAACCAAAAGAGCCGCTGCCACTGTTCCTTCTCTCACGCCCTGAAGCTGTCCTGTAAAGGAAAGCGACAAAATACAGGCAATTATAACCAGCGTTACGTCAAACCCCACTTTCATATATCCAAACTTTACTTTGGGAAACACTTTGCAGATTGCCAGTACTACTCCCTCTCCTGCCAGTACTATCACTCCCGCCTTAACTTCAAAACTGACTCCCACGGCCACCAGCAGGATACCGGCAAGACAGACAAGCCACTGCTGCCAGTATGTATCACAGTGGATTCCCCGGACTGCCCATACACCGAAGTCCGTGAGATAGCCGAAGAAGAACGCCACTGGAAGCTGCATAAGCTGAATTGGGTGATAATTTTTCCTCAAGATCAGAATCTGCAGCAAAATAAATACACAATGCATTGTAATTGTAGCCGTCCCTACAGTCAGCGAAGTAAACAGACTGACCACATACGGTACGCTCGAAATCGGAGAGGTTCCCAGACTTGCTTTAATAGAAAATGCGACGCCAAATGCCATGATTGAAAGGCCCACCAGAAGGAGCAGATAGCGTTTTAAAATATAGACAGATAACTTATTCAATATATTCATTCCTTTCCTTTTTCCGTCATTTTTATTATAACACTATCAAAAAAAATGTGTATGTCTGATACGAAGAAGTACGTCACGGCTCAAAAAACCGGGGCAATAAAATTTACCCCGGCTTTTGTCATTTTAAGTTTAATATGCCCTACTTTTCACTGGACAATTCAAATATCCTGTAACACCTCGTCTGCCTTCTTATGGACGGATGATCCTTCCGGCCCCTGCCATTGTCTCGACAATGCTGTACATATTTGTCACAGTTCCGACAGCCAGCTTTTCTTTTAATCCGTAATAATCCAGACAGGTTCCGCATGTCATGATCTCCACGCCCTGTGCTTCCAGACTCTTTAAGTCTTCCAGCGAATCCGACCCTTCACAGGTCAGGGTTGCTCCGCCATTGTAAAACAGCATGGTTTTAGGAAGTGTATCCAGCTGTGTGACAGCAAAAATAAATCCTTTGATCAAAACTTTTCCAAGGGCATCATTTCCCTCTCCCATGCGGTCAGAAGATACGACAACAACGGTATTTCCTCTGGCATCCGGGATGCAGGCAGTTTCCTCTTCCTCTCCGGCAGCCTGTGATGGCGCTCCTTCCATTTCAATCACGATCCGGAACTCTTTTTCTCCCTTTTTCTCGGAAGTTACTTTCCCTCCGCTGGATGCTGCCATTTTTGATACATTCTGTACGGCAATCTCATTATCTACAAGAACCTCTATTGTCTCCGGTCCTGTCAGCTCCTGCATTGCCTTCTTTGTCTTAATCACCGGAATCGGGCAGTTATCTCCCATTGCATTTACTGTTATCATGTTTCTTCCACCTTTCTTTGTGTCTATATGATTACAGCATTTCAATAAATGCTGCAATTCTCGTATTCAGCTGTCCAATATCTGCCTGTGAATAATCTGTTTCCACATTGAGATATGGAATCCCTTTTTCCTGGTTTACGAATTTGCGGATGCTAAAAGCCTCCACGTTATAAGTATGACACGCCTGCAGCGTCATTTCAACTACTCCGTCCACTTTATATTCATCGATCAGACGTCCCAAAAGCTCCAGTCTGTTGGGATTAGGAGTCATAACGGAACATCCGATATTCAGATATCTTCTTGCCAGAGCATCATACACATCAGGATTCTCCTCATCTACCAGCTTGTCAATGGATTTGGCGCCGGTACAGTTTTCGTATGTAACAACGACTGCCCCATTGCTCTCAATTGCCTGGATCACCTTTTCTGTCGCTCCTCCAACAGGACAGCCGGTGAAAAGAATACGGGGCATCTTCTCCAGCATTTTTCCTTCCGCATATTCTTTTTGTATCTTTTCTACCAGGGCATCTACCTCTGCCGGAATTTCTCTCCGGTCAAATTTGAAGGTACTTCCATATAATACCTTAAAAAGGTCATGTCCGCAGATCGGAACCGGATCATGTTTCATAACTTCATACAATTTTCTCAAAGAGCGCCGTCCGGCATTATTCACTTTGATCGCTTCCCGGATATCATCCTCGGTGATCGTTACGTCAAATTTCTTTTCCAGATATTCTTTAAAGCGAATGATCTCGCTTTTCCAGAGCTTCAGCGCTTCCTCGCCCTGTGTATTTGGAAGTTCCATCAAAAACACATCTTTAAATTCAGACATATATTCATACATCTTTTTCTTTCCGTCGCAGGTTGTCTCCCCGACTACCACATCGGAAAAATAGAAAAACGGGCATTTGTCTGTCTTCGCAAATCCGTAACTGGATTTGATCAGAGGACAGAGATTTTTGGGGAGATCCCTCTCTGCTTCCGGTATTGTCTCATCGGAAGTGGAACACAGTCCCACTGTGGCGGCTCCCATAGCCATTGCAATCTCCTGGGGGAAATAAGTACAATATGCTCCCACAATAGGAACTCCCTGCTCTTTTAATTTTTTTACTCCGAGAAAAGAATTTTTCCTTTGTTCTGCAAATTCTTCAAATACCTCTGGCAATTCTTTGATCAGTTCCATTTTTATCTCCTTTTATCTGTTTTTGTCTTTTCTTTTGCCAGCAGTGCCGCTCCCAAAGCGCCTGCATATCGTCCCTGTTCAGTAGGGCATACTTTCTGTCCGATTTTTTCTGACAGTATTTTTGTAAAATATTCACTGCTGCTAAGCCCACCTGTCAAAATAATATGATCCGGCAGGTTTTTCCTCATTGCAAGCTGAGCCACTTTAGCTGCAACAGAATCCACAACACCAGCCGCAATGTCCTCTCTCTTTCTGCCTTCCCCAATATAATTGATCACTTCTGATTCAGCAAAGACTGTACACAATGAGCTAATAGAAAGTGTATTTCCCGCAGCGGCCATATCAAAAAGTTCCTGAAGCGTAACTCCAAGACGGTTTGCCATGATTTCCAGGAATTTCCCGGTCCCTGCAGAACACTTATCATTCATAAGGAAATCCTGCACCATGCCATTTTCGATGAGGATCACTTTCGTGTCCTGTCCTCCCACATCGATGACTGCGCAGTGATCGCTTCCCAGCTCCCGGCCGCCTCTTGCATGGCAGGTAATCTCTGTAATAACATAATCTGCATAATCTACCGCAATTCTTCCATAGCCCGTAGCCACGACTTTTGCCTGGCCTTCCTCCATATTGATTCCGTCTTTCTTCAGATTTTCACGGATCGTCAACGCTGTTTCCTTACTGCTCCAGCCGGTAGGCATGGTAAATGCAAGTTCCTTTTCTCCTCTTACCACCACCTTAGCAGCTGTTGAACCAATATCTATTCCTATATAATTCATGTACTATCCCTTCGTCTTTTGCTTCTTCACTATTCCGGTCTTTCATCAGCAGTACCGGTCTCTGCCGGGGTTGATATCCTTTTCAACCACCACCATATCCAGAATTTCAATATCGTTTTCCTGAATACATTTCTCTATTTTCTCCCTATCTTCTTCCTGATAAATCAGGGAAATCCCGCAGCACTTGCTTGCACTTCTCGGAGTCGGGGCGATGACCGCCCTGATTCCAAGTGCCTTCAGCTCTCTGTGAAGCCGCATTCCATTATCATGATTGGGAAATAAAATGTAATGCTGTTTTTCTGACATGGGCCTATGCCCCCAGCATTTCTATAAATGCACTGATTCTTGTACGAAGCTGCTGTGCATCACTGTCTACATAGTCTGTTTCAATTCCAAGTACCGGAATCCCTGCTTCCTTCAGCGCTTTTTCCACCGTATATCCCTCTACGTCATAAAGGCTGCAGAATTTCAGATTTACATCAATAACTCCATCCACTTTATATTCTTTTGCCAGGCGGACAATATCATCAATTCTTGCACTGTTTGGTGTAAAACATGCACAGTTGATTCCCATATATCTTTCTGCAATAGCGTCGATCTGTTCATCTACCGTCGTCTTTGTCTCATCTACAAGGCGTTCAAAATATCTTGTGCCGGTGCACATTTCTTCACAGACAACTGCTCCTCCGCTTGTTTCTACCAGATTATGGATCTTCCAGTTTGGAATAGCCAGAGGTGTTCCTGTCAGCATAATTCTCTTTGTTCCTTCCGGAAATACGCTCACACCCTCTGCTACTCTGTTTTCCAGTTCGTCGCACAGTTTATTTGTCATTTCTGTAAATCTTGTGGGATCATCATAGAATGCGATCTGTGAGATCAGAAGTACATCTTTTCCACTGATGGGAAGCCTGTCATTTCTGCGAAAAGCGTACAGTCTTTCCAGGGCTTTCCTCTTCTGATTGATCATATGAATACTGTCAGCAAGCTTTTCCGCTGTTATTTTATTTCCGGTAAAATCCTCTACTACTTTTTTAAATTCCCGGATTTCATCCGCCCAGGAACAGACATCCTTCTCTCTCTTCATCTGGGGCAGATCCATTACATGTACCGGAACATCCTCTGCCAGAATTTCCCATGCTTTTTTCTTTCCGTCGCATGTAGTTTCTCCCACATACATGTCAGCAATACGGAAAAACGGACAGGTACGGTCCAGTCTGGCACCTACTGATGCCTTGATCAAAGGACAGGTATTGGTAGGAAGAACCTTCTCTCCTCCCGGAACCCAGAACTGTGATCCGCCGCACAGTCCTGTAGCGATCGCATCTGCTGCAAATACAATTTCATCCGGCACATAGACACAGAATGTCCCGAATACTTTCCCGCCTTTTTTCTGATGTTCGATCAGCTCTGCCGGACGGACCCCGTGTATTTCCGCAACGACAAAGTTAAAATAATCCATTGCCTCCGGCCTGTTTTCCTGGGAAAGATAAACATCGCCAAATGCCTGTGGCAAAACTTCGCACAACTGGTCGTGTGTGTCCACATCCATTCCCAAATCTTCCCACATCTTTCTGTAATCTGCCATAATAAAATAACCTCCTCTTTTTGTACTTTCCACAGTACTCCTTCTATTACGGTAACACTTTTAGAATTTCCAAACAATTATAAAGAGGCCGTTTTCTTATTGCTTTTTATAATAATTCTCTCATTTTATTGACTTTTTCTATAAGTCCTTTTCACTTTCTGCTGTTACAATTCCTTAAATGCCTGAATACACTGATCGATCTCCTCTTTTGTATTAAAAGTACTGAAAGCAAAACGGACCGTTCCCTGAGGATAGGTCCCGAGTATATAGTGTGCTGCTGGTGCGCAATGCAGGCCCACCCTGGTCATAATGCCATATTTTTGTTCCAGCTTAAAGGCTGCCACCGCGTTATCTGTCTTTAGAAAATCCAGTGAAACCACCGCAACTCTCCCTTCGATCCCCTTCTTTCCCGCAATACGTATCTGCGGAAACTGCTTCACCTGTTCCAGGAAATATTTCGTCAGATCCATCTTTTTTTGATGAATCTTCTCTATTCCCTGCTCCTTAATATAAGATAAAGCTGCATGAAGCCCGATAATTCCGGGAAGATTAAGGGTTCCGCTTTCATATTTGTCCGGCAGGGTTTCCGGCATCTTAAGGCTGTCTGACTGGCTGCCTGTACCTCCCATGATCAGTGGTTCCATCTTGTCATCCAGAGAAGAAGAAATCAAAAATCCTCCGATTCCCTGGGGGCCTAAAAGACCTTTATGGCCGGTAAAAGCAAGGAAATCAATTCCGGTCTTCTTCATGTCAACCGGAATCGTTCCTGCACTTTGGGCTGTATCCACCACAAAATAAATCTGCCGTTCCCTGCAGATTTTTCCTATTTCCTCCACAGGCACAATCGTGCCGCACACGTTAGAGGCATGAAGGACAATGATCGCTTTTGTATTTGGGCGGATTTTATGCTCCATATCTTCCAGAGACACATTTCCCTCCTCATCCGTGTAGACAGCCTCATAGCAGACGCCCCTTTTTTCCATGGCGTACAGTGGCCTCATCACCGCATTATGCTCCATTCCCGTCACAAGGACATGATCTCCGGACTTTAAAAATCCGCGGATAAAATAATTCAGGGAATGGGTAATTCCCGGTGTAAATATAACCTGCCGGGAACTTTCTGCATGGAAAAGATCAGCCAGCTGTTCTCGCGTTTCCAGTACCGTATCTGCCACTTCATATGCTCCCTCATAATTCCCTCTGTTGATATTAAATGCCCCTTCTGTCAGCAATCTGCCGACTTCCCGGGCCACTCCGGGAGCCTTTGGATAGGAAGTGCTTCCATTATCAAAATAAATGGATGATTTTTTGTTCATGGTTATACCATCCCCCTTTGTTTTATCTTCCTTTTCAGCTATATATAACGGTATCACTTTTCTATTTCTTCAACAATTCAGGGGAAAGTATTTCTTATCGTTTTTTTCAATAAGCACTGCTTATTTATTTGTATTCTCTATTACCCTTCTATTTCAATATCCTGACACAAACAGAGGAAGACGGCATTACAAAAATTCTTCCAGATGACCGTTGTCATCAAACTGAAGTTCCTGCCCTTCTTGAAGCAGTTCAATATCAGGATTGTTTTTCAGCTCCTCATACAGAGCTTCTGATACCCAGAGTTTTTCTATATTATTGGTATTTTTGATCCGAATGATCTTTGCTTTTCCCAGTTCGTCCAAAGCAGCAGTGGCAATGGCTGCCTCAATAGCCTCTTGGTCATTTGCTTCTATACATGGAATTTTCCCCTGGGCAGGAGCCATGGAAGCCACTGCATTTTTGGCTGTGGCAGCAAAATCAATCTGATCCAGGACCTCCTTTGTGGAAAAATCTGCCAGACCGATCCCAATGGCGTTCCCATGAGACTCCTCTGTAAGGTGAAGAACAACGATCCTGGTGACCTGCGGGATTTTCGGTTCTGACTGTCCAATCACAAAAACTCTTCCGATCACTTTTGTATCCATGCCTGACCCTGAAATATTTTTCCCCATCTCATCTACGATCAGAACATCGATCTGATCTGCCGGAAGCTTCATTCTTTCTTTTTTCACTTTCTCAAGCAGCTTCTTCTCTGTCTCCAAAAAATCTTCCGGTTTCCGCAAATAGATGCCACTCAATTCATGAACTGCATTTTCTGTTATCATTACTCCAAAAAGGACATTCAGCCTGGCGCTCATAAACTCTGCTGTTTCCCTGATTACCGTCCCATAGCCATATTTTAATGCAAGGGAATGAACATTCTGGCAGCCTCTTGGATTTCCGATTCCAATAGCCATCATTTTCAGTACGCCACTCTCTGTTACATCCTCAAAATCTGTGTGCATCTTCACCCTGTTTATAAGAACTACCGCGTCAAATTCCCGGCACAATACATTACCGTAAACCGTAAATCCATGCTTTTTTGTTTTTCCCCATTCTTCCGTATCTCCACTGCACAGGATGGGGGCTGCCACCTTTTCTTCTGTGATACCAAGGGATGCCAGCACCTCCCTCTGTCCTTTTGCCGTTCCGTTCCCATGAGACCCCATTGCTCCAAAAATATACGGCCTTCCGCCTGCCTCTTTTATTTTTTCTACAGTCTGTGAAACAATAGGGACAATCTTATCAATGCCCCGGCTTCCTACTGCAATTCCTACTTTTTTCCCCTTAATCCTGTCAGGATCAATGGAAGCTTTTTCATATTCCCTTTCAAATTCTGTTTCTATATTGTTGATGTTTTCCCTGCTGTAGTCGTGATTGTAAATTTGGTACATCTTTGGAAATTTCATACTCTTTTCCTCCTGTTAAATCCATTATACATCCGGCCGTCAGATCTTGTATATAGGGCAGTACGAAGGACTTTCCCATAAAACTCTCCTATAAAATAGAAAAAGATACACAAGTTGTACCTGCGTATCCTCAAATAAATATTTTTATTCTGTTTCTTCAGCCTCTTCGTCCTCTGAAGCACTGTTGTGTATTTCTGTGACAGCTACTACCGTTGTCTCCGGATTTGTAATAAGATCAATGTCTTTCTTCTTAGCAATATCCAGATCTTTCACCTGAAGCGAATCACCAAGTTTCATATCTCCCACATCGATCTCTACCTTCTCAACCAGTGCCGCCGGGACTGCTTTATAGGAAATCTCATACAACATCTGCTGTACGAGTCCTGTATTTACCTTTTCGTGATTCAGCAGAATCACCTCAGCTACAGAGTGAACTTTTTCACCACTCACCAAAGCCTGGAAATCAATCTCGTATATATCTGTTTTCAACGGGCTAAGGTCAATCTCTTTGATCAGGACATCCATGGTCTGGCCGTCAACTTCCAACATGATCTGGCTGCCTTTTCCATGGCCTTTGATCAGGCGCTCTGCATCTGTCTTTAATATCTGTATCGGCATGGACTCTTTCATTTCTCTGCCAAATACATTTCCGGTAACAAAGCCTTCCCTTCTAAGTTTTTTCGCTTTTGTCTGCATGTTTCTTTTTTCAGCTTTTAAAGTATTCATTTATCTTTTCCTCCAAAATCTGATTGCTTAACAGCCTTCAACTTTGCAAAACAAAGAGGTCAGTTAAATCGGTTTCCTTGTTACATGCATATTATAACACTTATAGCAGAAAATACTTATTAAATTTTTATAAACTTATGGCTGACACCTTCCGCAGGGAGAATAACCTTGTTCCAGAAGTTCTTCCCTGTTCCCTGAAAATTCTTTTTTATTTCGGGCTTTCATGTCAGATACGCTGGAGCAGTCCGGTTTATGAAACTTATCTGTGTTTTCATTGATAATATAAGTCTCTCCCTTCTTGTCCTCTGCATCACTTGTCTCTCCTTTTTCCAGGAGATCTGCATCACTGGCTTCCCGACTGTCCCCACGGCTGTAGTCAATTTCTATTCCCGGCTGTATATTATAAACATATACGTTAAAAGAAACGCCTCTTCCTTCATCCTCAACAGATTCTGCCTCCATCCATACACCGGATGCTACCAGATTATCTCCCTCAAACACCGGCGTGACCCGGTACATAACATGATTATCGGTCTCCTTCACATAATCCGCAATCTCGTTTTCAAAAGGAAGCATCCCTTCTGTATTCATGTATCTTGTTCCTGTGATCAGATTTTTTTCATTGGCATTTTCTGCAGTAAGCTGATAGCCGATAAGATGACAACGGTTATAGAGATATTTTCCCTCTACATTGTCATATTTTACAGTGTGCCATCCCGACGGTTTTATCTCTCCGATCCCTTCCCTCTCCTCTTCCGGCATAAGATCTGTACCCACACAGGCTTCGGCACTCTGGCACCGTCCCAGCTCATCCAGTTCGCTGTATGTTTCATAAGAATCTGTTGTCAGCTCTTCTTCTGAAAAATCCGGTTCTCCTTCATCCACCTCCACATAAGGTTCTCCTGTATATTCCGGCACTTCTTCCAAAGAGATTTCCTCTGATGATACCGAAGACACCGGAACGTTTTCCTGTTCTGCTCCTCCACTCTGTGCCTGACAGGCAGTCAAGCAAAAGCATAGGACTGCCAGGATCAGGCTAAGGAACTTTTTCTTCGAACGTTCCGGCAGGCTGCCCTGATTTTCTTTTATTTTTTCCTGATTATCCAAATGTCCGGTCAAGACGCCTCTCCAGCCCCTTTCCTGTCTGCACGCTTTCATCCAGGCTCTCCGCCATTTTTACGGCAAGGCCGACAGCTCCATCAAATCTCCTCTTCAGTTCCTGATTGCTCTCCCGGCATTTGGGATTATCAATGCGCTGATTCATCAACCCTTTTAAATAGGGATATTTCCCCGTCATCTTCATAGCTGTATTGATCAGAGCCTGTTTCCCAGGACCGCGGGTCGTAAAAAGTTTTTTTACCGTTCTCAAGTCCTTCAGGGAGCGGAGAATTATTTTACTTGTCATATTTTCATAAAAAGGCCGGATAGCCTCTGCTGTTGCGATATCTACCGGCACAAGCTTAGCCATGGGATAGGAAAAGGGATCTCTTCCATCCAGACGCAGCAACATTTTTTCAAACTCTTCTTCAATCTCCAGATGCTGAACTCCGCTCTTTCCAATGTAAGTTTCCACGTAAGGATGACATTCACTGTCCAGAATATAATGGCAGAGAAATCCAAGAAGATATGCGTACTCTCTTGTCTTTCTTCCTCTTTTTCGCACAACCTTTACTGCGTGTTCAAAAAACGGATATGCTGAAATGGCATGAAGATGATTACCGTATTCTGAAACCTTATTAGGAAGGTACGGACGGTAAAAGAAAAAGAGATCTGGTCCCTGGAGACCGATTCTGAATTGTCTGTAATATCTTTTTACGATTTCCTTCAGCTCACCGTTCAGCCGGGCTGACACCTCTTTGCCAAAACGGTCATGTGCGTAAAATGCAGGCATATGCCCACCTCCTTTTTAACTTTATACCCCTGATTCTCAGTATACATCAGCTTTCCTGATTATTCATCTTAATTTTCTCTAAACATTATTTTAATAAAGGCCTTTTACCGTGGGATAGCTTTTATAGAATAATCCGCTGCTATTATATCAATATTTTGTAGGCAGCACTACCAATCACCACAATTTTTAGTAATATTCGCAGTTTTACACAGGGCTAAAAGCAATTTTACACAGGGCTGTAAGCAAATTGGGACGTAACACTTTTAAAAAGTGTTACGTCCCAATTTGCTTACATTCTCTTCCGTAACAGCCAATGTTTCTGCTCTGTAACATGGCACCATAAATTCTTCTTCCTCTCCGACCAGTTCGTATTCTTCTGTAATCGTTTCGGAAAAGTTACCGCCTTCCGCCATCTGAACTGCGTATTCAGCTGCCTTTTCGGCCAGCTCTTCCGCCGGTATATAGATGGTCATTGCCTGTGTGCCCTCCTGGATCCGTCTGCAGGCGTCAGAATCTGCATTCTGTCCGATGACTGCCATCTCGCCTGTTCTTTGCTCGTTTTCCAGGATTTCAGCCGCCATGCCGGCCATACGGTCTGTTGCACATACAATTGCATCTGCCTGTTTTCCTGCATTTTGAAAAGCCTCTTCTACAGCATGCTTTTCATCTTCCCCGCTCCAGGAAGCGGCGCATCCTCTGTAAGCAATCTCCCAGGAGTTTCCCTCCAATTCCTCTTCCAGAGTATCTGCTGTATTCTGGCTGCTCCGGTCGTTCTCCGGCCCGCATACAAGCAGAATGCTTCCCCCTTCCGGAAGCTGATTTTTGATTTCATCGGCAATCTGTTCCCCTGCCATCCGGCTGTCTGCTGCCACAAAGAGATCTGTCTGTTCTCCCTGAACCAGGCGTTCGTAAGAAACTACCAGGATTCCCTGGTTTCTCGCATTACGGATTTCTGCTTCCAGGGCGCTGCTGTCCACAGCAGCGACAATGATCACATTGACGCTTTCGTCTGTAAACTGCCGGATCTGCTCTTTTTGCGTTTCTATGTCCCCTTCGGCGCTCTGGATCTCCACCAGGGCTCCCAGCTTCTGAACCGTATCTTCCAGAACTGTCCGCTCTATTTCGCGGCGTTCCTGCTCCATGGAATCAAAAGATACACCAATTTTTACTTTTTCGTTTTCTTCTTCCTGCATATTTTCCTGTGTTTTTTCCTTTGCTTCCGCTGTTCCTTCCCCTGCTGCCGTACCGCTTTCTGTCTCATCAAACGACCTTGGGAAAGAACAGCCGCTAAAACTGACGACCGCAAAAGCAGAGATCAAAACTACCGCAAAATATTTACACTTCATATCTTTTCCTCTTAGAATCTGCAGGCTGGGCCTCCGGCATTTTCTATTCACCGCCAAGCTTACTTGCCACAAACCATCCGGCAATAAAGGAGATGATTCCTGCCCCCAAAGTCATAACTGAAAAACCGCTCCAGTCTATCTTTAAAAGAATTGCAATAGGCGAAGCCACAATGAGGCCAATGATCGCATAATATGCGTGGATCTCCGCTTTCATGAAAATAAATTCAATCAATTTGGCAATCAGGAAAATTCCGAGAATTACACCGATACCAAATGGAATCAGGATACCGCACTGTACTAGAATACTGTTAATGTCAAAGGATAAAACTGCGTCGATAAATTTGTTAATAGTTCTTAAAATAGTATCATAATACCCTAAAAGCATAAGCATCATAGAGCCGCTGACTCCCGGAATTACCATCGTCGCTGCTGCAATGATCCCAACCAGAAGAAGCTTAATTACATTAATAAGAGTAAAACTTACATCCGCTTCCTTTCCTCCGGTTTCTCCCATAACAGCCATCAAAATAACAACAGCAAAAAATATCACCATAGGAATTATTTTTCCTACTGTGACGGAATGACCTTTTACTTTCTGAAAAATAAAAGGCAGGCTGCCGGCAATCAGTCCGCAGAATGCAAAGTTTGTTGGAATCGGGTAGTTCTCCAAAAGGAACTCAAATACCCTGGACAAAATCACGATAGCAAGCCCTGCACCGATAAAAATTGGCAGCAACAGTTTCATACTCTGCCGGAACTCACTTTTTAAATGTGTAATCGCGTGGATCAGCTTATCGTATAACCCCATGGCAACCATCATAGTCCCGCCGCTGACTCCCGGAATAATATTGGCAATTCCCACTACTATTCCCTGTAACACTGCTTTTAACATAAGTCTCTTCTCCTTATTTCTGCATATATTTTTTCAAAAATTCAAATAATTTCTGCATTTCTTCTTCTGTACCAATAGTAATCCGCAGGTACTGGCTGATCCGTTCACTGTCCCAGTGCCGTACATAAATTCCCTGCTCCTTCATGGCATCAAACATCTCTTTTGCATCATATTCAGGATGAGATGCAAAAATGAAATTTGCTTTTGAATCTGTGAAGGAAAATCCAAGATCTGCAAGTTCTTTTTTTGTCTTTTCCCTTGTATCTGTAATCTTTTTTACCGTATTTTCAAAATATTCCTGATCTTTTACCGCAGCCTCTCCACATACAAGAGCTACCTTGTTTAGCGTATAGGAATTGAAAGAATATTTTACATCGTTCAAATAACGGATCAGTTTCGGATTGCTGATAGCATAGCCGATCCGCATTCCCGCCATGGAGCGGGCCTTGGAAAAAGTCTGCGTCACTACCAGATTATCATAGCGCTCTATCAGTTCTATAGCGGATCTGCCGGCAAAATCAATATAGGCCTCATCCACGATCACAACAACATCCCGGTTATGTTCCAGAATATCTTCTATAAAATCCAACTCCTCATAAACAGCCGTCGGTGCATTTGGATTCGGGAAAATAACGCCGCCGTTCTCCCTGTAATAATCTTCCTTTACGATCCGGAACTCTTCATTCAGTTTCGGGCACTCATAAGGAATGCTGTACAGCTGAGCCCATACTTTATAAAAAGAATAGGTAATATCCGGGAAAAGGATTGGCTTTCCCGAGTTAAAAAAGGTCAAAAAGCACATTGCCAGTACATCATCTGACCCTACGCCTACAAATATCTGGTCTTCTCCTACTCCGTAACAATCTGCAAGAGCTTTTACAAGAATACTGCAGGAAGGATCCGGATAAAGCCGGAAATCCCCGGAGTCTACTTCTCCAAGCACCCTGTCCACTTCCGGAGAAGGCGGATAGGGGTTTTCGTTTGTATTCAGTTTGATCACCTTATTTTGGGGCTGTTCTCCCGGTACGTAAGGTGTGACTTTTCGGATGTTTTCTTCTAATCTGCTCATAGCTGTCCTCTTAAAAATACTCTTTTGCAAGCTCTTTAAACTTCGGAAGAGAATTTACAATCGTCTCATGAGCTACACAGTATGCCAGTCTCACATAGCCGGGGCAGGCAAAAGAGCTGCCCGGAACCATGAGAATATTATATTTCTTAGCCGCCGCACAAAATTCTTTTTCATCCTCTATCGGTGATTTCACAAACAGATAGAAAGCCCCTTCCGGTTTAATACAGGTAAAACCGCATTCTTTCAGACCTTCGTAGAGTGCTTCTCTGTTTCTGTTATAAAAAGAAATATCCGTCTTTTCATTAAGGCATTTTGCCACAACCTTCTGCTGCAGCGTCGGCGCATTGACAAATCCAAGAATACGCGTAGCTACATTGGCTGCAGACTGCACTTCTTCACTGTCTGTCACTTCATCGGGAATAACCAGATATCCGATCCGCTCTCCGGGAAGGGAAAGGGATTTACTGTAGGAATATCCCACAATGGTGTTGTCATAATACTTTGTCAGATAAGGTACTTCTGCTCCGTCATAGACAAGCTCTCTGTAAGGCTCGTCCGAGATCAGATAAATATCTGTTCCATATTCTTTCTGCTTTGCCTCCATAATAGCCGCCATTTTCTGAATGGTAGCTTCTGAATAGACCACTCCGGTAGGATTGTTCGGAGTATTGACAATGACCGCTTTCGTTTTTGGAGTGATTTTCTGTTCAAACTCCTGAAGTCTTGGCTGGAATGTCTCTGTATCAGGAGAAATTTCCACCAGCACGCCGTCATAGTTGTTTGTGTAGGAACGATATTCTCCAAAATAAGGAGCAAATGCAATGACTTCATCTCCCGGATTGAGTAGCGTTTTAAAAATAACGTTCAAACCGCCGGCTGCCCCCACTGTCATAATAATATTTCTCTCGCCAAAGGATGTCCCAAATCTTTCATTCAAAGAATCCGCCACTGCCTGCCGTACCTCCGGATAACCACTGTTACTGTTGGTATATCCATGAAGTGCAATGGGATCTTCACCTTCCACCAGCTCCACGATGGCTTTTTTTACAGCTTCCGGTGCCGGAACATTGGGATTGCCCAGACTGAAATCATATACATTTTCCGCTCCGTAAAGGGAAGCCAGGCGATTGCCCTCTTCAAACATTGCCCGGATAGCGGAACTGTTTGCCACCATACCTTTCATTTTATCTGCGATCATTCTATCTCCTCCTTACTGTACATCTGCCGGGCTTTTCTCTGTTACCAGCCCTTTCTCTACCATAAACACCGGCCGGTAGGAACGTTTCGCCTTCCTAAGGCCTTCCTCCCCGGTATCCTCTTCCCGGTTCACATATTTGTACTGCATACATTCATGCTCTACGAACTGCTGATTGATCATCGGATAGGCACCCTGAACATCCGGAAATGCCTTTTCAATATGCACAACAAATGTATCGGAACAGATTGGCTCTCCCATGGTAAATGCCACAATCTGGTTATCCACACGGAGAAGCCCTCCTTTTAATTCCAGCTCCTCAAAAAGCCGCAGGGAATTGAGAGTAACGCACATCTCTGAATTTTTTTCCGGATCATCGTTGCATCCGTTTTGATTTCTCCACTTCAAAGCCATTTGGAAACATTCTTCCACATTGTCTTTTGTAATCGGCTCATAGTTCCATCTTCCCTCGTATGTGGCTTTGAATTTATTAATGTGATTTCTTTTTCCGTGAAGTTTCTTACCGGAAAGTGTACAGAGCTTCTCCGATTCATATACATAGTCGGCCAGATCTTCATTGTACTCCACCTGGAATCTTCCCGGATACCAGTTCTCCAACTGTTCAAAATTATCTGGAGTCACATTATAAAGGCAGAATGCTTTGCCCCTTTCCTTACTGTACTGATCCAGCCTGTCAATGGCTTTCCTTACACAGTCCGCCTCACCTGCCGGATAGGCAAATGCAAGCCTGCCTTCGTCTTCGCTTTTAAAGACCAGTGTATCCTCAATAACTGCATACGTTACATTATAAAATCTCGCCCACAAGAAAACATTCACAAAAGTCCGTTCACAGCTTCGGCTTGTATGATGTTTAAAATAATGTGTGATAATCTCCTTATCTTCCAGCTGTGGACGTTTAAAATCATATTCCAGCATATTCTACCCTTCTTTTCTATTGTCTCCTGTCTGTTCTTCTCTGCTCCGGTTCTTTATTCTTCATTCATATTTGCCAGTTTTGCCGCCTGATCCGCTGCAATCAGACTGTCGATGATCTCGTCCAGATCCCCATTCATAACGCTGTCCAGTTTGTGCAGCGTCAGCTTGATACGATGATCCGTCACCCTTCCCTGGGGGAAGTTGTAAGTACGGATCTTCTCTGAACGGTCTCCGGTTCCGATCTGACTTCTTCTGGCTTCCGCTTCTGACGCCTGTTTCTTCTCCATTTCCAGATCATACAGCTTGGACCTAAGCAGCCTGAAAGCCTTTTCTTTATTTTGCAGCTGAGACTTTTCCGTCTGGCTGTAGATCACGATTCCGGTGGGATAGTGAGTCAGACGCACCGCAGAGTCTGTCGTATTGACGCACTGTCCTCCATTTCCGGACGCCCTCATAACGTCGATACGGATGTCCTTTTCGTCGATCACGATATCCACTTCCTCCGCTTCCGGCATAATGGCAACCGTGATCGTGGACGTATGGATACGTCCGCCGCTCTCCGTTTCCGGTACTCTCTGCACGCGGTGTACACCGCTTTCATATTTCAGGCGGGAGTATGCGCCCTGTCCTGTGATCATAAACACAACTTCTTTAAATCCGCCTATTCCATTCTCACTTACGGAAATCAGCTCTGTGCGCCATCTTCTGCTCTCTGCATAGTGGACATACATACGATAGATCTCTGCTGCAAAAAGAGCAGCCTCATCACCGCCTGCCCCGGCGCGGATCTCCACAATAACATTTTTATCATCATTAGGATCTTTAGGAAGAAGCAGAATCTTCAGCTCCTGCTCCAGACTCTCTACTCTCGCCTTGGAATCATTCAGCTCCTCTTTGGCAAGTTCCCTCATTTCTTCATCTGTTTCTTCTTCCAGCATAGCAAGGCTGTCCTCAATAGCCTGCTTGCATGCTTTGTATTCTTTATATGCCTCAACAATGGGAGTCAGATCATTCTGTTCTTTCATAAGTCTGCGGAAGCGTTCCTGGTTATCTGCTACTCCCGGCTCCTGCAGCTCACTCATAATTTCTTCATATCGAATGAGCAGATCCTCTAATTTGTCAAACATCTTTTCTCCTCCTACCTATTTTCACACTACGCTTTATTGTACCTTCCCATTACCACACGGTCAAGTCCCGCCAGATCCTTTTTTACAGTGACCAGGGTATACCCTGCCTCCTCCATAAGATTCGAGACAGCCTCTTTCTGGTCCCATCCGATTTCAAAGAGCAGCCAGCCTTTCTCTGACAGATGCTCCCTTGCTTCCTCTATGATCCTCCGGTAAAAATACAGTCCGTCTTCTTTCCCGTCCAGCGCGATCCTCGGATCATAAAGCCGGACTTCATCCTGAAGCTCCTCGATTTCAGATGTCTGGATATAGGGAGGGTTGGACACGATCATATCATATGCGCCCTGTATATTTTCAAAAAGATCACTTTGGATAAAATGAACCCGCGCACCCAGGCGGTCAGCATTTCCCTTAGCTGTTTTAAGAGCCTCCGGTGAAATATCACTTCCTTCGCACTCTATTTCCCATGCCGGTTCTCTTCCCTCAAGGATCATTTTGCTAAGGCTGATGATAATGCATCCGGATCCTGTGCACAGATCCAGGATCCGCATATGGTTCTCTGCTTTTTCCAAAGCAGTCTCCACAAGAATCTCTGTATCCTGCCGCGGAATGAGAACGTGGGGATTTACCCGGAAGGAAAACCCCATAAATTCCTGCTCTCCTGTAATATGCTGCAGCGGGATCCTCGAAGAGCGCCTGCGGATTGCTTCCATATAAAGAGAGCTTTCCTTTTCTGAAAGCTCCCTTTCCGGATCCAGATAATACCTGCTCCGTTCCACCTTTGCCGCATATTCCAGCAAAATCCAGGCGTCCAGCTCCGGCTCCGGAACCTTTGCTTTCTTCAAACATTCCGTCCCTTCCTGAAGCGCACTTTTAAGAGTCAGACTCTGTTCCAAATGTTTCTGCTTCATACTTCCTCCAGTCAAAGACAGCCTCTACTGCCTGTATTGCCACTTCGATCATATTGTCATCCGGCTCCTTTGTCGTCATCTTCTGAATCCAAAGCCCCGGTCTGCTCAGAAAATTTATCAGCCAGTGATCTGAATTTCCTGCCAGTCTTAAAACTTCATAGGAAATGCCTGCTATTACGGGAAGAAGAGCAATTCTCACCACCACCCGCATAACAACAGAATCCACCTGGACAAGCAGAAGAAGAATGATGCTGATAGCCAGCACAAAGAACAGGAAACTGGTTCCGCACCGCTTATGCTGCCTGGAACTGATCCTGACATTTTCCACATTCAACGGAAGCCCGTGTTCAATGCAGTTGATGCATTTATGCTCTGCCCCATGGTACATAAACGTTCTCTGTATATCTTCCGTTTTGGAAATCAGCATAATATATATAAGAAAGATTCCAATTCTCACAAACCCTTCAATTACTGTTCTGATATGGTAGGACGGAATCAATGGCTTCAAAAGTCCAGAAAGAAAATAGGGCAGTATCATAAAAATGGCAACTGCCAGCACGATGGAAAATGCCATTACTCCGCGCATCA